>DAOMFS010000010.1:0-78163 GCA_035429925.1 Bacteroidia bacterium | reverse complement strand
TCTTTTGGGAAAGATCCTGCACAAACCCCAATCGCAACTTGAGTATACCGATGCGCGCTTAAACGACCGTGAACTCTGGCTCAATAAGGATAAATGTGAAGTGTGCAAGGCCTGTAATCTTTGAAGGGTTTCTGGTTCCTGGTTTCTGGTTTCAGGTTACAAGTTTCAGGTTTTTGAAGATAGGTAGAAGCTTCCTCTACGCGTCATTGCGAGGCTGAGCAGCTTGCCCTGAGCCGGCCGAAGGGTAGCCGAAGCCGAAGCAATCCCGGCGTAATGTTACCAACCAGGGAGAACAGATTGCTTCGGCCTTCATTAACCCGATAGCCTCGCAATGACGGATGATTATACCTCTGTATGCTGAAACACAATCACCCTATTGCGTCATTGCGAGCGAAAGCGAAGCAATCCCGGCGTAAAGTTACCAACCATGGAGAACAGATTGCTTCGGCCTTCATTAACCCGATAGCCTCGCAATGACGGATGATTATACCTCTGTATGCTGAAACACAATCACCCTAACGCGTCATTGCGAGCAGAGCGAAGCAATCTCAGCGTAATGTTACCATACGGAGAGAACGGATTGCTTCGGCCCTCATTATCCCGATAACTTCACTATGGCGCAAGCCTGTTCAAATACAGTCAAACCGCGATTTACATTTAATAGACTTATATCCCATTACTATTTGTACTTGAAGCAGGGAATAAATAGGTTTGTATGAATTTTCACATGACCCTCTCCGCTATAGTTGTCACCGACCTCAACAATGCCATAGGCTGCAACAACCAATTGCTTTGCCATTTGCCTGCCGATCTGGCCTTTTTTAAAAAAACCACCATGGGTTCACCCATTGTGATGGGCCGAAAAACTTACGAAAGCATTGGGCGCTTGTTGCCCGGGCGCCGCAACCTCATCATCAGCCGGCACAGCGATTACAGGGTTTTGGGCGCCGAAATATTCCACAGTCTTGAACATGCCATTCAATCTTGCCAGGAAGAACAGGTTTTCGTGATCGGCGGAGCCGAAATCTACAAGCTGTCCTTTCCCCTGGTGCAGGTGATCTACAGAACCCTGATCAATTCACGCTTTAAAGCCGATGCCTATTTTCCTGAAATAGATCCCAAACTCTGGGAACTGAGCTGGGAGGAATGCCATGAGAAAGACGAGAAAAACGCTTACCCCTATTGTTTTCAGAAATGGCTGAGAAAGCGTTGAGCTCAGCTCATCAGCAATTCCGGCTGCACTGCCTGTATCACGCCTAAGCTTGCGGCTTTTTCAAAAAGAAGTTTCACGGCGCGTACACCTTCTTCACCCAGGTCGATCGAGAATTTGTTCACATAAAGCTCTATGTGTTGTTTCATCACCTTGTCACTCATTTCCTGGGCATGTTCCCTTACATAAGGCATACTGGCCTCCAGGTGCGCGAAGGCGTATTCCACACTTTTTCTGATGAGCGCATTCACCGCTTTCCTGAGCTGTGGGTCAAGTTTTCGTTTCATTACAATGCCACCCAGCGGAATCGGTGCCTGAATGAGGTCTTGCCAGTACTCACCCAGATCGGTAATTTTTTCAAGGCCCTTGTCCTGATAGGTGAAGCGGCTTTCGTGTATGATCAGCCCCGCGTCCACTTCTGCGTTCAATACCGCGTTCTCAATTTCACTGAACAGCATGGGTACCTTGTTTTGTATTTGGGGATAGGCAATAGAAAGCAGGAAATTGGCCGTGGTGAGTTCTCCGGGTATGGCCACCTTCCAGTCTTTGGGTTCTTTCAGGAATTTTGTTCCATCCCTCAGCCGGCGTTCTGCACTCTGCACCAGCAGCGGTCCGCAGTTAAAGCCCAGGGCGCTGCCTGCCCTGAGCAGGATGTAGTGTTCCATCACTTTGGCGTAGGCATGGAAACTTAGTTTCGTGATGTCGAGCTCTGCTTTAAGTGCTTTCTGATTCAGGGCTTCCACATCCATGAGCTGCACCTCGAATTCCAGGTCACCTGTATCGATGCGTTTGTGCACCAGGGCATCAAAAATAAAGCAGTCGTTGGGGCAGGGCGAATAGGCCAGGCTGAGTTTAGTTTTCATCGAGGCTTTTGAGAAATTGAATAAGGAAATCGTTCAGGTTTTTTACAGCCAGGGGGATGTTCCATTTGCTTCGGTCGCGTTTTTCAACCAGGTTGCTCACCGCCCTTAACTGCAGGGCCGGCCAGCCACAGTGATTCGCCGCGTATATAAAAGCCGCCCCCTCCATGCTTTCGGCATCGGGATGAAAACGCGCCATGATCTTCTGAATTGAAGTGCTGTTGCCGTGCACCTGATTCACGGTAATGCCCTTTGCTTTTTTGAGCTGGCAAAGAAAAGGGTGCCGGTAGGGATACAGCAGTTTTTGCTCCTGTTCTCCAAGGCCCAGTTCATCCATGCTCATAAATTCATCTCCGTTTTCTGCGCCAAGCTCGCTGAAGCGGTCTTCATCCACGCGCAATAGCTCGCCTACGGCATAGGTGCCGAATGAACCCGCGATACCGGCCTGAATGGCCAGGTTAAAGCTCCGGCTCTTTAAGGCCCCGAGTTCAAAAGCTGTCTTAACCATGCCCGCACCGCTGATGCAAAGCTCCAGTTCAATTTTTTTGAGTTTGTACTGATTGGGTAAGTGTGTTTTGAAGTTCTGCAGGAACTGCAAACAAGGTTCAATCTCGGCCTTGGTGGCGCTGAGCAGCAGGATCCTGGGCATGACCAAAAGTAAGAATTTGATTACATTTGAGGCATGATTTTTCTTAGCCGCCACGAGCATTTCAACGCCGCGCACAAACTTTACAATCCTGCCTGGAGCGAGGAAAAGAACCTGGAAGTGTTTGGCAAGTGCGCCAACGCAAACTGGCACGGTCACAATTACGAACTGATTGTAACCATCAAAGGTGAAGTGGACCAAAACACGGGATTTCTGATGGATGCCAAATTACTCAGCCAGATCCTGCAGGAAGAGGTCTGCGAAAAACTCGACCACAAAAACCTCAACCTGGATGTGGATTTTATGCAAGGCGTGCTGGCCAGCACCGAAAACCTGGCCATGGCCATCTGGGCGCAAATTCTGCCTCACCTGCCTCAAGGGGTTCATTTACATTGTGTTAAATTATACGAAACCCCAAGGATCTGCGTAGAGTACTTTGGAAATTGAGTATTTTTACGAATAGAAAGGGATCAGGCTTTAATTAATTTTCCCCTTTCTGAAGAATACCGGGCCACTTGATCAGCAAACTTCTGAAGCAGTGCCCGGCAATACAGCTCAATCCGGCGAATTTTTCCCTTGATTGAACACATGAGAATAACATGAGCAGAGTAGCTTTTTATAGAAAAGAATTTTTTAACGCGGCCCATCGCCTGCACAACCCTGCCCTGTCTGAAGAGGAAAACAAACGTCTTTTTGGCAAATGCAATTCGCCCAATTACCACGGGCACAATTACGAGCTTGAAGTCAAGGTGACCGGCGAGGTCGATCCCGTCAGCGGTTATGTGATGGACACCAAAGTGCTCAGCCAGCTTGTTCAGGAAGAAGTGATGAACCGCTTCGATCACCGCAACCTCAATCTCGATACCTCAGAATTTAAAAACCTCAATCCCACTGCTGAACACATCGCGCTAGTGATCTTTCAGCTGCTCCGTCCCAGAATAGATAATAAGCTTGAATTAAACATCAGACTTTATGAAACAGAAAGAAATTTTGTTGAATACCCTGCTTAAGGGCAAACACATAGAACTGTCAGGACTTTCCGCCGAAGAGATCGGCGATGAGCATCTGTTCACCAGCATTGAAACGCCCATGCGTGCCGACGCCTTCGAACTCAGCGAGAAGAAGAAGATGGAAAAGATCGAATTCCATTTCCGCCAGATCATGGAAACCCTGGGTCTTGATCTTAACGACGACAGCCTTAAAGGTACACCCGAGCGCGTAGCCAGAATGTATGTGAAGGAAATTTTCAACGGACTGGATCCGGCCAACAAACCCAAAGTGGCTTTGTTTAAAAACCGCTACCAGTACAAGCAAATGCTGGTGGAAAAAGACATCACCTTTTACAGCAACTGCGAGCACCATTTTGTGCCCATTTTCGGAAAAGCGCATATCGCCTATATTTCAAATGGCAAGGTGATTGGACTCTCCAAGCTCAACCGCATCGTACAATATTATTCCAAACGTCCGCAGGTGCAGGAACGTTTCACCATGCAGATAGCCCATGAATTGCAAACGGTGTTGCAGACCGAAGACGTGGCCGTGCTGATCGATGCCAAGCACCTCTGTGTTTCTTCGCGCGGGGTGCAGGACAACAATGCCGCCACCATCACTTCTTTTTACGGAGGTCAGTTTTCTGACGTGTCCAAAAAAGAAGAATTCCTGCATTATGTGGGGATGAAAACCGAGTATTGATCAGTTTTCCACGGCGATCAGGGCCAGGCTTACATCATCCACCTGATCGAGCGGTCCCTTCCAGTCAAGAAATTGTGTTCTGAGCGCAGTGATCTGTTCTTCCAGCCTAAGTGCACGAAGTGTTTCCAGTTTTTCACGGAGTTGTTTCACTTTGAATTTTTTACCTTTCTCTCCACCGAACTGGTCGGCGTAACCATCGCTGAACAGGCAAAACCGGGTGTCTGAATCAAAGTCGCCCTTTTGTACCGTAAAGCCAGTGGCGTTCTCGTGCCAGGCTACGGGTTGTTTATCTCCCCGAAGTTCTGAAAATCCTTTGCTATCCCAGATCCAGAGCGGATTATTGGCCCCGGCCCAGAAAAAGCGTTTGTGTTTTTTATCGATGGCCAGAAGCGACACGTCCATGCCGTCGCGGATGTGGTGTTCTTTTGCTCTGAGCTGTTCGATGATGATGTCACGGCTTTTGGAAAGGATCTGTGCGGGGTCGCTGAGTTTAAATTCGAGTATGCTCTTTTTCATGGCCTGGTGACAGACCACACTCATGAGGGCACCCGGTATGCCGTGCCCTGTGCAGTCACAAACCGCGAAATAGAGTATACCGTCCTGCTTTTCAAAAAAATAAAAATCTCCCCCGATGATATCGCGGGGCTGGTAGAGTATGGCACAGTTCAGTTCAGAGCGGATCTCTTCGAGCGGTGGCAAAATGGCGGTCTGCAGGCGTTTCGCGTAATTGATGGAATCGAGTATCTCGCGGTTCTTGGTTTCCACAACCTGTTTCTGATTTTCGATCACCAGATTTTGCCTGCGCATCACAAAGAACCTGTTGTAGAGAAACACAGCCAGTATTACCACAAGCACGAGGGCCAGCAACAAGGTGATGCGGAAATTCTTTTCCCGGTGGAGTTTCGCTTCGGCTACAGCCAGCTCCATGTTCTTCACAGCTTCGCGCTGGGCAAACTTCAAACTGTCGGCCAGCTGTTTTTTTTCGAAATCAAATTCCAGTTGCTGTTGCCTTATGCTTTGCACTTTCACGTATTTGTCGTTGGAGTCGCTGTAAGCCAGGTAGGCCTTTATATACCGTTTCATGGCAGGCAGGTTGTTCTGTGCTTCCTGCAATTCAGCCAGCACCTTGCTCAGGTATTTCAGGTTGCTGTAGGCCTGCTGCGCTTCACTTACCTTGTAGGCCTCGGTGAAATACAAAATGGCTTCTCTGGTCTTGCCCATTTTCTGAACTTCTTCACCCAGGTTGATCAATACCGTGATCTCGTCACTTTTATTCGTCACCACCTTTCTGGCCAGCTCAAAACAGGCCAGGGCTTTATCGTGCTGAGCGGAAACGGAATACAGCAATCCTTTGGCTGTGTAATACGAGTACTTTGATTTGCTGTTGCCCGACACACCGATAAGCTTTTCGGCCTTGTTCAGGTAATGAAAGGAGGAATCGAGTTGTCCCAGGTTGCGGTACGACGCTGAAATATTGCAATAGAGATCGATGAACATGTCACTGTTGGCGCTGTGCAGACTGAGCTGAAGGGCCTTGCCGTAAAACTGTATGGACTTTTCAAAATCCGAGAGGCGCATGTAAATGACCCCGCAATTGTTATACAGACTGAAGAGTGTGGAGGAATCCTGTTCCGCTTCGCTGAGTTTGATGCTTTTAAGAAAGTAAGCGAGGGCCTTGTTCAGCAATTCGTTGTTGAGGTAGATCACGCCCAGGTTGTTGAGGGCCTTGCGCATGCCCTCGCGAAATCCTATCTGTTCAGAAAGTTCGTAGCTGATTTCCTGGTGGCGAATGGATTGTTTAAAATCACCCAGGTTGATGTAGGCAATGCCCAAACGGCGGTGCGCAATGCTCAGGCGTTTGGTGTCCTGTATTTTTTCGGCCAGTTCAATGGCCTTAAGTGAAAAATAGATGGCTGAATCAGGCAGGTCATAGGAATACACCGGCCAGGATAGATCATTCCAGGTGTCGATCAGTACACTGTCGGCTTGCGGGCTTTTAAGCCTGTTCAAGAGCTCAGCCTTGGCGCCTTGGCTTTGCGCCAGAAGACCCTTCCCATACAAAAGAACAAGCAGGCCGGTTAAAATTCTAAATGCTGCAGGCATCAATTCTATGCATGTGCAAGACCTTTTGTTAGTCTTTCACAAAGCGACTCAGGGAAGTTCTACCGCCCTGACTCAGTTCAAGCAGGTAGAGTCCATGTTGCAAATTCGTGATATCGATCTCGGACTTCAGATGGCCTTCTGCCCTGAATTCCTTCTGGTAAGAAACCTTTCCAAGCAGATCCATGACCCTGAGCTTTACAACTTCTTTGTCCGCCAGGTTGCTGAGGGCAAAGCAGAGTGTTTCATTGGCTGGGTTTGGCCAGAGGCTGAGGGCGAGCGGGTTGTTATCGGAGATTTGGCTGATGCCCACATCGGTGGTAATGGTGAAATTGTTGTTGCTCACATCGTAAAACCATTTTCCTTTGGCCTCGATCTTGATCCTGCAGGTGCTGATGTTGGCGCTCACAGTGGGCACTGTGATCAGTTCGGTACCATCATTGGGCGTGCTGGGCAGTAAAACGGAATAGGTATTACCGCTGTTGTAGGAAATGGATACCCTTACAGAATCGCAGTTGATGGGAACAAAATCAGTTCCGTTCAGATCCCAGGTTATGGTTTGCTGGCTGCCGGTGAGCCAGAAGATGGCCGGAGCGCTGGGATAGGTAACTGCGAAAGGACCTGTGGCATCCACTGTTACGGTATAATTTGAATAGCATACCCCTCCACCGCCCATTTTGTTGTCGCGGGCCGTGAACCTGAATTTAAGCGTTTGGGGTGTAGAGGTCAGGTATTCGCCTTTGGTGCCTGTATAGTTACCGGAGTTCACCACAGAAAGTTTCGGAAAATAGCGGGTGCGGCTGGTCACGGGATTATAGGACATAAAATACGGCGTGAAACCGGAATTCCAGTTGCCGGCATTGGCCGCCACATCAATTTCTTCCCAGGAGAAGCTGAGTGAATCGCCATCGGGGTCAGTGGCATTGCTGCTGAGGTAAAAGGGTGTACCCTTTGGCACAATGAAGGATGTAGAGGGATTCACAACAGGCGCCTGATTACCGGTGGTGCTGGTCACCGCGCAGGAATTGCCGCTGCCCGAATGCGCGAAGTTCACCACCTCATCATAACTGGTGGGGTGAAAATACGCGATGCTGTGCGGATCAAGATCATTGGCCCCGCAAATGCCCGCGTAAGCCATGATGGTGATGCCGCTGCCCGGCTCAACGGCTGTTGACCCGTTGCGGTTACCGTTGCAGGAACCAGTGTTTGCATTAAAAGTGTGGTTGCCTCCAAACTGGTGACCCATTTCGTGGGCCACGTAATCAATGTCGTAGGGGTCGCCCACAGGGCTTGGGCTTCCGGTAATGCCCCTGGCCTTTGAACCATTGTTGCAGACGCAGCCCAGAAAGGCCAATCCGCCGCCGCCGGTGCTGAAGGTGTGACCGATGTCGAAATTCGCGCTGCCAATGCTGGCTGTGATCACCGTTTGGCTTTCGTTGATGAGGGTCCCCGAATTGTTGTTTCCGGTGAAGGGATCTGTGGAGGCATTGGTGAAGACCACAGCGGTTTCAGTGGGCACCAGCACCAGACGTATGGCCACATCGGTTTCGTACACGCCGTCGACACGGTTAACAGAGGTGACGATCTTAGCCAGGGTCTGGCTCACTGTGGGTGCAGAAAGTCCTGTTGCGGCCACCGCGTATTCGCCTGTGCAGGCCACAGCCAGTCTGTAAGTTTTGAGTTGGGGACCCACACAAATGGCAGGGGGTTGAGAAGAGACTTTATTCTGGGCCCCGCTGCCTGAAGGGGCTTTGCGCTGAGCTTCAGACGGCAATTCCAAACCGGCTTCGGGTAAGCGTTGTGTGGGTTCTTTTACAAAATCGGCTTTGTAATACACCAGGTAATCCCGGGTATTGCCCACACAGTAGGGATCTATAAAGATATCGCCTTCTGTTGTGCGCAGCATGGCGTGGAAACCGAATTCATTCCAGTCGGCCTTGCCGCTGGCGCGGGGATCTTCTATGCCTTTGAGGCTAAAGGTCTTCATATCCGGAAACTGAGTTGCCAGGGGCTCCATGATTATGGGGCTTTCCACCACTTTAAAATGCTGGTAGCTCCCGTCGGGCAAGGGTAATTCGATCACACAGGAGGAGTTGATCAGGAACCCTTGTTTTTCGTGTGGGGCCGAGAAGAGCAGGGATTTAAAGTTGTTTTGATCGAGGCGCTGTGTTTGGTAGCGCTGGGGTATGATCTGGCGTATGCCCGTGCGGCTGATCTGTGTTTCGGTTACAGGTGACCAGTGGTTTTGCGCGAAAGCAATTGGGGCATTCAGCAGCAGGGCGCTGAGCAGGAATAGGGTGTTTTTCATTTGGGCGAAGCTTGAAAATCAAATATAGTTCCTTTTAAATTGATTTTTGACGATAAAATGAGTATTACTTAAAGATGACTTTTTTCAAAAAATGCACTCTGAATTAAAAAATACCTTAAACTTGTTTATAGAGGACAGGAATTTCTACTGGCAGAAATGAAAACTCGAGGAGTTGGAGATATCTGTCCGTTTTTTAACTCCCTCTAGGGGGCACTCATAATGGAAACGACTATTAACGTAGGAATCGTAGATGATCACAAGGTATTCCGGGAAGGACTAATTGTTCTTCTTGCCAGATTTAGAGAGGTGAATGTAATGTTTGACTTAGAAAACGGGCAAGAATTGCTTGATATTCTGCCTATCAAAAAACCAGATATTGTTATACTGGACGTGGATATGCCAATACTTAGTGGAAGAAAAACCCTCCAGAAGATAAAAGAACTGTACCCTGAGATCAAGGTAATGATGCTTTCGCTGCATTTTGATGAGATCTATGTTTCTATGTTCTTTAAAGATGGTGCTAACGCTTATTTACCAAAGGGTGACGGGATTAGAGAAATAATGGAAGCGGTAAACTCAATTAAGGAGAAGGGCTATTATCATGATACCAGAGTTTCTGAAATTCTCGCTCACGAAATGCAAAGAAGTTCGGAAGAAAAAAGAATTTGTGACCAGGTTAATTTGACCAATAAAGAAAGAGTTATTGTTCCATTACTTCTATTGCGTAAAAGCAATATATACATCGCAGAAGAGTTGGAGATAAGTACGAGGACGGTTGAATGGCACCGGAAGAATTTGTTTGATAAGCTCAATTGCAAGAGCATTGATGACCTACGTGAACTGTTTTACAAAAGATTATAAATCAAGCTTTTGATTAAAAACCCCGTAGCTCGACTACGGGGAAAGCCCGTAGTTACACTACTGGTTTTTTTGAGATTTTTTTGGTATATAATTGTTGCCGACAATTAAAACCAAAAATCATGGGCTTAACAAATACGTTACCACTGACAAAATTTTTGCAAAAAAGCGCAGTTTCTCTCAATGAGAAATTGAGAGTTTTCTTTGCTGCACTTGCACTTTCTGTGAACTTTTTTGGATTTGGGCAGTACTATGTGAACACTACTGGCATCATCCAATATGGGAATCCAGGGAATGTTGAGAATGTTCGGATGGTCCTTGATCCAAACACAGGTGATAGAGTAATTATTAGCAGCAAGGTGGTGGGGTCCAAGTCTCAAATACACCTAAGTTCTATCTCCCAGACCGGGGTACTATCGTGGGAGCAAACATTTACAGGATCAACAAGCTACGATAATTACGGGGCAGACGTTAAAGTTGACAACAATGGTTATATATATTTTTGTGGTAAATGGCAAACAACTAACCATTCAGATATTATTCTTGTAAAATATGATCCCTCTAATTCTTCAATTGTATGGCAACAGATTTATAATGGCATTTCCAGTGGAAATGACGCACCGGCTGCAATGGTATTGGATGGGTCAGGGAATATCTACATTACCGGAAGTTCATGTAATGCTGGCTCTGCCCCAGATTATTGTACCCTGAAGTATAATAATTCGGGTACACTTCAATGGGTAACTAATTATGATCACATAGGGCTGCCCGACGCAGCTACAGTTATCCATTTGGATAATTCAAGCGGAGATGTGTATGTCAGTGGAACAAGTGTAAACGCCCTTTCAACCTCGACTAACGCGGATATTACAACAATACGTTACGATAACAATGGAAACCAAATAAATCTGTATCGGCATGGATTTGGTGGGGATGGTATTGATTTTGTAACGGAAATGGCAGTTGGTGGTAACGGTTATCTAAACCTTGCTTGCAATCATGCTGACGGAAACAATAAATATTTTAGTGTCATTCAACTTACTCCCACACTCAGCGTAAATTGGGCGGACTCAAGCAATACACAAATTTCTGAAGCAACCAGTATAGCTACTGACGCTTCGGACAATGTAATAACAGTTGGACACCAGAGAAATAGTTATGGGGGGTCTGATTTGATAATTTATAAACACTCCCCAACTGGGGGATTGGCATGGAAAAAGGAAATGCCAAATCAAAATCCGTCAGATTTCATGAAAGCACGAAGAATTAGGGTCGATGGAAATAATAACTATGTTATCACGGGAGATGGCGTTCTCTCGACTGGAAAAGACTTTATTACCCTGGTCCAAGACCAAAATGGAGAAACTCTATGGCTGAGATATAACAACTCCTACGGTGTCGAAAATGACGTTTCCTACGATTTAGCTCTTGATGGAAACGACATATATGTAATTGGTGTTTCCACAATTGCTGCAAGCAATGCGCTTAGAACTTTGAGGTACACTTACGGCTTCAAGCCAAAGCCTACCGCAAGTTATCCAACTGGAGGATGCACGACACTTCCACATCAATTTCTCATTAGGTTTCAGCCCTCGAAGATGAACAATACAAACTGCAACAATAAAAATGTTGAATTTGGCTACCTAGCCGATTTTCTTAGTTCAGGCGGCATTTCTGAGTTTAATTCACTGGTTGGGGCAGATGGTTCAAGGTGGCCAGCATATAAGACATTTCCAAATATGACTAATGCTGACACTATATCCATCGGAAGAGATGGCGACAGTGTAAAGATACTGCCATTTTATGCAACACTACTAGTCGAGTTTCCTAGTTCGACCGTTGATACTAGTATGGTTAAAATTGTTCGTGCTGGTTGCAATCTGGTTCAGGCAGCGGATTTGAATTACTTGATTGATCTGTATTTTACAAATGACCCCTATTATGTGAATGGTTCCTTTCCTTGTTTGGACGCGACGGGGTCTTATACAGCAAGCAATATAAACGTTACGCCAGCATGGGCTACTCATAGTGGTAGTGCAAATATTATTGTGGGTGTATTTGATTCAGGCATAAACTACACTCACCCTGATTTCATGGGATCGAATATTCAAACATCAAAGATCCTAACCGGTAGAGATTATTATAACAATGTAAATTATTTAGGGTCATTGCCGGTGGATAGGCTTGGACACGGGTCTGGTGTTGCCGGTTTAATAGCAGCAATCAGGAATAACTCTGTAGGCATCGCAGGCGTTGCCGGGGGAGATGCCATTAACTTTAACGATGGAGTCAGCTTGCATGACATGAAGTTATTTGAAGGGAATAATTTAACAAATAATCCTGCATACTTTACAGCCTCCTATCCGGATATAGTGCATGCGATTGTTGATGGGGCTATTTCCAATCCCGCGGCTGGTATAGGCTTAGCTCAGCACATTCAAAATCACTCATGGGGAATGGCCCCAAGTCCTCCACAAACCTATGAGCAGATGAAAGAAGCTTTGAGAACTGCATTTGAAAATGAAGTTCTTCTATCATTTTCTTCAGGTAATAATGTAGGGACTACTTTTACTCCTTCTATCTATAATATGGCTGCAAACTTTAAGGATGAATTTTGCCTATGCGTCGGGGGTATTGATGCCACTGGTTATAGATGGGCTGATAATGCAAGTGTAGGTTCATGTGGTGGACCCTATTTGGATTTTGTAGCGGCATCAACGCCGAACCAGTATTCGCTCTTAAAGAAAAATGGGTCGGGCATCACGGATTCGCTTTGGTGGGGAGTAAATGATTCGCAAAAGCGGCAAGCAGATGGTACTTCCTTCTCTGCACCTTTAGCAAGCGGAGTCTCTGCGCTATTAATGAGCTATGTGAATAACCACCCTCAAAAGCCTAATAATATCGCTCCTGAGGATATAGAAAAAATCATTGAGAAATATGCATCCGCAATTCCGACATATGCAACACCTTGGGATCCTCAGGTTGGTTTTGGAAGAATAAACGCGGGAAAGGCTATGCAGAAAATAGAACTCCCATGGTATCAACTTAAGCACTTTAACTTAAGTATACCAATGGCTAGTACAAACATTAATTTTATCGATACTGAGTCTGTCTATTACTCTATACCTTGGAACGGAATGGGACCTGGATATGGCGTTGTATTAAAATACGAAGTTACCTATACAACAAGCCACAATATTGGGTCTAATGTTTTGCTTGATGCCTGGAAAAGGGATGCAAAAAGCAACTTAAAGGGTAATGTCTCAGTTCCCCTAATTGTCGGTGCTCAGCCCGGTGTTAATGATATACCCTGCGAAACGGACATAACCTTAACCTCATTTAGCAGTTCTTCGGCAAACTTTAAAGGTTACGTTTACAAGGTTCTTAACACATATTCTGCAACTCCAACTCATTTCTGGTATCCTTTTGATCCATTTTCACCACATGCAACGGCCAAATTTGCCTATACCCTATATTATATGGACTCCACTATGACAAATGTTAATGAAAAACGGCCTGGGGAAGAAACAAGAACATTCCCCAATCCCTCGAATGGTCAAGTAACAATTAAGACAATTTCAGGCCATACTAAAAAGGCATCAATAAGGGTGTTTGATTTAACAGGAAGGTTGTTGCTGGAAATTCCAGAAGCAAAGTATGATACCGATACTCACCAGTACCTAATAGATTTGATCGTTTTGAACAATGGATTATATTTGGTAAATTTAAAAACAGATGATGGCCGTTCGGAAACTTTTAAGCAGATTATTGCTAAATAAAGCAATTGGCGGGATTTTTTTTCTAGCTCAGATCTGTCATGCACAAATTGTGCCTTCCAACTGTTCTGCACCTGCAAGTGTTGTTGAGAAGTATCGAGTTGATGCTGACCGAATGGCTGTTCTAAAGGTTCATAACGCGAATCTTCCATTTAAGGACAGTGTAGAAATTGATAAAAACATAAGTAACAATTATCTTAAGGCACTCCTTGCAGTATATAACGCAACTACTATTCCTCCTTATGATACTATTTTCAAATTTCTTGATATACATACATATTTACTGGTTGAGCTTAATAAATTTTTTGTTTACGCTGACTCAAGCCTGACATGGATGAAGAACTTAAGGAATAACATCATTCCAACTGGGAATTCTACAGTTGACAACCTTATAAGCAAGTATGATCTAAAGCGAACAGGATATTATTTTAATCCTTTTAGCGCTAAACATTATGCTAATTTTCGAAGAGATACCAATAGTAACCTCTCAGCTCTTTGCATGAAGTTTTTGTACATCCCTGGCGTACTAAATTCAGAACCCGACTTCACCCCATATGATGTTGATAATATTTTTGACACTTTAAGTGCCAGCACAACTACTACGCCGTATACAATGCTTACATATACCTATGGGTGGGATGACTGCCTTGCTGGTTGTTTGTATAGACGCTTCTGGACCTTTAAAGTTTATCCAAATTGTTCCATTGAATACTTAGGTGGATTTGGCCCAGAAGTGCCAAGTTCATTTTTTACAGAGATCAATGAACAGTTTGCCTTACTTGATAACGTTGTTGTTTTTCCGAATCCTTCATCAGCGAATGAAAGTGTTAAGATTCTAGGGGAATTGCCAAGTGAAACGCCTGTGACGGTTACGTTATGGGACGTAATGGGAAGGAAAATTAAAAATGAACAAATTTTTGGATCAAAAAAAATTGACTTTGACCTGCAGACAGTAGGATTAGAAGGTGGGGCTTACTTACTTCAAGTTAGCGTAGGTACCCAATCACGTAATTTCAAGATATTTAAGCAATAAAATTAACTTAGGCTTTGACAGTTGTCAATACTTTTTTACTAAAGCCAAATGTTGGAATTAATGAAGGCCCATTTAGGTATAAAATACTAATGTAAAATTTCTCTTAGTAGGTTATTCACCTGTTTCAGTTCAAATCGAATCAATTCCAATCTAGAATGGATAATTTCCAGTACTAACTCTGACCCCCAGTGATCGGTCGCACTTTCATTATGGCATTGCTCAAAACACTCAGCAATGTCTTAACCCCCTGATTGACTGGACAGATCTAAAAAGAAAGTCTTCTGTCTTGCGGTTGTCAAATAAAGCTATATCCATTCATTGCACCCAACTTCCTAATACTTGCCACAGTTTCGTCAATCTTGGCAATTGCACAAGATTGGTTCAATTCATCGAAGGATCCGAACCAAAGTCAGCGAAAATGCTGTAGCTCTTCTTCACCTCGCCCAGCTCCCAGCCCCAGAGTTCTTCGGGCGGCAATTTAAAAAAGGCATTGTCCTCGGGTTTTTCCACCAGCCAGTGCCTGCGCTCAATCTCGCCTTCCAATTGCTCTTCGCCCCAGCCGCTGTATCCCGCAAAAAAACGCACGTCGCCGTTTTTCACACGACCGTGCTCGATCAAATGGATAAGCTCGTTAAAATCGCCACCCACAAAAATATTGTGGCTCACTTCCTGGGCATCGCTGATCTCGTGGCCGAGGTTGTGAATGAAAAAAAGCTGGTTGCGTGATACCGGTCCGCCCTCATAGATGGGGAAATTGCCGTTCTTCACCTGGGGCCTCACATCGCGCAGCATAAACTGGGTTTTGAAATTCAATACAAATCCAAAGGCCCCCTCTTTGTTGTGGTTGGCCAGGTATACCACCGAGCGGTTAAAAAAACCGTCGGCCAGCAAGGGGTGCGCTATGAGTAAATGACCCTGCATGGCTTTGCTGCATTAAATATAATGGCTTTGTTTAATACTTCAAATGTATTGTTTTTAGTCTGGCATCATCCCCATGGCCGGGTGGACGGATTTCGTTTTTATTTTTTACATTTAATCTTCGCGCTGCCCCACAGTAAAAACCAACAAGACCATCATATGATTTCAGCGGACATCAAAGCCTATAACAAAAAGCTGGTGAAGAATAGCCAGGCCATTTGCGAGCCATTGGCCGCAATTATTGACCAGGAACTTAAAGCCACGGAAAACAAGATCTGGCACGCCCACCCGGTCTGGTTCATTGAGGGCAATCCCATAGTAGGTTACCAGCAATTAAAGGATTGTATACGCCTGCTGTTCTGGAGCGGGCAATCCTTTGAAGAGGACATTCTGCAGGCAGAAGGCAGTTTTAAAGCCGCGGAGATCCGCTACACCGATGCATCACAAATCAATGCGAAAGACCTGAAACGCCTGATGAAAAAAGCCCGGGACATACAGTGGGATTACAAAAACCTGATCAAGCGCAAGGGCAAACTGGAACGACTGGTTAAGGCGGGATCAAAAAGCAAATGAAAGCAATAAAATTATTGACCCATTAAAACCTAAACACCACACCATGAAGTTCATTACTCTTTCGTTTTGCCTGATAGCCCTTTTGCTGTTCGGCAGCTGTTCAAAAAACAACAAACAAGCCAAAACCCTAGACGGCACATGGAGTCTGAAAACCTGGAGCTGGAGCGGCATGGGTGCTGTAGCCGCGGGCAGTTTCACCGGCACACTGGGTAGCTGGAACTTCACAGCCTGCAAAGCGTCCAAAGACAATTGTCCGGCCAGTGTGAACAATTTTGCCGGGTCGGCCACAAACGAAGCCATACAATGGTACATACGCGAAAAAGGCACACGCTTTACCATGGCGCCGGATGTGAGCAGTTCACCCTTGGGTAATCTTGGCGGGGAATGGGAGATCACCGAACTCAGCGACAATAAATTCGCACTCAGCAGCGAAACCTGCGGCTCTTGCAAAACCAACGGTAAAACAATTCTGGAGTTTTCGCGTTAAGGTTCTCGCACATGAGCTTAGTCTGGCTTCATTGCAATGATCAATCGGCCGGATAGCTCAGTTAAACAACACGGAGGGGCTTATGCAAAACGGTTAAAGCGTAACCAGGTCAGAAGCACAATAATCTAGTTCTTTCTATGCCGGTCCACAAGGCTTTCTTTAAGGCTGATAAAATCCGACAAAACCAAAATTATGGCCATAAATGAAAGCAGGGCTTCGACCATAAGTATAAGTTTGGCCGGAATGGTCACTGGAATGATATCGCCGTAACCAAAAAAAGAAAAATTGAGTACTGAGAAATAGAAGCAGTCAAAGGCTT
Organism: Bacteroidia bacterium; assembly: GCA_035429925.1. Lineage (GTDB taxonomy): Bacteria > Bacteroidota > Bacteroidia > B-17B0 > Aurantibacillaceae > Aurantibacillus. The sequence goes on along the minus strand of DAOMFS010000010.1, from coordinate 61,383 downwards.
TTTCGAATAAGCCTGCAGTTTGGTTGATGCCTGTGATGCTGCGGGGATCAACCTGTACCAAACAGAAAAAATCGGCCGCAAAGGAAATTATGATCACAAAAATGTGTGTGGCCATAAAGAGAATGAACTCATAATAGGCCGTGTTTTTGATGCTTACTTCAAGTATTTTCTGATAGGAAATGCTCACGAAGTAAAAACTTTTCAACAGAGACAAAGCGATAATTATGCCCAGCGTGATGCGGTAATTGAAAAAATCCCGGTCATCCACATAAAAGACAGTGATCCCCAAAAGTATGATGATGGCGCTTTTGAGAATAGCCCCGGCAGAACTGTTACGCAGGGAGAATAATCGCTGAGAAATGGCTTGGTTCATCTTTGGAGTCTGTTCCAGATCCGATCACAAAATTAAGCTCTGGCCTAAAAAAATAAAAGGGACTGACAAAGTTCATGAATTTATACCATTTGTGCTTTAGACTGCATATTGCTTAGGCATTAAGATTTTGACAAGATGTGTATGCATTGAATGTAAAAGGCTTCTTTTCGTATTACCTTAATCGCAAAAGGCAAGGCGCCTTGAGCGAAGGTGAAGTGGATAAGTGTTTATACACGGATCAAATTGAGAATTCGAAATGGATTTTCATCATGAACTAAATACGGAATGAGACAAATCAAACCGCTATTTTGAGACAAAAGGCATCCTAGACTCAACACATGTGAATATGGTAAAATTGACGTTAATTTGTGAAGGTGTTTTCCGGACTTGCCCGGGCGGAATTAATTGAGATGATAAGAAAAGAATCCCAACAAGACCTGCCTGAATTAATTTTTCACTATGAAAGATAAGATCAAATCTCAACTCCAAAATGCAAGGGCCCTGGAATTGCTTTACCATTCTGACAAAAAAAATTTCCGCCTTGCCATTCTTGAATTGAACCGTGAAAATGTCCAAGAACCCGCCCTGGCCTTCTGGATGGCCCGCCTACAGCATGAAAGTGAGTCCATATCATGGGGCAGCAGCAGTGAATTTGTTTTTTTGCTACTTGGGGCTTTGGTAGCCGGACTGATCATGAAATTACCCGAGATCATCCAGGTGAAGGAAGCGTTTTTTTACCCCCGTAATATGGGCTTCATTGTGTTTCCGGTTTTGACCGCCTGGTTTGCCCGGAAGGGAAGATTTAGCCTGAACAAAGGCCTTACTTATTCGCTGCTTTTTATTTGTTCTGCTGTCTATATCAATCTGCTTCCGGATTTGCCTAAAAGTGATTCTCTGATCCTGGCCTGCATTCACCTGCCCATTTTTCTCTGGTTCATATTGGGTAGTGCCTTTTGTGCTGCCGATATAAAAGATCTTTCCCTTCGCCTGGGCTTTCTGCGCTTTAACGGCGAATTGCTGGTGATCTGCGCCTTGCTGCTGATTGCAGGCGGCATCATGACGGGCCTGACGCTTGGACTGTTCTCGCTTATCGGTGTTAAGATCGAGGACTTCTATTTCCGGTATGTGGTGCAGATCGGTGTTGCGGCTGTGCCCCTGGTTGGCACTTACCTTGTGCAGAGCAATCCCCAACTCGTGAACAGGGTGTCGCCTGTAATCGCCAGGGTGTTCACGCCTCTGGTGCTGATCACGCTTCTGGTATATCTTGTGGCCATCGCCTACACCGGCAAAGATCCTTACCAGGACCGGGATTTCCTGATCCTGTTCAATGCCCTGCTTTTGGCTGTTATGGCCATCATCCTGTTTTCCATTGCTGAAAGTTCTAGGCAAAGCATGAGTTTCTTCAGCCGGGTGATGCTGTTTTCACTTTCAGTGCTGAGCATTGTGATCAACGGCATTGCCCTCAGCGCCATTTTGTTCAGAATCTCTGAGTGGGGTCTCAGCCCCAACCGGGCAGCGGTGCTGGGAAGCAATGCCCTGATCATGATCAATCTGTTGTTGGTGTGTTACCGGCAGTTGATCAGTTTAAGAAAAGGCGGGGGATTTGAAGAAGTGGAGAACAGCATTGCCTCCTACATGCCGGTTTACGGTTTATGGAGCCTGCTGGTGAGCTTTACTTTTCCTTTAATCTTCTCGTATCATTAAGATACCTGAAACGCGTATTCTGCTTTGGGCTGATCAGGCCTGATCCTGTCGCATTTAATTGAGGCCCAGGTTTTCCTTGAAATCAATTTTGAAGCTTTTTCTGAGTAAACAGGTGCCTGTTTTGAGATCACCCTGAATGTGGATCTCGTTTTTTAATCCACCTGGTTTGAGCAAGGCGAAAATGTCGATCAGGTTCACCTGCTTAAAATCGTTGCTCAACTGAAAAGCATAGGTTTCTTCTGACCTGCCCTTGATGCGTGTTCGGTTTAGCAGCCTGGCTTGTCCGAGGTAAAGACCGCTGTATTTGACCTCGAACACGCTGGGGTAGATCGTAAAGCCCAAACGGTTTGGATTTTCAATGCGCATTTTCAGCACGGCATCCAGGCCTTTGGTATCGAGCCTTTGCAGTTCAAAACTGCTGATGTCCTTCACCTGAAGATCCTGTATAGACATGCAGGAGGTGAACACCAGAAAGCCTGAGAGGCACAGACCGTAAAACATTTTTATCATGATCTGAGTTTTCTGAGCAGCAGCACAAGGGTTGACAGTGACCATACGCCTTCAAGCAGCACAAAGGGCCAGAAGGGGATGAGGAAGGCCGAAATGCCGGCCAGCAAAGCCCCCACAAAGTTCATGAAAAGATACAAAGCGGAATCGGAAGCAAGCTTTTTGAAAACGTTGAGCGCATAGGCCAACAAAAGTATGCTTACGCCCAGAATGCCAGTCCATTCGCCGGCATTCATTTCGCGCTGCTTTGTTCAGTATAATATTTGTAAAACAGCGGAATGGTTTCAATGCCTTTGTAGTAATTAAACAAACCGTAATGTTCGTTGGGCGAGTGCAGGGCATCTGAATCCAGGCCAAATCCAAAGAGTATGCTGTCGAGTCCTAGTTCTTTTTTGAAGAGGGCTACAATAGGAATGCTACCACCGCCGCGTGTGGGCACTGGCTTTTTGCCATAGGTTTCTTCCATGGCCTTGCTGGCTGCCCTGAATCCGGCGCTGTTGGTGCTAACTACAACCGGTTCTCCACCGTGATGTGAGGTCACTTTAACTTTCACTGAGGCGGGCGCCACTTTTTCGAAATGTTTTTGAAAAAGTTCGGCGATTTTATGCGAGCTCTGATTGGGCACCAGGCGCATGCTTATTTTGGCGAAGGCTTTTGAAGGGAGTACGGTTTTGGCGCCTTCTCCGGTATATCCACCCCAGATGCCGTTCACATCAAGGGTTGGACGTATGCCTGTTCTTTCTATGGTGCTGTAGCCCTTCTCGCCCATCACATCGTTTACCTGCAAGTCTTTTTTGTAGTCCTCCAGGTTAAAGGGGGCTTTGGCCATTTCGGCGCGTTCGGCATCGCTGAGTTGCTGCACATCGTCGTAGAATCCGGGTATGGTGATGTGTTTGTTTTCGTCGTGACAATCGGCGATCATTTTGCAGAGCACGTTGATGGGGTTAGCCACGGCGCCGCCGTACACACCGCTGTGCAGGTCGCGGTTGGGACCGGTCACTTCCACTTCCATGTAAGCCAGACCGCGCAGGCCCACATCAATGCTCGGCGTGTTGTTGGCGATGATGCTGGTATCTGAGATCAGGATCACATCGCCCTTCAGGCGGCTTTTGTTTTCCACTATCCAGGGACCAAGACTCGGTGAACCCACTTCCTCTTCTCCTTCTATCATGAATTTCACGTTGCAGGGAAGTGTATTGGTTTTCATCATCAGTTCGAAGGACTTCACATGCATATACATTTGGCCCTTGTCGTCGCAGGCCCCACGCGCGAAAATGGCGCCATCGGGATGAACCGATGTTTTGCGGATCTGCGGTTCAAAGGGAGGAGAATCCCAGAGGTTCAGGGGATCGGCAGGTTGCACATCGTAGTGTCCGTACACGATCACCGTTGGTTTTTTGGGATCGATGATCTTCTCGGCGTACACCACGGGAAACCCTTTGGTCGTGCAGACTTCAACCTTGTCTGCACCCGCTTCTGTGAGCCTGTTCTTTACGGCCTCGGCGGTTATAAGTACGGCATCCTTGTACTTGCTGTCGGCGCTTATTGAAGGTATTCTAAGTAGTTCAAGCAGCTCGTTTAAAAAGCGTTCTTTGTTTTTGTCCAGGTAATTGCTGATGTCTGATCGTTGCATAGGCTTGTATTGGAGGCCTAAAATTAGGTGTTAAAGCCCAATTAAAAAAAGATATTGCTCAGTCCCTGCGTGCGACTAAAATCAATTCAATCAGGTGAGGGAACATATTTCTGGTACTTTTGCAGCATGCGCTCAGGCCCTATTGTTTTGGTATTTCTGTATGCCTTGTGTTCCTCTGTCCTTAACGCACAAGTGAGGATAGGCGTGAGCAACGGTACAGGGCCGATGATCGGTTTCGGAAGCAACAGCCCGGATCAGTTTGTGAGGCCGGTGATATACGAAACCTGTAAGGCAGAGGGCACTGTGATACTGGCTACCGCCCTTGCCGGCAAACACATTGTGTTCAGGTATTCTAAGGATAATGGCAGGACCTGGAGCGACAGCACGGTCGTTTTCGCGGTGCCATCGGCTACCAGTACCATGGTGAATAGCAGCAGGGTAGACACACATCCGGTGATAGCCTGCGATCAAAGCCAGGGCCAGTTCAAAGGCAGAATATACATCAGCTGGAGCGATCTCAAAAGCGGAAAAACCAATCTGGATGTGTTTTTGGTGTACAGCGACGACCAGGGAAAAACCTGGACCGAACCCATACTGTTCACCTACGTGCCCGGGCATAAAAACCAGTTCAGTCCGCGCATGGAGGTGGACCCCAAAACAGGTCTGCTCTACATCGCCTATTTTGACCAGCAGAATTTTATGTCAGGTAACAAAACCGAGCTGAGTTTGGCTGTGAGCCGAAATGGGGGTTTGCAATTTGAACAGTATTTTTTACCTCCAGAGCCCTTCGCTTATACTGACGGGGACAAATTCCGTTTTGAGATCCGGGAAAATGGTCTTGTGCTGAACTACAAGGTGTCCGGTAAAAGCGGAGCGTTTTATCCGGGCGAAGCGGCTTTATTTACATTGGAGCAGAGGCGCAAAAAAACCCTGATTGTGCTGTCGAAAATATGCGCTTACGATTACAAGCTGGATGTAGAGATAGAATTGCTTGAGTCGGGTAGCGTTTCGGCTGAGATCACCCGCAATCTGGATGCCAGTTTTCACAAGATCTTATTCAAGGACAGGCCGTTTGAGAAGGGCAAACAAAAGTTTCAGTTCAATATGAAAGAGCTGGGTTTAGGCAATGGCAATTATCATCTGGTGTTTTATTGTGCCGGCCATAACGATTACTTGTGGATCTTGCCTAAGGAGGATCTGGGGGATTAGGGTAGCGCAAACATGGTTCAATGAAAACCCTTACCAAACACCTGGGATCAGTTTGAATCTGGTTTTTTGAGAGTACGAGATATAGCCCTCCAGTTCATTAAGAAGAGTTTTGTCTTCGAGTTGCGTTCTGATCACCAATAAAAGAATGGCGAGGCCGGTGCTAAGGGAACTCCACACCGAGCCTGTAATCAAAGGGATTGATGCGAGCGAAATGATCATACCCAGATATCCCGGGTGCCTTACGATCCTGTAAAGCCCTGAATCGCAAACTTTATGTTCCCTGTCCTTTTGAATCCTGACCACGCTTGAGAAATACCTGTTTTGTTTTCTTGCCGCCAGAAAAATGACCTGGCCCATGAGAAGGAATAAAACGCCACCTGCATACAGGCTCCAGTGAAATTGGGCTGAGCATTGAAAGCGTCCTGAATCCAGGCCGGCCAGGATCACGTTGAGCACATAAACCAAAGCTGAAATTCCCAGAATCTTTTTGTCCCAGCTTTTTGCATTGTCTGCAACATTTGAGCGTTCGTTCATGAGTTCCGGATCGTTTCTTATGGTCCAGTAATTCATAAATCCCGTGATCAGGTTACCTGCCAGAAATATCCAGCCCTGGAAATAATCGATCTTCCCTGCACTAAGAAACAGAATAAGAGAAAAAACCAGAGCAGTGATGAGGGTTTTAAGCAGGAATTTTATTTTGATCGTCAACATTCTTTACTGATCCAAAGCTTATGAATAAACATGTTTTATATGCGCTGTGTGAGATCACTTCACTTCATTTAATCCGGAAACCGCTCCTCCTCTTTGATGTTGTAATACTCTTCTTCCTGCTCCAGTTTTCCGTTGCGGCGGAAAGAAACCTTTGTTTCCATATAGCCATGGCACCAGGTTTGTAGTTTTTCGAAACGCATATCCATCTGCTCAATAGCTGAGAGATTTTCTATGATGCGTAAAACCCTCAGGTTTTCCTTGTCAAACCAAATCTGGTTGGCGTTTTCGTCGTTCTCCCGCGCCCCTAGCACATAAACCGGTTTTCCCATCCAGTTTTTTTCACAGAGTGTTGTGGTATTATATCCCGCGGCCTTCAGGCGCAGCAGCACATCTTCGAAGTCGCGGTAAAACATACCACCCAGGATCAGGAGCAGGCTGTTGGAATCGCTGCGGGCTTTCAGAAATTTTCCATCCCTGTAATTCAGGGCGCTGTCGTTTCGGAACCACACAAAATTTCCTTTTGCCTTATCGCCAAAGTGAATTCTGAACTGATCGGGAAAACCAATGGCCTCATGCCATTCCGAGGTGCGAATCAGGCTGTCGTTCCGGTAATGTTTGTTGCGCTGGGAGAAAGAATAATATCGGCAAGGGCCCTTAAAGTACTTGCCATGAACCTGCTTTAAAAAGTCTTCCCCCCTGATGTGCTGAGCTTGCAGTGTCTGGCTGGCAAATTCAAAAAAGACAAAGAAGAATATCAGAAAGTTTAAGCTCATTCCGCGCCGGTCTTGAACTATGAGACAATTTTTATTTGGCTTATTCAAAGATGAAAAATAATGTAAAAAATGTCCCCTTTTATAAGAGATCTTTTTTGGTGTACTATTGCGTCGGATGCCAGAGTTCATTTCTTTTTCCGGGGAACTTTATACCCAATTTGTTTGCGGGGCTTTTGGTTTTCTTTCTTTTGAATTAATTCATCGAGGTATTGAAAAACCACCTCAATATTTTTTGTGTTATTGTCTGTTTTCTTTCTGATTTCTTCAATTGCCAATCGTAGCTCCGTGTTATCAATAATTGCTTGTCTTAGCCTGGTGAATACACGCATGATTTGAATATTAACACTTATTGCTCTGTCGCTATATAAAATACCAGAGAGCATAGCCACCCCTTGTTCTGTAAACGCATATGGTAATTTTCTTGTTCCACCCCAACTTGATGTTCCAAATTGGAATATCAAGTTTTTAAACTCCTGTTCGCTTAACTGAAACATAAAATCGGATGGGAACCTTTTAATGTTTCGTTGCACAGATTTATTTAAATTCCCTGTAGTTACCTGGTAAAGGTGTGCGAGGTCCTTATCCAGCATGACCTTAAGACCCCTGATCAGGTAGATCTGATTCATTATAGCTTCTTCAGGAACATTAAGCGAAGTTTCCTTTTTTGCCATGTATTTTACCCTTTATACTGATATTACAACCCGGAAGATCAAATCCAAGCCCCAGAACAGTAACCCCGCAAATCTATTTTTTTATCCCTTAGACTCCAAGATGCCTCATTTTTTTCAAGGGGAAGTGGAGACTGCATCTCTTATTTCAATTGATCTTATCTGGTTGTTTGGGAGCATGTGGTTCTCGAAATATCGCCATACACAGCTTTATTCACGGTTTCTCCCATTCCCTCCTTTGTATCCCAGGATCATGAATCTCCATTCCACTATCCTGCTGGATTACCCTTCCCTTTAACCTATTATCGCCTCCATTCAGTTAAGCCTTAGCTTTACCGCCCTTTGTTCAGGAGCCGCCCTGACATTGGAGAGCCAAAGGGGTCATGATCCTGACAGGCGCAAGAATTTAAATCAGAAAATCCGTTTGTGAGCTGATAAACTTCATGAAAGCATCTCCGTTTTTGCACCGCGTCTCTGCGCAAAAGGCCTTATTTTAGTAGGGCTTGAATTATTACAACCAGAACATAGACGAGGTGATTGGGCATCTGGGATCCTCAGAAGAGGGCCTCCGTCAGAACGAAGTGGCTGCGAGGCAAAAACACTTTGGTCCCAACAGGCTTGAAGAGAAAAAGAAAAAAGCCCCCTGGTTGATCTTCCTGAACCAGTTCAGGGATTTCATGATCCTGATCCTGGCCCTGGCCGCGATGCTCTCAGGTTTTTTGGGCGACATCACTGAAATGATCATCATCCTGGTGATCGTGATTCTAAATGCCGGGGTGGGTTTCATCCAGGAATACAGGGCGGAGAAAGCCATGGAATTCCTGAATAAACTGAGTGTGAGCCAGTGCAAGGTAATGCGCGATAACAAAGTACTGGTAATTCCGGCGGCAGATCTTGTGCCCGGTGACCTGGTGATGCTTGAGGCCGGAAACCTGGTGCCTGCCGACATGCGCCTGCTGGAATGCCACGCGCTCAAGATCGATGAATCTTCACTCACCGGCGAATCGGTGCCTTCGGATAAACAAAACAAGTCCATACCAGAAACGGATCTGGGGCCGGGCGACCAGAAAAATATGGCCTTTAAGGGCAGTCTGGTGAACAACGGCCGGGGCAAGGGACTTGTGACCGCAACCGGCATGCACACTGAACTGGGTAAAATAGCCAGTTTGCTTCAGCGTGAAGAAGCTGAAACTCCCCTGCAGATCAGGATGGGACGCTTCAGCAAAAACCTATCCTATCTGATACTTTTAATTTGCGCTGCACTTTTTGTAAGCGGTTTGTTCAGGGGTGAAGACCCTTTTCACCTTTTGCTGCTCTCCCTTAGCCTGGCGGTTGCCGCCATTCCGGAAACTCTGCCCGCCCTGATCACGGTTGCACTTTCCCGCGGAGCCGCGAAGCTGGCGGCTCAGAAAGCCCTGATGCGCAAACTGCCTGCAGTGGAAACCCTGGGTTCTGTATCCTATATCTGCAGCGACAAGACCGGTACACTCACCCAGAATAAAATGCGTGTGGTGCGTACATATGCGCATCCCCTTGAGGGAGACGAAGCTAGCTTGTTCAGGCTGTGCATGCTCCTGAATCAGGACGTGGACGCGGATGCTGATTCACACTTACAGGGCGACAGCACAGAGATTGCCCTGCTTGAACACGCCTTGCAGGAAAGCAGGCAAAGCCTTCAGGATCTCACGGCATTAAAACACAGCTATTCCAGGGTGGCCGAATTGCCCTTTGACTCGGATCGCAAATGCATGAGCACGGTGCACCGCTATAAGAACCGCTACCTGGTGGTGACCAAAGGAGCCGGGGAAAGCCTGGCCGGCATGCTGGCGTCGGAACAGGAAACAAACCTGGTGCTGAGCAAAAGTGAAACCTGGTCGGAAGAAGGTTTGCGTGTTTTGGTTTACGCTTTCCGGGTTCTGGATCACCTTCCCGCGCATTTCGACACAGCTCAGCTGGAGACCTCCTTGCGACTTTGCGGCATAGCCGCACTGGTTGATCCGCCCAGGGAAGAAGTCAAAGAAGCCATCGCGCTCTGCAAATCGGCCGGTATTCGTCCGGTGATGATCACGGGAGATCATCCCGCCACGGCGCGTTACATTGCCCGCGAGATCGGTATACTGGATCAGGAAGCCCGTTCCCTCACGGGTACTGAACTGAAGCGTTTGAGTCACAAAGATTTTCTGAACATGGCTGAAGATGTGCGGGTGTACGCGAGGGTTTCACCTGAGCAGAAACTGCGAATTGTGAAAACCCTGCAGGAACTTGGGCATTTCACAGCCATGACCGGGGACGGGGTAAACGACGCGCCCACACTTAGGGCGGCCAACATTGGCGTAGCCATGGGCATAGCCGGAACCGATGTGAGCAAGGAAGCGGCACACATGGTGCTGCTCGACGATAATTTCTCCACCATCGTGAACGCTGTGCGCGAGGGCCGGCGTATTTATGACAACATCCGGAAATTTGTGCGGTACATCATGACCTGCAACAGCGCCGAGATTTGGACCATTTTCCTCGCTCCTCTGCTCGGATTACCCATGCCCCTTTTGCCCATACACATCCTCTGGATCAATTTGGTAACCGATGGCCTGCCCGCTCTCGCCCTCGTGAACGAAAAAGCGGAACACGATGTGATGAAACGGGCACCCAGGAAACGCGATGAGAGCCTTTTTTCTGAAGGCACCGCTTACCACATCCTCTGGATGGGATTGTTTATGGCCGGCATCACGCTTGGTACACAAGCCTGGGCCCTGGGTTCTCACCCCCAAAGCTGGCAGACCATGGTATTCACCGTGCTGTCTTTTCTTCAGCTGGGGCATGTGATGGCTGTGCGAAGCGAACGCAATTTTCTCTTCCACCAGGGTTTGTTTTCTAACAGGGTGATGAGCGTTTCGGTCTTGCTGACATTTTGCCTTCAGGCCCTGGTGATCTATCTGCCATTTTTTAACGCCTTGTTTCATACCTGCCCACTCACAGCAAATGAACTCGGATATTGTATCCTGATGGCGGTTCTGGTATTTCACGCGGTGGAACTAGAAAAATTCATCCGTAAAAAATACAGGTCCTTCCACTGAGCAAAAAAGGATTGGGATGCGCCCCATACAATTCCGGTTCCGAGGCTCAGGTGATATGCTTAGCTTTGCGAAGTGTCTCAGCCCTTTAGTCCACAACTCGAATCTCAGATCAGAACCCTGCCGGATGGCCCGGGTGTTTATCAGTATTTTGACGAAGCAAAAAACCTCTTATATGTAGGCAAGGCCAAGAATCTGAAAAAAAGGGTCAGTTCGTATTTCAACAAGGAACACGACAACGGCAGGCTGCGCCTGATGGTAAGCCGTATCGCTGAAATCAAGACCATCAAAGTTGAGAGCGAGAGCGACGCACTTTTGCTGGAGAACAACCTCATCAAAAATCTCAAGCCGAGGTACAACATCAATTTGCGCGATGACAAAACCTATCCCTGGATCGTTATCAAAAAAGAACGCTTTCCCAGAATATTTCCCACCCGTAAACTGATCCGCGACGGGAGTGAGTATTTCGGGCCTTACACTTCGGGACGGGCCATGCACAATTTGCTTGACCTGATCAAGGAGGCCTATCCTTTGCGCAATTGCAATTACGACCTAAGCGCAAGTAATATTGAAAAAGGCAAGTTCAGGCCCTGCCTTGAATTTCACCTGGGCAATTGCAAGGCGCCATGTGTAAACAAATTCAGTGAGGAGGCCTACCAGCAGAACATAGTGGAGATCCGTCAGATCATAAAGGGCAATATTGGCTCCATACTCGGCGAGCTGAAAAAGGATATGGCCGAAGCCTCGGCTAAGTTAGAATTTGAGAAGGCAGGGATATTAAAACAAAAGATAGGCTTGCTGAGTTCCTTTCAGAGCAAATCCACAGTGGTGCACCCTTCACTCAGCAACATTGATGTGATCAACATGATCAGCGATGAACGGGGCGCTTTCGCGCACTGTTTTCACATCAACAAGGGTGCTATTGTTCAGGCCCAGAATATTGAAGTGCGTAAAAAACTGGATGAGAGCGAAGAAGATATTCTGCTTTTTGCCTTGCTGGAATTCAGAAATCGCACGGGCAGTGAGGCAAGGGAGATTGTGCTGCCCTTTATGCCGGAAGTGGAAATACCGGGCTGCACTTACACGGTGCCCAAAATAGGAGATAAAAAACAGCTCTTGCAGCTGTGTTACAAAAACGCTCTGGCGCACAAGCAGGAAAGGGACAAACAAACAGCGCTCACCGATCCGGACAAACATAAAGACCGGATCTTGAAACAAATGATGAAGGACCTGCGCCTGAAGGAAGAACCCCGTCGCATTGAAGCCTTCGACAACAGCAACATTCAGGGGCAGTACGCGGTAAGCGCCATGCCGGTTTTTATCGATGCCAAGCCCGCCAAAAAAGAGTACCGGCATTTTAATATTCGCAGCGTTGAAGGCCCCGATGATTTTGCCAGCATGCGGGAAGTGATCTACAGGCGATACGCCAGGCTGAAGGAAGATGGATCTCCCCTGCCCCAGCTGATTGTGATTGACGGCGGCAAGGGGCAGCTTGGAGCTGCCATGGAGAGTCTGAACGAACTGGGTCTGAGTGGAAAAGTAGCGGTAATCGGCATAGCCAAGCGCCTGGAAGAAATTTATTTTCCCGGAGATCCCATGCCGCTTTATCTGGATAAACGAAGTGAGACCTTAAAGGTCATTCAACAGATCCGTGACGAGGCGCATCGTTTTGGGATCACGCATCACCGGAGCAAGCGAAGCCGGGAAACCTTCCGGTCTGAATTGAGTGAGATCAAAGGCATCAGTGAAAAAAGTGCCGGGAAGTTGCTGCTGAGCCTGAAAAGTGTAAAACAGGTGAAGGAATCCAGCCTTGAAGAACTCAGCGCGGTGATCGGTCAATCCAAGGCCAAATTGGTATGGAATCACTTTCACGGCAAGCCTGAATGATTTTTCAATCGTCATGGCTATTGACAAGCCTGCTCAATACCGGCGTAAATGCAAATGCTGCGGCTTATGCCATCTTTAGGCCTTATTATAGTTTCTGAACTCAAAACCAGGTTTATGTGCGTAATCCGCTGCGCTAAGGGGTCGCAAGCCCTTAGAAGAGTGGCTTCTGCAAATAATAACTTGTCCGCCTCCCGGCATTATTTATCTTTGGAGGCATGAAGCCTGTTCTTGAAATTCAGGGGGTCAGCAAAAAGTTCAATATCCGAGGGGCCAGGGCGCCTTACCTGAGTTTGAGGGAGAATCTTTTCGGTTTTCTCAGGCCCGGAAGCAGTCAGGAAGAATTTTGGGCCTTGCGCGATGTCAGCTTTAATGTGATGCCCGGAGATACCATTGGCATTGTAGGTAAAAACGGTGCAGGCAAATCCACACTTCTGAAGATCCTCAGCAAGATCACCCCACCGACTACGGGAAAGGTGATAGTAAGGGGCCGAATTGCTTCGCTTTTGGAAGTGGGCACAGGTTTTCATCCGGAGCTCAGCGGCAGGGAAAACATTTTCCTCAACGGAAGCATACTGGGCATGAAGCGTGCCGAGATCAAGCGACAGCTTGATGCCATAGTTGATTTTTCAGGTGTGGAGAAATTTCTGGAAACACCTTTGAAACATTACAGCAGCGGCATGCAGCTTCGACTGGCATTCGCCGTGGCGGCATTCCTCGAACCAGAAATTCTGGTGATAGATGAAGTGCTGGCCGTAGGGGATGCCGAGTTTCAGAAAAAGTGTCTCGGCAAAATGGAAGATGTGAGCCGGAGCGGTAGAACCATTTTGTTTGTAAGTCATAATTTTGAGGCAGTTTCTTCCCTTTGTAAAACCTGTATTCAGCTCGACTCGGGAAAATTGGTGTTTTCAGGCAATACCCAGGAAACCCTTACCCGTTACCTGGTGTCATTAGCTGAGCAACAGCGGGCACACTTTAAAATCGGCAAGCACGATTCCGAAAAGGCCATTGTGCTCAGGGAAGCATCGCTTCGCGACCTCAACGGAAACGAAATTCCAAGCAACGGGAGTGCTATTGAGATAAGCTTTACACTCATCCGCAATGCTCCTGTTGAATTTTCTCTATTTCTGTTTGTTTTCCGTGAAGAAACCCTCTCCTTCATAGCTTCTGACCTACATAGACCCGTAAGCACACAGTTGAAAGATGAAAAGGAATTCTGTTTTCATTTCACCATTCCGCCCTATTTACTCAATCCGGGCATGCACAGGGTTGGTTTACTGGTTGCGGACAGAAACGGGAATACTGAACAATATCTGAATCAAATGGACCTTTTGAGTTTTGAGTTAACCGACGACGGGTATCGACGCGACAAGCGTTATCACCTTGGCTGGTCGGGCGCGGTGAGTCCACTTCTTGACGTCAGCCTGAATTCAATCGGCCATGGGTGAGTTCAGAAACAAAATTTTAAATTTTGCGGAATACTATCTGCAGCCAAGGATTCACGGTTATATCCGACGTGAAAAAGCAAAGCGCTATGAACGTATTGGTGAAAAAACGCTTGGTAAAAGTGCGCCAAGGGCTTTGCTGATCTACGTGACCAGCGCCATTCCATACTATATTAGTGGAAACGTCATGGCCTGTCCATTCATTGATTCCCACGCCATGATATGGGAAGCAGCTGAAATGGTCAGGCTTTTGAACCACAGCGGTTACGTGGTGGATGTTCTGGATTGTTTCGAGAAAAAACACAACATTGACTGGGAAACCTATAATGTGATCATTGACGAACGCAACAATCTGATTCATGCGCCGCAAATACAAGGCCAAACCAAAGTCTATTACTCTACTGGCATGCAATGGGAATTTCACAACGCAGCTGAAATGCTGAGGACGCGTTTTTTTCATGCCCGGCATGGTATTTGGCTCAACCCTCAACGCATAGTAGAACCTATTATGAGTGATTGTGTCGCTTCACACATGACCTATTTCGGCAATCCTGAAAACCTGAATCCTTTTGCAGCCAAACCGGAAAAACATCCCTTGAATGTGAGTGTAACCCATGTGCCTGAAAAGATCTTTTTTACAAAACGGCCTCTCGATTTTCTGTGGATGGGCAGTTCCGGTGCCCTGCACAAGGGTCTTGATCTTGCTGTTGACGCCCTTGCTGACATCAAGGGCAGCAAACTGCATATATTCGGCCACTTAAATGCTGACCCGTTATACCGTTTCTGGTTGAAAGATATGTGCAACAAACATCCGAATGTTGTGTACCATGGTCCCGCCAAAATAAATTCAGAATCGTTTCGCCAGATCGCAAGTTCATGCCTGGCTCACGTTTATCCAAGCTGTGCGGAAGGCGGTCCGGGATCAGTGGCACAAACAGGTCACTTCGGACTTATACCTATTGTGACTCAGACAGCCAACGTGCGAAGTGCCGTTCACGGCATAGTGTTGAAAGGTGAGAACGACCATTCACTGATCAGCAGCATCAGGCAAAGCGCAGAAACATTACTTTCGTTAGGTGATAACGAGCTAAAAGCAAGGCGGGAAGCAATTATCGATTTTTCGAGGGCGAATCATACCCGGGAAGCATATTCTCAAAGTATCAAACAAGTATTTAATCACATTTTGAAATGAAAAAATATCTCTATATCGACGAAGAACAGAATGTTCTCAGAGGCGAAGAAGCCAGGAAAAAGATTGCAGAGCGAAACGATCATTCTTATTTCGAGAAAGGCAAAGGCATCATCAAGGTAAGCCGCGAAAGATGGAAACAAGCCCAGGCCTATGAGAAACATTTCTGGATGAAACTGGCCAGAAATGCCAAGGACGACAGAAACATGGATCACTTCCGTGAATTCAAAAACTTTGCGTGTATTGCAGGCAGGCACTTTGCATCAGCCATAGAGTTGGGTTGCGGTCCGTTCACGAATTTGCGACTGATTTCCACTAAAGTTCAAATCGAATACTGCAGTCTTGAAGATCCGCTGCTTGAGGAATACCTTAAACATCCTCACACAACGTATTCAAGAACAGAATTGACCGGAGGGGATCTTTCTCTGGATCCTTTGGTGTTAAGACTATTCAGGAGACTAATCAGACCACTCAGTGCTTCCATGGCCGAACGCCTTGTAGGTAAAAGAAAAAAAATACCCCTACGCGACTTGTTGCCGGTCCCGATTGAAGAGATGCCAGTGGACAAAACTTACGAATTGGTGGTGATGATCAATGTGATTGAACACTGTCAGGATCTGGAGTGTATATTCACCAAGATCCTTGAAATATGCCCGAAAGGCAGTGTGTTTGTGTTCTCCGATAAATATTACGACCATACCAAAGTGGACGAATTGGTTAAAGAACAGTGTTTTGAAGCCGGGCATCCTTTGCTGGCAGACCGTTCGGTGATAGAAAATTTTTTAAAGCAGAATTTCGATCCTTTGTATGATCAACTCACCCACAAATCCAATGAAATAGGAGAATTTGACTGGTCTTACGACGCAGTGTATTTTATCGGAGTTCGAAAATGAAACTGAATGTTTTTAATACATATATTTCACCAAGGGCCTCGCATTATTTAAATGAAGTTCTGGAATCAGGACATTTGAGCGAAGGGCTTTACAGTAAGTCGTTTGAACAGGCACTGATGAAGCGTTTCGGTCTCAGAAATTTGCTTGCAGTGAACAGCGGCACATCTGCCCTCCATCTTGCACTCGATGTACTTAACATTGGCCCAGGTGATGAAGTAATTATACCGGCGCAGACGTTTATTGCCACCGGACTGTCCGTGCTTTATACCGGAGCGAAGCCCGTATTTGCTGACATAAGATATGAAGACGGAAACATAGATCCCGAGAGCATTAAAAATAAAATTACACCAAGAACCAAAGCCATATTGCTTGTGCATTGGGGTGGTTACCCCTGCGATTTGAATGCGCTTAAAGATCTTGTTAAGGGGACAAAAATTAAACTGATAGAAGACGCCGCTCACGCCCTCGGAGCAAGTTACCAAAAGCTTATCATCGGAAACATTTCTGATATTACCTGTTTCTCTTTTCAGGCCATAAAGCACCTCACTACCGGCGACGGTGGTGCCATCTGTATCAACGATGATGAATTGTTCGAAAAGGCCAGCAGTAAAAAGTGGTTTGGCATTAACCGTGACAAAGCCGACGTTTCAGAACTGGGCGAAAGGCAGTACAACATAGCTGAAAAAGGGTACAAATACCACCTGAATAATTTATCCTCCGCACTTGGCCTGGCAAACCTGGAAGGCTATGATGAAAGATTGACCAAAAGACAGGCTGTGGCATCGTATTACCGGGAAACACTTAAAAGTGTTCATGGAATCCGGTTGTTTGAGGAAAAAGAAGACAGAAAAAGCGCCTACTGGCTTTTTGGATTTCACGTGGACCATCGGCTCGAATTCATCAAGGCTTTAAAAGACAAGGGCATTGCTGCATCTGTTGTGCACCAGCGAATTGACCGCAACAGTGTTTTCGGCGGACTCAATCGGGATTTAAAGGGCCAGGAGGCTTTTGATAAAACCCAGATCCATATTCCAATCCACGATGCCATTTCCATGAAAGATGCGGCGTATATTGTTAACACCATTAAATCAGGATGGGCATGAAGGTACTCTTACTTGGCGCGAGCGGTTTTGCGGGCCGAAACATCAGCAAACACCTTGAACAGAACCCTGAAGTTCAACTGGTTCTCAGTTCCCGATCAGAAGGATGCAATTTGCTTGACATGTCGCAGTGCACAGAATTGATCGTGCAGACAAAACCCGATTTTATCATCAATTGTGCCGCTCATGTGGGCAGCCTGAATTACGTTACCCAACAGGCTGCCAGCGTGTTGCTCGACAATGCCCGCATGAACATGAATCTCTATGAAGCCGTGGCTGCCTCAAGTCCCGGCTCTGTTATCATCAATCCCCTGGCCAATTGTGCTTACCCTGCCCAATCCGATACTTTTGTAGAGGACCAGTGGCTGAACGGAGCCCTGCACCGAACGGTTTTATCCTACGGTTCAACCAAACGCTTTCTCTGGCATACGGGTGAGAGCTTTTACATGCAGCATGGGATCAAATCCATCTATCTGTTTGTGCCAAACATGTATGGGCCAAACGACAGCACCGATCCCAACAAGGCCCATGCCCTGGATGCCCTGATCTCCAAGTTTGTGAAAGCCGAACGAGAAGGCAAGGATCGCATAGAAATATGGGGAACAGGCATTGCCATCCGGGAGTGGCTTTACGCACCTGATTTTGCGAGGGTACTCGAACTTATTGTGAGCAAAAAAGTGAGCGTGGGACTGGATGAACCGCTTAATATTGGCCAAAACTTCGGATTGAGTGTGCGTGAACTGGTTCAGATCATTCACCGTCATTTCGGCAACCGTTTTAAAATAGAGTGGAACCACAACATGCCGGATGGAAGTCCAAAAAAGGTCATGGACGAAAGGCGTTTCAAAAAAGTGTTCAGGGATTTTAAGTTCACCCCGCTGGAAGAAGGCATCACGAACACAATAAAGTATTATCGCTCAATTTATCCTTATTGAACCTCATGGCGGAACAGACTTCTGAATTAAGCACTTCCGCTCAACTGAAATCTTTTTTTGGCCAGAAAAGTTTTGTTCTTGGCATGCTGGCTGCGGCAGTGCTGATCGGTTTTCGGCTCCTATTTTTTGGTGGAGATAAACCACTCTGGATCGATGAACGGGCTTCTGTACACACGGCTTGCGGCGACTCAAGCCTGGCTTACCGGTCTGCTTCCGACCTTGAGGCAATATTAGAGGGCAATCTTTCCAAAGGTCAGTTGATCTCTAAGATTTTTGAATCGAACATTCAAAACGACAGGGCCAATGCCCTGCTCTACGATTACATGCTAAGTGTCTGGATGCAAGTGTTTGGTACCAGCATATTATCCTGCCGGGCATTTTCCGCTCTTCTTTTTTTACTTTGCATTCCACTTGTTCTCCATCTTGGACAAAAGGAGAAAAGGTTCCCCCTGTTTCTATTCCTGCTTTTGCTTGCCAATTCACTGCTTTGCCGGTACAGCATGGAATGCCGCACGTATATGCTGTGTACCTTCTTTGGTCTCCTCGCAAGCATCCGGTTCCAGGCACTGAGAGTCCGTCCAACCTGGTCTGGCTTACTTTTATATTTTCTTTTGTTAGCCGCTGCATTTTTTTCGCACTACCTGAGTGTACTGATCTTGGCCTGGCATGCTGCGGTCATTTTGATGTTTGGTTCACGACGAGAGAAGGTGCAGGCTTCACTTTCATACGCCGTGTTTTCTGTGCTTATCCTGGTCCTTATTCTTTTGCTGGATAGTAAAACAGGGTTTATCAAGAGCATTCTTCTGGCCAAACAAGGTATCGCTGAACGCGCTTCCACATCCATACACTTTTTACCACCAAGCCCGCTTAACCTGATCAAAGGCCTTGTTCAGGTGTTTAGCCAGGCATTAGGCAGCAGTCTTCAATACCTCTTTCAAATCCGGTATTTTGCAGTTCTTTTGATTTTACCCTTGTGGCTCATCCTGAAGGCCAGACCGTTTTTCAGGGAAGCCGGATTCAAAACATGGCTCACTCTGCCAGTTGTTCATGCGCTCTTTCTCTGTGTCATTGCCCTGTTGAGCGGCAGCACCACCATTTTCCAGCTGTGTTACGCCATGTTTGTGTTGCCGTATTACCTTGTATTGCTTCAAAAATGCGCGTATTCGGGTGCCGGAGCAAAACAAGCAAGTGTTTACCTGATGCAGGGAAGTATTGTCCTGATAAGCTGTGCAGATAGCCTGGCTTACCTTCTGAAACATTAAAGTTGTTTTCTGAATAGAAATTTAAGGTATTGAAACGCCGTTGAAACGGTTTTCATTTTCGATTTTCCGATTCGTTTACTTGACCTCAGTGTGGTTGGCACCTCTATGATCCTGGCATCTACCCGTATCGCTTTCACAAGTATCTCCAGCATGCAGATAAAACCCGGTTCGGCGATCAGGGCCGGATATCTTGTCCTGATCTTCCGCAGCAGGCCAACACTGTAAACACGGTAAAAGGAACTTAAGGTGAGTACCCTGATGTTGAAGGCAAAACGCATGGTGATGTTGGCGAGCGCTGAAATGAAGCGGCGCATCCAGTTGGTGTGTTCAAACCCACCGCTTTGGGCGTATACCGAAGCCAATACCAATTCGTACCCCATGCGGGACAGACTCAGCATTTGCGGCAAAATGCCCAGGTCAGATGTGCAATCGGCTTCCACGCTCACAACCCTGTCGCCATCATCCTTGCTGTGGGCCATCACCCATTCGAAGGCCAGGTTAAACGCGGCACCTGGTCCCCTGTTCAAACCATCACCAAGAACCACAAATCTTTCATTCGCAAATTCATGTTTGAGCAGCTCAGGTGATCCGTCCTTTGAGCCGTCATCGGAGAACACATAAAATTTATCTTCGCCCTGAAGCGCCGACAGAAGTTCTTTTTTCAGATTAAGGATGTTATCCTTTTCATTGTAAACCGGAATGACAAAATAGATCATGCTTTGGATTGTCTGGCTTCCCGCAAAGTTTGTAATATGGCCTCACGCATGCTCACCCGGGGCTTGTATCCCAGCAAGCGTTCAGCCTTGCTGAGATCGGGTACCCGGCGCATAATGTCTTTGTAGGCACCAAAAACCTCTTGCATGGGAATAAATTTGATTTTGAGTTCATGAGCGCTCTCCGATAAGGTGTGGATAAGTCTGGCAGAGTCAAGCACACTCATTTCTTCATGGTTTCCGATGTTGATGATTTCGCCCAGGGCCTTATCGCTTTCAAGTGCAAGGCGGGTGCCTTCAACCAGATCGCTTACAAACCCCATGGAGCGGGTTTGTGATCCGTCACCATGTATGGTCACGTCTTCATTGTTCAGGATCTGACGGATGAAGATCGGAATGTGTCCGCCGCTCCAGCTGAAATTGCTGCGTGGACTGAAGGCTCCAAAATACCGGAGGATCACCACGGGCACGCCGAAATCCCGGTAGTAGGCATTGGCCAATTGCTCCCCGTAAAGTTTCGACACGGCGTAACTCCAGCGCTTGATCATACTAGGGCCTATCAGGAGATCGCCATCTTCACGCAAAGGCAGGTCAGGAGACATGCCATACACATCGCTGGTTGAAGCGAAAATAACTTTGCAGCCCAGTTTACGGGCGACATTAAAAACATTTTCCGTCCCGGTGGCATTCACGGATAAGGTTGGGTACGAGGCGTCTTTTTCGCCTATCTTTTTTACCGCTGCCAGGTGAATGATGGTTTCCACACCCTGAGCCATTTTTTCAAGCTTGCCCAGGTCGAGGATGTCGGCTTCTTCAAAGCGAAAGGATGGATGCGTGATGTGTGCTGAAATATTATCCTGAGAACCGTAACTGAAATTATCCATGCCTCTTACATCGTATCCCCGGACCAGCAGATCATCCAGAAGATGAGAACCTATCATGCCGGCCACCCCGCTTATCAATACAGTCTTCTTTTTCATCTGAAGCAAAAAACAAATATACAACGCAGGGGCTTACAAAGGCTCTGCCTGGCTGCGTATGCCCAGGCACTGGGATATGGCCCCTGTTTTATAAGTTTTGGGCCCTTTTTCGGGAACTTCAGCAGGATTCTCTTATTTTTATAGGCTGACAAAACGCCCTTCATGCCCGGTGCCGAACATTTCGACCTCTCCTTACTCAAATCCTGCGGAACGGATGTTTACATCAGTCCAAGGGCCGAGATACGCAGGCCGCATTTGGTGGAGGTGGGCCATCACGTTGCGGTGGACTCCGGCGTCTACATTTCCACAAAAGCCAGCATTGGTGATTACACGCACATTTCGCCCTATGTGACCGTAATAGGCGGTGAAAAAAGCGAATTTCTGCTCGGTCATTTTGCCACGGTTGCCGCGGGCTGCAGAATCATTGCAGGCAGCGACGCCTTCTTAGGCGAGGGGTTTACAAGCGTAACGGTGCCAAACGAATACCGAGACAAGGTGGAATACAGCACCATTCACATTGGGCGGTTCGCGGGCATCGGAAGCAATGCCGTGATCATGCCCGGGGTTAGGATAGCCGAAGGATCTGTGATCGGTGCCTGCTCGCTGGTGAACAAGGATACTGAACCATGGACCATTTATTTCGGAACGCCGGCCCGTGCCATAAAACTGCGCAAAAAAGAGCGGATGCTCGAATATGCTAAACGGCTTGGCTACCTATGAGCACAGTGAAGCTTTCCTATATTCTTACCACCTTCAACAAATTACCCTATTTGAGTATTACGCTTCCGCTATTGATGGCCGCCCGGCAGAATGACGAGGAAATCGTGGTAGTGGATGGCGGCAGTAACGACGGGAGTGCAGCGTATCTCGAGAAACTCTTCCGTGAAAACAAAATACAACAATTTGTTTCAGAGCAGGACAGTGGTGAAGCCCACGGCCTGAACAAGGCCTGCCTGCTGGCCAAAGGCGAACTGGTCAAGATCATTACCGATGACGATGTGTTTGATTTTCGCGTGATTCAGCATTGCAAACAATTCATGCTCGGCAACAGGTCTATTGATATTCTGGCTTACGACGGCTATAGCTGCCGCATTTCCACCCATCCCAAATTCGAACTCAGTCATTATGCCGAGGCTTATCGCAACTGGCAGAAAAGCAGCAGGGCCTTTCTCTTTTGCGGATTGAGTTTCATGATCCGGAGATCTTCCCTGAGCTTGCTTGGTTTATTCAGCACGGCCTACAAGATCGTGGATATGGAATACTCCCTCAGAGTGAGTTCACTGCATGCCAAAATTGCCTTTTACAATGGTCCGGGTTTTGTGAACCTGGTAAACCCTGCCAGCAATTCGGTGAAATTTTACGAACGACTGCGTGAGGAATATAAAATGCTGAGAAGGGCCTACCCCAGGGCCAGAATCAATTTCAGGCTGAATAATCCAAGTCTGCTCATTAAGGAAAAACTGAACATGCTCCTGCGAAAACACGACCCCTCTGTGAGTTTGCCTGATGAAAAAGTGAAAGAACTATACCTGAAGTTGATTCAGGACAGTCTGCATAAACTGGCTGAGTCACATCCTGAACAACAGCGCATCCTGGTGCCATTCTCATGAAACTTCTCGCCAGAATATACCGGTTTAAGCTGCAATGGATAGATCGTGCATTGTCAGCTTGCCGCAAATGGCATTACCGGCTAAAATACCCCTCACTTCAGTTCAGGGGCAAGTGCCACCTTTCCAAAGGAGTTGTCATCCGTTGTTCTGATGGTGCGGATTGTATCCTTGAGAATGTCCATATGGGAACGGGCGTGTTTATCGTAGCCGAAAAAGGCGCCCGCCTGCACATCCTGAATTCTTCGCTGGGCCCGAATTGCGTAGTTGTGGCTAAAAACAGCATCGAGATCGGGAATAACTGCTCCATTGCGGAAATGGTGGTGATCCGTGATCAGGACCACAATTTCGGTGAAGGACAATTGATCAGAGATTCAGGTGAAAATTCCTCCCCCGTGCACATCGCTGAGAATGTATGGATAGGGGCAAAAGCCAGTATTCTGAAAGGCGTGGAGATAGGACATGACTCGGTGGTAGGCGCACACGCCCTGGTGAACAAAAGTTTTCCGGCCCGTTCGGTGATCGCCGGTGTACCGGCTCGCCTGCTTCGTTCATGCTGAACATTCTCTTCTATACGCCATTCAATTCCCGTTCGCGCGACACGGAATCCCTGATGCAGGCTTTTGTACAGCAGGGCCACAGGGTTTTTCTGCTCACACAAACACCCCGGGGAGACTATCATGCCTCTTGTGAATCATTTGGCGTTACCACGCAAACCCATGTTTTACCAAAATTTTCTTCTTTCGCTTATTTTATCAAACACAGCTGGTACCTGATTCGTTTTTGTCGTGAGCACAAAATACAAGTGGTTTACGCCCATCTCGAAAATGCGGCCTTGCCTGCGGTGCTGGGTCAGTATTTTATCAAAAGCCGGGTGTTCAGCTGCCGGCACATAGTGGATGAGGCCTACCTGATGAACAGCACCCGGTTTAAATGGCTCAATAAGATCGTGTATACCTTAAGCCAAGAGATCATTGTGGTTTCTGAACGAAGCAAAAACTGGATGGTACAACAAGAAGGCATCAGACCCACAAAAATCCGCGTGATTCCTTTGGCATATAATTTTAAGCTGTATCCCGAACCCGATCCGGAAGCGGTTCAGCAAATCCGATTTCTTTACCCCTGCAAACTCTTATTATTGACAGCCTGCAGAATGACCAAAGGCAAAAGACCGGAATTATCGATTGAGCTCTTAGAAAAACTTCTGGGCCTTGGCCTGGATGTAAAACTCCTTCTTCTTGGCGACGGTCCACTTTTAACCGATATGAAAAGACTTGCCATGAAGCCTGAACTACAAGGAAGCGTTTACATACTGGGTCATCAGCAAAACATCATGGATTATCTTTCGGCCTGCGACCTGCTGGTGCATCCTTCGGTGCAGGATGCCAGCTCGGTAATCATTAAAGAAGCCGGCCTCTGCGGCAAAACCGTTATTTGTTGCAGAGGAATTGGTGATGTGGACGATTACCTGGTGCATGGTCAGAACGCGTTCCTGGTCTCAGCAAACCAAACCGTGCAGGACATGCAGACTATCATTTCTGAAATACAGAACAAGGCTGAGCAACTGAAAACAATGGGACAACAGCTTCAAAACAGTGTAAAACAGCGTTTTGAGATCACCCCTATTCTTGAACAATACCAGTCCATTCACATCGAAACCGAAAGCAAGTGGAAAAACTAAAACTGTTCATTTATGCCATTGTGGATTGGCTTTTTCTGGGCAAAGGAATAAGCAGGCACATCAACGGATTCAAATTGAAATTTCCCGCGCGCTGGGCCAGGTATTTTGAAAGTGATTACGAGAATGAAAATGTGCAGTTCATGAAACAGCATGTGAAACAGGGCATGACCGTTGTGGATGTGGGTGCCCATATTGGTCTTATGTCGCTCATTGCCTCGCAACTTTGCGGGGCAAGGGGTAAGGTAATTGCCATTGAGCCCAGCCCCTTTACCTTTAACCTGTTAAAGCGCATGATTGAACTGAATCCGGGTTATGCCCCTGTGACCCCCATTCAGGCTGCCGTTTCAAACAAGACAAGCCTTATGGATTTTTATGTTTCAGCCGATCCGGCAAGCAATTCGAACAGTCTGGTAGAGAAACACCATCTTAAGAGGAACAAGGTTCAGGTGAAATGCCTTACCCTGGATGCAGTTGTAAATGAAAACCGCCTGAATCAAGTCGATCTGGTGAAGATCGATGCCGAAGGTTCTGAACTGGATGTACTCAGGGGCATGAACGAAACCCTCGGGCGATTCAAACCACAGATCATTCTGGCTATACATCCCCGGCTTATCCGAAACAACGGTCAGAATCCGCTTGATATCTTTAAGCTGATCACGAGGCTGGGTTACGAGGCGTATTTATCCGGAACACGCATTAACGAAAAGGAATACTCAGAACTGAATGATTTTTTTGACATTCATTTGATTCACCCACGCCAATGAACACGGTGTTTTTTTCAGTCATTGTGCCGGTATTCAACCGGGCTTCAGAAATCAGCAAAACCTTGCTGAGTATTTTGAATCAGACCTACAGCGCGTTTGAACTGATAGTGGTGGATGATGGCAGCACCGACAACACGGCACAGCAAGTGAAGGAACTGATTAAACAAAGGCCAGATGTGAACTTCAGATATTTTTACCGGGAAAACGCTGAGCGGGGTGCGGCACGCAATTTTGGTGCATCAAAAGCCAGTGGAGGCTTTTTAAACTTTTTTGATTCCGATGATTTGATGTACCCCATGCATCTTGAAGAGGCAGCCAGGCTCATTGCTTCAGAAACCGGCCTGCTCTGGTTCCATCTGAATTACGACAGGATGGATGAAACCGGACGTATATTCGGCAAAGGCCCCGGCAGGTGCTCAGACCCAAACCGCAGCCTTATAAGGGGAAATCACCTGAGTTGCAACGGTGTGTTTCTGAACCGGACCTGTTTTCAGTCCTTATCCTTCAGGGAAGACAGAGCACTGGCAGGAATGGAAGACTGGGAACTCTGGTTGCGCTGGGCTGCTAAATATCCGCTTGGCATGCGTGAAACCAGAACCAGCGCCATTGTATATCACAAGCAAAGAAGCGTTCTGGAAAAGGACCCGGCAAAATTGCTCAACAGGGTGAATCTCCTGATCGGATTAATCGAAGAAAACAAAGATCTGCGTTCTTTCATGGGAACTGATTTGGATGCGTTCCGCTCTTCCTGTTATTCCTATGCTTCCCTGCACCTGGCCCTGATGAAAGGCCAGAAAAGAGAGAGTGCAAATTATCTGATCAAAAGTGTTCTGCAACAGCCTTCGGGTATATTGAGCAGACGCTTTTTAGCCATTTTAAGACACTGGATTTGAATGATCGCACTAACATATTGGTCTGCACTTACTGGAGTTTGAATAATGCCCTTATACAGACATATACCTTGCCCTATTTGCGCATCATTCAGAACCACATTCCAAAGGGAAGTCGCATTTATCTGTTGACCCTGAATGAAAAGGCTAAAGGAAACAGCCCGAATTACAAACAGATCGCGGAGGCTTTGAGGCTTGAGAATATTCATGTGATATCATTTGCATACAAGCCTTTCGGTTTTGCCATGGCGCTTCAAATGATGTTCATGATTCCATACCTTGCCCTGTTTTGTTTATTCCGTAACGTTCGAACTTTGCACGCCTGGTGCACGCCAGGGGGGGCCATAGCCTGGCCTGTTTCTTTGCTCACCCGAGCCAGACTGGTGCTCGACAGTTTTGAACCGCATGCCGATGCTATGCTGGAAAGCGGCACCTGGAAAAAAAACAGTTTTGCATACAGCTTACTCTCTTATCTGGAAAAAAAACAACTGCAGAGGGCTGAGGAGATCATTTGTGCCGCACCGGGCATGATTGAACACGCTTATAAACGATACGGTATCAGAAAAAGCCGGTATTTTGTAAAACCCGCCGGTGTTGATCCACAGCTTTTTGATCCCGACAAAAAAGACAGGGTCTTACCTCAGCTTGCGCTTCAAAAAAAAGTTTGTGTGTACGCCGGAAAGTTCGGCGACATTTACCTGGAATCAGAAGCCTTTGATTTCTTTAAGGCTGCATTTGATCATTGGAAGGGAGAATTCAGCCTGATCCTCCTCAACAATCAGGATGATGAGATCATTCAGTCCTATTGCAGACGATCGGGATTTCCCTACTCTGCCATTATAAAGCGTTTTGTGAAGCATGAAGAGGTGGCAAATTACATGGCCCTGGCCCATTTTGCTTTCAGCCCGAACCGTCCCATGCCCTCCAGGCAATTCAGTTCTCCCATTAAGGACGGAGAGTACTGGGCCATGGGTCTCCCACTGGTGATCCCTTCAGGCATATCAAATGACAGCAACCTGGTGGAAGAACACAATTTGGGTTATGTACTGAAGGCTCTGGATAATAAGGAATACAAAAATGCCCTGGTGAAAATTGATGCTCTGCTCAGTGAGCCGGATCATAAGGCACGAATAAGGGCCCTGGGTATCCGCGAACGCTCGTTCAGGCAGGCTGAACCTGTGTACGAGGCGATCTACGCCAGACACTGAGGTTGTTGAGGTGGAAGAGTATAAACAGAGAGGCCAGGTAAAATGGTATGCCCGGAATTTTCAAACGTACAAGTGCGCCATAATTGGCCGTGGTTAAACCAACCGAAAAGGCGAAAAATAAGGCAAACAAAAAAGAAAAAATAAGCAGGGGGTGACTGAAAAGAGATTTAATGAGGGTAGAGAAACGAACCCTGAGTACAATGAAAATGGTGAAGACCAGAACAAAGAGATTCTCGAGTCCAGATAAGAGCATAACGGGATTTCGGGCATCCCATACATAGGGTCTGAACAAGGCCATGTTAAGGGCGGCTGGAATTTTTGAAACCAATCCGCTGAAACTCGCGTCAAACTCGCCAATATTATAGTAATTGCTGCCGTATTGCTCACCCCGCACCAGGTCCTGTTGTGTTTTCACAGCTTTATTGAGCACATTGTCCAGGCTATATTCTCCCAAGTATTCCCCCAGAAACTGCATGGACAATACAATAAAGGATGCCATGATCAGAATCAGGGCAGGGAGCGCAAAGGTTTTGATTATCGGATTCTTGATCCTCGCGAATTTATCGAAGAAGACCCAGATCAGCGAACCCGGCATCATAGCAAAAAAGATGTAGGGTTTAATAAATATCAGCACCAGTGAGGAACACACAAGTATGGCCAGGTATTTGACCTTTCGTTGTTTCAGGATCAGAAAATTATATACCCCATAGGTTAAAAAACCAACGGCGCTAAGTGTGTAGGTGTCTTTGAGCAGACTTGAACCCCAGAAGAATACAGAAGGCACGAAGAATATTGCAATGGCGAACTGTTTTTGCAATGAAGGGAATTGGCTGACAAAAACTTCAAATAATTTCCAAAGTCCAAGAAAGCTCACATAGCCCAGCAACAACGTGGACGCGATAAAACTTTTGCATCCTATCAGACAGAATGGGATAGAAAGGCAAACGGTGAACAAGGCATAATAATCGGCATGGTTAAAACAAATAGGCCCGTAATCCTGGTCGTACACGCCCGATTGTTGAATATTGTTGGTGAAAAAATTGAGCATGGTCCAGAACAATTCAAAATTCAGATCAAGCAATACATTCACAAAAGTGCGTGCAGATAGAAAATAATTGCTTACATCACCACCAATGGTATAGTAAAATGTATACACCAGGCAAAGCGAAACCCCGCCAACCAATTTGCACAATATCGCCGGCACATAGTACTTGTAATAGGGTTTCTTTTTAATGTTCCTGTTTCTGATGGCTATGGCTGCCAGCAGGATGAATCCGAAGTAGATCGGCGCAAGAAGAAGGTCGAATATGTCTAACCAGGTTGTTTCGATGAGACCTAAATTAAGAAATTACCGCTTTATCACTGACAATTTCAACAGGAAGCTTCTTCTGTTGCGCGGCACCAGGCAAGCCGGAAGCACTAGCTGATTGCACTATTCTGAAGGTATTTCATTACTTTTGTGCCTTATGCCAGCTATTTTAGTAACAGGCGGTGCCGGATATATAGGCTCTCACACCCTGGTGGAAATGCTCCAGAAAACGGATTACCGTGTGATCTCAGTGGACAATTATTCGAATTCTCTGGAGAAGACTTACGAACGTGTTAGAAGTATAAGCAGCCGGTCATTTGAATACCTCAAACTGGATCTTTGTGATAAAAACAAGGTCTATGAAACGCTGGGCAAGCTAGGGCAAATTGACGGCATCATACATTTTGCGGCCTACAAATCTGTGCCTGAAAGCATGTCTGACCCCCTGCTGTATTACCACAATAACCTGGGCTCCCTGATAAACCTGCTGAGTTACGCCAGAGACAACGGCATTCAGAAATTTATCTTCTCATCATCCTGCTCGGTGTATGGTAATGCCGATGAACTGCCGGTCACGGAGAAGAGTCCGCTTAAAACCGCTGAAAGTCCTTATGGTCACAGCAAACAGATCGGTGAAGACATGATTCGCTTTATTTGCAGCAATATGCCGGAATTCAAATCAGTCTTGCTGCGCTATTTTAATCCCGTGGGCGCGCACATGAGCGGCAGGCTGGGTGAATTGCCCCTGAACCGCCCCAATAACCTGGTGCCCATCATCACACAAACGGCAGTTGGCAAAAACGCGCTGACTGTTTTCGGAAATGATTACCCCACGCGGGATGGTTATTGTGTGCGCGATTACATTCATGTGAGCGATATTGCCGATGCCCATGTTAAGGCCATGGATTATCTTCTCCGGAACAAAAACGCTGCAAATTGCGAAGTGTTCAATCTTGGTACAGGCAATGGAGTGAGTGTATTGGAAGCTATAACATCTTTCGAAAAAGTCTCAGGCAAAAAACTGCCATACACGGTTGGCGGGCGAAGAGCCGGCGATGTGATTGCCATTTATGCCAACAATAACCTTGCCCGGCAAAAACTGGGCTGGGTGCCGCAATACAGTCTCGACGACATGATGCTCAGTGCCTGGCAGTGGCAACAGCGTCTTGAAACGGAATAAGTTCCTGTTCAGAATCCCAGCTTGTCCTTTAATTCGGTGTATTTGTTCCGGCTTAATGGAATCTTTTTTCCCGATCGTAAACGAATGATATAGGCGTTTTTCTCCATCGGTTCAATGCCGCTGAGTTCCTGAAGATTTATGATAAAGGACCGGTGCACACGGAAAAACATGGTTTTGTCGAGATCCTTTTCAAAATTGGAAAGGGTTTCCTTCTTGAGAAAATAATTGTCTTTGGTGAACAGTTTTACGTAATCATCATAGGCTTCCAGGTAATGGAGTTCTGTAACCGGAATGACCTTCAGTTCCGCGTTGTTTTTTACAACAATCCGGTTCCTTTGCTCATCTTTTCTCAGGCTGCTTTCGAGAAGCGTTTTGATCTGCTTTTCATCTTCATCTTTTTCTGTGCCTTTCAGAAACTTTTCAATGGCTTTATCAAATCTTTCCTTTGAAAACGGCTTCAGCAGGTAATCCACGGCGTTGAGCTCAAATGCTTTGAGGGCATGTTCTTCAAATGCCGTGGTGAAGATCACACGCGGTAATTTGTCCAGCAATTCCAGCATCTCGAAGCCGTTTATTTTTGGCATCTGTACATCCAGAAAAACCAGGTCGGGCTCAAGGCTCTGGATGGCTTTAAATCCTTCAAATCCATTCTCGCACTCCGCCAACACCTGTATGTGCGGATACTCACCAAGGTATTCCCGAACCAGGCTTCGTGCCAGAGCTTCATCATCTATAATTACGGCGCGTTTCATATCACCTGAGCTGGGGTATTTGTACCGTTGTTACAAATTCATTCTTCAGTGTTTCGGTCCTGAGCAGATCATGCCTTGAATAGATCAATTGCAGGCGCCTTTGCACTGAACGAAGACCAAAGCCAGTGCCTTTTTCAGAAGGCGCTGAGTCAGGGTCAAACGGGTTTCGTATGCAGATGATCAGGAAACCAGGCTCCATGCGGAAATCGGCTTGAATATTCACCTGCTCTGTTGTGCCATACAAGCCAAATTTGATGGCGTTCTCCATAATGGGTTGTAATAAAAGCGGTGGTAAGCTTGTATTTTCTACACCGGCTTCCTGATTCAGAGCGATTTCGAGCCGAGTGCCGAACCTGTATTTTTCAATTTCCAGGTAAAGCTGTAATTGTCTGATCTCCTCATGCAATTCCACCTGTTTATCGTCTTCCCGCTTAAGTGTTCCTCTCAGAAAATCGGATAACTTTTGTATCATCTTCCTGGCTTCATCGGGTTGAGAACGAATAAGGGCTGAAATTGAGTTTAAGCTGTTGAATAAAAAATGAGGCTGCAGTTGCTGGCGGATGCGGAACAGTTCTGCTTCACGGTGAAGTTTTTCCGCTTCATTCTTCAGCCTGTTGCGGGTATCCTGCTCCTGCACCAGGTGGAGGAACCAGGAGAGCAATGACCATCCCGAAATAACCAGAAAAGCAAACACATAACGGAGCGAAAAGGAATGCGCAAGAAAACTGCGATACAATTCATCTTCTTGCATCAAGTCTGCCATCACAAGCTCACAAGCTTCCACACAAATCCATGCCAGACAAAGCGCGAACACCAGGCGAAACACCCTGTTTTGAGAGCCAGGCTGATAATATTTATAGAGCGTTAAAGCCGTGAGACTGCCCAGACAAAGTGTGGCGCTGAACACCATACTGTCTGTGAAGGCCGTGGCCCAGGATAATCCCAGGTCATGCAATATCAAGCCTTGCATCCCAAACCAGACCAGCCAGAAAATACCAAAACTCAGGAAGAATCTGGCAGAAGGATATATCAATACCTGTCTCAATCAGGCAAAAGTCAGATTTTTTACCTGAATTTCCATGGCCTTCTGCCGGATATAGTCCATGTAAGAAGCCGGCTCATCCTGCTGATTAGTGCCTGAAAACAGAAGTTCTCCATCCCGAAGCGCGTTCAAGTCATACACTTCAGTGACATCCACAAATTGCCAATGGAGTTTTTCACCCCTGGGATCTGTAAAACTTTCGTCTTCTTCCTTCCCTATTCTGCGCGATTTATGAAAGGCCTCTTCGGTATTCACCGCACTAATAAAGCGGAATTGTTCATCAAAGGTGCCCGCATCGGCTTCCCCGTTCCGTTTAATTCTGAATATGAGTTTTGCGAGGTACATGCTTGTATATGTTTTAATATGTGCTGATTTCAATGCCGCCCATTACTGTTGTTCCACTCAGGATGAGGGTTCTTTTCTGTTGTCCCGGACTGACCGGCACCGGACTTCTGTTGTCTTCCACGCTGCCCATTATGGTGACCAGTTCGGAACGGATCTCCCAATGCGCAGGCACTATCAGTTTGGTACCACCAAAAACCTGGCTGATCTGAAGGGTGGCACTTTCAGCTTCCATATCAGCCTGCATAAAATTTATCTCAGATCCCCCGAACACATTGCTGATGTTCCCCCCTTTGAACTTTTTGCTGATGATCACTTTTTTCACGCCTCCCATGTAAGTGCTGGAGTGTATCTCATCACTGTCAACAAGACTTTCACGGGTGCTGAATTCGGTGCGCCAGTTTTCTTTGTTCGCATGGCGGCCGCCGCAGCGGCGGTAATGGCGCCACTTGTGATAAGGTTTGCGGGGTTTAAACACAATGAACAGACCCAGTAAGATCAAGAGGCTTGGCCAGAGGTAAGCCTTGAGATTCATTTCAGGCAAGAGGTCAGCAGCCAGAAATCCCCCTCCTGTCAGAATGAGAACGATCCAGGCCGGATGCCGGAATTTATGCTTTACAGCGAATACCAATCCAAGCCCTATCAGGAGCATTTTCCAGGTGAATATCCAATCGGGCAGAAGTATTCCGCCTAATTTTAAAAGGTAGAGTGTTCCAATGCTTATCAGGAGAAGCCCACCCATTATCTTTCCCCTTGTTTGTGCAGCCTGGTGTTTTTTCCAGAACTGCTCTTCATCAAATTGTTGCGTTTCCATGTGAATTAATTTTAGAGCAAAGTAAGGGAGCTTGTGTGCCTCCGGAAAGCGAAAATAGGCCGTTGACCGGTTCCTGGCGGCAGAAGGTAGCAGGCAGGCGGTGAACTGTACTGGTAAACCGTCATCCTTCCCTGGAATTCAGGTTTCCCCTCGCGCAAAACTGAGCCGTCTGCTTCTTTTTCAAGAAAAGCGTTTATAATACCTATACACAACGGCTTGCAGAATCATCAAGAACATTGCCCTCAAACAAATACCTGAGCGATACCGGGCTCCTGTCTCAGTCCCGGCCTGCGCACACCCGGTCATGGTTCAAGATTTGATCAGCCGGATGAAATTCAATATGCGTACGGTTTTGTTTACTTTCAGGGCAAGTTGAACTCTTCTTCTTAATCCCCTTGTTTTTTCACCTGAATTATTAACCATACCCTGTGATGATTTCTGTTGGCTGGCTAAGGAGGACTAAAGCATTTTCAGTATTTTAGTGTGCCGCTCATGCGTAGTCTTGCCCTCTTAATAGTCCTGATTTTCTCTCTGGCCCTGCATGCCCAGGTTTTGCCCTTTAAAGAAAATACCAAATGGGGTTTAAAAGAAAATGAAAAGGTGATTATCCCTCCGGTTTACGACAGTGTATTCACCTTCGACAAACAAAAAAAAGTGTGCATGGTTTGTTTTAAGAGCAAGAACACCAGTACCAGCAAGTTCATTAAAGTCACCACCAACAGCCTGTATTGCAATTACCTGAATGCCGATGGGAAGCGCCTCATCCTGAGAACGGTCCTGAGAGACACGTTTAGTGTTTTTCTGATGGGTAAAAACTCGGTGAAATACTATACTGAGAACGACAGCCTGTTTAAAGTGAGTCGGAAAAACCTGAAATACCTTGTGCGGAAAGATTTTAACCAGCTAAGCTTTGGAGAGTATTATGACATTGATCTGGCTGACGATCCCAATTACTATGTGAGCCAGGTGATGAGCGAGGCCGACGTGCCTTTGTTCGGACTGATCACCCGCAAAGAAGACATGGTGATTCCCAATGACTATTCCGGCATACGCATGAATCCCATTGACTCCCTCGTGATGGTTTGCGGCGCGGGAATACGCGCCGGTTCTGAAGATTATGTGTTCAGCTACGAGGGTAAGCAGCTTCAGGCCTTTCGTCATCACATCGACCTGGCCACAAAACAATTCATCGTATTTAAACTATTCGAACCCAAAGAACATTTTGTACTCCACAACCGCGAAACCAATGAAGAATGGGAACTTGAAGCCGATGAAGTAAAATATTACCAGACACCCTATATCCTGATCCGGCAAAAAAACGAGTGGTTTCTCTACAACCCGCTTAAAAAGGAAAAATCGGAATTAAAGAAGTAATTTCGTTAAGCTAAATTTTACCGTATGAAAAAACTGAATGTGGCCATCAATGGCTTTGGACGGATTGGGCGGGTTTTTCTCCGCAACTGCCTTGATCAGCCTAACATTAATGTGCTGGCCATAAACGACATTACCGACGCCACTACACTTGCCCATTTGTTTAAATACGATTCGGTGCACCGCGCTTATCCCGGTCAGGTAAAAGCTGAAGGTGATTCGCTTGTGATTGACGGAAAAGTTATACGGGTGGTCTCACAAAAAGATCCCGCTCAATTGCCCTGGAAGGATCTTCAGATAGACCTGGTTATAGAGAGCACTGGTAAGTTTCTGGATAAAGCCAACGCTTCCCTGCACCTGCAGGCAGGGGCGCGCAAGGTGATCTTATCAGCGCCGGCGAATGACGACAGCATCAAATCCATGGTACTTGGTGTAAATGATCATATTCTTACAAAAGATGACCTGATCGTATCCAATGCCAGCTGCACCACCAATTGCGCCGCTCCCATGTTAAAAGTGCTTCATCCCTTTGGCATTGAAGACGCCTATATCACCACTGTGCACTCTTATACAAACGATCAGCGCATACACGATGCCCCGCACAAGGACCTGCGTAGGGCACGCGCGGCGGCCATGAGCATCATTCCCACCTCCACCGGTGCAGCCAAGGCCATCACCAGAATATTTCCGGATCTGAAAGACAAAATAGGAGGATGCGGCATGAGGGTACCCGTGCCCGACGGCTCACTGACCGATATTACCTGCGTGCTGAAGCAAATTCCCAGTGTGGATGAGATCAACAAAGCGTTTAAAAAAGCTTCTGAAGGCAGTCTAAAGGGCATACTGCAATACACTGAAGAGCCCCTGGTGAGTGTAGATGTTATCGGAAATCCACACAGCGTGGTGTACGACGCTGAATTTACAAGCGTGGTAGGCAACCTCGTTAAAGTTATTGGCTGGTATGATAACGAATGGGGCTACAGCAACCGCCTGGTTGATCTGGCCCTGAAAATGGCCTGATTCATTTGATCGTACAATTGTAGGTGCGCGTTCCGCTGTTGGTCACTTTGATGGTCGCTAATCCCGGAATGGAATTATCGGTCGTTTCGTTGATGTTCTCCGCCTTATCGAAACAGTTGAATTTTGCCTTCTTTTTAGTGACCTTGTACATGGTCACCGTATTCTGATTGGTGGTGTTGAGCGGTACCACTATAGAGGTGTCAGCCAAACCCGGGATCTGAGTTAATGTGGTGGTGGTGCCGGAAGTGGTAACCGTGCACTGGCATTCCCTCGTTTTTTTGCACGAGATGAGGAACAGAGCCAAACATATTGCCGCGACAGAAAAAATAATCTTCATGTTAAGGGTTTTAAAATTCGAATGTGATCTGCCCGTCGCTGTCAAAAAAATCCTTGGCCTTGTCTTTATTCAGTTTTTCCATGGCCCGGCGATGCAGTTCCATGGGAGAAAGCCCTGACTTTTCTTCTTCGTGACTGGCCAGGAATTTTTTTGCGGAGCGGATCTCTTCAGGTTCCCTGAGATTGATCTCCTTCACTTTAAATGAAGAGATCTTTTTGCCCTTGGCCTTCATGTTCACCAGCGGACTGAAATCGACCATTTTCAGAATTTCATCCGGAATTTCCTTGCCTTTTTCTTTCATGAATTTCACTTCCACCAGTGGATTGATCTGGGAGGTCACCAGTTCTATGCGAGAGTCAGGGTGTTCAGAAATTATGAGTGTTTTGGCAGAGATGGATTCTGGCTCAAATCGCTTTGAAAAGTACGATTTGCTTTGGCCATCGTAATAAATGCAGGTGATGATCAGTTTGGGGTAATATTTCTCAATCAGAACAACATCATCGTCAAAGTGATTCAGCAGATCGTATGTGTACAACTTATAATTACCGGAACCCGTTATACACAGAATTTTATCCTCGCCGCTGAATTTACCAAGGTAAGTACCCCGCTCTTCCTTGTTGAGGCGGTGGGTGTTTTCGTCAAACCAGTAATCCTCTCCTTCCAGTTTTGAAGTTCCTTTGGATTTCAAGACCACCTTGTTTACCGAATATTTGGTAACAATATTGCCCACTGCGGTTCTTGCCTTTAGTTCCATGTCAGCAAAATCAACATCCAGCTGCGTTTTGCGTAAACCGCTCACCTGTCTCAACTGAACATTAACTTTCTCACTCTCACCGTTGGGATTGGCACTAAACCAGTATACGGTTGAGTTGGGAGTGCCTTTGGTCAGGTCATATTCCTTATCCCGTGTAACACCCACCACATTAAAGCGTTTCATAAAGGTGATGCCCTTTGGACCATCCCGGTAGATCATGTTGTAGGTTGTGCGTTCATCGTTCTTTTTGAATACCGCAACATGGATGATGTCTTTGCCAACAAATACCTTGTCCGCCACTTTAAACACTTTCATTTTTCCTTCTTTGGTGAAGGCTATGATATCGTCAATATCAGAACAGTCGCACACATACTCATCCTTTTTCAAACCGGTGCCGATAAATCCTTCTTCCCGGTTCATGTAAAGTTTTTCGTTCGCCAAAACCACCTGTGTGGCAATGATGGTCTCCAGTTGTTTGGTTTCTGTTTTGCGTTCGCGGCCTTCACCGTATTTTTTCTTGAGGCTTTTGAAATATTCCACCGCAAAATCAACCAGGTTGGCCAGGTGGTGTTTTACTTCCGCAATCCTGGTATCCAGTTCCTTCATAAAATCTTCCGCCTTCACGCTGTCGAAACGCGTGATGCGGATCATGGGTATCTGGGTAAGTTTATGGAGGTCCTCATCACTGATCTCCCTCAGCAGCTTTTTTCTGTGCGGTTTGAATTGATCGTAGAGGTACTGATACAAGGTTTCCTTGTTGCTGTACTTTTTGAAATCGATGTACATTTCTTCTTTGATGAAGATCTTTTCCAAAGAAGCAAAATGCCATTTCTCTTCCAGTTCCCGCTTTTCGATCTCCAGTTCGCTCTTCAGGAGCGCAAGTGTTTGCTGGGTTGAGAGCTTAAGTATTTCGCTCACCCCCAGAAAACGGGGCTTCTCGTTCTCTATTATGCAGGCATTTGGTGAAATGCTTACCTCACAATTGGTAAAGGCGTAAAGGGCGTCGATGGTTTTGTCGGGCGAAATGCCAGGCTGAAGGTGTATGAGGATCTCCACATTTTCTGCTGTGTTGTCTTCTACCTTTTTGACCTTTATTTTTCCCTTATCGTTCGCGGCCAGAATGGAATCGATCAGTGAACCGGTGGTGGTGCCGAACGGGATCTCTGAGATCACGAGGGTTTTGGGATTAAGCTCTTTTATGCGGGCCCTCACCTTGATCTTTCCGCCTCGCAGACCATCCTTATAATCGCTGAAATCGGCTATTCCACCTGTAATAAAGTCGGGATAGATGTTTGCCTTTCTGCCTTTTAAGACCTGTATGGAGGCATCCACCAGCTCGTTAAAATTATGAGGCAGAATTTTGGTGGCGAGCCCAACTGCTATGCCTTCCACGCCCTGTGCAAGCAGCAGAGGAAATTTAACCGGCAAGTTGAGCGGTTCTTTGTTGCGCCCATCGTAACTCAATCCCCAATTGGTGGTTTTTGGGTTAAACAGGACTTCGAGCGCGAATTTAGAAAGCCTTGCCTCGATGTACCTTGGCGCTGCTGCCGAATCGCCGGTAAGAATGTTGCCCCAGTTTCCCTGGCAGTCAATCAGAAGGTCTTTCTGGCCCATGGCCACGAGTGCATCACCAATACTGGCGTCGCCGTGCGGATGGTACTTCATGGTGTTCCCGATCAGGTTAGCTACCTTGTTGTAACGCCCGTCTTCGAGTTCCCACATGCTGTGAAGGATGCGGCGTTGAACGGGTTTCAACCCGTCTTCAATGGCCGGTACAGCCCGTTCAAGAATCACATAGGAGGCGTAATCGATGAACCAGTTTTTGAACATGCCACTCACATGCGTGAGGTTATCCACCTCATCATGGTTCTCCATATCAGCGCCTTCCAGTAAAGTGTTCTCGTCCATCCTCCGAAATAATTTATCCTGCAAATATACATCCGCTGTGTGAATGAAAGCAGGAAGAATGGGAGGAGAAAGGTTAAAAAGCGCTTGAAATATCCACAAATCGCCGGTTAATACACCAGAATCCTGCGTTTGAGGAAAAACATACCTTCTGCCAGATTGCCTTTTAATTTCGGATTGGAATACGCATTGATGCCCGCTTTTTCAGCGGAATTGGCATATCCGTATATTTCATTAAGCACTTTCTTAAACTCCACTTCTTTGGTTTTGGTGTTGAGAAGTTGCAATTCAATGCTGAGCTGGCTCAATTTGAGATCAAAGTTCCTTTCCAGCACATCGCTGCTGATATCATTTTGGGTATCGGCCACAACCTGTATGAGATAATCAGCCTGCTCAGGTTTTGATACCAGATGTACTTCCTGTTCGTCAAACTTCTGGCGCACCAAATTTTCTATAACGCCTGCGCCTGTTGGTTTGCCATAGTTTTTTTCCTCTACCTGAATACAAATGTTCAGGTAACGTATGCTGGCCTGCACCTTTAGCGCAGGTGTACTGATGAATTGTTTCAAGAGGGTAATGCCGGCCCTGCCGACCGAATCCGATCCCATCAGGGTGTTGATGTCGGGTGCCAGTGAAAAAGATACAAACTGATTCAGGGGCTCCAGGCTGATCACCTTAACCGAAAGACTGCCATTCTGGTCGGTTGTAGTTTTGTCTTCCACCTGAATCCGGTCGTCATCACCATCCACAGAAAATGGAAAATTCTGTAAAGGCATTTTGTTTTTAAGGATAAGGTGGTACAACAAGGGTTCGTACTTTGCCTGAAACGGAATCAACTCATGTGTTGTGTTTTCCTTCATCACTGAAATCGACTGCAGTTGCTGTTGAATCAGGGAAGTGAGATCAAACACCGTTTTGAGTCCGTTGGTTTCTGCGGGATTAAAACTGATTTCCTCACTCAGGTATGGTGTGAGCACGCCAAAGGCTTGTATGCGTTTTTTAAGCGCCGATGAAAAATCCTGATTCTTTTCATCCTGATAGGCGGAGGCGATCAGGGCTGAAGCTTTGGTGATGGTTTGTTGCTTTTTGCGCGCTTTCAGGTCGGCATACTCTTGTTTATCTAGCTGGTAATACACCCAGTATTGTTTGTCGTTTTCATACGAGTCTACCAGCGTATAACCTTCAATATTATCGCTGTTGGATAACTTGATCAGGGAGTTGAAATTCTCATTGAATCCACTGTTGTTCTGCACTGTGTACAAAACAGAATTGCTTGAAATATCCACCTTGATCTCGGAAGCCAGATCATAGAGTGCGTTCTTTTTGGCTTCCATCTGGTAATTGCTGCCCGGTTTCTTCTCCGCGAATCCTATGCCAACATACTTGAATCCGTTATTGGGCCTGCTGCTTACCCAGATCGGAACTTTTACCTCAATGGGTACGGGCGCGGCAACTTCCTGGGTGCTACGGCAGGCATACAGGGCCAAGAGCAGAAGAAGGATATGAAAGCGGATGAATTTCACTTTATGAAAGACGCTGAAGTAAGAAAAAATTTCACGTTTTGGTTGTACACATCGGTTTTCAGGGCGTCGAAGGATTTCAGGTCAGATCTTGCCGAGAAAAGGTTTCTCCATGCCCTGGCATTATACTGTGCGATCGGGGCCGTATGGCTGGGATCGTAAGGATACATGCTGTTCATATTACCTTTGAACGGCCTCGTGAATTCCTGATACTCCACTTCGTCACTGGCCTGAAGGGTTCTGGCCTGAGTGGAG
This sequence comes from Bacteroidia bacterium, assembly GCA_035429925.1. Taxonomy (GTDB): domain Bacteria; phylum Bacteroidota; class Bacteroidia; order B-17B0; family Aurantibacillaceae; genus Aurantibacillus. Next base: position 21,582 of record DAOMFS010000010.1, on the reverse strand, counting down.
ATCATCTGGCCGCTTTCCGTATCAATGATCCGATAACTGTACTCGTATGAAAAACTCCGCTTTGATTTTACGTTATTATAATTGAACGGAATGTATTCAATCACCGTCAGGGTATCATTCTTTTTGGTGCGGACTTCCTGGAAACCCGTGTATTTCGTTTTATTCAATCCGGAATCATATTCGCGGATGTTTGAAACCACAAAAATATAAAAGTAGTCCGCACCGGTTGCTTTGCGTACAGCCTGAACAAGGTCAACATTAGTGCCCTGGGCTGCGTCGAAAGCGTTCAGGTTTTGCTGAAAGGGTGTGTTGTTGATCACCTTTACCTGGTTAAGCTTTTCAATGGCGGCCTGGCTGAAGCTGATAAAGAGATTCGATTCGGTGGAAGTCATCAGGGCGCTGCCTCCCCGCTTGGGTTCAAAAAGCATGAGGTATTTTGTGCAGCGCGCTTTGGCGAGTTCAAGCAATTCCTGCGAATCTTTGTAGGTGTCTGTTTTAAGCGTGATCGCTGAAAGCGCCTGTAAAGCGCCGTTGTAATTTTTGTTCTCGAGATTGGTTACAGCCGACTGATAAAGCGGTTCGCAGGTGGCCACAATGCTGAGTTGACCAATGTTCTTGTAACTTTTATTGTAACGGTTTACCCTTGTGATGTAAGGCTGGGCTTCATTGTACTTTCTGTTGTGCACAAGTAAATACGCCTGCTGATAATTTTTGGCGCACCATGATTCAACCGTGTTTTTGTAATCGTCGTTATATGACCGGGGATAATCCAGTTCCACTTGCAAAGCCGCGCAGCGGTCAACAAAATCTTTCATTTTCTCATAACTGCCCAGGGCCTCTTCATCCTGCTGGGTGCTGATATTCCTGAAAAAATCAGAAGCCAGACTGCTGGTGTATTTCTGCCCTACCTGTTTGAGTTTGATCCTGGCATCTACATTGGTAGGCTTGCGCTGAAGCGACTGGTAATAAAATTCTGCGGCTTCATTCACCAGGCCTTGTGCTTCGAGGCGTTCTGCTGCCTTAAAATACTTTTTAGAGCCGGTGCAGGAGAACAGCAGCACAAATGGGCCAAACAGGCAGATATAAAGTATCCGTTTCAAAACAAGGTTGAAAAAAAAGAGCATCCCGGGTGGAGATGCTCTCTGAGGGATCAGGTTTTATTTGCTTTCGTCAGCAAGTTTCTTCATCTCAGCGTCGAAGATCTGCTGGAATTTCTGTTTGTCGTAATCCAGTTTCAGTTTCGCGTCGCTGGAGATCTTAGCGTCGATTTTTTCGAAGACTTCTTTTTTACCTGCTTCAATGGCAATCCAGTAACTGTAGGAGTTATCCGGTTCTTTAAAGATCTTTTCTCCGATCTCTTTTACATTGGCCATTTCCAGGTTCACCACTTCGCGGGACAGTTCTTCGAATTTGTTCTCAAACTCCTGGGTGTTGCCAACGGTACGCTGATTGGTATATTGGTCAGTAACACGTTTCACAGTGGCATTGATGTTCGCGGCCATTTCTGCACGGGCATTCTGGAAAGCGATTTTTTTCGCAGTTGCCAGATCCGGCGACTTGCCAACCTGTTTGGCTCTGAAATTGTCTTCATCGCTGCGGTATTCCTTGCTGCTGAAAGGTACCGTAATTTCCACGGCGCCGGTTTCCTTTTGCACCGGTGTGGTTTTTTTGGATTTACATCCCGTTACCGCCAGTAAGGCAAGGGCAGGGACCAGAAGAAATTGCTTTGTTTTCATAAATTCAATTTTTGTTTGGTGGTTATATTTTCAAATGACGTTCCAAAGTACCCAAAAGTAACAATTTTAACGAATGTTAACCTACAAGGTTTTTTTCCAGGTCTTTTTCAACCCTGAGGTTATCGATGATAAACTCTTGTCTGCCTTGTGTGTTTTTACCCATGTAATAATTCAGAAGTTCCTGAATACTCGCGCGTTGGTCGATCAGTACGGGTTCAAGCCTGATATCTTTGCCAATAAAGTGCTTGAATTCTTCCGGTGATATTTCGCCCAAACCTTTAAACCTGGTGATCTCCGGTTTTGGACCGAGTTTGGCGATCGCCGCTTTGCGTTCTTCGTCGCTGTAACAATAGGCTGTCTCTTTTTTATTGCGCACCCTGAATAATGGGGTTTGAAGAATTTTGACATGATCGTTCTTTACCAGATCAGGAAAAAACTGAAGAAAAAAGGTAAGCAGCAGGAGACGTATGTGCATACCATCCACATCAGCGTCTGTGGCGATCACCACATTGTTATACCGGAGTTCTTCCAGACCGTCTTCAATGTTCAGGGCTGACTGCAGGAGGTTAAACTCCTCATTCTCGTAAACCACCTTCTTGCCCAGCCCGAAACAGTTAAGGGGTTTACCTTTAAGGCTGAACACAGCCTGAGTATTCACATCCCTGGTTTTGGTGATGGAGCCGCTGGCCGAATCGCCCTCACAGATAAACAAGGTGGTTTCGAGACGGCGCGGATCTTTGGCATCATCCAGGTGTATGCGGCAATCGCGGAGCTTTTTGTTGTGCAGGGAAGCTTTTTTAGCACGCTCCCTGGCCAGTTTCTGTATGCCTGATAACTCTTTGCGTTCCCTTTCATTGGCCAGGATTTTTGCTTCAATGGCGCGAGCCGTTTCAGGGTTCTTGTGCAGGTAATTATCCAGTTGCTCTTTGATGAAATCGTTCACAAAGCTCCTCATGCTCTGTCCTCCGGGAGCGATCTCCTGCGATCCGAGCTTGGTTTTGGTCTGGGATTCAAAAACGGGTTCCTGCACTTTCACCGAAATGGCGGCTACTATTGATTTGCGTACATCGGTGGGATCGAATTCCTTTTTGTAGAACTCACGGATGGTTTTCACCACAGCCTCCCTGAAGGCCGCCTGATGCGTACCGCCCTGGGTTGTGAATTGTCCGTTCACATAACTGTAATACTCCTCACTGAAGTGCTCGTTGCTGTGTGTCATGGCCAGCTCAATGTCTTCACCCCTCAGGTGTATGATGGGATAAAGTATCTCTCCGGTGATGTTTTTCTCGAGTAGATCTTTTAAACCGTTTTCTGATTTGTACTCCTGTCCGTTGAGATAGAGCTTTAAACCTGTGTTCAGGAAAGCATAGTTCCAGATCATACGGTCAACATACTCGTGTACAAAATGGTATTTTGTGAATATGCTGTCGTCAGGCCTGAATTCCACGTAGGTTCCGTTTTTTTCTCCGGGCGCCGCCTGAAGTTTGTATTCTTTCACGAGTTCACCTCGACTGAAATCGGCTGTTTTGGCCTGTCCGTCGCGGTAAGATGTGACCTTAAAATTGAGGGACAACGCGTTCACCGCCTTGGTACCAACCCCGTTCAAACCGATTGATTTCTTAAAGGCTTCGCTGTCGTATTTGCCGCCTGTATTGATCTTCGAAACCACCTCAACCACTTTACCAAGCGGAATACCGCGGCCGTAATCGCGAATGCTTACCACGCCGTCTTTGATCACAATTTCAATCTTGTCCCCCTCTCCCATCATAAACTCGTCAATGGAATTGTCCATCACTTCTTTGATAAGCACATAAATGCCGTCATCAAAGGCGCTGCCATCGCCCAGTTTCCCAATATACATACCCGGGCGGGTACGGATGTGTTCTTTCCAGTCGAGTGATTTTATGCTGTCTTCTGTGTATGTGCTTTTTGCCATGCTTTGGTTTTCTGGTTTCTGGTTTCTGGTTTCTAGCGAAGAGCTTACTTAAACTTATTGCCTTTATAATTTGAAGTACGAAGGTAGTTTATGAATGCAGCCAATTTAGCTGAAAGCAAATTACATTTAGCAACCAGGCTTTCAAATTCTTCTTCAGTTATAGTTAGCCTGTTTTTTACCCGATAGAGTTGTGACTTGACTTCAGCTAATGAAGCTTTTGAAATGGCAAGAAATTGGGTGAACTCTTTATTACCGTCCCTTTCAAATCCCTCAGCAACATTATCCATTACCGATCCGGAAGACCGATCCAACTGAGCAGCGAGCTCAAATTCCTTTGAATCTCTTAGCCTTTTAATGATTGCGAATAATTCCTCGTTGATCTCTCTAGCAAGCTGCCAAACTTCCAGATCTTCAAATTTTAAAACTGTAGGCATACCTGATCCTCAAAGTTAGAAATTTTAACGGTGAACCAGAAACAAGGAACCAGGAACCGGGAATTACATCCCATCCCCATCGAATATATTTCCGAGACCACCTAAAATACTTCCTTCTTCTTTTCTTCCGAAGGGGCGGCCGTATGACAGGATTCGACCGGCCAGGCGGCTGATGGGAAGGGTTTGAATCCACACTTTGCCCGGGCCGCGGAGCGTGGCGTAAAATACACCTTCACCCCCGAACAGGGTGTTCTTTATGCCGCCAATGAATTGTATGTCGTAATTCACGTCGCTGGTAAAAGCTACTATGCAGCCTGTGTCTACCTTTAGCAATTCTCCTGCATGAAGATTGCGTTCGATCACATGTCCACCGCTGTGTACGAAAGCCATGCCATCGCCTTCCAGTTTCTGCATGATGAAACCTTCACCTCCAAAAAGACCCGTACCCAGTTTCTTCTGGAATTCGATGCCAACAGAAACACCTTTGGCCGCGCAAAGAAAACTGTCTTTCTGGCAAATAATTTTACCACCGAGTCTGTAAAGGTCCATGGGTATGATCTTACCCGTGTAAGGCGCGGCAAAGCTGATCTGACGTTTGGTGTGGGAGTGATTGGTGTAAACTGTCATGAACAAGTTTTCCCCGGTTAGAAGGCGTTTACCTGCAGAGAAAAGTTTATCCATAAAACCTTTCTGGTTGCCATCACCAAAAAGGGTTTGCATTTCAATGCCTTCGCTCATCATCATAAAGCTGCCGGGTTCGGCTATTACCGCTTCCTGCGGATCGAGCTCAACTTCTACGCATTGCATTTCTTCTCCACTTAACTTAAAGTCGATTTCGTGATTTTTCATAGACATGATTCCTGATTTCTGATTATGTTAAGATTTTTGTTCTTTGGATTTATACTTCTGTCCTTTAAATGAAGAGTGATTTAAATAATTCATAAATCCAGCTATGTTCGCTGCAAGAGTATTACAATTCTCTTGAAGCAATTGAAGATCCTCCTGGTTTATCAGTTTTCTGTCAAAAGCTCTGAAAAGCTGCGATCTTAATTCACCAAGAGATGCCTTAGATATCGCTAAAAACTGAATGAACTCTCTGTTTCCATCCCTTTCAAATCCCTCCGCAATATTATCCATGACTGAACCCGCCGATCTTTCTATTTGAGCCTTCAGGTCAAAAAGTTTTTGTTCTTCAGCATGTTCAAGCAATGGGATTAGCCGTTTATAAAGCTCACGGGCGAACCTCCAAATCTCAAGATCTTCAAAGCGAGTGATTGTTGCCATGATATCAAACCCCGAAATTAGGAATTAGGAATCAGAAATCAGGAATTACACATTAAACCTGAAATGCATCACATCCCCGTCGTGCACAACGTATTCCTTGCCTTCGATGCGGAGCTTACCGGCGTCGCGGCAGGCCGATTCGGAACCCAGGCTAATGAAATCGTTATAGGCAATGACTTCTGCTTTGATAAATCCTTTTTCAAAATCTGTGTGAATCACTGCAGCGGCCTGTGGCGCTTTGGTGCCTCGGGTTATGGTCCAGGCGCGTACTTCCTTTACACCTGCTGTGAAATAGGTTTCAAGATGGAGCAATTTGTAAGCCGCTTTGATCAGCTTGTTCACGCCAGGTTCATCAAGACCCATTTCAGCCAGGAACAATTGTTTTTCTTCGTAAGTTTCAAGGGCCGCGATCTCGCTTTCCATTTGCGCGGTGATGACCATCACTTCGGCATCTTCATCTTTCACGGCTGTTTTCACGGCTTCTACATAGGCATTACCTGTTTTCGCAGAGGCCTCATCCACATTACAAACATACAGCACAGGTTTAATGGTAAGCAGGTAAAGATCGGCAATGAAGGGGCGCTCGTTTTCGTCCAGTTTTGCTGCCCGGGCTGAACGTCCGCTTTCCAGAACATCCTTGATGCGTGAAAGAACCTGATAGGTCTTCACCGCATCTTTGTCGCTTCCGGTTTTGGCCTGTTTTTCTATGCGTTTGAGTTTGGCTTCCACGGTTTCCAGGTCCTTCAGCTGAAGTTCTGTGTCGATGATCTCCTTATCGCGAACAGGGTCCACTCTTCCGTCTACATGCACCACATTGGGGTCGTCGAAGCAACGCAAAACGTGCAGAATGGCGTCGCATTCGCGGATGTTCCCCAGAAATTTGTTTCCAAGGCCTTCGCCCTTGCTGGCACCCTTTACCAGCCCTGCAATGTCCACAATTTCCACGGTGGTCGGCACAATATTCTGAGGCTTTACGATCTCAGCCAGCCTGGTCATGCGTTCGTCGGGAACGGTGATGGTGCCCACATTGGGGTCGATGGTGCAGAAAGGAAAATTGGCCGCCTGGGCCTTGGCACTGCTTAAACAATTGAACAAGGTTGATTTGCCCACATTGGGCAGTCCTACTATACCGCATTTCAAAGCCATAACAAAAGAAGCTTCTGGTTAAAAAGCTGCAAATATACGCTATTCAAGGCATTATTCAGGCAGGCAGCCCTTGAGGCTTCCAGTTTTTAACATCGCTTTATTATTATTAACAGCACGGCCCTCAAGCCCTGCAAATGTTAATTTTGCTCCAATTTCCATCCCCCCTATGAGTTCAACAGAAGAGCTGAAAAAACTGTGTGCACAGAGCCGCAGAGACATTGTACGCATGGTGCACGCCGTAAACTCAGGCCACCCCGGTGGTTCACTGGGTTGTGTGGAGTTTTTTGCGGCACTTTACGGGGTAATCATGGAACACAAGCCTTCTCCTTTTAATATGGACGGATCAAATGAGGATGTGTTTTTCCTGAGCAACGGTCATATCAGTCCTGTATATTACAGTGTGCTGGCGCGAAACGGTTATTTCCCCGTGAAAGAACTGGCGACGTTTCGCAAACTGAACACCCGTCTGCAGGGGCATCCTACCACCCATGAAGGTTTACCTGGCGTGCGCATTGCCAGCGGATCACTGGGCCAGGGCATGAGTGTTGCCATAGGAGCGGCCCTGAGTAAAAAACTGAATGGCGACAAACACCTTGTTTACAGTTTACATGGTGATGGTGAATTGCAGGAAGGTCAGATCTGGGAAGCCGCCATGTATGCGGCAGCTAAAAAGGTGGACAATTATATTGCCACGGTAGACTATAACGGCCGTCAGATTGACGGCGATGTTGATAAGGTGATGCCTCTGGGTGATCTTAAAGCCAAGTTTGAAGCCTTTGGCTGGACGGTACTGGAAAACCATTCCGGGAACGATCTCGGGCAAGTCATAGCTGGTTTAAATCATGCCAAAACACTAACAGGCAAAGGCAAGCCTGTGGTGATTCTCATGAAGACCGAAATGGGTATGGGTGTGGATTACATGATGGGAACGCACAAGTGGCATGGCTCAGCGCCAAATGACGAACAGCTTGCGAAAGCCCTTGCCCAGCTACCTGTAACCCTTGGTGATTACTGAGGTTTTATTGCGACACATGCCTGAACTGATTTTATACCGTTTCAGAAAACCGAAACTCGTCCTGATTTTTGTCTTCGCGCTTTTGCAGAGCTTCTCCAGTTCGCAGGTGAACAACCGCATCCTTTTTATTTTTGACGATTCTTTCAGCATGAATGGCCCCTGGAACAGCAACATCAAAATTGAAGTGGCCAAAAAAGTGATGGGGGAATTTCTCGACAGCCTGAAAAATCTGCCTGATCTGGAGCTGGCTCTCCGGTGTTACGGACACACCACCTTTTTCAGGCCTGATCGCAATTGCGAAGACACCAAACTCGAAGTGCCGTTTGGACCCGCAAAAACCAACACTTCTAAGATCAAGGCCCGCATCAACCAGCTCCAGCCTATGGGCACCACGCCCATTGCGTATTCTCTGGCGCAATGCATCAACGACTTTGGACCTGCAAAGAACAGCCGCAACATTGTGATTCTGATCACCGACGGCATTGAAGAGTGCAATGGAAATCCCTGCCAGGTGAGCATTGATATGCAGAAAAAAGGCATTTTTCTCAGGCCCTTTGTTATAGGTGTTGGTTTGGATGTAAAGTTTGCCGACGTGTTCGCCTGCATGGGAAAGTTTTATGATGTGAGCAATGAAGCCAATTTCAGCGATGTGCTTAAACTGGTTCTCACCGAATCCCTTTCTCAAACCACCGTGGAAGTGGACCTGCTGGACAGTTTTAAAAAAGCAACTGAAACCGATGTGAACATGACCTTTTACAAAGCCGGGTCAAACCTTGTGAAATACAATTACCTGCACACCATCAACCACCGCGGGAATCCGGACACCCTGGTTCTGGATCCGGACATCAACTACGACCTGGTTGTGCACACCATTCCACCCCTTGAAAAGAAGAACATTCACATTGAACGGGGAAAACACAACATCATCAGCCTGGATGCACCTCAGGGCTACCTGAAACTTGAACTGGACGGCACCAACAGCAATTATTATCCCACAACACTTGTGCGTCAGGGAGCAGACATGCAAACCCTGAATGTGCAGGAATTCGGGAAAACAGAAAAATACATCACGGGTAAATACCAGTTGGAGATCCTTACCCTGCCCCGTATCCTGCTCAGCGAGGTGGAGATCAAACAAAGCAGCACCAACACCATCCGGATTCCGGCCAGCGCCAGCGTCTATTTCAACAAGAACAGCAAGGGATTTGGCAGTGTGTACCTCGATAATGGGAAAACCCTTACCTGGGTGTGCAATCTGAACAGCAATACCGGCACTGAAATAATATATTTACAGCCGGGTCGCTACAAAGTCGTTTTCCGCTCGGAGTTTGAGCAGGTGAGTACCAAAACAAGTGAACAGAATTTTGAAGTGAAGGCAGGCGCTTCAACCACCATTAGACTTTTATAATATGAAAACTTACACCTTTACTGAAAAAAAAGACACCCGCTCAGGATTTGGAGCCGGATTGCTGGAACTGGGACGCCGCAATCCCAATGTGCTGGCCCTTTGCGCCGATCTCACCGGTTCACTGAAAATGGATGCCTTCGAAAAGGAATTTCCGGAACGCTTTTTCCAGGTTGGGATAGCCGAGGCCAACATGATGGGCATCGCTGCAGGTATGACCATAGGCGGAAAAATTCCGTTCACTGGAACTTTCGCCAATTTCAGTACAGGCCGTGTTTACGATCAGATCCGCCAGAGCATCGCTTACTCCGGAAAGAATGTAAAGATCTGCGCATCCCATGCGGGGCTCACCCTGGGTGAAGACGGGGCCACCCACCAGATCCTCGAAGATATTGGCCTCATGAAAATGCTGCCTGGTATGGTGGTGATCAATCCCTGCGATTTCAACCAGACCAAAGCCGCTACCATTGCCATTGCGGCGCATCACGGGCCTGTGTACCTCCGGTTCGGTAGACCTGCAGTACCCAATTTTACCAGCGCCGATCAGACATTTGAAATCGGTAAAGCCATTGTGCTGAACGAGGGCAGTGATGTGACCCTGATTGCAACCGGCCATTTGGTCTGGAAAGCTCTGGAAGCCGGAAAACTTCTGGCCGAACACGGCGTGAGTGCTGAGATCATCAACATTCACACCATCAAACCGCTTGATGAAGAGGCCATACTAAAATCCGTGTCAAAGACCAAATGCGTTGTGACGGCGGAAGAACACCAGATGAACGGTGGTTTGGGTGACAGCGTGGCTCAATTGCTTGCACGCAGCCTACCTGCGCCTCAGGAATTTGTAGCCGTACACGATAGTTTCGGCGAGAGCGGCACTCCGGATGAGCTTCTGAAAAAATACGGTCTTGAAAGCAGCGATATTCTGACAGCAGCCTTAAAGGTGATCAAACGAAAATAGGCTGCCTGGCTTGCTGAACATTAGGGTCTTGCCGGAACCTTATCCGGAATTTATGGCCTATGCAACGTCTGTGCCGCTGCCTTACATTTTGCCTTTCCTTCACAAAGTCTTAATCGAAATTTAATTTTAATACTTGCGGGCAATACCTAACTTAGGTCTTCTAATTCTGCTCTATGAAAAGACCCTTCAACCGAACCAAGATTGTGGCCACTATGGGTCCTGCTACCGCGGATATCAAGGTGCTGGAAGCCATGTTCAACGAAGGCCTTGATATCTGCCGCATCAATTTTTCACACGGGGATTACAGTGCCGTTCTGCATACCGTAAAAAACATTCGCGAACTGAACACAAGGCTGAACAGACATGTGGGAATTCTGGCTGACCTGCAGGGACCAAAACTGCGCATTGGCCTGGTGAAAAATAATCTGGTAAACCTGGTGAACGGAAAAGAGATCAGCATAGTTACAACAGAAAAAGAAGGTGATGAAGAAGAGATCTACATCACCTATCCCCAATTTCCCCAGGATGTCAAAACCGGTGAGTTGGTGCTTATCGACGACGGCAAGATTCACCTGAAAGTGATCGATACCAATGGCCGGGACAGGGTGCGTTGTACTGTGATAAATGGGGGGCCCGTGTCTTCTAAAAAAGGCGTGAACCTGCCCAACACCAAAATATCCCTGCCTTGTTTAACCATAAAGGATCTTCGTGATCTGGACTTTGCGCTTGAGCACGATTTCGACTGGATTGGCCTTTCGTTTGTGCGAAGTGTGACCGATGTAGTGGAGCTCAAGGAGATCATCAAACACAAAGGCAAACGGGCCCGTGTGATCGCCAAGATCGAAAAGCCTGAAGCCATACGCGAGATAGATAACATCATTGATGTCACCGACGGTATTATGGTGGCGCGCGGCGACCTGGGTGTTGAATTGCCCATGGAACGTGTTCCGCTCATTCAGAAAATGCTGGTTCAAAAGTGCATTCAAATGAGCAAGCCGGTGATCATTGCCACGCAGATGATGGAAAGTATGATCAGCAGTTACACCCCAACACGGGCTGAAGTGAACGACGTGGCCAACGCGGTGATGGACGGGGCCGATGCTGTGATGCTGAGCGCCGAAACCTCAGTGGGTAAATATCCCGCCAAGGTCATAGAAATGATGCGCCGTATTATTTCCGAAGTGGAAGTACTGGACAGCATTTACCATAAAGAGCACACCCCACAGATCAAAACCATAACCTACATAACCGACAGCATTTGTTTCAACGCCTGCGCCCTGGCACATCACGCGGGAGCCCAGGCTCTCATCAGCATGACCAACAGCGGCTACACCGCCTTTAAACTTTCGAGTCACCGGCCCAAAGCACCCATATTTATATTCACCGATAACCGCTCGCTGCTCACAACCTTGAGCCTGGTTTGGGGTGTGCGCGGATATTATTACGACCGGTACGAAAGCACTGACCAAACCATTGAAGACCTGAAACAGGTGATCAAGACGGAAGGCCACGTGAAGACCGATGACCTGGTGATCAACATCGCCAGCATGCCCATGAAGGAAAAGGGCCGAACCAACATGATGAAACTGAGTTATATTCATTGATGTGGCTCAAAGCTCCGAATATTCAGGCACTTCATGGATTCTCTACCCGGCACGGCGGTCTTTCACCGGCGCCTTTCGATTCCTTAAACCTTGGGGGCTCTGATGATCTGAATGAAAACATTCTGGCGAACAGAAAAATCGCTTTAAATGCTCTGGGTCTAGACTTTGATTCGCTTTGTACCCTAAAACAATTGCACAGCGCAGACGTTTGTGTTGCCAGCAAGGGACGCCAGGAAGGCGATGCCCTGGTGAGCAGACAAAAGGGTCAGATCCTTGCCGTAAGTATTGCCGATTGTTATCCGGTTTTACTTGAAGATCCTGTTAACCGTGTGGTTGGCGCTGTGCACGCGGGTTGGCGAGGAACTCTGGGCAGGATAGCAGCTAACGCGGTGAAGGCAATGAATAACCTGGGCGCTGATGTTTCGCAGATTAGGGTGGCTATAGGTCAGGGCATATCACAGAACAGGTTTGAAGTGGGTACCGATGTTCTGGAAAAATTTATCGCTGCAGGATTTTCAGAAGCACACATCCGGGCCAGAACACTGGATCTAGCCGCCTGCAATAAACAAGTGCTCACCGACTCCGGTGTGCCTGAAGAAAACATATGGACCATGGGACGCTGCACTTACGAAGCTGATTTTTTCTCGCACCGGCGCGATAAGGGCCGTACCGGGAGGATGTGGGCTTTGATCGCACTCAGGGACTAAGCGTTGTGGTTATGCCCGTGTGAACGAATTCCGGTTCGAACATTTTTCAGTTCTCCTTTTCCGTGATTTTTCTGCGCCAGGTCCAAAGGACTCCTTCGGAGGACAGGCAGGGCTTGGTTCTTTTGCCCCGCCCGGTGATCCCTTTCTGGCGGGGCAAAAAACCGCAGCGAAGCGGAGCCCGGAATGGCCCGGCCCCGGTAAAGTAAAACAAACCGGTACTTCTCCGGTTTTACTTTACCGGGGGGCGTCCAATTAATCGAACGTCTGCATGCTACATTCGGTTAATTGGTTTTTCTGTAATTACGCACGGCCCAAACATTCATGACCAAAGCAAAACCAAGTATGATCAAAAACTGCGGTTTGAGGTCAGAAAACTGACTGCCCTTCAACACAATGAGTCGCATGACATCAATAAAATATGTAAGGGGACTGAGGTAAGAGATCATGCGTGCCCAGAGCGGCATACTGTCAACAGGGGTAAACAGGCCGCTCATGAGCATAAAAATCATCACGAAGAAAAAGGTCACCGACATGGCTTGTTGCTGGGTTTCAGAAAAGGTTGAAATGAGTAAGCCCAAACCCAGCACCGCAACAAGATATACGGCCAGGAAGGCGTAGAGTAACCATAAACTGCCCAGGGAACTGATGCCATACACCAGTTTAGCCACCAGCAACAATCCCACCGAAAACATCAGCATACCGATCACCCAGAACGGAATGAGTTTGGCCAGAATAAAATGAAATTTATGAATCGGGGTTACATTGATCTGTTCTATGGTACCGCTCTCTCTTTCCTTTACTATGTTCAATGCCGTCATGTAACTGCCGATCATGGTGACCAGTGCGGCCAATATACCCGGAACCATGAACATATTGTAATCCATGTAAGGATTGTACCAGGCTGTGCTGATGGTTTCTATACCCGCTTTTCCGGCTGAGATAAGCTGATTGTTTAGTTTGATCTCGGGCACAAAATCGCGAATGATTGCCCCAAGGTAAGAGCCGCCAAGGCCTGCCTTAACGCCATTAATGGCGTTAATGGTCAGTTGAAGATTGCCTTTATTCTCAAGGAAAACGTCTTTTTCAAAATTCGAAGGAATGCTCAGCACCAGATCTGCACGTTCCAATTCTACCTCATGAAGTGCAGCTGGAAAGGAGTTGCCATAATGCGTTAGCCTGAAGTATCCCGAAGCGCTGATTTTAGCAATCAGACGAGCCGACAACGGTGAATGATCCTGATCCACAACAGCAAGTTTGATGTTTTTTATTTCATAATCGGCGGCCAAAGGAAGTATAAGCAATTGCACCGTGGGCATCACGAATATGAGAGGCAATATGGCCTTGTTGCGAAGGATCTGCCTGAATTCTTTTTGTAATAAGACCAACAGGGTTTTCATTCGAGTCTAATCTTGAATTTTTTTAAACTCAGTGCGAGCAGAAAGAGTGTCATCCCGCTGAGGATAAGCACTTCTTTCCATATGGCCGAAAGCCCAAGTCCTTTGATCATAATTGACTTTACAATAATATAGTACCACCTTGCCGGTACTATGTTGGAAATGTATTGCAGGGCTTTTGGCATGTTCTCGATGGGAAACATAAATCCCGCGAACAGCATGGTGGGCAAAAGCATACCCATGAGTGAAAGCAGCATGGCTGCCTGTTGTGAAGCGGTTGCGGTGGAAATGAGCAAACCAAGCGACAAGGCCGTGATGATGTACAGGGTGCTTACCAGAAGCAGGAGCGCGAGACTACCTTTGATGGGTAATCCCAGCATCAGCACGCTCAGCACAAGTATCACCACCAGATTAAAAAACGAAACCAGGAGGTAAGGCACTGCCTTGGACAATAGTACAAGAAGCGGTTTAAATGGTGACACCAGAAGCACTTCCATGGTTCCGTTTTCCTTTTCACGCACAATGGAAATGGAAGTCATTAATACGCAAACCAGCATAAGCACCAGTGCCATTACCCCCGGCACATAATTGTACGCACCCTTTAATTCGGGATTGTATAGCATCCTGATCTCTGTGCGCAATTGTATGGCCCCCGGCGGAAGTGGTAATTGCCCAAACTGGTAATCGTTCACCAATGTGCTGAGGTAATTGCTGATGGTTGTTGCCGTATTGGGATCCGATCCGTCGGTGATGATGCGCATTTGTGTTCTGCGCTGGTGATAGAGTGAATTGGCGAAATGGTCAGGAAACACGATGGCGCTTTTTACCCTGCCCGAGCGAAAAGCCTTTTCCATGTCAGCCGGGTTGGCGGACACGCCGTAAATTTCGAAATAGGTGCTCGACTCAATTTTGTTGATGATGTTCCGGCTGTCACGGTCGCGTGCGTAATCCAGTACAAACACCCTTGAATTCTTGATCTCGTTGGTGAGGGCGAAACCAAACAGCAATATCTGTACCACAGGCAGGCCGAAAAGCATCAGCAAGGTTTTCTGGTCACGAAACACATGCTTAAACTCCTTGCCTACGAATATGAGAAACTGTTTCATTAATCCGCTCCCCGTTTAGCCGCTCTGGCCAGTTTAAAAAACACCTCTTCCATGGACTGAACCCCGAAATGCTTTTTCAACCCGCGAGGGGTGTCCAGTGCAGCTATCACCCCATCCACCATTATGGATACCCTGTTGCAGTACTCTGCCTCATCCATGTAATGTGTTGTTACGAACACGGTGATGCCTTGTTGTGAAGCTTCGTAGATCAGATCCCAGAATTGTCGGCGTGTAATGGGATCCACACCGCCTGTGGGTTCATCGAGAAACACGATCCTGGGCCGATGAAATACCGACACCGAGAAGGCCAGTTTCTGTTTCCAGCCCAGGGGGAGTTCTGCAACCAGTTTACGGGCCTGCTCTTCCATGTTCAGATGGCTGAGCAAAGCATGTGCCTTTTCTTTGATCTCCCTGAACGGCATGCCATAAATGCCAGCGAAAAACCGAATATTCTCCATGACGGTCAGGTCTTCGTAAAGAGAAAATTTCTGGCTCATGTATCCAATGTTCTTTTTGATCTGTTCGGTTTGGGTGTAAATGTTGTAGCCGGCAATGCTGGCAGAACCTGAACTGGGTTTGGACAATCCGCAGAGCATACGCATAGCCGTGGTCTTACCGGCGCCATTGGCACCCAGGAAACCGAATATTTCACCCGGATACACTTCAAAACTTATGGAATTGGTGGCAATAAAATCACCAAAACGCTTGGTCAGTTTTTCAGCCCTTATCACTGGTTCGGTGCTCATGCGCGTCGTTTTAGCATAAGATCTATAAAACAATCTTCTATGTTGGGATCGTCAATTTCTATCTGTACCTCGTTCAGGCCCTGATGGCTCAGATCCTGTTTCAGCGAAACCGGGTCAGCCTGTTCATTCAGTAACACGTGGTGCCGCTCACCAAAAGCATAACAGTTCTTTACCTGTTTCGATTTTCGGAGGGCTTTGAGCAGCGCGATCATATTCGGGTGCCAGGCTGAGTATAATGTTTTTCCAAATGCACCCAGAATCTGTTCAGGACTGTTAATGGAAAGCAGCTCACCTTCCTGCATCAGGGCGATGCGGTCGCAACGTCTGGCTTCATCCATATACGGCGTGGAGACCAGGATGGTTATACCTTGTTCTTTTAATCGGCTCAGCATATCCCAGAATTCCCTGCGTGAAACTGCGTCAACACCTGTGGTGGGCTCGTCGAGAAACAAAACACTTGGTCTGTGAATCAAGGCGCAGCAAAGGGCCAGTTTTTGTTTCATGCCACCGGATAATTTGCCGGCCCGGCGCGTACGAAATGGCTCGAGCTGCACGTAAATGTCCTTTACCAGATCATAATTTTTTTCAAGACTTGATGAGAAGAGGTTTGCAAAGAACTTTAGATTTTCTTCTACGCTGAGGTCCTGATATAAGGAGAACTTGCCCGGCATATAGCCTACCCTTTCGCGAATGGCCTTATAGTCCTTCACGATGTGACAGCCATCCACCCAGGCTTCACCTGAACTGGGCAGCAGCAGTGTTGTGAGCATACGAAAGATGCTGCTCTTCCCCGCTCCGTCAGGACCGATCAATCCAAAGATTTCTCCCGGCTCAACATCAAAGCTGATGCTTTTTACAGCCTGGAATTTCTCCCTGCCGTAGTGTTTGCTGAGTTCTTTGACCTGTACACCCGGCATGATCAGAATTGTATTTCGGCATACATGCCAAGTTTTAATTTGCCATCGTTTTTCACGTTCACCTTGATGGCATATACTGTATTGGCCCTTTCATTTCGGGTTTGTATGGTCTTTGGCGTGAACTCACCCTTGTCGCTGATCCAGGTGATCTTACCCTTGTACTCCGGGTTTTGGCCTTGCACGCCGTCGGTTATTACCTTCACCTCCTGACCCAGCTTCACACGGTTAAGCTGATCGGCACTCAGGTAACAGCGCAGCACGAGTTCGTCGAGGTCAGCTACTTTATACAAGGCCTTGCCTGGCAAGCAGAGTTCATTGGTTTCGGCATATTTTAAAAGCACCGTGCCTTTTATCGGGTTCACGAGCCTGCATTTCGACAGGGCCAGATTAACCTGCTCGAGCTGTACATTTACCGTGGCGGCCTGTTCGTTCAGGTTTGAACTGGTGGTGTTGAGCGCACTTTCCTGAGCCGCAATGCGCGATTGAATGACTTCAATCCGTGCATTGGCATCGTCGAGTTGTTTCTGTGATGCCACATCCCCACCAACCAGATTTTTGATCCTGGTTCTGTCCTGCTCAGCAACTTTGAGTTCTGCCCTCAAGGCTTCGAGTTGAACCTGCACCGAAGGCTTGGCACTCAGAATGGCCTTTTGTTGCTGCAGGAGCTGAAGTTTGTTAAGGTATAGCTGGTTGCTGTCAATGAAACCCACAAGCTGGCCGGCTTGCAAGAGGTCTCCTTCCCTCAAAGAAAAACTTAGCAGTCGACCCTGGCTTTCAGCTGAAATAATGGTTTCTACCGCTTCGAATACGCCGGAAGCGTCAGGGCCTTTTTCCCTTGTGCAGGCCGCTGTGTTCAGCAGGGCCCATGCAATACACGCGATTTGAATTTGTTTTTTCATGTGTTAATGTCCTGTGGTGTTGGCATAATTGATTTTGCTGAGTAATACTTCCAGGCGGTGAAGGGCCAGGGCCGAACGGGCTTCTGTTTCTCGGTCACCGGCTGTGAGTAAGTCGCTGAGTGGGCTGCTGCCTGTTTCATAACGCAGCTGGTAGGCTTTGGTAATGCGGGCCCGGAGCTCTACTATGGCTTCATCCTGGCTGATGAGACTGTTCTTTTTATCCAGTTCAGCTTTCTGTTGACGCAGAAGAAGCGCCGTGTTGAACAGGAATTGCTCACGCTGAAGATCAATTTTTTGTGTGTTAATCCGGTTCAGTTCTGTGTTATTTGACTTGCGGTAAATACCCTGTGTTGACCAGGACAGGTTGAGGCCCAGTATGACAACTGACTTCATTTCGCTTAAACCCAGTTTAATGCCGGGGGCAAAGGCCAGTCCTGCGCCCATCAGACCAATTCTGGGCATCAGCCCCACTGTGTTCATGGCGTTTTGACTTTCGTTCAGGACCTTCTGGCGTTCGAAGAGCAGGAGTTCGGGTCTTTGGATATCATCTGATAAGCTCGCAGGGGTTGCCGGCAATTCCAGGCGGGTATCGGGTGCCAGTTCCTGATGAATAAAAAACGACAACATGGAAAGGTAGGCTTCGCGGGCGAAAAGCAATTCTGTCCTGCGCTGTTCCAGTTTCAGTTTCTCAACCTGTATTTCATCTTCATCGTTGCTCAGCGCCAATCCATTCTGTTGAAGCAGTTGAACGCGCCTGAGGTTTTTTTCGAGTAAATCGGAGAGGGATTGCAATTGTTTGGATTGCTCATCGAGCATCAAAACACCCAAGTACAGGTTGCACACCCTTTCGCGGATGGCATATAAAGTTACATCCACCTGGGCTTTCTCTGCTTCGGCAGCATTCTTAAGTATGTTCTTTTGTGCGTGCGTTGAACCGCCGTCCCAAATCACCTGATTCAGCTGGGCCAAACCAATGAACTGAAAATCACTTTTTTCTTCGGGCGCCGTGCCTGGTAAGGTTAGGGCAGGCAAGCCACCGAACACATGGCCGCCAATAGCGTTCAGGCTCAGCTGAGGCAGATACATTTTGCCGGCATTCTGCAGGTTATAATCTCTGCTTTTCTCAAGCAGGGCGTATTGTTTGACGAGGGGGTAATTCATCCTCGCGCTTTCCAGACAGCCCTGAAGACTGATGCCCTGTGAGAGCACAGGGCCGCTCAGGCCAGCGCTGAATAAAAACAGGATCAGGATTTTCCGTGTACACATCATGACTTGTGTTTTTTGTTGGTGTTTTTCTCTTTCAGCATTTGCATTACCCAGCGGGGTACGAGCTCGCGGCGCTGATTCATGAGTTCCCTGAATTGTGCTTCGCTGCTCCTGAACATGCCGGCTATCATAGGCCGCGCCACAAAGGGGAAGACCAGCAAGGCCATGGTATTGATTAAAAAATGAACCGGTGGCAGGGTATTCCCGCATTTTTTCAGCTGGGCGGCCAGTTGTTTGAAGAAAACGCTTTGCGGCAGCAGTTCTATCGCCTGCATGCGGTTGATCAGGCGGCTGGGGTTGGATTGAATTTCGTGGAGAATAAAGACCGGGAAATCGGGTTCATTCATCAGCAGGTCGATGTAATGGTTTACGAGTACCGTCAGCTTCTGTTCCAAACTCGTTTTGGGGTTATGGAGTTCGGCGCTGATGCTGGCGAAAAACTGAGAAGCGCTTTCAAACATGACCAATTCAAAAAGCTTTTCCTTGCTGCGAAAATAATAGTTCAGCAGGGCCAGGTTAATACCTGCTTCTTTTGCGATATCGCGGGTTCGGGTAGCGGCAAAGCCTTTTTGGGTAAAGACTTTTCTGGCAGCTTCCTTTATTTTTTCTTCGCTGCTGAGGGGCGGAACCTGGGTGGTATGAGAACTTCGTTTGGCCATTGTTTATGGCACAAATGTATACCAAAGTTTTAAATGTTAATCCATGGATTTAATCATTTGTTTAATTATTTTGATTAATTCATGATAATCAGTTGTAAGACAAGGCGATAAATTTTATGGTTTTGTGCTTTTTGGGTTGAATACTTTTATGGGACATAGGTTTATGTCCTGTTTGCACCTTGCTTCAATTACCCCGCTTCGTTATCCTGATGCATAGTAAAGCCGAAGCTTCCTCAACGCGGCATTGCAAGGCTGAGCGCAGCCGATGCTGAAGCAATCCCGGGGTAATGGTAACAATCGAATAGAACAGATTGCTTCGTCCGCCAATTTCACGTTTGCCTCGCAATGACGGGGCTTAATGTCTTTGCAAAGCCATCCCGATAGCCTATTCGCGCGGATTTGCAATCCGCGCTTGCAAATCAGCAAAATTTCATCAAGATGAATTATGAATACGTTAAAAGATGAGATTACGAATCCGCATTAAGAAAAGCGTGAATTACCTCGTTACCACAAATCTTCTTTTGATCAGCTGACCTGAGCTGTTCTTAAGCTCAATTGAAAACACCCCGTTACTGAGATCATCGATTTGAATTCTTGCTTTCTTGTTTCTGAATTCAATGGCATCTTCATGCATGATCTGCCCAAGACTGTTGTAAATAACAAACCTGGTAAACAGATCAGATACATCCAAGGTATATTGAAACTGAAGGTAATCCGATGCAGGGTTTGGGAATACTGAAATGTCATATTCTATTGCCTCCAGTTCATTTATACCAACTCCACTTAAACTCACCACAACGGTATCCCACTTCACACCACTGCACCAGAGTTGCTGTCTAACCACATAGGTTGTTGTCGCAACAGGTTTAACCCACAAACCGGCTATTGTATCTACAGTAACACTTGTTGTCGGGCTTGTCATTTTGTACCATATACAAGATTCATCAATCTCCACATCAGACTCCCGTCCAATGTAAACGCTGTCGCCTGGTAAAAACCACTTGTCAGGACCTGCATAGGCGGGAAGATCAATATCGATGCAGGATACGTCATCAATACAAACAGTGGCTACTTTCCATGGTAAATAAGAAGGGTCCAACAACACGGTAGCTGTGGCGGCAGTAGGCTTAAAGTTTCCAATTATCACATGCTTTTCAAAACCACTTGCAACAAATGTACCTGTTACGGGGGTCCAATTCAAAGTGTCGGTAATAATATTACCGTTTGGGTTGCTAACTTGAGGTGTTAAATATGTTAATGGCACACCTCCTACTGTAATAGTATCAATTGAATTATCAGAAAAAAAAGCTGCAAAACCATCCATTCCAACTATTGAATAATTTGAAATGTTGACGTAAAACTTCACACAGTATTTCTTTCCCTGGACAAGTGTTTGTTTAAGTCTATTTCTTAAGTAACCTCGGGTGAAATAAGGTGCACATGGTGGGCTGGAACATAGCATATCTGTAGTTACATAATTAGCACCTGACCTAGGGAATTGATATGTATATGGGCTTACAGGAACAGTATTTATTCCATTACAGGAGCTACAAACGAAAGGAAAGGAAGTTACAGAATCAATGCTTCTCCAGCCTTTCGCAAGGTTTAGAATATTCGGCATTTGACAATAATACAAATCTTCAAAACTTCCGTTTGTAACGTAGTTTGCGATTCCTATTTGGGCATACTGATTTTGTTGCGTCAATAGGCTAATGGCTAACAATAAGCTTTTTAACAGATTTGGTACCATAATCGTCTGTTGCTTCAACAAAGTAGATGCCACTGTTTAGTTCGAATTCAAATACAGCTTGGCCACAATTCACTCTGTGTTCTTGGTAGACCACTCTTCCTTCAATATCTATTATTTTAAATTTCAAGATATCATATTCTCCACTGTAATTATAGACTATATAATTTTTGGCAGGGTTCGGATAAACCACCCAATCTCTTGCCGCACTCTGAGTATTTAATCCTGTATATTGCATGGGATGTGTTATACTTAGTGTTTTGGTATCATTGGTGCTCAAGGCGTCCATTTCTCCATTTGGGACGCTGAGTGAAACAATTCTGTCAAGAAAACACATGGACGAATTCCAATTCTGTGTAAAGTCGGTAATAAGCGTGTCAGGCTGAACCAAAATTGAATCACCAGGCTGAAGCATAATACCCTGTACGCACTCCTGCAAGATATTTTTGGTGCAATGGCCAAGATCGTCATTCAGCCTCGCGTTCAGGAAAAACGACGAAACCGGTATTGAGCCGGCGTTGCGAACCCATGCTTTCACTTTATACTGAAGGTATACTCCGGAATTCTGAGATAAATAAATCTGGTTTACACTATAGGCCTGAACACTCAGCAACTGCAAATCA
>DAOMFS010000009.1:17300-84330 GCA_035429925.1 Bacteroidia bacterium | reverse complement strand
GAGATTTCACTCTTGTTCGAACGCCATATCCTTCCGCTCGATGTCAGCATTGTGCACGTCTCTCCACCCGACAAGCATGGGTACTGTTCCCTGGGCACTTCGGTTGACGTGGCGCGTTCGGCTGTATTTAACGCCAAAAAAGTTATCGCCCAGGTAAACCCGCGTATGCCAAGGGTTCATGGCGATGGTTTCCTTCACTGCAGTCGTTTTGATGCTGCGGTTTGGGTGGAGGACGAGCTACCGGAAATGAGTTACAGCAATGGCTCGGACAAGGTGACTGAGAAAATAGGCAAACTTGTGGCGGAACTGGTTGAAGACGGAGCTACACTGCAGTTGGGCATTGGCACCATACCGGATTGTGTATTGCGAAACCTTGAAGGACACAAGAACCTGGGCCTTCACACCGAGATGTGTTCAGACGGGGTGATTCCGCTGATACAGAACGGCAACATCAACAACAGTATGAAAAGCAAGGTGAATGGGTATTCTGTTACCTCGTTTATGATGGGTACACGGAAACTGTATGACTTTGCCGATGACAATCCCATATTCAAAGCCCTCGATGCGAGTTATGTGAACAACCCCCGTGTGATCAGTCAGAACCCCAAGGTTACTGCCATAAACAGCGCTGTGGAAATTGACATTACAGGACAGGTTTGCTCTGATTCCATTGGCACTTACCAGTATTCCGGAATAGGCGGCCAGATGGACTTTATCAGGGGTGCGGCCATCTCCAAAGACGGAAAGCCCATCATTGCCCTGCCATCCACAACCAAAAAGGGAGATTCCAGGATCGTTTCCTTCCTCAAAAAAGGAGCAGGCGTGGTCACCAGCAGGGGGCACATACATTGGGTAGTCACCGAATATGGCCGGGTGAATTTGTTCGGCATGAACATGGAACAAAGAGCCAAGGCCCTTATCAAGATCGCGCACCCAGCACACCGTGAAGAGCTCGAAAAAGATTGGGTGGTCAGGTTTGGCTGAAAGGCAGAATCCCCTCGCCATTGATGGACTATGCGCAGGATTTCTGATGTCATCCATGAATGAATGATTTCCTGAGCATGCAATGCCTTGACAAAAGTCATGCTGCCGATACAAGCGCCCGCTACTATTTCGCTGTACATTTGGGTAGAGCAATTCACCAGACTTAACTTTACCCTTCTGCATGAAACCTACCAAGCTTGATCAGAAATTCCATCACCTCTGGCATATGATCGGGAATACACCTATGCTGGAACTACAGTATACTTTCAGGCGTAAACCGGGACGGGTTTTTGTTAAATGCGAGCACTACAACCTTACCGGCAGCATCAAGGACCGCATGGCACTTTACATTCTCCAGCAGGCACACCGGCAGAATCTTCTTCATGAGAACGACACCATTGTAGAAGCCACCAGCGGTAATACAGGAATTTCCTTTTCGGCCATTGGGCGTACGCTAGGACACGCTGTAAGGATCATCATGCCTAACTGGTTGAGCAAAGAGCGCATGGAAATCATCCGGAGTCTCGGTGCAGAAGTTATCCTCGTGAGCAAGGAAGAAGGTGGATTTCTGGGCAGCATTGCACTCAGTGAAAAAATGGCGGCAGCGGAACCTCACATTTTCCTGCCTCGTCAGTTCGAGAACAAGTTCAATGCCGAAGCACATGAACGCACAACGGCCAAGGAGATCTGGGTGCAACTGCAGGGGCTTGACCTGATTCCTGACGCTTTTGTGGCCGGTGTAGGCACAGGTGGAACCATTATGGGTGTTGGGCATTACCTGAGAGAAAAAAATGAACGCATACGCCTGCATCCCTTAGAACCAGCTGAATCTCCAACGCTTTCGGTGGGCAACAAGGTTGGATCGCATCGCATACAGGGCATTTCAGACGAATTCATTCCACCCTTGCTGCATCTGAACGAACTGGACAGCATAATACAGGCTTCAGACGGAGATTCTATCCTTATGGCGCAGAAACTTGCCAGGCAATTAGGACTTGCCGTCGGCATTTCTTCAGGCGCAAACGTGATCGGGGCCATTAAACTTCAGCAGGAAATGGGAACAGACGCCGTGGTGGTGACTGTATTTAGCGACTCAAACAAAAAATATCTCAGCACCGATCTGATGAAAGAAGAACCCGTAAAGGATCACTATTTCAGTCCGGACATTGAATTCCTGGAATACAATCCTATTCACAGGTTATAGATGCAGGTTCAGATAAATGGTTAAAGGATCGCTCTCAAAGACCCTGATCAAACCAAACCAGGCGCAAGAACCAGCGTTCTGCTTCTTCATTGAAGTTCACGATCAGGCCAGAACTTGCTTGAAATCTACAGTATTCTGTTCCCCACTTCGATCCTGAAAAACAAGTAATTTAGTATTGTAAAGGATAGGTGTTGACAGGGTGTGTTTTTCGGGATGCCGAAAATTCACTATGTTTAGATGGCGTGTGAAGCTGTTGTCAGTCACATGCAAGCAAAAACTGGACCTACTATACAAATGAACATCTGAAATGGAAGAACAGGTACACTACGATTTGGATGAGGTGTTATTAAGACCAGATGGCATTGTTCAGATCAATGGCAGCAATCATACATACTCGGCAAGTGACATCCGAAAGATTCACGAGAAGGTTGCAACCTTAAGTAAAGGAAAAAAAGCAGCCCTGCTGGTGATTGGAAGCGAATATACCCTTATAGATGTGGACGCGAGAAATTACCTCGCGTCGGAAGAAGCCGGAAGGTACTCCAAAGCCGTAGCTTACGTTATTCGCTCCCTGGCCCAAAGAATCATCCTGAATTTCATGATCAAAACCAAAAAAATGCCCTCCCCTACACGCTTTTTTACAGACACCGAACACGCTGTAAAATGGCTCGTCCAGGTCAAAGTAAAAGATTGAATTGTTTGAGCTGAAACACACAGAACGCCAGTATTTGCAAATTCAATTCTTGTTTGTGAAACAATGCCTTTCTCACCAAAAATAAGCCTCAGCCTGCTTTTTGTTTTTCTCCTTTGTTTGGGTCTGAATGCCCTCGCCGGCGGCTTGTTGCTTATCATACACCCAAACGGGGATTTGCTCGGCATGGAGATGAATCCTTCCATGAGCAGTTTATTTCCAAGTTATTTCTTGCCAGGTCTGATTCTCTTCTGTTTTCTGGGCCTTCTTCCCCTGTTTAGCCTTTATGGATTAATCAGCCAAAGAAAAATCCTTTGGGCTGAACATCTCAACCTGCACACAAATATGCACTGGTCGTGGACATTCAGCGTTTATTCGGGTTTTGTTGCCCTCATCTGGATCATGGTTCAGCAGATACTGATCGGATATTTCTGGTTACAATCACTCATCCTGTTCCTGGCCTGCGGTATTATCATGTTATGCTTTCTACCCGTTTTGATGCGGCGATATAAAAGGAAGATTTCAGAATAAACCTTTTGAGATTCTTCCAGATTTGTTGTCAGCCCGTCTACAAATTCCTTTGATTGGCTTTCTGCCGCTTAAAACCGGATTAGAGGCATTTGTGGAAATCTTGAACAGAAATACGGACTAAGTGATACCTTTGAACGCATTGAAATTCCTGCGTGAAAATATTGCCATTGCGCTTTCCTCTATTAAAGCCAACCGTTTGAGAGCGATCATCACCATGCTCATCATCAGCATAGGCATTACGGCTTTGGTGGGCATACTCTCGGCCATCGATGCCATCAAGAACGGGATCAATGAAAATTTCGCGGGCATGGGTGCCAACACGTTTACGGTGCAGAACGGAAATCCCAATGTGCGTGTTGGAAACCGCGGCCGAAAGGCCAAGGCCAGACGGGAAATAACCTATGCTGAAGCGATGCGATTCAAGGAGGAGTTCAGTTTTCCGGTTATGACATCCGTTTCCATTGATGCCAGTTTCAATTCGCGCTTAAAATACGGCAACAAAAAAACCAACCCCAACATTGAGGTTACCGGTGCAGACGAAAACTACCTCATCACCTCAGGTTATGAGCTGGAGCAGGGCCGTAATTTCGGATCAGCTGAGATCCGTGGTGCTACAGCTGTGGTACTGATTGGTAAAGATGTTGAAAAGGCCTTGTTCGATAAAAAAAATACAGCTTTGGAAAAGTTCATCAAAATCGGACCGAACCGCTTTAAAGTTATTGGTGTTTTGAAAAGCAAGGGTAACAGCGGAGGGTTCAGCGGAGACAAGATTTGTATCATTCCGCTCGGTGCTTCAAGGCAATACTTTTCAAAACCCCGTTTGAACTACACCATTAATGTGATGTGTAAGGACGTTGCCCTGATCAATGTTTTTTTGTACGAAGCCAAGGGCTTGTTCAGGAAGATCAGAAAGCTTGAATCCGGAGCCGAAGATGATTTTGAGGTGGTGCGAGCCGACAACCTGGCCACCATGCTCTTGAAAGATATTTCAATAGTCACAACCGGCGCCACGGTAATTGGCCTGATCACTTTGCTTGGCGCCGCTATTGGTCTTATGAACATCATGCTGGTGAGTGTGACTGAGCGCACGCGCGAAATCGGCATCCGTAAAGCGATGGGTGCCACGCAGCAGATCATTAAAAATCAGTTCCTAATCGAAAGCACGGTGATCTGCGTAATCGGCGGACTTGTAGGAATAATACTGGGAATACTGATAGGAAACCTGATCAGCATGGCTCTCGAAACCGGTTTCTTTATTCCCTGGTTCTGGATATTTTCCGGTGTTGTGATCTGCATCGTAGTTGGCCTTGTAAGCGGCTACCTGCCCGCCAAAAGGGCTTCTGGTCTTGATCCTATCGAAAGCCTTCGCTTTGAATAAGCCGCATTCAGTCAAAAGATACTGCAATGATCTGGATTTTTCTCTCAGAAGCCGCGTACGGGCTGTAAACAGAGTTTCTCTTGTCTTTAAAATCATCGCTGGCCTTGCTTCCGGGCAATTCACCGATGTCTTCCTCAGCAAACAACAGCAAGGGCCCATGCCCATCCCTTTCTTCGGTGAATGTTTTAAAATAACCGTTGCGGGTACGCATAAAATAATTTCTCAGACTGCTGATGCGTCTGCGGGCCAGTTTTTGGTTGTAAGTTGTGCTGGCCAAAGGACTGCAATATCCTTTTAGTGTGATCTGCACTTTTTGTCCCTTTTGCAGTACCAGGGCCATCAGGTCACAGAATTTCTCCAGGTTTTCAAATCCGCTTTCAAGGCTGTCACTGAAAAAACTCTCCACTTTCTGTGTAGCCATAGCTTTTTCTTCGCCCTTGTATCCCCTTGTAAATTCAAACAAATAGCGCTGATAAAGTTCCCTGTATGCGGTATAGGTGTCGAGGTAACTTTGTTCGGTTTGTGTGTTTTCTGTTTTGGGATCGGGCTCATCGTTGTGAAAATACAGGGTTAAGGGCACCAGAAGCCTGATCTTCTCTTTGGTCAGTCTGACCGAGTCAGGCTGGGATTTGTTCTCAACAGGTTTGGTTTCAAGCGGAAAAGCATAGATGTCGTTACAACATGATCCGCGCTTTTCGTTGTTCGAGCCTGGCCTGTTGCTGGCGAAAAAAGCCTGGTTTGCAGCGGTATCCACTGAATAATACAGGTCATTATATCCGCTGTTGACAGGGTAAGCCATGTTCACCGGAGCCGCGAAACCGGAATCTCCGAACTGGCTTCTGAATATATCAAATGCGCCATAGCCGTTGAAATAATTGCTGCTGAAATAAAGTTCTGAAGATTTGCTGTTAAAGAATGGTGTGATCTCATCTTCCGAACTGTTAACCCGTCTTCCTGCGTTTCGCACACCCTTGAACGTACCATCGCTCTTCGCTTCAGCGTACCAGATATCCATACCTCCTGAGCCTCCGGGTTGATTAGATGAAAAGAAAAGTACCTTGCGCCCATTCAAAAAGGCCAGGGCCGGGTGTGTGGAACTGTAATTTTTTCTGTTGACACTGTCATTCAACCGGACGGCCTGGGTCCATTTGTTGTTCACGTAAAAACTCTGGTAAAGTGCGCATTGGTAGTCACTCGCATTCACATTCGAACAACGAGAGAATACCATGTGGCGTTGGGTTTCATCCAGCGTGGCGTTGGCGTTGTGCAGGTAAGTGCTGTTGACTGCTGTATCCAGTGAATAGGCACGCAGGCGTTTTGGATTATCACTTTCCCGCACGTAAATCTTACTGAACACCTGATCACTTTCATTTCGCCTCGGATTTCTAAGTGATGAAAAATACATTTGCTTTCCTGACTGACGTGGAGCAAATTCTGAAAAGTATGTATTGATACCTGAATCCAGCCTGATGACATTCACATGCAAAGGATTGTTCAGGCCCATGGAGGCCAGCTCACAGGCCTCCACTTCCCTCAGGGCCTTTTGTTTATAATAGTCGAGACCACTGTTGAGTTTTAATTTGGAGAATTTCACAAACCACTTGGAGGCTTCTCTATAGTTCATTTTGTATTTGTAAAGCTGTCCGGTCCAGAAGACTGCCAATGGGTACCTGCCCGCGTTGGCCTTCAGCACTTTTTGATAGAGATACAAGGCTTTCTCCACATTCATATTCTGTCTTGCAGCATCAGCATAAGCGTAGCTTACCTTTACATTGCTGCTATCGCGGTTGTAGAGTTTCGCATATTGGTGTTCAGCCGCGTCCCAGTTTTTGTCTTTCATAGCCAGCTGGGCCATGCTGTTCAGTTTAAAATTGTTCTGAGCCAAAACTTTTCCTGTACCGGTGTGCAGCAAACAAAAGAGCCATGCGATATGCCAAAGTGCTTTTAAATTCATATCACATGAATACAGGGCAAATTCTTCGACGGGCCGTTGATAAACGTTTTGGTCCGATAACCTGGTTTACGAAGATCTCAAAGCCTCCCCGTCTGTTGCTGGCAGCCTGAAAAGGGCTGAGGTTGATGTCATACGACATGCCGCTGTTGAAGCGTTTGAAGTGATAACCTACTCTCATGACCAGTGCATCCCGCGCTCTTAAACACAGGCCGGCAGATACGGCCCTGCCCTCATCTTCATCCAAAACGTATTTTAAACCCAGGTGTGGAATCAGTTCATAATTCTTACCCTGGACTGAAATCAGGGCTTCGGTGATGAGGTGAGTACTGTAGCCTATCCGGGTGTAATACCCTATCATGTTGGAATACCGAAAATCGAGTTTGCTAAAATCGTTTCCCTGGTAAGTGAGCACGGGTTGCGTGATGTGATGAAGACCGATTCCAAAACTGATTTTCCGCGTACCAGAAAACCTGTATTCTGCCACTGAGCCCAGGTTCAGGTCAAAATAACCGTCGCGGGTACGCGTAAACTGCTCGCCGTTGTAAGCCACCGGATTAAAACTAACACCATCATACTGATTGTCGAAACTCATTTTGCTTAGATCGAATCCTACCCTGCTCCAACCCATGTTCACGCCAAAGGAAATGAGAAAATTGGTATCAGCGCGTGGAATATGGATATATGAGCCCTGTCCGAAAATCTGTGTAATGCCGTATCGTGCATCCCCTGCTCTGTCGTTGTAGAAGGAAATTCCTGCACCAATTTTGTCACGTTCAAGAAATGCCGGTTTTAGAACAGTTTCGGCATTCATGTTAAAACTGTTATACCCCACAGGTACGGCCTGCCACTGGCTCCGGTAAATGGCGGAATAACGGTATACGCCATCAAACAGACCGGTGTAAGCAGGACTGATATTCAGCAGGGCGCCGTCAAACTGAGAAAAATGCAGATCCTGAGCCCGGGAGGCTGATGAACTCAGGATCAAAACAAAGAGGATTATGGAAACGCGCGTTTTCAGATGGCCTTAAAACAAATATAGTGATTGCGCCCGATTAAATGAATTGCCCGATCGCGCCGGAAGCTGATGTTCAGGGCATTCTATATCCGTCATCAAAATCCGCATGCTTTGCCGGGCGGGTTTAATTAGTAAATTTGCCAAACAAAATGACACACTATGGCAAGCGATAATTTCCAGGCACACGACTACTTTCTCATGGATGAACTCCTGAGCGATGAACACAAACTGATACGCGAAACCGCGCGTGCCTGGGTTAAAAAAGAGGTGTCTCCCATCGTTGAAGATGCCTGCCAGAAAGCAAGTTTTCCCAAACAATGGATAAAAGGTCTGGCAGAGATAGGCGCATTTGGTCCTTATATCCCTGCTGAATACGGCGGCCCCGGCCTTGACCAGATATCATATGGTTTGATCATGCAGGAACTTGAGCGTGGCGACAGCGGTCTGCGTTCAACTGCATCTGTTCAAAGTTCATTGGTGATGTACCCTATTTATACTTTTGGCAGTGAAGAACAGAAACGCAAATACCTTCCACGCCTCGCCAGTGGTGAGATCATGGGGTGTTTCGGACTCACAGAGCCCGATTTTGGAAGTAACCCTGCCGGTATGATCACCAACATCAAGGATAAGGGCGATCACTACCTGCTCAACGGGGCTAAGATGTGGATCAGCAATTCCCCGTTCGCCGACATCGCCGTGGTTTGGGCCAAGGATGAGGCAGGCGATATCCGCGGTTTGGTGGTGGAAAGAGGTTACGAGGGTTTTACAACGCCTGAAACACATGGCAAATGGAGTTTGCGTGCCAGTGCAACGGGCGAGCTTGTTTTTGACAATGTAAAAGTGCCAAAGGCCAATATTTTCCCACAGGTGAAGGGTTTAAAAGGACCGCTGAGTTGTCTCAACAGCGCGCGTTTCGGTATATCCTGGGGTGTAATTGGCGCAGCCATGGACTGTTACGACAGCGCCCTGCGGTATAGTAAAGAACGTGTACAATTTGGCAAACCCATTGGCGCATTTCAGCTTACACAAAAAAAACTGGCTGAAATGATCACCGAAATCACCAAAGCCCAGTTGCTCACCTGGAGATTGGGTGTATTGAAAAACGAGAACCGTGCCACACCGGCCCAGATCAGCATGGCTAAACGCAACAACGTGGCTATGGCCCTGAACATTGCCCGTGAAGCCAGGCAAATACACGGTGGCATGGGCATCACAGGCGAATACCCCATTATGCGCCACATGATGAACCTCGAAAGTGTGGTGACGTACGAAGGCACGCACGATATACACCTGCTCATCACCGGCATGGATGTCACAGGCTTTAACGCCTTCAACTGATTCAGAAATAGAAAAAGGGACTTCAGGGTCCCTTTTCTGTTTGTGTTGGGTTTAGTTTTTCACTATCTCTATGAAGCCCTTTCTCAGAGCACTTCCGTCTCCCAGGTCTATCACATAATAGTATGTTGCAGACTCCAGTTTATCCAATTCTTCGTTCCTGGGCCAGTATTGTCTGATGTTGTCGTAAGCCGTTACGTGCCCAACTTCCTTGCCCCAGCGGGTGAATACAGTCACTTTATTGTTGGGATAAAGATCAATATTTTCGATGTGCCATATTTCGTTCAGTCCATCGTTATTGAGGGTAAGCCCATTGTAGATTATTAATTCGCAAATTTTTTCACCGTCTTTTATTTCCACATTGCTTACAATATTACTATCGGCTTTAGCCAAAATATTATTCAGGGTGTAAGTCACTTTTACCTTAACAGTATAAAAACCTGCTTTTAATGAATCCACTACGGTACAGTTATTGGACGGACAAACAGCTGATCCGGTGGAGGAAGTCCAGAAATACTCAATTTTATAACTGGTGTATTTGGATACGTCTATCTGAGGATTCAGATTCAGGTATCCGTCGGGCCTGCCCTGGCAGCTTGCACTGTTGGTTTGGGGATTCAGTGCCAGCTGGTACTGGCAAACCTGAACAGACTGCGTAAACACAGTGCTGTTAAAACATCCATTGGCATCAATACCATTAACGGTATAATTTGTGCTCACTGTAGGTGAAGTCACAATTGAGGACGATAGTGCAGCTGGGCTTGTATTCCAGGTATACGACGAGGCGCCGCTCACGCTGAGTGTTTGGGTATCGGCTTCACAACTCATGGTGTTGGTGCTTGATACCACCAGAACCGGCAAGGGATTCACGGTAACCAGCGCCGTGGTTGTATTCACACAGGCATTCAGATCAGTGCCTGTAACAGTATATATTGCTGTGGCGCTGGGATTAAAGGCTGCACCATTGTTCACGCCTCCGGTCCAGGTATACGTTGTAGCCCCTCCGCCACTAAGTGATGTGCTGAAGCCAAAACATATTACAGGATTGCTTACTGTGGCCGTTACAAGTGGCAAAGGATTCACCAGAACAAACTGTGTTGGGGCATTGGTGCTTGTACATCCTGTGAGGGTATTGGTACCCGCAAGGGTATAGGTGGCGCTTACACTGGGATTAAAGGCTGTGGCATTCGGAACAAATGGGTTCCAGGTGTAGGTGTCTGCACCCGATCCACTTAATGTCACCGGGTCGCCAAGGCATATGACCGATTGGCTCACCGTGAGGCTAACACTAGGCAAAGTGTAAACCGTAATGGTCTGAACCGCCGTATTGGTGCAGCCAAGGGCAGATGTGCCGGTAACCGTGTAAGAACCTGTACCGGTTGGTGTAAAGGCCACTGCGTTGCTGATGCCTCCGGACCAGGTATAAGTGACAGCACCTGTTCCACTCAGAGAGGTGCTAAAGCCATTGCATACCGCCGTTGTGGCGCTGTTCACTCCAACCAGTGGCAGTGGGTTCACGGTAAGACCAACTACCGGAGCGTTGGTGCTCGTGCATCCTGTTAAGGCATTGGTACCGTTTACTGTGTAAGTAGATGTTGCTGTTGGTGAAAATGCTGTTCCGTTAGTCAGGCCTGAGGTCCATGTGTAGGTGCTTGCGCCCGAAGCATTCACGGCTACTGTATTTCCGGTGCAGATCACGGTCTGCGTAATTGAAGCGGTAATCACCGGCAAGGGATTCACTGTAATGGCCTGTGTGGCCAGGTTGGTATTTGTGCAGCCCGCCGCACTTGTACCACTTAGTGTGTACGTTGTACTGCTGGCCGGCGTCACTGTTAACACTGAACCTGTATTACCGCCCGGTTGCCAGGTATATGTGGATGCGTTGGAGGCATTCAGACTTGAGGATTGCCCAAAACAAATTACAGCTGAACTTGTGCTGATCGCAACAACAGGAAGCGGATTCACCGTAAGGGTCAGATTCGCGCCGTTCATGGTCTGGCAACCCGTTAAGGTGTTTGTTCCGGAAAGGGAATAGGTTGTATTGCTTGCAGGACTCACCACGAAAGAATTGCCTGTTGCAGCGCCCGGGCTCCAGGTGTAGGTATTGGCACCCGATGCGCTCAGTGTAGCGGTTCCTCCAAAACAAATGGAAGGTGTATTGCTGCTGATCGACAGGGCTGGCAGAGTGTTCACGGTAACGGCCAATGTGAGTGTGTTCTGGCTGGCACACCCAAAGGCACTCCTGCCTGTTACAGTATAAACGGTGCTACTCAGCGGACTCACAGAAATTGTGGCGGTATTTAAGGCACCGGGGTTCCAAGTATATGTAGAAGCTCCGCCCGCCGTTAGTGTGCTGATTGCTCCAAGACAAATGGCCGGGCTGGAAGTGCCCGCAGTTAGCGTTGGCAAGGGGTATACGGTGATCAATTGGCTTGGGGCATTGGTGCTTGTGCAACCGGCCGTACTGGTTCCTGCCAGGGTGTAAGTGGTAGTACTTCCCGGTGTAACAACCAGAGGATTTGAACTTGATCCACCCGGACTCCAGGTGTAGCTTAAGGCATTGGAAGCCGTTAAGGTGCTGCTTCCACCCAGACAAAGCGTATTGTTGCTGGCTGAAATAGATACGGATGGGAGCGCAAACACCGTTACCGTGCTCACAGCCGGAGCGGTAGCGGGACATCCGTTTGCTGACATGGCATTTATTGTGTAAGACGTGGTCACCAATGGATTAACTGTAAAGGTGCCACCACTGATTGTGTATGTAGATGCACCGGAAGGAACAATTGCATAACTCTGTCCCGCACATATTGTACCACTGTTTGACGTGACTGTTGGTGTAATATAAACCGTAACATTTGAAACAGCCGGACCCGCTGAAACACAACCTGCGGTGCTGGTACCGGTAATTGAATAGCTTGTGGTGACTGAAGGGCTCACCAAAGCGGATCCACCGGAATAGGTATAGGTGGACGCTCCTGAAGGTATTAGCGTAATGCTGTTGCCGCTGCAAACGGTATAATTTGGAACGCTTATCACGGGAAGTGGATAAACCGTAACATTAACCGAAGGGGCTACTGTGTTGGAGCATCCGGTAATTGTGTTGGTCCCAAAAACAGAATAGGTCTGGCTCGAAGCGGGTACAAATGCTACAGCATTGCTTATGCCGCCTGACCATGTATAGGTGTTGGCACCACTGGCAGTCAGCGTCACCGAACCTCCGTTACAAGTGGCCGCAGTGGGCGTTGAAATGGTTAAAGATGGTAGCGCATTCACCGTTACGGTAGAGAGTGCAACATTACCGGAGAGACAACCCAGGGAACTCGATCCAATGACGGAATAGGTGCTGTTCACGGTCGGGCTCACAAGGCTTGCCCCGCTCAGGAAGGTATAGCTGCTGGCACCTGAAGGTGTTATTGTAAAGGTCTGACCCAGACAGATTGCCCCATTGTTTACTGCTACCGTAGGTGTTGTGTTAACTGTTACGGAAGCCACGGCCGGCACAGGCGATACACAACCCTGTGCATCGGTGCCGCTTACAGAATAGGATGTGTTACTGAGGGGTACAACGGTTGAAGATCCGTTAGAATAAGTGTATGTACTGGCTCCTGAAGGCAGCATGGTGAAAACATTTCCGCTGCAAACACTTCCACTGTTCACTGAAATGGTGGGCAGGGAGCCAACACTGATTAATGTGCTGTAAGTATGCGAACAACCCGCGGTGTTGGTTGCGGTAGCCGTGTAGGTGGTGTTCACCAGGGGAGAAACCGAAATACTTGTACTTGTTGCACCGGTTGACCAGGAATACGATGTGGCGGTGCCTGAGACATTCATGCTCAGGTTGAGCGCTGAAAACATACAGACAAATGTGCCTCCGCTGATGCTGGAGATGGTAGGCGCCGGTGTGGCGTTAACCTGTATGGTGCGTGTACCAGTACACCCGAAGGCCGTAGTACCGGTAACGGTGTAAACCTGGCTCGAAGTCACCAGACTGGGCACACCATTAATCAGGCCACCACTCCATGAATAAGTGGAGGCGCCAAAAGCGTTAAGGGTGATGGATGAATTCTGACATACGGTTTGCGGGGCAGCATTCAGCATCTGATACCGGATATACATGGTGCCGCCACTGTAAAATCCCTGCCAGCCCGGCCAGCCGCAGAAATACATTTCAAAATTGTTTACACCCCCATACACATAATTCGGAAAGCTCTGTGTCATGGTATTGGTGAAGGTTTGCGGACCATGCAGGTACACATCCCCCCCGATGTAGGAGCCGGCCAGCCAGAAAGAGGCGGTGCAGCCTGAACCTCCCCAGCCCTGGTCAACACCGGTATGCACCATGTCTACACCGGTGATAAAGGCACCTGCAGGTAAGGGGTCAGATATGGGTACAACCCAGGGTGACCAATCGCTGTTGTTGGTGCCGCCATTGGGCATGGGTACAGTGACTGTGTACTCAGGACCAGTTGTAATGGTTGGGTTTGTTCCGACGTTTATGGTGGTTACATCGGTATTCGTGCACACCGGCGAGCTGGTGGTGCCGACCACTGTATAATTTGTTGTAACGCTGGGACTCACACTAATTGAACCGGAGGTCGCGCCAGTGCTCCAGGAGTATGTTGAAGCGCCACTCGCCGTCAATACAACAGACCCTCCAACACAAAGGGTTGAACTTGAAACTGAAATGGTGACGTTGGGGGCCCCAACATTCCT
Source organism: Bacteroidia bacterium (assembly GCA_035429925.1). Taxonomy (GTDB): domain Bacteria; phylum Bacteroidota; class Bacteroidia; order B-17B0; family Aurantibacillaceae; genus Aurantibacillus. The sequence goes on along the minus strand of DAOMFS010000009.1, from coordinate 70,525 downwards.
GAGAATACTGATGTTCGCACTGATGTTGTTGGCGCTGATGAGATCTTTTTTACCATCATTGTCAAGGTCTGCGGCGGTCATGGTGGGATAGGTTCCGGTGCCATAGGCCGATAAGCTCCCGAATGAAATCGTGCCCGGTGTACCTGTATTCTTTGCAAGCGAAATGGTAGCGGCATTGTCGTTTCCTACAGCCACATCCAGCATACCATCGTTATCAAAATCACTCAGCGAAATGCTGCTGGGATTGGAACCGCCAGAAAAATCAAGTCGTGTATCCAATGCCAGGCTCCCACTAGAGCTGAGATTCCGCCAGGCAGAAAATGTTGCTGCCCCACGGTTAGCTGTGGCAATATCGGGCTTGCCATCCGCATCAATATCTGCAAGATCAATGGCAAAAGGCTGCGTGGATGAGGCGTAATCCACCTTTGCCGCGAAAGAAATGGTTCCAGGTGAGCTGGTGTTCCTCAGCATGGAAATAGTATTGGAATTCACGTTGCAGGAAGCCAGGTCAGCTTTGCCATCACCGTCAATATCCGCGCTTGCAACACCAACCGGTGTTGTACCCACCGCAAAATCAACACGTGCTGCAAATGAAATGGTGCCGGGCGTGCTGGTGTTCCTGAAAACTGATATGACGTTATTATCTGTACCTACGGCCACATCTTTTTTTCCATCACCGTCAATATCTACGATCACTATGCCCCGGGGCACATTGGATGTTCCAAAATCAACTTTTGAAGCGAATGAAATGCTGCCCAGTGAACCGGTGTTCCTAAGAATGGAAAGCGTTGTTGGAAAGTTCGACACCGCGAGATCAAGCTTACCATCTCCGTCTATATCACCCATGGTGGTAAAAAAGGCATTCAGTCCAACCAGAAAATCAGCTCTGGCTGCCATGGTAATGGATCCCGGCGTACTGGTATTCCTGAACACTGAAACTGCCGCGCCGTTTGTCCCGATGGCGATGTCCTTTTTGCCATCTCCATCCAGATCACCAGTGATGGCCTGGTAAGGGCCTGCCGGGGTTGCATAGGTGGTGTGTGTGGAAAAACAGAACTGCGCCTTCAAGACGACAGTACTCATGAATAACACTAATATTATGGCAATTCTATGCATTACGACTGTGTAATTGAATTAAACTTCAGAACAAGACCCGTTTGCCGGCCATTCAAGATTTGAACCACTACTCAAAAGCACCGCAGACAAGCCAGCGCGCGGTTCACTGTGCGTCGAAGGCAGGCCTGTGATGGGAACCCCTTGCTGAGCTAAGGGGCATTGTCTTAGCCCTGTTAAAGTACAAGCGCTTGTTGTTACCTGAAATGTCTGCATGAAGGCACTTGGCAGTTAATAATTCCCAGTATCCTATTCATAAAAGCCTTCCTTTTTGATGTCTTCCAGGTCCCTTTTTTTCACCTTCAGCTTAATGCGCTTACCGGTCTTACACGTACAATCGAGGCAGTTGTCGGCGGTACCATTGCTGTAAATCTCAATATCGTAAACATCTATGTTTTTGCTTTTGCAGTATTCGGTGATCTTTACTTTCAAATCTTCGTTGTTGCTGTACGCACCCCACTTGTCTGAACAATATGTTTGGTTATAGTACACCCAGCGGATGTTGCTGGGTTTGGTGCAGGCCAGGGCAAGCAAAAGGGTCATGCACAATGCAGAAAAAATACCCGCACGATTTATTTTAACGCCTCCAACGTTGATCATAAATTCATTTCGTTCCTTTCCAGGCTGATTTAGCAGCTTGGATTTTAAACTCCCTAATGTAAAAAAATAATTCAACAGGTACAAGCTGTTTAGCAGAATGGAAAGGAATTTGACTAAACAGCAAAAAAGCTCCCGGCAGGTGACCGGAAGCTTTCATTTAATTCACATTAAACTTTATTTGAGAGCCTTTTGATAAAGGTCTGAAACCTTGCCCCAGTCGATCACATTAAAAAAAGCATTCATGTAATCAGGGCGGCGGTTCTGATAATGCAGGTAATATGCGTGCTCCCAAACATCCATGCCCAGTATCGGGCTACCCTTGCATTCTGAAAAATCCATCAGGGGGTTGTCCTGGTTGGCCGTGCTGCAAACCGCCAGTTTCTTACCGGAACCAACACAAAGCCATGCCCAACCACTTCCGAATCGGGTTGCACCGGCTTGTATAAAGTCTGTTTTGAATTTGTCAAATCCGCCAAGATCCCTGTCTATTGCAGCAGCCAGGTCTCCGGCAGGTTTACCTCCGCTTTTCGGGGACATGATCTCCCAAAACAAGCTGTGGTTATAATGTCCGCCTCCGTTATTTCTTACCGCGGCTGGTAATTTAGACATGCCTGAAAACAGCTGCTCCAGGCTCATTTTCTCCATTTCGGTGCCGGCTATGGCATTGTTCAGGTTCGTTACATAGGCCTGGTGGTGTTTGCTGTGGTGTATCTCCATCGTCCGTGCGTCGATATGAGGCTCCAGAGCGTTGTAGGCGTAATTCAGTTTGGGTAATTCGAAAGCCATAGGTTTAGTTTTAGTAGTACAAAAATAGCATTTATCAGGCGCTATAAAAACAAAAAACCCCCCTTGATAACAAGGAGGGTTTTTGTAAAGGTGTTTGTTTTATTGTTTAACAACTTTGATCACTTCAGAACCCTGATCGGTGCTTACTTTCACGTAATACACACCGTTGGCGTAATTGCCCAGGTCTATGCTGATCTTTTCATTTTTAGAACTGTTGTTGTAAACGATCCTGCCAGTCAGATCGGTAACCTGTACCGAGTTGAGCGTTTTGTTGTGGATTTCCACTACAAATTCGCCACTGGTTGGATTTGGATAGAGTTTCACACCATTTTGTGTAGTGGTCACATCTTTTAATCCTGTACAATCGGTTACAATCAGCTGATATGTAGCAGTGCCCTGGCAACCGTTGGCATTGGTTCCAACTACAGTGTAGGTTGTGGAGCTGTTTGGTGATACAACAACCGGACTACCCATCATGAAGGAAGAGCTGGATGTCCACTGGAAGGTAACAGCGTTGTTACCGGTGAGTGTGGTTTGGTCTTCAGGACAAGCCAGGTTGTTCGCATTGGATGAAGAGATGGTTACGTTCGGGTTGGGGTTAACAACCACCTGAACTGTGCCTGTAGAGCTGCAACCTGCGGCATTTGTACCGATCACACTGTAAGTTGTTGTAACAGTTGGACTAACAGTGATCATGGGTGTAGTGGCGTTATTGTTCCACACATACGAATTGGCTCCGAATCCGAGCAAATTGGTGCTTTTGCCGGCACACAATGTGGGTTGGGAAGCAATAGCTGAAACCACAGGAGATTGGTTCACTGTGATCATTTGTGTAGCATTGGCTGTACATCCGCTGGCCGCATTGGTACCGGTTACCACGTATGAGGTGCTCACGTTAGGGCTCACCGAAATGGCGCTGCTGGTTGAACCTGTATTCCATTGATAAGATGTTGCACCTGTTGCCGAGAGGTTTACTCCCTGGCCTGAACAGATTGTCTGAGAGTTGGCTGTAATGGCCACAGCAGGTGTGTTCAGCTGGCAGGGTACTTCAATCCTCAGGTCATCCCAGCTCAAATACTGAGCGCTAGATCCAGTACTTTGACCGTTGATACCAACATAATAAAGTCCTGAGTTGGCTACAGTAAAGGTGTTGGAAAGCGATTTATAAGAAGGGCTCGCGGCTGGCAATTGGCTGGCGATCATGCTGGCATTCACGGTAGATTGATTTGGACCAACATACATCCGGAGGTTCCAGGTGTTGTAACCGTAATATTCCGTTATGTACCACATCGAAGCTGAATAGGTTACGCCAGCTTCTAACCAAACACCATTCGACCAGAAATAATTGTTGGATGAAGGCGAGTAATAGAACGAAGCGAATTTGCTACCCGTATTAGGTATACGTGTAATTGTGGTCGGTGCAGTATAGGTCTGGCAGGTTGCAGGCATATTGCTTGCTATCCATGAGCAGTTAGGCAGTTTATTCGCACCGCTAATACCTTCAAAGCTCTCGTAATAGGGAACAGTGTTGGTTGTAGTGGGTTGTACCAGCACAGTACCAGAAGTAGCGGTTACTGAACCGTTTGAATTGGTACAAGTGATGATGGTAGAGAAATAGGCCACACTTGGTAAAGTTGGGCTGGTGATAGCAGAAAGGGTGGCACCAGGAATGGTAGTCCAGGGACCAACTGCAGACACGTTAGAATATTGCCATTGGTAAGTAATTCCACCAACTGTGTATTGGTTGGCCAGTGAAAGCGGCGCACTTGCATTGGGGCAAATGGCAGCAGTAGGTGTAATGACTGAGTTTGCGGCAGGATTACCGGCACAAGGCACACCTGAACTGATGTTCACGTTATAATCCTCAACCTCACCCCAGGAGAAATTGGTGCAGGGTCCCGGTATAGTGGACTCGGCAGCAGAAACCCTCATGCGGGTGATACCCGGTGTGGCAGTCAGAGGAATCGTGATCCCTCCGGGGATTGCCATAGTAGTTCCGGCTACCTGCCAGGTGTTATAAGGAGAGGTGTAAACGTTTTCACCCGGATCGGTGAACAAACCATTCTGGTTGTAATCGATCCAGATGCAAAAATATCCACCATATGCATAGCCATTACACTGACCAACAGTGACTGAAGCCGTGTAGTTTTGGCCGAGCACCAAAAGAGGAGCGGCCACGGATGGTGTAGCATTTGTATAGTCTGAGTAGCGATTCAAGATCGAACCTGGTCCACCAGTTTGAGCACAGGTACTTGTATTGTTCAAGGTGCCTACAGTTACATTGAAGATTTCATCGTCAAAAGTGGAAGCTGCACTTGAGGCGCAATACACTACCTGAGCATTCGTGTTTAAACTCAGGAAACTCATCCCAAGGACGAGCAATTTGATGAATTTGTTTTTAGTTTTCATGTGGTAGTTTTTGGACATAAGTGAATTGTTGTTAGGTATATATTGAGTCTTTGCCGTCATCATTTTACCCTTTAACCAATACCTCCATATTTAGAGAAAGTTGCAAGATGCGAAAAAGAGAAAAAGAACGAGGGAAAAGAAAACCGGCCGGAATGCGAGCAATCCGGCCGGTTGATTTCAATTATTGTTTTACCACACGTATCAGTTCTGATTTTTCGCCAGATTGTACTTTTACGAAGTACACACCGTTGGCGAAACCATTCAGGTTGATGCTCATCACATCCAGTTCAGATGCAGCAGTGTAAACCACACGTCCGCTGATGTCACTCACTTCAGCAGTTTTAGCTGCGCCATTTTTCCATTCAATGCTGAATGTACCGTTGTTTGGATTCGGGTAAACGCTGATGTTGTTCAGAGAAGCGCTTGCCTGGTTAAGACCAGTACACTCGGTTACATTGAGTTCATACACTGCAGAAGCTGTACAGCCCTGAGCGCTTGTTCCGATAAGTGTATAGGTTGTAGTGCTTTGAGGCGAAACGTTCACAGGGTTACCCAGCAACACGCCGTTGCCAGAGATCCACTGGAATGTTACCGCACCGGTACCACTGTAGTTCAGTGTAGTTACATCAGTCATACAAGCCAGGTCACCGGCTGCTGAACTTTGAATCTGAACAGAAGGCAGGGCATTAACAGTGATCGCCTGTGAAGCCTGTGCAGTGCAACCGAATGAGTTGCTGCCAATCACAGTGTAAGACGTGCTTGAGCTTGGCGATACGCTGATGGCGTTGGTGGTTGCATTGGTATTCCAGGTGTAGCTGCTTGCGCCAAAAGCTGTGAGTATCACTGAGCTGCCAAGACACACAGAAGTGTTTGGTGCGAATACGCCCACAGCAGGTGAAGGATTCACATTAATGGCCTGGGTGGCGTTTGCTGTACAACCTGAAGTGGCATTTGTGCCCACAACACTATAGATAGTGGTATTGGCCGGACTTACAGTGATGGCGTTGGTTGTAGCACCATTGCTCCACTGGTAAGATGTGGCGCCGCTGGCTGTCAGATTCACGCTTTGTCCGGCACATATGGTAGACGCGTTGGCGTTCACCGCAATGTTAACCGGGTTCAGGCTGCAAGGCACTTCGATCTTCAGATTGTCCCAGCTGAGGTAGTAACCACAGCATGTACCATTACTGTTACCATTGATACCTACATAATACAATCCAGAAGTTGCAACAGAATAGGTTGCTGAAACTGATTTATAAGCAGGGCTGGCAGCAGAACCTGAACCTCCTGAAGAATATACAGTCTGTGCATTGAGGGTTGACTGGTTAGGGCCAACCAGAATGTTCAACTGGTAAGTTGGATAGGTATAGTATTCAGTCATGTACCACATAGAAACCGAGTAAGTCACACCAGCATCCATCCAAATTCCGTTGGTCCAGAAGTAGTTGTTGGCGGCAGGAGAGTAATAGAAAGAGGCGAAGTTATTACCCTGGTAAGGCACGCGGTTCTGGGTTTGAATGGAAGTGTAAGTAAAGCAGGTGGTGTTCATGTTGTTTGCAGTCCAGGAACAGTTGGGTAATTTACCCTGGCCTGAAATACCTTCGAATCCTTCAAAATAAGGGATTGTGTTGGTGGTTGTACCAGCCACGTTAACTGATCCTGAGATGGCAGTGGTGCTGTTGTTGCCGTTAGTACAAGTTACAATGGCGCTGTACCACAATACTTGTGAACCAACTGTATGATTCAGAGCTGAATTGGTACCGGTTGGAATGGTAGTGAAAGGACCAACAGCTGAAACGTTGGAGATCTGCCATTGGTAAGTGTTACCACTGGTTGTATAGGAGTTGGCCATGTAAACATTCACGCCAGAGTTAGGACACACGATAAGTGTAGGTGTGATCACGCTATTGGCTGATGGGTTACCGGCGCAAGGGGTGTTAAAATACTCCCATGCACCCGGATCTGGTGTAGCAAGACTGCGGGAAGCTCCAAGAATGTCGTTCGCTACGCCCAAAGCCTGACCACCATCGTTCATCACATATGAACCTGGCATGAAGTCGTAGTTATTGGGGTTAACAAACAATGGGTTTGTAGAGAAGGAGTTCAAATCAAGTCCTGTATTGGTTGTCCAGGTTGCAAGCGTTGCCATCGCACCCCAGGAATAGTGGTATCCGAAATAGTTGGTACCAGATGGGGTATTCACGTAAACGTTGTTTCCATTAGAGAAACCTGCGGAGATTGTAGAAGCAATATAGATACCATAATTGGTACCAGCTCCGGTACGGGTAATGGAAATGTTGTTGTTTTTGAAGTTAGAGAAAGTACCATAGAAATAGGTACCGTAAACAGTCAGTGAACCGGCATCGGTTTGGCCGTCAACAGATACGGTATTATGGTAGAAGTTGTTATAAGTGTATCCAGGGTGGTAGATGCAATAGGCAGAACCTACACATTTGTCAACCTGGATCAGGTTGTTTCTGAAGATCCCTTCAAAACCTGAGGCAGAAGAGGCTGCTACATACAGATAATACCCGGTCACACTTGCACCAGGAGCATTCTGAAACATTCTCTGTATGCGGTTGCCTTCGCAAAGGGTTTGGTAAGTACCGGTGGTGAACAGGATACCATAAGTGGTGGTTACGGCATTTCTGTTGAGACGCTGAATGGTGTTATTTCTGTAAACCAATTGTCTTTGGTAAACATTGTAGCAAGAATACACGTAAGCATCATTGATGGTGCAACCAATGATCTGGTTGTTGGTGTTGTAAGGCGAACCAGTCAAACCATACATGGCGATACCATAATAACCCCAGTTCATGGTACAGTTAATAGCCGCATTGTTGTTTCCGGAGTTACCGGAAGAAGTAGCGCTTGTACCGCTACCTGAAACTGAGAAGGGACACTGAAGTGAAGATGTTCCGTTCACAGGGGCATTAAAAGTACAGTTAACGAATTGGTTGTTGTTGGCATCATTCCAAATGTGGCCTACCAATGCATATGTACCGTCTGTACCAAAAAAGTTCATGTTGTATACCGACATGTAGTCAATACCACCCAAACTGATGGTCCATGGCGAGCCTGATGTACCGGCGAAAGACATGGTACAGCCATTACCGTTGATGGTGATGGTGTTTGAGGCACTGGTACCCACGATATTAGGGAACTCTACCTGTTCGTTGTACGGTCCACTGCTGGGTGCAACGTTCACTACTACAGTTCCTGAAATACCACTGGCCACCAGGGCGTTTTTAAAGGCCGTGAAGGTTTGGTAATTGCTGCCTGCAGTTGGCGATGCGCTGTTGATGGTGTAAACCCCACCCAATTGTGCACTCATGTTTACCGCTACAAGGCTGAGTAGCAGGGCAAACACTTTGATTCTCGTGTAAGTTTTTTTCATGTTTGATTAAGATTAGTTTGGCACAAGTTAGTAAGATTTGGTTAAACTTTTACAAAAAAATAAAATTTTGCTTATAATTTAACAAATATCACTGATAATCAGAAAACTAATCTTTTGACTCAGCTTTTTAAGAATATCCGGCTTAAATTGTTTTTTATCCTTTGATTCTAATTTTAATGCATGATGAATTTTTTGCCTGAATATGATGGTTTACTCAAACCAAAGGAAACCCTCCTGCCAAAGCAGGAGGGTTCGAGACAAGGCCAAACTAATCTTTAAGTACTTTCACCGTTATTGTTCCCTGCCCATATTGTATTCTTGCGAAATAGAGCCCTTTTGAGAGATCTCCGGTGTACAGATGCACCTCAGCGCTGTCGCTGCAGAAGTTAAGAATCTCTTTGCCCGAAACATCCATTAAACAGATACTGGCTTTGCCAGTTAATTTTCTCAGGATCAATTCATCCTGGAACGGATTAGGGTACAGTTCAATTAAGCCTATTTTATCAGTATTCTCATCAAGGCCCACACAATTCATTACGTTTAGCGTGTACACGGCCTGATTGGTGCAGCCCAAGGCTGAGCTTGCTATTAGTGTGTAGGTGGTGGTGGTGCCAGGATTAACATTTACAGGGTTGCCTGCAAACAATGCACTTTGTGTTAACCAGGTGAATGTTGTGGCTCCATTGCCAGAATAACTGAGCTGAGTCTGGTCGGTTTCACAGGCCAGATCATTGGGGTTAGAACTGCTTATTGAAACCTGGGGAAGCGGAAGAACGGCAATGGCAATTGTTGCTGTTGAGCTACATCCATAGACATTACTGCCCAGAACAGTATATGTGGTGTTTGAATTAGGTGACACGGAAATCACAGGGTCTAACTGACCGTTGTTCCATAGATAATTGATTGCCCCGAACGCGATCAGATTTATGTTACTTCCCAAACACACCGATTGCCCCGTGGAAAACACTCCTGTAACAGGGCTTGGATGTACCACAATCTCCTGTGAGACACCAAGGCTGCAACCCGAAATGGCACTGGTTCCTATAACGGTATAGGACGAAGTAGATGCCGGGCTCACTGAAATCGCATTTGAAGTTGCGCCGGTATTCCAAAGGTACGTGTCTGCACCAGAAGCTGTAAGGTTTACATTTTGACCCTGGCAAATAGATAGTGTGTTTGCGGCTATCATTACGGGCGGTGTATTCAGATCACAGGGTATGGTGATTTCAAGATCATCCCAACTCAAATAATAACCACAACACACCCCGTTGCTAATACCGTTAATGCCCACATAATAATACCCGGAGGCGGTCACCGTGAATGTTTCGGACAACAATTTGTAAGCTGCACTTGCAGCAGAACCAGGACCCCCGGAACTGGCTATTACATTTGCATTTGTAGTAGATTGTGTTGGCCCAACCCACATTTTGAGTTGCCAGGTTGGATATGTATAATACTCAGTCTTGTACCACATAGAAGCTGAATAGGTGACCCCAGCCTCCATCCAAATACCATTTGTCCAAAAGAAGTTATCGCTTGCCGGGCTATAATAAAATGAAGCAAAGTTGTTTCCGGTGTGCGGACTTAGATTCTGAGTTTGCACGGTTGTGTGTGTTTGACAGGTAGTGGGTATGTTGCTTGCTGCCCAGGAACAATTCGGCAACTTGTTTTGATCTGATATACCTTCAAAACTTTCAAAATATGGAATTGAACTTGTGGTGGTTGCAACAACATTCACCGATCCTGCAGTTGCCGTTACACTGCCATTTCCATTGGTGCAAGTTATGATTGCAGAGAACCAGGTTGGAACATTGATAGTGGGTGAAGTTATTGCTGCACTGCTGGCACTTGGAATTGCAATCCAGGGGCCCACAGCTGATACAGTTGACGATTGCCAGGTGTAAATCAGTCCTCCAACCGTGTAGCTATTGGCTAATCCAATGTTTGCTGAAGAACCTGGGCAAATAATTGCTGTTGGTGTTATCACGGTATTGGCTGCGGGAATACCTGCACAAGGTGTAGTGGAATAATCCACCTCCAGGTAAGGCCTGTTGGCGGCACTGGATGCATTGTAACCATACTGATACATGAAAGTGGTGTTACCTGACAAGTACTTGAAACCAATTGCTATCCAATAACCTGCTGCGGCCGCAACATCAGCAATACCCGATGCATTAAATGAACCGGAATTCCAGCCATATGGGTTAGAACCAAAGGTGTAATTTGAATTATAAACCGTTCCGTTCTGAGATGCTGTGAATAGCGCTGCTGCTGCAGCAGTTACAGGATCTACTACCCCGAGCCCCTGAATAGATGCAATTTTAGCAACACCTGTGGTTTGGTAATGATAACCGAAATAAGTAGCCTGCGCTACACTGGCACCAATAGGTAAAGTAGTCAGGTCGAATTTTGCCCAGGAAGATGTTGTGTTATTCGTTAACCTGAGCATTCCGCTTGATTTGCTGGCACTTGATGTTTGATAACCTGTCCAGTTCGATGAGTTTTGCGGATAATAATTCACAATTGGATCGAAGTGAACAGGAAATTGACGACCAGGTTGGATCAGCCAATTCAGATCAAATGTAGAATATACTTCAGAGTGCTCACCCTGGCTTCGGAACTCAATTTCCCCATTTAGAATATCTTCCCTGGAAGGATTGCTATCAAAGGCAACAGGTCTTGAGAAACTAAAAATCTCCGTTCCAGCCGTGCTCACAGTTATCAAATCATTCTTGTATCCCATAGCCGAGGTTTTGTCTGGTAACATGAACTCCTCTTCAATTCTCAAGTACTTTGCACCGTTTGGGATGCGATTTAAAAAGGAAGATGAGTTGATTTGCAGATCAAATTTACGGGAATCACTTCCAAGCGTATAAACCAGGCTAAGGTCAGGATCAAATCCACTGTAGGATATCTTATTGTGATCAACTTGTACTGAAACACTTCCTGAAAGATCCATTGAGGAAATCACAGTTCCTGAAGCATCCAAAAACTTGATTGAGGTAAGCCTTTCCCGGTAAATTCCTTCATTGGTTTCCAGAACCAAATGATTCAAAAAAGGATTTGAAGGAAAGAAATTCCTGACAGCATTTTTTAGTGCGACAAAGGGGAAAGCATCGCCACCGGGAATCGGATTGGATTCAATTTCTGTGCCAATTTCTTGCCATTTATTTTTCGCGTCCAGATAATGAATTGATGAGGTTGAAAAAAATGCGGCCACTTCATCGTTGTCTTTAATAAAGTGCTTCGAAGTACGGCTCCGCTTTTCAAGTTGTTCATTCTGCAAGCCCTTTTTAGTCCAGGGGTCCTGAACAGATTCCCTGGTACCATGTCCGGCAAGCATTTGACCTGAAACAATGACCATAATCAGCGCATATTTTGACACCGATAACACTCCTGATGACCTCCTTGAAGTCATAGAAATCATTTGAGTAATTTTTTTTATCATGCTCGATTATTTAGTGGGTTCATGTTAATGCAAGTTCCAACTGCTGATGTTTTCATTCATTGATATTTGTCAATAGGCTCCTGAACTACTGAAAGAGAGCGTATTAAAAACAAAATAAATTGAACGGCAGGATTAATATTGCATTCTGAAACAGCGAATTGGCTTGATTCGGCATGAAAGCAATGAACATTGCATTCTATTAGAATTCCAAGAAGGTAATAAAATACTGGCAGCCATTCCTGATGCTTACATTACAGGAATTCAACGCGTGTTGAATACTAATTGTTTTTGTCCGGAAGAAGCGGCACAAATCGAAATGCACCCAGAGACTTTTTATCAAATGAACTATCGCTGGTTTTTTTAAGCAGAACCATGTCCTGCACATCGCCCTCACCCAAAGGAATGATCATGAGTCCGCCTATTTTTAATTGCTGCAGAAGATCATTGGGAATGTACGGAGCCGCGGCCGTGACAATGATCTTGTCGTAAGGCGCGTATCGCGGAAGGCCTTTGTAACCATCGCCAAAAATTAACCTGGCGGCCTGGTATCCAAGATAAGGCAGAAAGAGCTTGCTTCTGTCGTATAAAAGTTTCTGTCTTTCGATGCTATACACCTTCGCACCCATTTCCAGGAGAACAGCGGTCTGGTAGCCGCAACCCGTGCCGATCTCCAAGACCTTCTCCCCTGCTTTCAGATCCAGCATTTCAGTTTGAAAGGCTACTGTGTATGGCTGAGAAATGGTCTGGCCCGCCCCAATGGGCAGGGCTTTATCGCTGTATGCATGGTCAAGCAGGGCCGGTCGCGCGGTACTGGCGTCAAAAAAAAGATGGCGGGGGATCCGGCTGATGGCTTCCAGCACTTTCGCGTTCCGGATGCCCTTATGCTTCAGTTGCTCTACCAAACGCTTGCGTTTGCCCTGATAGAGATACTCGTCTTCTTTTGAAACCTTATAGAACACAGTGGATGAGAAAGGGTAAAGCTACACAATGCCTTGGTTAAGGTAAAAGCAATTCTCTTCATTTACCAACATAATAGAATGAAAAACCCATAACCCTAAACTTTTCACATGGATAGCCTCAGGGCCAAGCTAGTGCTGATTTTTGAAATAGATCACTGAGAACAGGCACTCACCTGTTCAACTGGCCTTAAACCCTTGCTGGGCAAAGCCGTCTCCAATGCCCCGGATATTCCTTTTTTAAATCCGGTCATTTGCCCTGCGTAATAATTCCTATTTTTGAAAAAGAAATGAAGACGCCTCATCCCGGTTCTTTGCCCTTTTACCTGCTCTATCTGCTGATTTTTGCAGGATCGTTCACAGCCTGCAAAAAAACCGAAACCCCCGGGGCATTTTTTATAAAGGCCTATCCGGTTACGGTTAATCCTGCAGCCAACCAGGGTAGCGCCAATCACAAGATAACCGACCTCTGGCTTTATGTCAACGGTAATTTCCAAGGGGTTTATCCTTCAGGCCATCTCATGCCCATTCCAGTCAATAACCAGTCGGCCAGGATAGAGGTTTTCGCAGGGATACGAAACAATGGCATCAGTGAAACCCGCATTCCCTGGCTCTTTTACCAGAAACTCCGCTTCGATACAGTTGTAGAGAATGGCCAAAATATTGTGAAAGCGCTGGCATTCACATACAATACCACCACTACTTTCGCCTGGCTCGAGGATTTTGACGGCACAAATGGCATTTCACTGGTGAAGTCCTCGATTTCCGACACGGGTTTTGTCCTGGCACCTGCCGACCAGAGTCTTGAAGGCAAATCAGCACTTCTGGGCATGGGTCCTCTGGATGTAGTAGCCCAGGTTGAGTCTACCAAAACCTATACCTTGCCCTCAGGCAACAGCAATGTATATCTGGAACTGAACTACAAATGCGACCATGCCTTCGAGGTTGGACTCATCAGTAGCTCTACAGAGCTGAAACCCGCCCTCAACCTGAATCCTCAAGCCAGCTGGAACAAGATCTACATTCAGCTGGCAGGCGTTGTGAACAGTCAACCTGTTTCTGCAAATTACAGTTACAAGGTGTATTTCAGGATGCTGAACTCCGATGGCAGCAGCCCAAGACTATACCTCGATAACATTAAACTGGTGTATTTATGATCAGCAGGAGACTCACCACCATATTTTACCTGTTCGCTGATTTTTTTGCCGCCGGCCTGGCCTGGACGATTTTCAATTACTACCGCAAAACCAAGATCGATGCCTTAAAACTTGGCTTTGTGAGTGATGAGATATTTGACAGGCAGTATTTCGCCAGCATCATCCTTATACCTTCGGTATGGGTACTCGTGTATTACCTGTCGGGTTCATACAACCATGTGCTTCGCAAATCACGCATCAACGAGTTTGTGCAGACCCTGGCCACTTCCATCATTGGCGTTACGGTATTATTCTTTGTTTTGCTGCTCGACGATTCTGTGGTTTCGTACAGGCTATATTACAAAATGTACTTCGTGCTGTTCACCGCGCACTTTACGCTCACCGCGCTTTTCCGGCTTATCCTTTCGAGCAATACCAACAGCAGGATACACAAACGGAAATTCGGATTCAACACCATCATCATAGGCAGCAACGAAAGGGCCCTGAAAATGTTCAGGGAACTCAATGCACTCAAATACGGCACGGGAAATAATTTCGTAGGCTTTGTACACGTTGAAGGCAAAAACGGTTATTCTGAAGAATTGCGAAAGGAAATTCCACACCTGGGAGAATACCATTCCATAAGGCAGATCATCGGGCCGCACCAGGTTGAAGAGGTGATCATCGCCCTGGAAAGTTCAGAACACGAGTACATCAAAAATGTTGTGAACGATCTCAGCGACATGGGGCTTATCATCAAGATCATCCCTGATATATATGATATTCTCAGCGGGCATGTGAAAATGACCAGCATACTAGGCACGCCGCTGATCGAGATCAAGAACAAGATCATTCCGGAGTGGCAGGTATCGGTGAAACGTTTCATCGACGTGAGTGCATCGCTCTTTGTGCTCATTACATTCAGCTGGCTCTATCTCCTGCTCGCCATCCTCGTTAAACTCAGTTCAAGAGGGCCGGTGTTTTTCAGGCAGGAACGCATAGGCATTCACGGTAAGCCATTCGATATTTTTAAATTCCGCACCATGTACGCCGATGCGGAGAAGGAAGGACCAGCCCTTTCGAGCAAGTACGATCCCAGGGTTACGCCCCTGGGGCGTTTTTTACGCAAAGTGAGGCTCGATGAGATCCCGCAATTTTACAACGTTCTGGTGGGTGATATGAGCATAGTAGGCCCAAGACCCGAAAGGCGGTATTACATTGACCAGATAGTGCAAAAGGCCCCGCATTACAAACATCTTCAGAAGATCAGACCGGGCATTACCAGCTGGGGCCAGGTCAAATACGGTTATGCCGAGAATGTGGATCAGATGCTTGACCGACTGAAATTTGATATTCTGTATATTGAAAACATGAGCCTGCTCCTCGATTTTAAAATTCTGGTACACACCATCCTCACTGTCATTCAGGGGCGGGGTAAATAAACCACTTCAGCCTTATATGAGCAGCCTGTTGAAACACCTGAACACCTATCTTTCTCTGGTTAAATTCAGCCATACCGTATTCGCCCTGCCTTTTGCCATCATTGGTTTTTCCCTGGCCATACACAGCGGGCAGGCGGTTTTTGATATGCAGAAGCTCATCCTGGTGGTGCTTTGCATGGTTTTCGCGCGCAGCGCAGCCATGGCCTTCAACCGTTTGATCGATCGCCGGTATGACGCGCGCAATCCCAGAACCAGCGCCAGGGAAATTCCGGCCGGTGTTGTAACACCCCTGTCGGCGCGCATTCTGGTGGTATTGTGTTGTCTTGGATTTGTGCTCTGCGCCTATTTCATCAACACCCTGTGTTTTTATCTTTCTCCTGTTGCCTTGCTGGTTATTCTGGGGTACAGTTACACAAAACGTTTTACGCCCCTTTGTCATCTGGTGCTTGGGCTTGGCCTGGCGCTTGCTCCTGTTGGGGCCTATCTCGCGCTCAGCGGTCATTTCGATGCCTTGCCTGTGTTACTCGGCGTGCTGGTGTTTTTCTGGGTAAGTGGTTTTGATATTATTTACGCCCTGCAGGATGATGAATTCGACAGGGAGCATGCGCTCAAATCCATTCCCGTGCTCCTGGGCCGGCGCAACGCGCTGCTGCTCTCGAGGTTTTTTCATTTTGCCGTTGTGCTGATGTTGCCCTGGATCTATTTGATGGGAAATTTCGGCTGGTTGTACCTTCTGGGCAGTCTGTGTTTTGTGACCTTGCTGATTTACCAGCACTTACTGGTTAAGCCCGATGATCTGAGCAGGGTGAACCTCGCATTTGGCACCACCAATGGCATTGCCAGTGTGTGTTATTGCTGCTTTGTTGTAGCCGATGTATTCCTTTTGAACTGACAAATCCGTTTTATTTGCCGCTGATTGCAAAACCTATGGTAGCTGTAATCTGTCCGCAGAAAAAATGATGACTCACTTTGCCATTTCCCTTGCCCAGGGCAAAGGCGTTCACATAGTTGGCGAAGCTGCCCTTGCTCACCAGTTCAAAGAAGAGATGTTTGTAAAATTCTGCGCGAAGTCCGCCCTCCACACCCATGATATAACCTGCCACTTTCCAGTCGTTGTTAAGGTGCTGGCCAAACAGGGTCACATCCGTTCTGGGAATCACAATACCGGCGCCTGGTTTTAGTATCCATGAGAGTTGTGTGTGCTTGCCCATGGGTTTCATATCCCATTTGCGGAGGTAGTTCAGCATTAAAAAATTGGCGCCGTCGGTGTGTTCAAAATGCACAAAACTGGCCGGATCAAGCACTGTATCGGTATTCACCTGATGATCGTTTATGGTGCCATGCACATGTGCTACCTGATAGTCTGTTACCACGTATTTGGTGTGATCGTAGTTTAGTTCCAGGCCCTCGCGTTTGCTCCAGTAATAACCTATCCGGCCGACAAATTGCGGAATGGTTGCGGCCTCTATATGCGGAATGGCTGAGAAATCAGGCCTGTCTTTGGCTTTGGCATCGTCTATGTAAAAATCGTAATAATCAACCTTTGGCGTATTGGGTGAAGGGATACCATTGTGGTTTTGAAAATGCAGGGTGCTTTTAGAGTAGACCGCTCTGGTGTATCCCCAGGCTATGTAAAATTTGCCGGGCTCAGCCCCGGTTTCCTTCTGTGCAATCAGCGGAACCTGAAGAATACAAAATAATGCTAGAAAAGCCTTGAACATGCTTAGTTTTTTAAAGCCCGAAAATAACGAATATCTCCTTTGCGTCTGATCTCAAGGCTTACATAATTTCCCTGAACCAATGGCATCAGCAGTCCCGGCCATTCCACAAAACACCAGGAACCTGAGTCCAGATATTCTTCTATACCAAGATCGAGCAGTTCATCAGTTGTTTGGATGCGATAAAGATCCAGGTGAAAAATTTTCTTATCCCCGAAGGCATACTCGTTTACAAGGGAAAAAGTGGGTGAGGAAAAATCATCGGTACTGCCCAGGTGCCGGCAGATTGCCTTGATCAAGGTGGTTTTTCCAGCGCCCATTTCAGCCTGAATCAAAACCAGGCCCGGATCACCAATAAAGTCAAGCAGTTTCGCGGCCAGATCAGGTAATTGTTCGAGCGATCTGCACTCGAGTTCAAGGCTTTGTGACATGCATTATTTCGGCAAAAGCACCACGTAAGGAATGATCATTTCTTCGAGGCTCACGCCTCCATGCTGAAAGGTATTCCTGTAAAAAGAGACGTAGTGGTTAAAATTATTCGGGTAGGCGAAAAAACGGTCTTCCTTTGCAAACACAAAACGCGAACTGGGGTGTTGCACGGGCAGAAAGGCATCAGCGGGATTGCGGATTTCAAACACTTCACGGGGATTATAATCGAGTGCTTTACCTTGCTTGTAACGCAGGTTGGTGTTTACATTGCGGTCGCCAATTATACGCGTAGGTTCTTTCACATGAACCGTGCCGTGGTCGGTGGTGATCACTATCCGTACCTTTTTTTCGGCCAGTTGTTTCAGAATGTCGAATAAGGGAGAGTGTTCAAACCAGCTGTGTGTAATGCCTCTGTAAGCGGCCTCGTTTTCAGCCAGCTCGCGTATCACTTCCATTTCGGTACGCGCGTGGCTGAGCATGTCAACAAAATTGTACACGATCACATTCAGCTTGTTCTGCATGAGGTTGTTGATAGAGTCAGCCAGTTTTTTACCCGCCTGAAAATTGGTGATCTTGGTATAGCTCATTTTGATCTCCTTGCCAAGTCGTTTCATCTGAGCTTGCATAAAAAATTCCTCATTCATGTTCTTGCCACCTTCTTCCTCATCGTCGAGCCATTTATCGGGAAAACGTTTGGCAATCTCACCCGGCATCAGCCCGCTGAAAATGGCGTTTCGGGCGTATTGTGTAGCCGTTGGCAGTATACTGAAATAGGTGTCCTCACTTTCCATCCTGTAGTAGTCCAACAGCATAGATTGAATCACTTTCCACTGGTCGTACCGCAGGTTGTCGATCAACACAAAAAAAACGGTTTCAGGCTGGTTCAGTTCTTTCATGAACTTGTTTTTCACCAGGGTGTGGCTCATGGTTGGAGGCTTGGGGTCTTTGCCGTTGAGCCAGGCGATGTAGTTCTTCTCAATGAATTTGAAAAACTGGGTGTTGGCGTCTGATTTCTGCATTCTCAGCACATCAAGCATGCTCTTGTCCTGAAGTTGATTCATCTCCAGTTCCCAGTAAATGATCTTTTTGTAGATCTCTGACCATTCTTCCCAGTTGGGATTGTTGTTGATGGTCATGCCGATGTTTCCGAACTCTTTGCGGTAATCGGTGTTGGTTTTTTCGCTCACCAAGCGTTTGTTGTCCAGCGCTTTTTTGAGAGAGAGCAGGATCTGATTCGGGTTCACGGGTTTGATGAGGTAATCGGCGATCTTGCCGCCAATGGCATCGTCCATGATGTGTTCTTCTTCGCTTTTGGTGATCATGATCACCGGCAGATCGTTGCTCACCTGCTTAATGCGCAGGAGTGCATCCAATCCGCTGATGCCTGGCATGTTTTCATCAAGCAGCACAGCACTGATGTTGTTGTTTTCTTTCACCAGGTCAACAGCCTCGTCGCCGCTCAGAGCCGTGAGCACTTCGTAACCCTTGTTGTTTAAAAAAAGAATGTGTGGTTTCAGAAGTTCAATTTCATCATCAGCCCAGAGAATTTTTATTTTGTCCATACCTTGGTGTTATTCAGAAAATAACGACTTAAATTTATTGCTTATTATTCGCATACAGTGAATATTTAGCGATATGCCTGTTAACAAACGTAAAATCATCAATGACCCGGTTCATGGATTCATCAGCATTCCCGGAGAATTCCTGTACGATCTTATCAACCACCCCTGGTTTCAGCGCTTAAGGCGTATCAAACAGCTTGGCCTTACCAACCTGGTTTATCCCGGTGCCCTTCACACGCGTTTTCATCACGCGCTAGGCGCCATGCATCTCATGCAGGAAGCCATTTTTACATTGAGACAGAAGGATGTGGAAATCACACCACGCGAAGAAGAAGCTGTTCTGGCTGCCATCCTGCTGCACGATATCGGTCACGGCCCCTTTTCACACGCGCTTGAACACAGCATCGTAAAAGGCATACACCACGAGAGCCTGAGCGCCCTGTTCATGAGGCGATTAAACCTTGAATTCGGCGGAAAACTTAACCTGGCCATTGACGTGTTCAACAACCGGTACCGCAAAAAATTCCTGCACCAGCTCGTGAGTTCGCAACTTGACATGGACAGACTGGATTACCTGAAGCGCGACAGTTTTTTCACAGGCGTGGTGGAAGGCGTGATAAGCAGCGACCGCATCATCAAAATGCTGAACGTGTGCAGAGATTCGCTCGTGGTGGAGCACAAAGGCATTTACAGCATTGAAAAATTTCTGATCGCAAGACGCCTGATGTACTGGCAGGTGTATCTTCACAAGACCGTGCTTAGCGCAGAAAACCTGCTCGATACCATACTCAGGAGAGCCAAGGAACTCAGTGCAGGAGGTGCACGCTTGTTTGCCACGCCAGCACTTTCGGTGTTTCTGAATGCCAATTTTTCGAAAAAAGATTTTGAATCGCGGACCGATCTTCTGGAAGAATTCGCCAGGCTCGATGACAACGACCTGATGGCTTCCATAAAGGTTTGGACCGGGCATGAAGACCCTATTCTGAGCCGTTTGTGTAGCAATTTACTGAACCGCAAATTGTACCGGGTTGAAATGAACAATTCGGCATTCAGCAAGGAATACATATCTGAACTTGCTGAACTCGCCCGCAAAAAATACAAGCTGAAAGGCAAGGAATCTGATTACTTTGTGTTTAACGGCACCGTGAACAACAGCGCTTACAATGAAAACAGTTTAAACATCAACATCCTGATGCAGGATGGCAGTCTGGTTGACGTGGCCAGCGCCAGCGACCTGCTGAACCTGAAAAGTCTCAGCAAAACGGTCAGCAAACACTTTTTATGTTATCCCAAAGATCTGCTAACCTGATAAATTTTGAAATTCCTGCAAATCCAAGTATACTTGCCCTATGACCATGAAAAGATCACTATTTTGTTTTTCAATCTTTGCTTTGCTAAGCGCCTGCAACAGCGACCAGAACGAACTTGCCGTGCCTGCTCCCACAACCACGATGAGCATTGATAGCAGCGTGCCTGAAGAGGCTTTCAGCTTTTTTTCGGAGCAATTCGCTGATCTCAGGGTTTTGCGTTACAGGGTGAAGGGGTTTGAACAGCTTGACCTGAAGACCAAACGTTTGCTTTATTATCTCTACGAAGCCGCATTGTGCGGAAGAGACATAGGTTACGACCAGAACTACAAATACAACCTTGCGGTGCGCAAAACCCTTGAGGCCATTATTTCGACCAAGAGTCACGATAACAACAGCGAAGAATTCAAAAAACTTGAAACCTATGCCAAACGGGTATGGTTCAGCAACGGCATACACCATCATTACAACCACGATAAGATGATCCCGGAATGCCCTAAAGACTTCTTCACCCATGTGCTGGAACATGTGGAGGAGCGCCTCCTTCCCATGCAGAAAGGGCAAAGTAAGGGCGAATTTATTGCCTTCATCAGCGATGTGATCTACAATCCTTACGTGGCACCCAAACGGGTGATACAGGACGCCAACGCGGATAAGGTAGCCGGATCGGCTGTGAACTTTTACGAAGGTGTGAACCAAAAGGAAGCGGAAGCATTTTACGCCGCCATGGTGGACAAGAGCAGCGCCCAGAAGCCCAGTTACGGGTTAAACAGCAAGCTCGTTAAAGAGAACGGCAAGCTTGTTGAAAAGGTGTGGAAGGTGGGCGGCATGTACAGCTGGGCCATTGAAAAAATCGTCTTTTGGCTCGACAAGGCCCTTACAGTATGCGAGAATGAGCAGCAAAAACAAGCCCTTGAAGCCTTGATAAAGTTTTACCGCAGCGGCGATCTCAGGGATTTTGACTTGTACAATATAGCCTGGGTTAAGGACACAGCCAGCGCGGTTGACGTGGTAAATGGTTTTATTGAAGTGTACCACGATCCGCTGAGTAAAAAAGGCTCGTTTGAATCGGTTGTATCCATAAAAGATTTTGAGGCCAGCAAACGCATCGCTACCATTGGTGCCAATGCCCAGTGGTTTGAAGACCATTCCCCTACTCTGCCCGCTCATAAAAAGAAAAACGTAAAAGGCATTTCAGCCAAGGTGATCAACGCTGTGGTGGAGAGTGGCGACGCGGCCCCTTCAACGCCAATTGGTATAAACCTGCCCAACAGCGACTGGATCCGTGAAGTGCATGGCAGCAAATCGGTGAACCTCGGCAATATTGTTGAAGCCTATGACGGCTCTGCCGGTGCTTCGGTGGTGGATGAATTCTATTATAATGATGAAACCAGGAAGCGCGTGAAGGATTTTGCTCCGCTTGCGGACAAGCTACATACCGATATGCACGAAGTAATTGGTCACGCCAGCGGAAGACTCGAGGACAAGGTGGGTCAGCCTTCGGAAACCCTTAAAAATTATTTCAACGAGCTGGAAGAAGGCCGTGCGGATCTGGTGGCCCTGTATTACCTCATGGATCCCAAACTGATTGAACTGGGTGTAATGCCTTCTCTCGAGTATGGCAAAGCGGCTTATGATGAGTACATCACCAGGGGTTTGCTGATCCAGCTGGCCCGTATAAAACCAGGCATGACAGTTGAAGAAGCCCACATGCGAAACCGCAAAATGGTTTCTGCCTGGGTGTTCGAAAAAGGACGGACTAAAGATGTGATCTCAAGAAAATCAGAAAACGGCAGAACTTTTTATGTGATCAACGATTACCAGGCCCTGAGGGTCTTATTTGGCGATTTGCTTAAGGAAGTACAAAGGATCAAATCTCAGGGCGATTTTAAAGCCGGACAGGCCCTGATTGAAGACTATGGCGTAAAGATCGATCCAGCCCTGCACAAGGAAGTGCTCGCACGATACGAAAAGCTGCAGATTGCACCTTATGCAGGCTTTATTCAGCCCAGGCTTGTTCCGGTTGTTCAAAACGGGGAAATAATTGACGTGAAGATCGAATACCCTGAAGATTTTAAAACCCAGATGCTGGAATACGGCAGGCAGTACGCCTTACTACCGGTTTATAACTGAAAAACCGTTTAAGAACTTAAAAAGGAGCCTGGCTCCTTTTTTTTGTGGGTTCACAGTTTTTGCATTCAGGAAACCACATTTCAATGGCATCCGGTAATACAGTCACATGTCCCCCTTCCTCTTCCACGCTGATCTCAGTAAAATACAATTTACAGGAATGGCTTAGGGCCTTCAGGTAACGTATCATTTCGGGACTGAGGACATTGCTTTTGCCTTCAAATTCCCGGGTATCCCGCTTTCCCTGAATGTGCAGGCGGTAGTGCAGAATATTGGCTTCAGTTGGGTTTCCAAAGCGGTCGAACACCACCAACCTGTACTCGGTATTATCCAAAACCACTTTCGCGAGGTTAGAGGTTTTCCGCACTTTAATGCTTGGCACTTCCTGAGCAGTGGATAAAAGCGGAATGAATCCAAGAGACAGAATAAGCAAAAACCCTTGTCTGATCATACTAAGGTGTGACCGCACAGGTCTATTTAAGAAGTTCGAGAGCCTCCTGAATCGGAATCTGGTTGCCTTTGAATGTGGCAATCAGGAAAGCATCGTTAAAGCCTTTATCAATCAGATCTTGCTCGTGTTTTTTGGCTTCACTGTAGCTGGCAAAACTGCCGGATGTATAACGGACACCTCCAACTGAAGTGGTTTGCTTTTCAATATCGTTCAGGTCTTTCAGCTTCTCTTCCATCAGGGCGATCTGGTTTGGTTTCTTGAGAGGCGCACCCAGCTGCACTTTAAAGGCCACGAGTGATTTATCGATGGAAGAGAATATTTTCTCTTCGTTCATGTCCTCAACATAAGCCTTGTCAACCGTAGCTTTGGTCTGGCTGAGCGGAATGCGTTTCCCCCCTTTATAAGCTGTCACAAAGGCATCGCTGTAACCTTGTATCACCAGATCGGCCCTAACCGAAGCGGCCTGCTCAATGGTTTTATAGCCCCGGGTTACATAACGGTATATGTTCTCCGCCGTTTTCAATTCCAGCACATTTGTTGAGGTGTTGAAAATACTGGTAGAAATTTTGTTGCGGAAAGCCCCGAGCTGCACCCTGTAAACGATGTCTTCAGCGCCAAAGGATTCAGCCTGTTCGTTCTCGGCTATTGAAGATTCCTGTTGTTGTTTTTGAATTTGTTCTTTTTTCAGTCTCCTCTTTTCTTCTTTTTGTTTCTGATGACTCGCGATCAAACTGTCTTTAACAGCCTGAGAACCGTTCACAAATTCATCGCCAAAAAGGCCTGCAAAAAAGTCGAGGCTGTCGGATTGGTTGCGCAGGGTATCGCCCTCGTCGGTAATACCAATACTCATAAGTTCTTCCAATTCTTTTCTAAGCAGTGCGTCGAGGTCTTCTTCCTGTATTTTATTGATGGTATTGCCTGAAACTTTGGCCACCTTGGCGCTGTTGTTGCCATTCAGTTTAAATTCTTCCTTACGTTTGATTGCATCCTGGAGGTTGTCGTATTTACCGGTGGTATAGACCACGGTCTTTCCATCGTCGAGCGTGGTTGAACTGATATCGCCTATGCTAAGCAGGTAGGCCAGCTCGTCGGAAGGAATAGGACCTGTGTAACGAACCAATTCCACGGTGTATTCATCCTTTTTCTTTTTGCCGTCGTTTTTCCTGGGTGTTACTGCAAACATGTTGTACACCACCTGGGTTTCGCGTTCTGTACTGAGCGTATCGTTCAGGTGCTCGTCGTACCAGTCTTTCCAAACGGCTTCAGATTGGGTCACCCCCCTTTCATTAACAGCACTTCCCGGGGCTGAATTGGGTTCGTCATCACGGTAATTCGGTATGCCGTCTCCATCGTCATCAGGCGGGCAACCTGCTCCGTCAACAGCCACTTTTGAAGGAGTGCCCTGGCAGCTGTCCTGCATATCCGGCACACCATCCCTGTCAAAATCAGACTTGTCGAATGCCAGCCAGAATGCATCTGTGAGCGTGTCGGCATAGGTTTTCGACTTTGGTTTGGTGATCAGGTCATATTGAAAGGCAAAGGAGGCGTAGCTGAATTTGTCTTTCTTTTTGTTGCCAGCCCGGCTTCCGACGCTTTTATCGGTGATGCCATCGATGTAATCCGTGGTGGTGAAGAAATACTGGTAATTCAGTTTCATGTCAACCCTGTTGGTCACTTTTACGATGAAGCCCAATCCCAGTGGAAAGGCCACGGCTCTTTCTGTGTATTTTCCAAAACCATCACGATTGAGTTCACGCACATCAGACTCATACTTGTAATCTCTGGTGAGTTCGTGGGCTTCCTGTGCACCCGCCGACCCCTCGGGAAGGTCTTTGATGCTGCCGTCGGACCAGTAATAATAGGTTTTCCCGTTGGCATCCTTGATGTCGGTCTTGCTCAAAAACTCAAATCCGCTGACACCGAAACTCAGGAATGGCCTAACCCGGTAGCGGTCCGGAATAAAATTGCCGAAATCATACAAGAGGTTGACGCCGCCGGAACGGATCTCAGACACAAAATTTTCGTGGCGATCGGGAAGATTTTCGTTGGCGCCTATTTTCCCGAAGAGAACAGAAAAGTCGAGCTGAAGATATTTCAGAATGCGTTGTGAAATATCCAGATTAAAGGCCGGGCGGCCGGAAAGCGCGGGCTGAAAATGTTTTGAATAGAGATCACCTGTATATCCCATTTTACCAAAGCCGAGGGCAATCTTGGGCCAGTACGCCGTTTGGGAAGCCCCCGTGGTATCGCTACTGCTCTCTTCAAAACCTTCCTCAATGTTATACCGGAACAAGGGCGGAGCCTCAACCGTTTCGGTGGGTACAGTTAAAGCGTTCATGGCCTGATAGCTTGAGTCGCCAAGTTCAACGGGACCTTTATAAAACTTTATGGGTTCCGGTTCATTGATGTAATGCTGAAGCAATTGCTCGTAGCTCATGCTGTCGAGCAAGGCGAATTTGAGCGAATCAGGTTGTTGTGAGGCAACTTTGAATGATAAAAAGAGAAGGACAAGAAGTGAAAGCTTCTTCATACAACCATGGCTTGGGGTAAAAATACTCAAATTTTTTATTTGAACCATTTTTGATTGCTGATCATGAGCGCCTCCTGAACGGTGATGCGTTTGCCGTTGTGATAGGCTACCACGAAGGAAGATTTGACCCCGTTCGTGCTCACCATCTCATCGCGGTGTTTTCTGGCCTCTTTGTATGCCTGGTGTTTGCCTACCATAAATTTGGAAAAATTGTCTGCCATTTCGCTGCGAATGCTTTCCCGGATTCCGAATTTCTTTTTCAATCTGACCGCGCTGGCCAGCCCTTTGGTGAAGGCACCGATCTGTACTTCGAATCGGGGCGACATGTCTTGTTTCCTGAGGCGTGTTTCCGTACTTAATTCCCCGGTATTGCTCTTTGCAGCCTGCGTTTTTGCTTCAGTTTTCGCTGTGTTCTTGCTGCCCATTGGCGCTTCGGTGTTTACCGCTACAGATGCAGTGGCAGTACCCGTAAAACTAAGGGTCTGGTCCGCGGGACTGGCTTTTTTGCTCTGGTTGTGCTCAAGATAAGAATATTCGCCTTTTAAATTGATGCGGTTCTCGTCTCCGGATTGAATCAACACGTAACAAACCTTGAGTTCTTCCTTCTCGGGAACACTTACCCATACAAATTTCACTTTGCCATCGGCCAAGGAAAAGGATCCTCCGTCGGTACGCAGGGCCCTTGCTGAAAAGCCCGGTTCTAGGATATCGCTGTAACGGGCAAAACCTTTTGTAATGCCTTTCCGGATGCTCACTTCAACCAGCATTTCCCTGGCATTGGCTGTGGAACTAAATGATCTGCTCACCTCAATGGTTCCGGAAGGTTCAGCATGAGACAATTGCTGGTGGTTTAAATCTCCAGATGTTTTGTTCGTGCTCGTGTCCGCGTTCACTTGAGCATTCTGAAGGCTCATGTCCCCTTCGCCATCCCGCATTATCTCAACTTCGGCGGGAGTCATGTCACGGCTCTTTTTCTCGTTATTTAAAATGTAATAAAAACTGGCGCCTATGCTGTGTTTACCAATTGCTTCCTGGTTGGCCGTGATGCCGAGGCTCAGAACCATTTCGTCCTGTTCTGATTCTATGTTTTGCCATGTCCAGGTTACCTGACCTTCCTGTACACTGAATGTGGCTGCGCCAGAGTCCATTTCACGGGCTGTAAAACCCGCAGGCAATACCAGCTGTAAACTTGCAAAACCAATTAATTCACTTTGTTTGATCCGGAATTCCACCACCACTTCATGGTTCACTACAATGGCCTGAGGAAAGTTGGCATTCAGCTCCGGTTCGTTCTGGGGAGAGCTCAGATTATACAAAAAGAGGATAAGACCGTTGATGCAGACAAACAGGTATTTTATCATGCACCTAAAATAGAGCGTTTAGACAGCCTTCATGGGCGGGCTGATCCGCTTTTAGTAACAGACCAGTGTTAACATTAGAGCGAAGTGGTGCGCCCCCCGTCAACAGGCAAATTTATTCCTGTGATGTAGGCGGCGGCGGGAGAAGCCAGAAAGGCAATGGCATTCGCAATTTCATGGGCTTCTCCGAAGCGTTTCATGGGTATTTCGTGTAACATTTCAGCTTTCACGTCTTCGGTACTGCTGTTCAGTTTGGCGGCTTTTCCTTCAACTATGCTGCTGAGACGCTGGGTTGCCGTGGCGCCGGGCAACACATTGTTAACCGTTATGCCGAAAGCGGCCAACTCGTTGGCCATGGTTTTGGCCCAGTTGCCAACTGCTGCCCTTACTGTATTGCTCACGCCCAGGTTCGGGAGAGCCTGTTTCACCGAGGTGGAAATCACGTTAACTATTCTTCCGTATCCGGCGTTTTTCATGCCAGGAATGCAGGCCTGTGCAAGCAGATGGTTACAAATGAGGTGATTGCTGAAAGCTTGCACAAATTCATCAGCGCGGGCCGAAACAATTGGACCTGAAGGGGGGCCTCCGGTATTGTTCACCAGGATGTGCACTGGTCCATGACGGTTAATGAAAGCCTTCACCAGCTCTTCCAGTTTTGCAGGCTGGCTATAATCTGCGCAAAGGTAGCTGTGCAATTGCTGACCTGTATTCGGCAATTCAGATTTAACCTGTTTAAGGCTTTCTTCATTTCGCGCCAGCAAGGTTACGTTGGCGCCAAGCCTGGCCAGTTCTATGGCTGCGGCCTTGCCTATTCCCTGGGTACTTCCCCCAACCAGAGCTGTTTTGTGTTTCAAATCAAGATTCATGCAGAGCTGTGTTTCGTATTATGTGGTGTTGAATAAGTTCAGCTTCGTAGCCTTTAGACAAGAGGAATCGGTATATGGCGGCCTGTAACATGATTGGACTTGCAGTAGCTTTTTCGCGGCGTTTTTTTTCTGCCAGTTCACGCATGGTTCTGAGGTATTCATTTTCTTCGATCTCTGTCAGGGCCAGGTTGATATTCGGTGCGGATATCCTGTGTCCCATCAGTTCTTTGCGTAGTTTCACGCGTCCCCATCCTTTGAGTCTGAATTTGCCGCGAACCAGGGCGCGGGCAAAACGTTCCTCGTTCAAATAATTTTCGGAGATCAGAATGGAGAGGGCTTCTTCAATCTGTTCATTTTTCCAGCCCCATGCCGTGAGTTTTTGGCGGGTTTCAAAATGCGAACGTTCCTGGTAGGCGCACCAGCGCTTGATTTTCTCTAGTCCTGCCCGGTCGGAGCGCATTATTTTGTTTTCTTTGTACTCCACCATTATCCTAACAAAGAAACTGTTTAATTCCCAAACATGCCAAGCCTCCCCGCAGAATTTTTAAACAGCATAAGTACCTGCAAAGTGCCTGATCAAGCGGGCTTTGAGGCTATTCATGAATCGGGTGAACAGGTTACAAGCATTCGCCTGAATCCCTTTAAACCCTTTACTCCTGAATTCGAACTATCTGAGGCGGTTCCCTGGAGTCGTTTCGGACATTATCTCCAAGAGCGTCCGTATTTCACACATGATCCCTTGTTTCATGCCGGTTGTTATTATGTGCAGGAAGCGGCGAGCATGTTCATTGAACAGGCCCTGGTTCAGCATGCTGATCTGGATGCAAAACTTAAAATACTTGATCTCTGCGCGGCCCCTGGCGGAAAGAGTACCCTGATCAACAGTCTCATGAATTCAGAGAGTCTGCTTGTGGCGAATGAAACCGTAAAATCCAGAGCTGATGTTCTGGCACAAAACCTATCCAGGTGGGGCACCTGCAACACAGTGGTGAGCAATGTTCAGCCGGATAAATTTTCAGCCATGCCGGGTTATTTTGATGTGCTGGTGGTTGATGCACCCTGCAGCGGAAGTGGCTTGTTCCGGAAACAACCTGAAGCACTTGAGGAATGGAGTATCGAGGCTGTGCGAAGCTGTAGTCTCAGACAAAAATCCATTCTCAGAGAAGGCCTCAAAGCCCTGAAACCTGGTGGCTTGCTTATATACAGCACCTGTTCTTATTCTATTGAAGAGAACGAAGATGTGCTGAACTGGCTGATGACTGAATTCAGGATGCAAAATCTGCCCATACAAACAAAGCCCGATTGGGCGATCACAAGTTCAGGAGAAGGTTATCGCTTTTACCCACACCTGAACCGGAGCGAGGGCTTCTATTGCGCGGTTCTCAGGAAGACAACGGAGGACAGTTCACCATACAGAAATACAAAACCAGGATCCGGAATTTCAACAGGTGAGCTTAAAATACTTACGCCTTTCGTGAATCACGAAGGCCTTGAGTTTCTTCAGGTGAACCAGGGATTTCACCTCTGCAATGCCCTGGTCAAGGCATTCATGCAAAACTTCGGAAGCGCGATGTATTTAAAAAAAGCCGGCACCCTCATGGGTGAATTCAAAGGCGGGCAGCTTATTCCCAATCAGGAGCTGGCCTGGTCAATCCATTTGAACGAGGCTGTGAAGCATGTTAATCTTAATAAAGAGGCAGCCCTGCAATACCTTAAAAAGGACATTTTTCCGTTTCCGGAAACGGATCATGGTTTACTTCACATAAGATACCGGAATTTCGGCATAGGCTGGGCCAAGCTGATGGAGAGGCGAATCAACAATTACCTTCCTGCTGAGCTCCGGATCCTGAAATAAAAAAACCTCCGTTGCATTGGTGCCGCACGGAGGTTTTCAATTGAAATGGAAACGCTTACTTGGCCAATGTTCTCATGTAATTTACGATGCTCCAGATTTCTTCATCATCTGTGATTTTCTTTTTGAAAGAGGGCATGTCGTCGCGACCTTCTTTTGTTTTATAGAACAGCTCGCCGTCGCTTTGATCCTGGAATTCCTTGGTGCTGAAATCTCCGCATGCGGTGTCGAGTTCTTTAGATTTAGGACCATCACCCAGGCCTTTTGAGCCATGGCAGGATTTACAGTGCTTGGTAAACAAGGCCTTGGCTTCCGCCAGACTCTCATCGCTTTTGGCTACGGGATTCTTCATTTTTTTAGCCGTGTCTGGCGCTTTCCAGGGTTTTGGTTTTTCCTGATACGAAGACACAAAGGACATGGTGGCGAATGCGATGAGCAGCACCGATCCCGCTGCGAGGACATGGTTTTTGATGGAGGTTTTCATAACACTTTTTTTTGGTTTGTTATTTGGTTCATTAAATATACTAATTCGTTTTCGTTTGAGCTTTTCCAAAGAGCAGGGTGTAAACAATTACTATTGCTACAAGAATCAGGCCAGTATAAATGGCGGCCTGTGTGCTGAAAACTGCCGCCAGATAAGAGGAGGCAAGCATAGACTCTGGTACCGAAATCACACGTTCGGTGTAACCGTCATTTTCCGGGTCTGTGTAACGCAGCACCAGTTTATCGCCGGATTGTAAATTTTTGCGCCAGGAATCTTGTAAGGTTATGTTCAGATCGCCTGAATTGTCGCACCGGAGTGCTTTTTCAGAGAATCTTGTTTTTCCTGTAGAATCTGTGAGTAAAAGATCAAACACAGCTCCGGCAAATGATTCCAGGGATTTGTTAACCTGCCGGTCGAAATGAATATTCAGCAGCTGAGCGTTTTGACCGGGCGCAAATTCAACTGAAATCTGGGGTTCTGAAATGTGAATCCTGGTTTCAGTGTCCCTGAACACGGGATCTGTGCCAATATTGGCAATAAAATCGAATTCGTGTTCCTTGCCATTAAGCTGGTAAAACTGCGGTGTGAGTGTGAATTCAGCCAAGCCTTCTGAATTGGTCATGGTGTTTCCCATCCAGCCTTCGCCCCTGAGCGGGTTGTATTTGCGGCGCAAACGCAGGCTCAGGTTCACAATCGTGTTGGATACTGGCCTCAGTTCATTTCCTTCGCGTTGGCTCACTTTCACTGAAATGTGTTTCACCCCATTGCTGATGCGGTAGGAGAAATGCATGTCGGGAACAGGCTTTACATCCTGAGCCAGAACCGGCAATACAGCCGTTAGCACAAAACAAAGCAGCGGAATCTTGAGTAAGAGAGCATTCAAAGGCGTTCTTTTCACTACACTTTCCATAATTTACAGAGGCCAAAATAAGGGGTTTTTACCACAAGCCGGCTTATGATTGGGCAGGCCCGGGCTCTTCTTTTCGCAACCTGAAGAGTTCGAAAATGATCACAATATAATGTCCCCATACCACAGTGATGAGAATGATGAAAGTGACCAGCATCCATATGGGAGGATGAGCGCTCCAGAGTGCCCTGGGTGCGTCTTTCTTCTGAATGGATACAGGTAAGCCCCACTTTTGCTGAAGGCTTGCTTCGGCGTTGCCATAAACCTCGTGTTCGTCGAGCCTGGCCAGAACAGTGATGTTGCCTGAATCATCTCCCGGCAGGTCAAAAGGTACAACCGCATACGCTTCACCATTTTCATCGGTGGTAGCATCCGCCACTTTGAGCGGGTTAAAAAAGCGTTTCACGTATACCCCCAGATCGGCATTTGCAACAGGCACCACCGAGCCTCCATTCATGGCACTGAGCTTAATTTTTACGGAGTAAACGGTATCGCCGGGAACCGGAGATATGGCAATGTTTACCTTTTTGAAACTGAGTTCCTCACTTACCTCTTCTATGGCTTTATTGCCCGCGAATTCAGCTTTCAGATTCACCTGGCCGCTTTCGTCCACCGGAATAGCATCACTCTTTACATTCAACAGGGCCCTTCCCATCACATCTGTAATGGCATGACCGATCACTTTCTCTTCATCGCCTGCCATTGATTTAAAGGTCACACGCAAATGGGGCAATTTCTTGTTTGAACCGTTCACTTTTGCCTGCAGGCGGGCTTTAAGGTCCGTACTCATGTCGCCTTTTTGGACGCACACAAATTCCAGAGAGGGTGAGATCAGGGTGGCTTCTTCCACTTCCTTCTTATTGCCCTTGTCTTCCTGTGCAAGGATAGATGGGGAAGACAAGGTGGTCAATACGAGCACAATGAAGAACATCAGGGCTCTTGCGCTTATGCTGAATATTCTGACAAACAATTCTCGTTTCATGGCTCGTTGTATTATGCTGGATTGGTGGTTGTTTCTGTTACTGTTTGATTGCCGGTCTTCGGTTTGGCTTCTTTGTTGGAGAACTCAGAAATCGGAATGATCGGAATGAATTTTGAAATGAGGGTGAAGAACAGGAAGAAAGTCGCAACGCCGGCCAGTGTAAGGGCCCATTCCACCCAGGTGGCGTGGTATTTCACATATTCCATTCTGGTGTCTTCCATGGGCAATAAGGGCGATTCGAGTGTGGGGACGATAATCAGGTAACGTTTGATCCAGAGCGCAATCACCATGAAAAAAGAGGCCAGCGCGATCCAGTTGGGCTTGCGGGTTGCCGGAATGGCTACCACAAAAATGGGGATGAGAATACCGAATAAATTCGAGTACAAAAACCACCAACCGTATTTCGCCGGATTGAACAGTTTTTCTATTACTTCTGCATTCCATTTCTCTGAGGCGAACCAGTCGGTGAGGTATTCTGAAAATGTAAAATACCCGTAACCCGCACCCAATACCATCATGATATAACCGAGGAAAATAAAGTGTTTATCCAGCAGGTAGGAATGCAGTTTGTACATCTTTCTGTATACCCACATGGCCATGATCAGCACACCTGTTCCGGAGTAGATGGCCGCTAATACGAAGTAAGGGCCGAATATGGTACTGTGCCAGCCTGGACGGAGTGTCATACCAAATATCCAGGACAAAACCGAGTGTACTATGATGGCCAGAGGAACAATCATAATGGCCATCAGGTTTGTGGAGATGCGGATGTGGCGCTTTTGACCATGAGTGCCTCTGTAGCCAATGGCGAAGAATTTGTAGAGGCGTTTTTTCCATTTGGGCACATTCAGATTGGCGTCGCGGAGTATCGCAAAATCCTTAATAATGGCGAGATACAAAAAGATCACGCTGCCGCTGAAATAGGTGCCTATCGCAAATACGTCCCAGGTGATGGGGGATTGCAGGCGGGGATACAGAAACAGGTGATGGAGACGATCGAGCCTGCCAATGCAGAGCAGTATAAAAATCGGGCCAATGATGGTGGAGATCACCGTGATCATTTCCGCGATCCTGATAATGGGCTTTCGCCACTCCACTTCCAGGATATGAAGGATCCCGGAGATCACCGCACCGGCATAACTGATGCCTATAAAAAAGATAAAGTTCGCGATATACAGTCCCCAAACCACATTATCGCGCATGCCGGTAACGGTGTGTCCCACGGCTATCTGGAGATACAAGGCGTATCCCCCGAATCCTATCCACATCAGGAAAAATATGGTCCAGGCCCAGTTCCTGAGGCTGAATTTTTCAATGGTCGGTCTTTGCTTCTCAAAGAGCTCCTTTTGATATTCGTTGAGTTCCATAACGGTTTGCTTTTAAACTCCGGTTAATACTGTTTTTTGAATTAGTCGTGGCTTTTTCCTTCCATCACATCTCTGAATCTGTCTTTCAGTTTATCTGGCAGAGCCTCATAACCACGTTCAACCGGGAATTGCCTGTTTTTAGGCGGCAGGTAGTACACCCGGGGTTTGGTGCCCAGTTCTTCCATGAAGCGGTAGGCTCCGCCGTCCCTGATAAGTTGTGAGAAGCTCACCGTTTCATCGCCATTGGTTACAATATCTTCATTTTCGTCTCCGAAATAGAACACGCCGTTAGGACAAGCTTCAACACAGGGCGGTAAGAGTCCCTCGCGGCTGCGATCGGGACAGAAGTCGCATTTTTCAACTGTGCCTACACGGGCCGGTATGCCGGTTTCAGGTGAATAGGGCTGATCTTTCAGATAGGTCGGCACATCAGGCTCATCCCAGTTGAACACCCTTGTTGAGTATGGGCATGCTGCCATGCAGAATTTGCATCCTATGCAGCGTTCATTGTCGATAAGCACCAGACCATCGGAGCGTTTGAATGTGGCGTCTACAGGGCACACTTTTACACAAGGCGGATTGTCGCAATGGAAACATTGTTTCGGAAACCAGTACGGGGCGCCTTTGTCACTGTCCTTCATCAGTTTTACGCTGAGCCATTCGGTGTCTTCAGGACGGTAGTGCCATTTCTGGCAGGCATTTACGCACTTGCGCGCGTTTTTGCAGCGGGAGAGGTCGACCACCATCACAAATTTTTTGCCGGCAATGCCTTCACGCGCTTCCAGTTTCGATACTATGGCCATGTGTTCCTGGTGATTCAGGTAGGCTGAGTCAACCTCCACGATCTCGCCTTCTGGACTGAGCAATTTAACCTTGTCCCCTGAGGGTGGCGGTGTAGCCGGTTTTTTGGAACAGGAACAATTCAGGCTGCCGCAAGCCAGTGCACCAACGGTGGCCACCGCTGCGGTCTTCAGAAAATCCAGGCGGCCCTGGTCTCGTGTTTCTTCGTTTGCTTTCATGGCTTATGCAGGTTGATCCTTGGATGGGTTGTTCATCCATTGGTATATTTCAGATTTGCCGGCCTTTTGCCCGGTCGACAATTTTTCAAATAAGGCTTTGTCTATCTCCACCAGTTTACCATCAGGTGTCAGCATCTTCACCTTTGTTCCGGCGTCACCCGTCTCATTTTCCGATGCCTCGGTTAGCACGTTGTTCATACCGCTTCCCACCGCCGTGAGTCCGGCAGCCAGTAAGCCAAGTTTCAGGAAACCTCTCCTTCCGGAATGCCGGTTTTCCTGCTTTTCATTTGGGTTGGATTTCTGTGACATGATGTTTGGGGATTTTTGGTTTTTCAGGATCAAAGTAAGTATATAATATCAGGCTTTTTCATGATTCGTGTCAAACTATCGCATGAGTTAAATCATTTCATTTTGAATGGACCTGGCTTGTAAATTATTTAAATGAATGCGCGACAAATCATTCCTGGACGCCGATAAATCAGGATCCGTGAAAGTGGTTCGAAGAATTTTTCCCTGCAGTATCATTGCCCCGGAAGCTTCGTGAAACAAGGGCATCAAAGGGTACGATTTTAAAGCGGAGGTTTTTGCTGAAATAAAAAAAGCAAGTGAACCATTCACTTGCTTTTCAGAATTCAATTCCCGAAACATTCTGTTGTTATTCCGGTATTCAATGCCTGTGTGCATAATCTCAAACCATTTTCTAAAAGTTCCAGAGCCTGGTCATGTTGAATCCTATGCAGAATTCCATCTTTGAAAAATCGTTTTTGTTATACAGCACGTTGTATTGATTAATGATGGATTGTCCAGTGGTTACAAATACCTGGAACACGTGGGCACTGGTTACCGCTTCAATTCCAAGGCTCAGATTGGGTTTTACCACGATCACTTTATCATCCTGTGCGGTCAGGTTTTGATCGTATTCTGCTGTAATGGCAAGAGATTTTGTGATCTTATATCGTGCGCCAGCAGCTATGCCAATATTGTCGTGTTTTACCAGGGAATCCACCATGTTGAAGTGGGAGAAACTGCCCGCGATCTGCATGGAGAAGCTTTTAGAAAACTTTCTGGCAAAGATCAGCTGATGGAAATACGATAAACGGTCAACCGTTGCCGGGAAGGCGTCTGGACGCACATCGATGGCCGCGTCGCCAAAATATGTGATGCTAAGCGGAATACTGCCGGAGCGGGTCTGGCGGATCAAAGCGTATTTCCAGCAAAGATCCTGCAGCATGTTGTTTTTGGTGGTACCTATACCCAGCATAAGGTTTTTGGTGATGGAGTAGTTGAAACCGATACGGATATTCGATGGTGCATACAAACCGCCCAGGTCGAATCCTTCGGAGGTGAGAAGTCCAAATCTGTGCTGGATGACAAACTCAAGTGTTTTTGCATTCGGCAAAACAGCAGTTTGATTGTTGATCAGGTAATTCCCGTCAAACATGTCTTTTACAGGTCTTTTGTCCTTTGCTGGCTTCTCGGTACTTGCCGCGGTAGAATCGCCTCCCTGAGCATTCAT
Organism: Bacteroidia bacterium; assembly: GCA_035429925.1. Taxonomy (GTDB): domain Bacteria; phylum Bacteroidota; class Bacteroidia; order B-17B0; family Aurantibacillaceae; genus Aurantibacillus. Next base: position 34,760 of record DAOMFS010000009.1, on the reverse strand, counting down.
ATTCAGCGTGCAGATCTGAAGGCTTAGCAGAACCAGGGCTGCTTTTGTGTAGAAAGTTGTTTTCATGATTTGTGTTTTCTTCAACGTGAATTGTTAGGCTTAAGGATTTAATTCTGTTTGGCACCCTGTGTGATCCAGGCTTCCACCTTGTTGATGTCTGCTGCTGAAAGTTTACCGCTTGGCGGCATATTCGAATTCAGCTTTATCATCAAGGTGCTTTCTTTGGGTTTAAGGGTATCCACCATGCCACCATCTACCAGAGCGCTATAAGACTTATCAGCGGTGAGGTTTGGCGGAATGCTGCCATCGTGGCAACCGCTGCCGATGCAGCTCTTGTTCCACATGGGTTGAATGTCGGTGGTATAACTGACCGGGGTGTTGGGGTCAACCGGTACCGGTGGAAAAGTTTTTTTCTCGCAGGCCAGGAGCAGCATCACAAGTGCTGAACATCCAAGCAGGTATGGGGCTCGCTTCATTTTGACTTGGGTTTAAATGTGAGAATTTCCTTCCTGGAACCGATGTGGTTTTTTCCATCGGCATCCATCAGGGCAATACCAAATGGGACCGATTTTCCTTCCGGGGAAGTAAATTGCACGTCGTCAGCATTCGGTGTGGTCAGCGTTCTAACCAGAATCACAGAATATACCGTATGAGGTGTTTTGTTCACTTTGGTGCGGTTGATGTTGGAGATGGACCACACATCGGCGTAACTGCCGTTTGGCGGGCTGAGCAACTGACCTGGAACAGAGCCCAATCCACGTATAAATGCCAATAAATCGTTGTGTTTCGAAGCCGGAATCTTCACGAAATATGTCCAGCCGTCGTGCGCTTCACTTGCGGCAAAATCTATGATCTGCTGACGCGAGTATTTGCGCGCGAAACCAATGGATGCGAATTCTGTAGCTTCGCCATTCCGTCCGTTGATGCCATGGCAGTGGTCACAATTGGTGCCGGTGGCGGCGTCGTTGTAAATTTTTTCTCCTACCAGATAATCACCTACAAAAGATGTGGTTTTTGAGGCTAGCAGGTAATAACCAGGATCGAGGGTCACCACCTTGCCATCTGGTCGGGTATAGCTTTGTTCTGCACCGCTCCACTCATAGGCTGGGGCTGAGCGCGCGCTGCCCGGACTCACCTTGTTTGGTGTGACCATTACCGCGCCTGCATCTTTCTGGTACCCATTATTGCCATCGGCCACCATGTCGTGGGCGTAACCCAGGGCTTCTGAACTGGCCACATCCCATGACCAGATATCCACAGATCCGCTTTGAGGCTGCATTTTATTCTGGTGGCAGGAGGCGGCGCAACCCTGATCCGTAAAAGATCCGAAGGCGCTCGAGGCATTGTTGATCTCAAAAGCAAGGGCCATTTTATCGCTGTTGCCCTGTGAGGTCCATGCCCCGGTGCTGTCGTTTTTCAGGGGATCTGGAAAGCCTTTCAGCAGAGCCGCTTTAAAAGGCGCGTCCAGGGAGTCATCCGTCCACTCCACATATATATAAAGCTTGTTGTCGTCATAAGCAGCCTTCATGGTAAGATTAGGGTCCTTACCACCACTGAATGAACTCAAACCGCTATAGGTTCCGCTCATGTTGAGATACCCTTCTGAATACAGGTTTCCAGTACTCATATTGCTCACCTTTACTTTCAGGTAATCGGCCTTTTTCCAGTATGCGTCGGCTATGGTGAGCGGTGGTGTACTCACGTAGGATGCTTCCAGGGTATTGGTTTGCACAGCCGTTTTAGGCGGGGGTTCTACAGGAAAATACTTTTTTTCACAGGCCATTGCGAACATCAGCACAATAAAGACTGAGAGCATCATTACCTGGTGGCGCAGAAGTGTTTTCATAGTGAGGATTTAGAACTAAATTAATAACATTTGGCCAATAAAGAGAAAAAGGTCTTCATTATTTCAGCCGTTAACAAAATTGGTATTGGAAAAGAACCTTTAAAACACAGCAATCCTTTTCGGGGATTGCTGTGTCTGATTCACCCGGGTTGATGGTCAAAGGAATGGACCAAAGAAGGTGTCCCGGGAGTTTGGAGAGGGATTATTGTACGGTGAGATCGGCTGTAACTTCGCCTTTCTTGTCGCCAATCTTCACTTTTCCTCCTCCTGATTTGAAGGTTTGGCCGGTGCTGTTGGTATACTCAGCTGTTACAAAATAGTCACCGGTAAGTAAACCTGAGAATTTATAGGCACCGGAAGCGTCGGTAACGGCCGATGCATCACGGGTGGTTGAAGGTTCTGTGGCGCCCAGACTCAGATAAACAAAGGCGTTGCTAACTGGCGTACCATTCAGGGTAACAGTACCTTTGATACTTGCTTTGCCACCGAAATCGTTTTCTTTCTTACAGGCAGTAAAGGCCAGCAGGGAGACGAACGCGATCAGGGCTATATTTTTTATTGTTTTCATAAGAATTTAGTTTGATTTGATTTAACAATGGATTTAGGTTGGTTAGCGCCTTAATAGGCATTCGTCACCATGTTGCAGTCGACTCGAATCAGCACATCGTCGTTAATGGAAGTGGAGTTAACCCCGAACACTGAATTTGCCTTGATCCAGAATTCACCGAACAATCCAGCCCTGTCAGTCTTTTTCTGGGTGGTGGTGTTGGTGGTTGTAGATTTTCCTGTGTAACTCATAGGCATATCAATGCTGATGGTTTTACCCCGGAATGTAAAATTACCTTTTACCATGTAACCACTTCCGTATTTCACACAAGAAGTACTTTTAAACCAGGCGGTATCGGTAGCAGCCTGAGGAGCCAGTGTATATGCAGTAGGTGATGTCTTGGCTACGGTGTCCCATTTCACACCCATATAACCGGGACCGCATTTGCCATATGCATCTCGTCCAGATTCACCGGTGTTGTAAGTAGAAAGCTGAACCCAGCCTTTTAGAGTGGTGTTTGAAGGGTTACCTGCGTCAAACTTTACAATCAGATTGAAGTTGTTGAAGCGGCCAGTAAGCGCTGCTCCGCTGCCATAGTACTGTGTTTCCCACATCACATTACTGTGTGTTTTGTCTACTTTCCAAGCTCCTGCTGTGGTGTAGCTGGTAGGAGGGAAACCGCCAATGCTGGCGTCGATCACGTCCGTGCTGTTGGGGGCGCTTGATGCCGCAACCTGTTCATAAGTGTTTTCCTTTTTGCAACTGGTCACAAACACAAGTGCTGTAACGCCGATTGCGAGGGCGGCGCTTACCAGTTTTGCTGCTGTTTTTGTTTTCATAACGATGGTTTTTGGATTTGATTTTTGATTGTCTTCGATCTTCCTTTTCGGATGTAAAGGTAGTTCAGTAAAAACCACGCATTTCCTGACTCAAGTCATAAGCCCACATGATACATGTCAGAAGAACCAGCATCAAATTGCAGTCGATTTGCCCGGAATGCTTGTTTTTTCAGGCCTTCTACACGAAATGATGCCAATTCTGAAAGGCAAAAAACCGGCGCGGTGTTTTACAAAATTCCGGCTGAAAACGAGGAAGATTTTTGAATATGGCATTGTTGATAAAAACAGGGTTCCAGACACCTGGTTTTTTGTCAACAAAATGAGCCCTTTCGGGTCATATTTTTTTTGCGGTTAAAAAAGTATTATTACCTTTGCAATCCCTTTTTAAAAGGGTGTTCTTTCAAATAGCGTAAAAAGCCGAAGTAGCTCAGCTGGTAGAGCAGCTGATTTGTAATCAGCTGGTCGGGGGTTCGAGTCCCTTCTTCGGCTCATTTTTGCGAAGGGGACATACCAGAGTGGCCAAATGGGACAGACTGTAAATCTGTTGTTTCTAACTTCGGAGGTTCGAATCCTCCTGTCCCCACAAGGCCTGTTCCCTAAGCCAAAAGGGCTCAGGCAGCATGCGAGCCGGAGGCTGAAGCCCAAGGCCAAACGCGGAAGTAGCTCAATTGGTAGAGCTCCAGCCTTCCAAGCTGGAGGTTGCGGGTTCGAGACCCGTCTTCCGCTCTACGACCGAAGGACGGGTCGAGAAGTTTATCCCGACGAAAGTCGGGAAGACCCGTCTTCCGCTCCAGACCCGAAACGGTTGTACCGTGGAAGGTGAGTTGCAGAGAAAGGACAGAATAGTCCATATCTGTGGTGAAGTTGATAAGTGCGGAACATACGCCTGGAAGAGGCGGCAAAAACCGGAAGGCTTGCTGAAGCGGCCGGGAGGTTTTTGAAAGTCCCAAAAATCGGGACTTTTGGCATGTGGGGAGGTTCGTTCTTTGTTAAAACCGGAATTTGACCTCATTTGAGGCGAAAACCGAACCAGCTGTTGTAGCTCAGTGGTAGAGCACTTCCTTGGTAAGGAAGAGGTCGGCAGTTCAATCCTGCTCAACAGCTCAAATTAGAAGTAAAAGGCTAATTCAATAAAATATACAATTAAATAACAAACAACTATGGCAAAAGAAAAATTCGACCGTTCCAAACCCCACGTGAATATTGGAACTATTGGTCACGTTGACCACGGCAAAACCACTTTGACCGCGGCCATCACAACAGTACTGGCCGACAAAGGTCTGGCTGAAGTACGCGATTTCTCATCGATTGACAACGCTCCGGAAGAAAAAGAGCGTGGTATCACCATCAATACCTCACACGTTGAGTACCAAACGGAAAAACGTCACTATGCCCACGTGGATTGCCCAGGCCACGCCGACTACGTGAAGAACATGGTTACCGGTGCAGCCCAAATGGACGGCGCTATCCTGGTGGTAGCCGCTACCGATGGTCCAATGCCCCAAACCCGTGAGCACATCCTCCTGGCCCGCCAGGTTGGTGTACCCCGCATTGTGGTGTTCATGAACAAGGTTGACATGGTGGAAGACGCCGAACTCCTCGACCTCGTTGAAATGGAGATCCGCGAACTGCTTTCATTCTACAAATTTGATGGAGACAACACGCCTATCATCCGTGGTTCTGCCCTGGGCGGACTGAACAAGGACGCCAAATGGGTTGGCAAGATCATGGAACTGATGGATGCAGTGGACACCTACATTCCCCTGCCTCCCCGTGAAAAAGACAAGCCGTTCCTGATGCCAGTAGAAGACGTGTTCACCATCACCGGACGCGGAACTGTTGCCACCGGCCGTATTGAAACCGGCGTGATCAACACCGCCGACGAGGTGGAAATCATCGGTATGGGTGCCGATAAACTGAAATCAACCGTTACCGGTGTTGAGATGTTCCGCAAGATCCTCGACTACGGTGAGGCTGGAGACAACGTTGGTTTACTCCTCCGTGGCATTGAGAAAAAAGACATCAAACGCGGCATGGTAATCTGCAAACCAGGCTCCGTTAAACCACACACCAAGTTCAAAGCCGAAGTGTATATTCTGAAAAAGGAAGAAGGCGGACGCCACACACCTTTCCAGAACAAATACCGCCCACAGTTCTATTTCCGTACCACTGACGTGACCGGGGAAATTGAACTCGAAGCCGGACGCGAAATGGTACTTCCCGGTGATAACGTAACCATCACCGTTAACCTGATCAACGCGATTGCGATGGACAAAGGTCTGCGTTTCGCGATCCGTGAAGGTGGACGTACCGTAGGTGCGGGACAGGTGACCGAAATTTTAGACTAAGCCATAGTCTTCCCGTGAATACCGGGAAACGGCAGAATGGCTCCCAAAACAGGGATGCCATTTTGCTGTTTATAGACCAGGCCTGAAAGTGTTAAACTTTCCTAAAAAACGGGCGTAGTTCAAGGGTAGAATTACGGTCTCCAAAACCGCAGATGGGAGTTCGAATCTCTCCGCCCGTGCAAGATGAAAGACCTGATAATCAGAACTTAGCATCGCTTGATTAAAGAATTTTAAAACAACAACATAAACGAAATGAGCAAAATCGGAACCTATTTCTCTGAGACCCGCAACGAACTTGTGAACAAGGTGAATTGGCCAACCTGGCCTGAACTGCAAAGCAGCGCGCTGGTGGTGATGGTATCATCACTGATCATTGCCCTGGTGGTGTTTGGGATGGATTTTGTGTTTGAAGTGTTGATGAAACAGGCCTACGATATCATTAAGTAAGAAAACCGTGCAAATGACCGAACCAATTAAAGCCGACAGCAATACCAAAAAATGGTATGTGGTGCGTGCCATCAGCGGACAGGAGAAAAAGGTGAAGCAATACATCGAGATGGAGATCTCGCGCCTGAAACTGAACGATTATGTGTCGCAGGTGCTGATCCCAACCGAAAAGGTGATTCAGATCCGCAACGGCAAAAAAACCACTAAAGAACGCTCGTTTTACCCAGGCTATGTGCTTATTGAAGCTGTGCTGGCCGGTGAAATTCCGCATCTCATTAAAAACATTACAGGAGTCATTGGCTTCCTGGGCGAAAGCAAGGGAGGCAACCCGGTTCCAATGCGCTTAAGCGAGGTGAACCGGATTCTGGGTAAAGTAGACGAACTGGTTGAAAGTGAAGGCACTATGGCCAACAATTACACGGTTGGAGAATCCGTAAAGGTCATCAATGGGCCATTTAACGGCTTTAATGGCGTGATTGAGGAAGTGATGGAGGATAAGAAAAAAATTAAGGTCACCGTGAAGATCTTCGGCAGGAAAACACCTGTTGAATTGAATTTCGGTGAAGTAGAAATAGAATAAGAAATAAGGCATTGTGAAAGCCGGTTTTGATGAGGTGCTTTGCTGCTTCCAACTCAAAGTTTCCCTGCAAAGGGCTCAAAACCAGCCGGTAACGATAAATCAAATAAACAACAACATAACATGGCAAAAGAGTTATCAGCAATTGTAAAGTTGCAAATCAAAGGTGGAGCTGCTAACCCCTCGCCTCCTATTGGACCTGCCCTGGGCGCCAAAGGTGTGAACATCATGGAGTTCTGCAAGCAATTCAACGCAAGAACCCAGGAACAAGCCGGAAAAGTGCTTCCGGTGATCATCAATGTTTACACCGACAAGTCGTTTGATTTTGTAATCAAACGTCCGCCTGTGGCCATCCAGATCCTGGAGGCTGCTAAGATCAAATCCGGATCACCAACCAGCAATCGTAAGAAAGTCGGTTCCCTTAACTGGGAGCAGGTTCGCAAGATTGCCGAAGACAAAATTGTGGACATGAATTGTTTCACCATTGAGTCGGCCATGAACATGGTAGCCGGAACTGCCCGCAGCATGGGGGTAACCGTTAGCGGTGAAAGACCTAAACATTAATCATTAAAAAAACAATCACTTACAAATGGCAACGTTGACTAAAAAAAGAAAGAGCGCGGTATCCAAGTATGATGCCAACCGTTCTTATTCAGTGGCGGAGGCTTCAAAAATTGTGAAGGACATTACCAGCACAAAATTTGATGCATCCGTGGATCTCGCGATCCGTTTAGGAGTTGATCCACGTAAGGCGAACCAGATGGTACGCGGCACTGTTACCCTGCCCCACGGCACCGGTAAAACCCTGCGTGTATTGGCACTCGTTACCCCCGACAAGGAGGCCGAAGCCAAAGCCGCAGGCGCAGATTACGTAGGATTGGACGAGTATATCGAAAAAATCAAAGGCGGATGGACCGATGTGGATGTCATCATCACCATGCCATCCGTTATGGGCAAAGTAGGCGCTTTAGGCCGTGTGTTGGGTCCCCGTGGCCTGATGCCGAACCCTAAAACCGGAACAGTGACCATGGATGTAGCGAAGGCTGTCCAGGATTCCAAAGGCGGGAAGATTGATTTCAAAGTGGACAAAGCGGGAATCATTCACGCGGCGATCGGCAAAGTATCTTTTGATGCGGTAAAGATTTCCGAGAACGCGAATGAACTGCTTCAAACCATCATGAAACTGAAACCTTCCAGCGCAAAAGGCACCTACGTAAAATCGGTAACCATGAGCAGTACCATGAGTCCCGGTGTGGCCATCGATTCTAAATTATTCACCTAATCAGCTGCTAAAACATGAACAAAACCGAAAAAACACAGGTGATCGAGGAGTTGGTAGAGAAACTCAACGCCAACGACAAGATCTATTTAGCAGATTGTTCAACTTTAACCGTTGAAAAAGTGAACGCCTTCCGTAAACAGTGTTTCGAGAAAAAAATCTCTGTCACTGTGGTGAAGAACACTTTGCTTAAGAAAGCCATTGAACGCGCCAACGACAGCAAGCTGGCCGAACTCATTCCCGCCCTGAAAGGAGAAACCGCTCTGATCTTCACCGAAACGGCAAACGCCCCGGCCAAGATCATCAAGGATTTCCGCAAAGGAAACAGCAAGCCTGCCCTCAAGGCGGCTTATGTGGAGAACATGGTTTTCATAGGCGACGATCAACTGGAAAGTCTGGCTGCCCTCAAATCGAAGAACGAACTTATCGCGGATGTGATCATGCTCCTGCAATCACCGATCAAACGCGTTATTGGCGCTCTCGAAAACAAACCAGGCTCAGAAGACGCAGCGGCTTAAACGAAACAAACAATCCCCTAAACAAACAAACAATTACAAATTACCTTTTAAAACAACAAAACAATGGCAGATATAAAAGCAATAGCCGAACAACTTGTAGGCTTAACAGTAAAAGAAGTTCAGGAATTATCAAAAGTTCTGAAAGACGAGTACGGAATTGAACCTGCAGCCGCTGCGGTGGTTGTAGCCGGTGGCGGAGGTGGCGGAGAAGCCGCTGCAGCCAAAACCTCTTTCGACGTGATGCTGCTTGAAGCCGGCGCCGCGAAACTGGGCGTGGTGAAAGTCGTAAAAGACCTCACCGGACTCGGGCTTAAAGAAGCCAAAGACCTCGTTGACGGTGCCCCCAAGGCCGTTAAAGAAGGTATCGGCAAAGAAGAAGCCGAAGCAATTAAAAAGGCTTTGGAAGAAGCTGGTGCCAAGGCAGAGATCAAGTAATCCTGCACCAAACACCCTGAAAAGACCCTTCCCGCGACGGGAAGGGTCCTTTTCCCTGTTTTGAGAAAAACGGCGCGCTCTTAAAGTCAATAATTGTATAAACAAACTTATCAAAATACCTTGGCTGCAAGTACAAAAATCCAAAAACGAGTGAACTTCTCGTCAAACAAGTTCCCTGTTGAATACCCTGATTTTCTTGATATACAGGTACGGTCCTTTCAAGATTTTTTCCAGCTCGAAACCACGCCGGAGAACCGAAAAAAAGAAGGTCTCTTTAAAGTGTTTGCCGAGAATTTCCCGATCTCTGACGCGCGCAACAACTTTGTGCTCGAATTCAAGGATTACTACATTGATCCGCCCCGCTACTCTCTCGACGAGTGTATTGAACGCGGTCTCACTTACTCCGTACCGCTAAAGGCCAAATTATACCTTTACTGTACCGACCCTGAACACGAAGATTTTGAACCCATCATGCAGGATGTGTACCTGGGTACCATTCCATACATGACGCCAAAAGGTTCATTTATCATAAACGGCGCTGAACGCGTTATCGTTTCGCAGTTGCACCGCTCACCCGGTGTATTCTTCGGACAAAGCCGCCACGCCAATGGCACCAAACTCTACAGCGCAAGGGTGATCCCCTTCAAAGGCAGCTGGATTGAGTTCGCCACCGACATCAACAACGTGATGTATGCTTACATCGACCGTAAGAAAAAACTTCCGGTAACCACCCTGCTCCGCGCCATCGGTTTCGAAAGCGACAAGCAGATCCTCGAAATCTTCGGCCTGGCCGACGAGATCAAGGTAAGCAAAGCCGGATTGAAACGCGAAGTGGGCCGCAGACTGGCCGCCAGGGTTTTGAAAACCTGGCTGGAAGACTTCGTGGACGAAGATACCGGTGAAGTTGTGTCGATTGAGCGCAACGAAGTAATACTCGACCGCGAAACCATTCTTGAAGACGAACACATTGATACGATAGTTGACGCCGGTGTGAAATCCATCATCCTGCACAAACAGGATGTGAACACAGCCGACTTCGCCATCATTTACAACACGCTCCAGAAAGATTCAACCAACTCTGAAAAAGAAGCCATAGAATTTATCTACCGTCTTCTCCGCAACGCAGAGCCACCCGATGAAGAAACCGCGCGCGGTGTGATCGATAAGCTCTTTTTCTCCGACAAACGTTACGATCTTGGAGAAGTAGGACGCTACCGCATCAACAAAAAACTGGGACTTTCCATTCCAATGGAAATTCGTGTTCTCACCAAAGAGGACATGATCCTTATCATTAAGTACCTCATCGAGCTTATCAATTCCAAGACCGATGTGGACGATATCGACCACCTTTCTAACCGTCGTGTTCGCACCGTAGGTGAACAACTTTATTCACAGTTTGGCGTGGGTCTGGCCCGTATGGCCCGTACCATCCGCGAACGCATGAATGTACGCGACAATGAGGTGTTCACACCAACCGACCTGATAAACGCGAAAACACTGAGCTCTGTGATCAATTCCTTTTTTGGAACGAATCAGTTATCGCAGTTCATGGATCAAACCAATCCGCTTTCCGAAATCACCCACAAGCGTCGCTTGTCGGCACTCGGGCCAGGCGGTTTGAGCCGCGAACGCGCGGGATTTGAGGTGCGCGACGTGCATTACACCCATTACGGCCGTCTCTGTACCATCGAAACGCCTGAAGGACCGAACATCGGTCTGATCTCCTCGCTTTGCGTGTATGCCAAGGTGAATAAACTTGGTTTTATTGAAACCCCGTATCGCACTGTAACATCCGGTAAACTGGATGTGAACAAACCCATCATTTATCTCACGGCTGAAGAAGAAGACCAGAAGAATATCGCGCAGGCCAATGTGATGCTTGATGAAAAAGGCAATATCACCTCTAAGAAAGTGACTTCACGCTACGAGGGCGACTTCCCGATACTCGAGCCTGAGAAAGTGCATCTGATGGACATCGCTCCAAACCAGATTGCCTCTATTGCAGCTTCACTTATTCCTTTTCTTGAGCACGATGACGCGAACCGGGCCCTCATGGGCTCTAACATGCAGCGCCAGGCAGTACCACTGCTGCGTCCGCAATCGCCAATTGTTGGTACCGGAATTGAGGCCCGTGTGGCCGAAGACAGCCGCGTACTCATCAATGCAGAAGGCGATGGTGTGGTTGAATACGTTGATGCCAGGGAAATTACCATTCGCTACAACCGCAACGAGGAAGAAAAACTCGTGAGCTTTGAAGGCGATGTAAAAACCTATAAGCTCACCAAATTCCAGAAGACCAATCAAAGCACCTGCATCAACCTGAAACCAATCGTAAGAAAAGGTGACAAAGTAAGCCGGGGCCAAGTGGTGTGTGAAGGTTATGCCACACAGGACGGGGAACTGGCACTTGGCCGCAACCTCAAGGTGGCCTTCATGCCCTGGAAAGGTTACAACTTTGAGGATGCCATCGTGATCAACGAGAAAATTGTTCGCGACGACATTTTCACCTCCATCCACATAGACGAATACACACTCGAAGTGCGCGATACCAAACGCGGTATGGAAGAACTTACGCCTGACATCCCGAACGTGAGCGAAGAAGCCACCAAGGATCTCGACGACAGGGGAATCATCCGCATCGGCGCAGAAGTGAAAGAAGGTGATATTCTCATCGGTAAGATTACGCCTAAAGGAGAAACCGATCCTTCACCCGAGGAAAAACTGCTGCGCGCCATCTTTGGCGACAAGGCTGGAGATGTGAAAGACGCTTCACTGCGTGTTTCCCCATCCATCCGCGGAGTGATCATCGACAAAAAACTTTTCTCCCGTGTGATCAAGGACAAAAAAGCGAAAGCGGAAGAAAAACCAATGATCGAGAAGCTCGACAGCGACTACGAGAAAAACAATTACAACCTGAAACTTAAACTGGTTGATAAGCTCTTCACCCTGGTGAACAACCGCACCTCGCAAGGTGTAACCAATATCCTGGGCGAGCAGATCATACCACGCGGTACCAAGTTCACCCAAAAACTGCTAGAGCGTATTGATTACAGTGAAGTGAATCCAGGCAACTGGACCACCGATAAGGACAAGAACGAGCAAATTGAGCGTCTGCTGCACAATTACCTGATCCAGTACAACGACTATCTTGGCAAATACAAACGCGAGAAGTTCCAGATCATGGTGGGTGATGAATTACCAAACGGTATCGTTCAACTTGCTAAAGTTTATATTGCTCAGAAACGCAAACTGAAAGTGGGTGATAAAATGGCGGGTCGCCACGGTAACAAAGGCATTGTGGCCAGGATCGTGAAAGAAGAAGACATGCCTTACCTGGAAGACGGCACACCGGTTGACATTGTACTGAACCCATTGGGCGTACCCTCACGTATGAACCTGGGCCAGATCTATGAAACTGTACTGGGCTGGGCCGGTGAAAAACTGGGTATCAAATTCTCTACTCCGATTTTCGACGGTGCTTCGAGTGAACAAATTGACGAGTACACCAAAAAAGCCGGCGTTCCACAATACGGCCGTACATACCTGTACGACGGAGGAACCGGAGAACGTTTCGACCAACCAGCAACAGTGGGCATTATTTATATGCTGAAACTGGGCCACATGGTGGATGACAAAATGCACGCCCGCTCCATCGGACCATACTCCCTCATTACCCAGCAACCACTCGGCGGTAAAGCGCAATTCGGTGGTCAGCGTTTCGGTGAAATGGAGGTTTGGGCCCTTGAAGCATACGGCGCCGCGCACGTACTGCAGGAGTTACTCACCATTAAATCCGACGATGTGACCGGTAGGGCAAAAGCCTACGAGTCCATTGTGAAAGGTGAGAACATTGGCACACCAGGCATACCTGAATCGTTCAACGTATTGTTGCATGAACTCAGAGGCCTCGCGCTTGACATTAATATGGACTAATCCGCTTTGGCCACCTCATTTAAACAGAATGAGGCGGTTCAACGCAGAAAAAAAACGCAACACAAAAACCCAAGCATAACAAATGGCTTTAAGAAGAGATAATAAACAAAAATCCAATTTCTCTAAAATCACCATCAGTCTGGCTTCTCCCGAAACCATTCTGCGCCGCTCAAGCGGTGAGGTGCTCAAACCTGAAACGATCAATTACAGGACCTACAAACCTGAACGTGATGGTTTGTTCTGCGAGCGCATTTTTGGTCCCGTAAAGGACTACGAATGCCATTGCGGTAAATACAAGCGTATTCGCTACAAGGGCATAGTATGCGACCGTTGTGGCGTAGAAGTAACAGAAAAGAAGGTGCGCCGCGAGCGCATGGGTCACATCAACCTGGTGGTACCGGTAGCGCATATCTGGTATTTCCGCTCGCTTCCTAACAAAATCGGCTACCTGCTGGGTCTGCCAACTAAAAAGCTCGACATGATTATTTACTACGAGCGTTATGTTGTCATTAACCCGGGCATTGCAGCTGAGAACGGCGTGAATTACCTCGATTTCCTTACTGAGGAAGAATACCTGAACATTTACGACGCCCTTCCGAAAGAAAACCATCAGCTCGACGAGAATGATCCTAAGAAATTTGTCGCCAAAATGGGCGCCGAAGCCATCCAGGACCTGCTCGCACGCCTGAACCTGGACGATTTGTCTTACGACCTGCGTCACAAGGCCAGCACCGAAACTTCTCAGCAACGAAAGAATGAGGCTCTTAAACGCCTTCAGGTGATCGAAGCCTTCCGCCAGGCAAACCAGAACGTGGTAAACCGTCCGGAGTGGATGATCGTGAAAGTGGTGCCTGTCATTCCACCTGAGCTGCGCCCCCTGGTGCCTCTGGATGGCGGACGTTTCGCCACCTCGGATTTGAATGACCTTTATCGTCGCGTGATCATCCGCAACAACCGTTTGAAACGCCTGATCGAAATCAAGGCGCCGGATGTGATCCTTCGGAATGAAAAACGCATGCTCCAGGAATCGGTTGATTCCCTGTTTGATAATTCCCGTAAGTCCAACGCAGTTAAAACCGACAGTAACCGTCCTTTGAAGTCCCTTTCCGATTCCTTGAAAGGCAAACAGGGTCGTTTCCGTCAGAACCTGCTTGGTAAACGCGTTGACTATTCGGCCCGTTCCGTGATTGTGGTTGGTCCTGAGCTTAAACTGCACGAATGCGGTTTACCCAAGGATATGGCCGCTGAACTGTTCAAGCCATTCATCATTCGCAAAATGATCGAACGCGGCATAGTGAAAACCGTAAAGTCTGCCAAAAAGATTGTTGACAAGAAAGAACCTATTGTATGGGATATTCTTGAAAATGTGCTGAAAGGCCATCCAGTGATGCTTAACCGTGCCCCAACACTGCACAGGCTTGGTATCCAGGCCTTCCAGCCTAAACTGATCGAAGGTAAAGCCATTCAACTGCATCCGCTTGTGTGTACTGCGTTTAACGCCGACTTCGACGGTGACCAGATGGCCGTGCACGTGCCGCTTGGCAATGCCGCTATATTGGAAGCCCAGATTCTGATGCTGGCTTCACACAATATTCTCAACCCATCCAACGGTGCCCCAGTGGCTGTGCCTTCACAAGACATGGTACTGGGCCTCTATTACCTCACCAAAGGCAAGAAGAACCTGCCCAATGATAAGGTGAAAGGTGAAGGCCGTGTGTTTTACAGTCCTGAGGAAGTGATGATCGCGCTGAATGAAAGAAGTGTTGATCTGCACGCCCAGATCAAAGTGAGGATCACCAATGCTTTGGAGAATAACAAGCTTGTGACCAAAGTGATTGATACCACAGTAGGCCGCGTGATCTTTAATACGGTTGTGCCGCATGAGGTTGGCTACATCAACGAATTGCTCACCAAGAAATCGCTTCGCGACATCATTGGCATGGTGGTAAAAAAGACCGGCATGGCCAAAACGGCCAAGTTCCTGGATGATATCAAGGAGATTGGATTCCGCACAGCATTCAAAGGCGGTCTTTCGTTTAACCTTGGCGATATTCAAACGCCGGACGAGAAGATGAAGATCATCAACGACGCGCGCGTGCAGGTGGAAGAAGTTGTGGGCAATTACAACATGGGCTTCATCACCAACAACGAACGTTATAACCAGGTGATCGACATCTGGACGCATACCAATTCAAAAGTGACCAAAAAGGTGCTTGATAACCTGAGCAGCGACCGCCAGGGCTTTAATCCGGTATACATGATGCTGGATTCAGGCGCCAGGGGAAGCAAAGAACAGATCAAACAGCTCAGCGGTATGCGCGGTTTAATGGCAAAACCTCAAAAAGCCGGCGATACCACCAATTCCATCATTGAAAATCCGGTATTGTCCAACTTCCGCGAAGGTCTTTCCATTCTTGAGTATTTTATTTCTACACACGGTGCCCGTAAGGGTCTGGCGGATACGGCCCTTAAAACAGCCGACGCCGGTTACCTGACCCGCCGTTTGGTTGACGTGGCACAGGACGTGATCATCAACGAACCCGATTGCGGTACGCTGCGCGGGCTCGCCATGACCGCCCTGAAAAATGCCGACGATGTTGTAGAGACGCTTTACGACCGTATACTCGGGCGTACAGCTGTTAACGACGTGTTCCATCCCACCTCAGGTGAACTGATGGTTGGGGCCGGCGAGGTGATTCATGAAGATATTGCTGCCGCCATTGACAAATCACCAATAGAGTCGGTCGACATCCGTTCGGTGCTTACCTGTGAAAGCCGCAGCGGGGTTTGCGCCAAGTGTTACGGCCGCAACCTGTCCAACGGACACATGGTGCAGCTTGGCGAAGCAGTAGGTGTAATTGCAGCGCAGTCTATCGGTGAGCCCGGTACACAGCTTACCCTGCGTACCTTCCACGTGGGTGGTACGGCTTCCAATACTGCTGCATCCAGCAGCCTGATCGCGAAATACGATGGTATACTTGAGATTGATGAGCTGCGCACAGTAGAGCGCGTCAACAACGATGGGGTAAAATCCAATATTGTGATCGGCCGTTCAACTGAAATGCGTATTTCTGACCACAACACCGGTATCTCTCTCACCACCGGTAATATTCCATACGGTTCAAACTTGTATGTGAAGCCGGGCGCGAAAGTGAAAAAAGGCGATCGTATCTGCGACTGGGATCCGTATAACGCGGTAATTGTTTCAGAGTTCGGTGGCAGTGTAGAGTTTGAGTTCATCAAAGAAAACGTTACCTACCGTGAAGAAGCCGACGAACAAACCGGTTTCCGCGAGAAAGTGATCATTGAGAGCCGTGATAAAACCATGAGTCCGCTGATCCGGATCGTGGACAAAAAACACGAAACACTTAAAACATATAACATACCTGTTGGCGCGCACATTATTGTGAACGAAGGCAGCAAGATCGAACCCGGACAAATTCTGGTGAAGATTCCGCGTGTGACCGGCAAAACCGGTGACATCACCGGCGGTCTGCCACGTGTTACCGAGTTGTTCGAAGCCCGTAACCCCAGCAACCCTGCTGTGGTGAGTGAGATCGACGGCATTGTGAGCTTCGGTAAGATCAAACGCGGTAACCGCGAGGTGATTGTGGAAGCCAAAACCGGAGAGCAACGCCGATACCTGGTTAATCTGAGCAAACACATCCTGGTGCAGGAGAACGACTTTGTGAAAGCCGGAGACGCCTTATCTGACGGAGCCGTGAGTCCTGGTGATATACTCGCCATCAAAGGCCCAACAGCCGTGCAGGAATACCTGGTGAACGAGATCCAGGAGGTGTACCGTTTGCAAGGTCAGAAACTCAACGACAAACACTTTGAAGTGATTGTGCGCCAAATGATGCGTAAAGTGGAGATCGTTGATCCGGGTGATACCATGTTCCTTGAGCAGCAGCTCATCAACAAGGTGGACTTCATGGTTGAGAACGATGCTATTTTTGGTAAAAAAGTTGTGGTTGATCCAGGCGATAGCACAGAGGTGAAGCGCGGACAGATCATTACAGCCAGGAAACTGCGTGATGAAAACTCCATCATGAAACGCCGTGATAAAAAACTGATTGAGGCCCGCGACGCTGTGCCGGCCACTGCAAACCCAATACTTCAGGGTATTACAAGAGCCTCTCTGCAAACACAAAGCTGGATTTCAGCGGCTTCCTTCCAGGAAACCACCAAAGTGTTGAACGAAGCTGCAGTGCATGGCAAAGCCGATACCTTGTTAGGTTTAAAAGAAAACGTTATCGTGGGTCACCTGATCCCTGCCGGTACCGGTCTTCGTCAGTACGACAAGCTGGTGGTAGGCAGCAAGGAGGAGTACGAGCGTTTGATGGCGAGCAAGGAAGAGGTAGAGGAAGAAGCTTGATGATCCGTCAGTCTTCGGCTCCGCTCAGACTGACGGCTCCGCTCAGACTGACAAGTCCGCTCAGACTGACAAGTCCGCTCAGATAAAGAGTATCATAAAATTAAGAACCCTGGTAGAGATACCGGGGTTTTTTGTTTCCGTATTTGGAATGTGCCACGGTTTTCTCATTCATCCTGAGCGGAGTCAACGATTTTACTGGTCATCCTGAGCGGAGTCGAAGGGTGACTTCCATCTGACAATCCAGATTAACCGTGTTAAACTTACAACGCTCACGTTTCGACTCCGCTCAACGTGACCATTGGAATATGTCATT
>DAOMFS010000009.1:0-17200 GCA_035429925.1 Bacteroidia bacterium | reverse complement strand
ACGCTCACGTTTCGACTCCGCTCAACGTGACCATTGGAATATGTCATTGTTTTCTTAGTCATCCTTGAGCGGAGTTAACGATTTTCCCGGTCATCCTGAGCAGTGTCATCGATTTTCCAGGTCATCCTAAGCGGAGTCAACGATTTTCCCGGTCATCCTGAGCGGAGTCGAAGGGTGACTTCCACCAAACAATCCAGGTTAACTGTGTTATCCTTACAACGCTCACGTTTCGACTCCGCTCAACGTGACCGACTCCGCTCAAGGTGACTGACTATGCTCAAGGTGATCAGATATATTTATTCCAATATTATCTTAGTTTGATACCTTATTGATTTGCCCCTCCACTCCAAAAGGTAAATCCCTTTGGATTCGTTGCTGAGATCAATAAGGGAAGTGCCCTCAGAAACGGACGCACGATACACCTCCAGCCCCAGGCTGTTGTGAATTTTTATTTCGCAGGCTTCCGGGGTTTCAAAAGTAAATACACCTGAGTTAGGATTTGGATAGACTTTCAAACCTATACTTAAGCCTGTTTCGCTGATTCCCGTGCAGGGTAAAACCGTTATGGTAAACACCTTTTTCGCGCTGCAGCCTGTGCTTCCCGTGCCCGAAAGCGTATATACTGTAGTTACTGTAGGTTGTAATTGTATACTACTCTGCCCTAATGCCTGTGTGTTGAGTGTGTATGTTGTGGCACCGCTAAATTGCATAATCAAGGACTCTCCCTTACAGACTGCCGTTTTTGAGACTACTGTAAGAACAGGAAACGAGGATATAGAAATTGTCTGTACACCCGTATCCGAAAAACAAGGATAGTGCAAAATGAGCTTAACCGTGAAGTTTCCATTCGCGCTAAAGGTATGTACAGGGCTCATAACCGTGGATGTATTCAAAGCACCAGAACCAGGGTCACCGAAATTCCATTCCATTGATGACAACGTGTACCCAGCCCCTGCACAGGGTAATACAGGCGTGAAAGTCAGTGTACCACAGGAAAGTGAATTGCTTGTTGGGGCAAATTGGGGCTTCTGTCTGAAATAGCTAGTCATGAAATTAGGCAATGTACCTGTCATAATGTATCCTGAAACCAAGGTTAACACCGTGTTCGTAAGATTTGAACTTAAGCCCTGAAGATTAGGTGAATTAATACTTCCCATGGTGTGCAAACTCGTAGGTTGGCTTTGGGAACTTGTAAAATAAATTTTGCCATCAAGAGCGTTTTGGAGCGTTCTTACGGTTCCTTTGCAAGCCCCTACTGTTGTTTGTGAAGCTGCAATAGCAGAGAAACTCCCGGCACATAAGTCCCATTGCGTGATGTACTTGTAACCACTTAAAGCTGAATCACCGTGTACCTTTACAGCATAAAGTTTTGTACCGTCGGAAGAAAATTCTGGACCTAAATAATAGTATATGCTATCCGTATTCAATAAAAATACACTTGTAACTGAACCAGTAGTTTGGTTAAAATCAAACAACTCGATTGTGTTGAATTGGTTTGGAATGTTAGGAACTGTTGCTCCTACCAGCTTTGATCCCTGTGAATTGAACTTAAATTGAGTAAAAAACTGGCCTTGTAAAGTGTATGAAATGCCTATATTACTTAATACCGGGATGGTGTTGACACCAAATGGTGTTACCCTGTATGATTTAAATGTGTTGCTTCCTAAGGTATGTGCAAGCGCCCAATAATCGCTGCCATTGCAATGCCTGGTGGCTGTTAGGCCCTCAGTAATAGAATCAGGGATCAATGTATAAGTTGAAATCACTGATCCGTTTCCTGAAGCCAGATTCATGTCAACCACTGAATAACATAATGGGCCTGTACCGAAATCATCCGTTGTAAAAATGAAATATTTAGAATTAGCACCTGGTAATATTATTGAAGATTGGGTCGAACTACCACCTCCGCTTAAGGGATTTGGCATAGGAACATGTAGTTTGTTCCAAACCTGCATACCATTGGTATAAAACAAGAGATTGCCAGCAGCATCCGAAATACTCGCGCAGCCTTCTCCCGCCAGCATTGTACCCGTTCCGAAAGAAATGGGTGGTTGATTGTAAGGAAAATTAACAGTACACTTATTCCCAAAAAGCCACCAGGCAGTTTCCAGCTGGCCTACGAGCAATCCTGAAAGTGAGCAGAATGCGAGAAGAAAAAATTTATACCTTCTTAAATGCATAGCAAATATTGAGTAATAAGTATACGGGATAACTTTTGTTTTTTCTACCAAATCGTCCAGCCCCCTGCGGTTTCAAGGGTCTGCCAGGAAATGGTTCCACATGTTCCTGTACCGGATAAGGTTGCGTTCCAGGTGTTCACACCCGTGTGACAAACACTCAAGGTTGTGTGGTTAAACCCAGGAACCTCTCCTCCAATATCAATAACGTTGATACACACCTCATCATAAATAGCACAAGGTAAATTTACACTTTGACCTGCAGGCACCGTTACAGTTCCAGAACATTGAACAGTACAACTTGGAAACTTCCATGCCTCAAATGAAATTACCACGTCACATGACAAACTGTTTGTGAGTACAAATTGTGCCTTGGCCATATTTGAAGAGAGGAGAAAAAAGAGGCTCAGACTGAATGTCAACAGGATGTGTTTTTTCGTTTTCAATTGTAAAGATTTAATTGGTTAACACAAATATACTACCCCCCTCCCCCGGTTTTGCTAGCGCTTTTACGTAATATTGAGTGAAGCAGGATTGCCAGTGATTCAAACGATACTTATTTTGAGTGATGATTCATTAAGGAAGAGTTCAAGAATAGGTTCAAAAATTGTTCAAAGTGTTCAAGATGTTCAAGGGTTCAAAGTGTTCAAATATTCAAGAGAAAGTTCAAGGGTTCAAAGTGTTCAAGGGTTCAAAGTGTTCAAGGGTTTAAATTGTTTAGGGCAGTTCAATTTTTTTCGGGAACGAAATATAACTACTCACGCTTATGCTGGCTAAAATTGTATATTTGATAAAGCCTAGTTTATGAAGTCTGTTTTCGCCTTGACGCAGATCATCCTGTCTTCTTTACTTTTCTTTTCTTCAGCCAGAATGGAAGCCCAGGATAGTCTCCTTAAAGCTACCGGCTACAAAGCGCACAAGGCCTGGTCGCCGGCGCGTGATACCGCTGTGGTTCGCAATAAAAAAGGCCGCGCCATCTTACCACAGAAGGGCGATGTGGCCCTTGGCTTTAACATGATACCCGTGCTCGACCTGGTGTTCAGTTCTTTTCACTTCAATCAGCCCTACCCCGGAGCCGACAGTTTAGTGCAGTACACCCAAAACGCGAACAACCAGGTTGTGGGTAAATTTTACCTCGATGCCAGCACGGCCATACGTTTGCGCTTTGGCGTGAACACGCTTTCAGGTTCCATCAGCAATCGGGTACAAGACGCCGAAGCCATGTACCAGGCCGGTTTTGGTACGCCGGATGATATTGCGGCTGCTTCACTTATAAAGGTGCAGGACAAAGTTCAGTTCACAAAAAACAACATCTTGTTTGCCCTGGGCATTGAGAAACGCCGGGGGTACAGGCGACTCCAGGGTTTCTACGGGGCCGAGATCGGAATTGGACATGCAGGCTCAAGCGAGGTGTTCACATACGGCAACCCCTTCTCCGACCTGTATCCGGTTGATTACACCGATAATTTCAATACACTGCATACAGCTGTACAAAGTCCGACCACCAGCACAAGGGTGGAACGCAGCCTTGAATCTAAAAACGCTGGTGGCTGGCGTTACGGTATCAGGGGATTTGCAGGAATCGAGTATTTTATTTTTCCGAAAATATCGCTTGGCGTGGAGTACGGCTGGGGCTTTGCTTTTCTAACGAGCAGGGGCACCTCACTCAAACGCGAAGTGTATTTCAATGGTCAAAACGGACCGACACGTGTGATTGAAACAGTTGAAAACACAGGCCCTTCGCGGCAGATGGGCTTTTCGGTAGACAATAACAACGGCACACTCTTCTCGATGAACAACACCCTGGGAGGAAACACCATACTTTCAGGTGGCGCGGGCGCCCTTACCCTATTGTTTCATTTTTAAACCAGGATACATGCAAATGAAAACACAAATAATCCTCATCCTTGGAGCCAGCGTGCTTCTGTTCACCTGCAAAAAAAAGGAGCCGGCCGAGTTCACTGCTACCGACATGACCGGCACCTGCACTGTGAAAGGAAACATTAGTAAAAACATAATTGGTCCGAATGGCCTCGGAGGCTGGACCAGCGGCGCCAGAATACCTGCCGAAAACGTGAGTGTTTCGGTGAAGGTGAACCGCAATTCACTCTACCCGAATTCAAATGCCCAGGGCGCTGATGTATATACTGCCAAAACCGACAAGGATGGAAATTATGCGATGAGCGTGAAAAGCAATGCCAGCGGTGTGATCGCCCAGATCAGCATTGAAGGCTTCAGCGGAACGCTCGACACCCTTGTGAATGGCATAAGCAAAAAAGGATTGCTGTGCAATTACAATGGCAGTACCTACACCACTACCCTGTATATGGGCCAGGCTTATTCCGGTAATTATGCCTTTACAGCCACACCAGTACAAAGCAATCCCAATACTATAGGTACCGGCACCGCGCTCATCACGGGTTCTGTAGGACTAAGCATAGTCAAGGAGATACAGACCGGAACCCTGGTTTCACTGACCACAGCATTTGTTCCCTTAACCGGCCACAAAGTGTACTTGAATCTGAACAAAGATCCGCTAACCCAGCAGCAAAAACTCTATGAGGTGAACACAGACGCCAATGGCCATTTTGAATTTCTCATCAGCACAGTAGCTTCTGGCACGAGCGGATTCCCCCAGAATGTAAATCTCTGGATCAATGATCTGGCTGCAACACGCGACACGCTGAAACTAAACAACACGATCAAGCCTGGCAAACCCGGGGTTTACCAGATGCACGCCATCAACCTGAACGGGGTGTTCAATTCAGAGATCAAGAACGGCAATTACCTGCTGTACACCGTATTCACACCCGATTGAGGTTAGCGCTATCAGGACATTTTGACCAGTATGCCGGCTGCGATCACCAGAGAAAGCAGGTGATAGACCGTGTTGATGGCGAACAGTTTGAATGAACGCCTCTCCCAGGCCATGCTACTGAGATCGCCGGGAAAATAAAAGCCCAGCCAGGTAAATCCTGCAGCTGACAGCACAGTAGCCATTGGCGACATGCTTGAAGCCGGCTGACCCCAGGATAAGGGGTTCCAGGCCGCGATGTTGTGAGCGAACACAAAGGCCATCAGAAAATTGCCGATCACCATAAAGGAAAGTCCCTTTACGAATTCCGACGTGGGTACTTTTTCGTCCATGCTCATCTTCATTTCCTTCGCCCAGGCCTTGCCAAACAAGGGCGTGTACCAGATGTAACCGAACACAAAATTGGCCACCACTGTAATAAGTATGGCCGTCATTGAAACGTGAATGTTGTCCATTTAAACCTCCATTTTTTTAAGTTAAACAGTAAAGCGGAAATGAAACTAAAGAAATAATTTACACGAGGCAATTATTTAACATGTAGAGTCAATAATACTTTTCCGTTCAGATGACCGTGCAGCACATCACCGATTTTTACCGGACCAACGCCCTCCGGTGTACCGGTGTAGATCAAGTCGCCGACACGCAGGCTGATGAAGCGTGACACGTGGGAAATGATTCGGTCGAAAGAAAAGATCAGATCGGCAGAATGACCTTCCTGTTTACTTTCACCATTTACAGTTAATCCGAATGAAATATCGCCTGTGTTCAGTTTTGATTTGTGGACAAACTCCCCGATGGGGGCGCTGTTATCAAAGGCCTTGGCTTTCTCCCAGGGCAGGCCCTTTTTCTTGCATTCGTCCTGCACATCGCGGGCTGTAAAGTCAATGCCCAATCCAATTTCTTCATAATATTTGTGCGCGAACTTTTCATCAATGTGTTTGCCGGCTTTGCATATCTTAAGCACCAGTTCAATTTCATGATGAAGGTCCTGTGTGAATTCCGGGTAATAAAAGTCCCTGTCCTTTAGCAAGGCCGTATCGGGTTTCATAAAGAATACGGGTTCTGCCGGAATTTCATTCTTCAGTTCTTTGGCGTGTGCCGCGTAATTGCGACCAATGCAGATGATTTTCATCTTTGAAAGGGTGATTTGCCCGCTAAGATAACAGAAATATACAGGTCCAAATTGTTATCTTTGGCCTCTGTTTATGAACGCGGAATACG
Organism: Bacteroidia bacterium; assembly: GCA_035429925.1. Taxonomy (GTDB): domain Bacteria; phylum Bacteroidota; class Bacteroidia; order B-17B0; family Aurantibacillaceae; genus Aurantibacillus. Next base: position 10,987 of record DAOMFS010000009.1, on the reverse strand, counting down.
ACATTATCATTGTTGGCGGGGGCATTGTTGGCCTGGCCACTGCCTTAAAGATCAACAACCACTATCCGGCCAAAAAAGTGCTGGTGCTCGAAAAAGAAAAAGAGGTTGCGGCACACCAGACCTCGCACAACAGCGGCGTGATCCACAGCGGAATTTACTACAAGCCCGGTTCATATAAGGCCAGAAACTGCGTGAGCGGCAGACGCGAACTGGTAGCCTTTGCCAAGGAACACAGGATCGCCCACGATATATGCGGTAAACTGATTGTGGCCACCCATGAAAGCGAGCTGGCCCATATGAACAAGGTATACCAGAACGGACTAGCCAATGGTGTAGAAGACATGGAACTGATTGACCGCAACGGCATAAAAGCGATAGAACCATATTGCGAAGGCATTTCGGGCATACGGGTAGGATGCACCGGCATTATCGATTACGGCGAGGTGGCCCGCAAATACGCCGAACTCATCAACGCAAACAGCAATGGCAGTAAGGTGCTCTGTTCACAGGAAGTGATTGCTTTTGAGCACAGCGATACTTACACCACGGTTATCAGCACCACACAGCGATTCAAAACTTCTTATCTCATCAGCACTTCGGGCTTGCAGGCCGACCGCGTTGCCAAAAAGGAGGGCAAGCGCAGCGATGCAGCCATCATAGGATTCAGGGGAGATTATTACGACCTCACTGAGAAAGGGCTCAAAAAAGTGAAGCACCTGATCTACCCGGTGCCGAATCCAAAATTTCCCTTTCTGGGCGTGCATTTTACCCGCATGATACACGGCGGTACAGAATGCGGCCCCAACGCGGTGTTTGTGTTCGACCGCGAGGGCTACAGCCGAACAGCCTTTAGCCTGAAAGACACCGCTGAGGCAATTGGCTTTAAAGGCACCTGGAAATTTTTTGCCAAACACTGGCGCTTTGGTTTAGATGAATACAGGGGCGCCTTCAGCAAGGCGTATTTCCTGAAACGCCTTCAAAAGCTGATACCCGGCCTTGAGATGGACGATATAGTGGCCAGCCGCTGCGGCATACGGGCCATGGCGCTGGGACCCGAGGGTGACATGCTTGACGATTTCAAGATCGAAAAACACGGTAACGCCATGCACGTGATCAACAGCCCCAGCCCGGCAGCTACAGCCAGCCTGGCCTATGGCAACGAAATTGCCCTGATGGCCGGAGAGTACTTTAACCTGAAATAAGGCACAGATTTTATTCCTAACTTAGAATACAGATTATGAGCAATAAAAATTTACGCGGTACGGGCGTTGCCATTGTGACCCCCTTCAGCAAAAAAGGCGAGGTGGATGTGAAGGGATTGACCCAGCTTGTGAAGCATCTGCACCACGGTAAGGTCGACTACATCGTTGTGCTGGGCACCACAGGCGAAAGTGTAACGCTCGACAAAGATGAAAAACAATTGGTGATAGACACTGTGGTAAAAGCCAACGGAAACAAATTGCCTCTGGTGCTGGGCATTGGCGGCAATAATACCAGAGAGGTGGTTTACAGCCTTAAACACACCGACCTGAAAGATTTTGAAGCGGTGTTGTCCGTAGCGCCGTATTACAACAAACCCAACCAGGAAGGTTATTACCAGCATTATAAGGCGGTATCACAGGCCTGTAAAAAAGATCTGATCCTATACAATGTTCCGGGAAGAACCGGAAGCAATGTAACCTGGGAGACTCAGGTACGCATAGCCAGAGATTTTAAAAACATTGTGGCCACCAAAGAAGCCAGCGGCAACATGGAACAGATCATGAAAGTGATCAAGAACAAACCAAAAGGATTTATGGTGATCAGCGGCGATGATAATTTAACCCTCCCAATCATTGCGGCTGGCGGGGATGGTGTGATTTCGGTTGTAGCTAACGCCTTTCCGGCTGACTACAGTGAAATGGTGAGACTTTGTTTGAAACATAAATTCGATAAGGCACAGGCGCTACATTACAAGCTTGTGGATATCACCGACCAGTTGTTTGCAGACGGCAATCCGGGTGGGATAAAACACGCCCTGAGTCTCCTGGGGGTTTGCGGCCCACACCTGCGTTTGCCGCTTTGTGAACCCAATGAACAGGTTAAACAGAAATTGCATCAACTCGTTAAAAACTACCGCTGATGGCCAAAGTTAAACTGCTCTCTTCTCAGGAGATCAAACAAAAACTCAACCGCCTGGCCTACCAGGTTTACGAAACCAATTTTTCTGAGAAAGAAGTATTCATTGTCGGTATTGAAGGTAACGGTTACAGGATCGCAAAAAATCTGGCGGATAGTTTAAAGGAAATTTCAAGTTTGAAAATCAGTCTGGGAAAAATTGTGATTAACAAAGAAGAGCCCTGGCACGGAGAGCCTAAGGTTGATTTTAAGGATGCCGCATTCGTAAACAAAAGCATTGTACTGGTAGACGATGTACTCAACAGCGGCAAAACCATGATGTACGCGGTAAGATTGTTTCTCGATAAACCGGTTAAACGAATCAATACCCTGGTACTGGTTGACCGCAACCACAGCCGGTTTCCGGTAAAAGCTGATTTTGCCGGGCTCACGCTCAGCACCAGCATGCAGGAACATGTGGAAACGGATTTTTCGAAAAAGAACAAGGAAGCTGTTTACCTGGTTTAGCACGTGAATGACAAAACACATACCAGCAAGCGCAAGCATCAGCAAAACCTCAAGCTGAATGCCCTGCTTGAGATCACCAAAGCCATCAACAACAACCTGTCCACTTCCCAGTTACTTGACCTTTACCAGGATATTCTCGAAAACCGACTCGGCGTCGGGAAACTGGTGCTTTTCAGTTTCGACAAAACCTGGAATTGCATCCTGAAATACGGCATCAGCGAAGGATTTAACTACAGCCATTTTGATGAAGACCTGCTGGGCATACATGAAATCAAAACCATTGGATTTGACAAAGGCGAACTGAGTAAGAGTTTCGAAATTGTAATTCCCGTGTACCACAAAGAAACGCCTTTGGCATTCGTGCTGCTGGGCGATGTAAGAGAAGACACCCTTGAACTCAGTGCAGCCATAAAACATCTGCCCTATGTGCAAACGCTTACCAACATTATTGTGGTGGCCATTGAGAACAAAAAGCTGACCAAGGAAAAGATCCAGCAGGCCAAGATCACCAAAGAACTGGAACTGGCCCAGGACATGCAGAAACTGCTATTCCCCAAGCAACTCCCGGATACGGACGCTTTGCAGGTTGCTGCCTTGTACCTGCCCCATCAGCAGGTGGGCGGTGATTATTATGATTTTTTGCCACTTAATATACACGAGTTTATTTTCTGCATCGCCGATGTAAGCGGCAAAGGTGTGGCGGCTGCTCTGCTGATGAGCAATATTCAGGCCACCTTACACAGCCTGATCAATTACACCCATAACCTCAAAGATATCATCATTGAACTGAACAGGCGTGTGATCGCGAATACCAAGAACGAAAAATTCGTGTCGCTCTTTCTTGCCAAACTCAACACCAAGAGCCAGCAGCTCAGCTACATCAATGCAGGCCACAACCCGCCCCTGTTGCTGCATGAAAATAAGTTCACTGAGCTCATTAAGGGAAGCACCATAATCGGCATCAATGAAAACCTGGGTCATATTGATGTTGAAACCTTCAACTACAATTCTGATTTTAACCTGCTATGTTATACAGACGGTTTAACCGACACCTCAAATGCCGACGATGAGAACATCAGCACTGCAGTGTTAAAGGAAATCATGCAACAGCACCGGGAGTCAAAGCCTGAGGAACTGAACCTTGCCCTGCTCAACTTTGCCATAGAGTTCAAAGGCGATATCGAATTTCCAGACGATATAGCCATGCTGAGCATGAAGGTGAGGGATCTTAATTTTTGAGCTTTCAGCCTATTTCAATCCAGAATGAACCGCCGTGTTTTTCGGCCTGACTGCTGTATTGGCCTTTCCAGACATCATCCAGACTGGCAGCCAGTTCGGCATTCTCACTCACATAAAATGCAGGGAACACAATTTTATATCGCTGTGGGTTTGCCATAAGAGCCGTAGCTAACAAATACTGTTCTGAATAAAACCGATCACACATCTCCTGTGGGTAATCATAGGGCAGATAAATGTCATGAACATGAACCAGCACGCCCTTCTTAAGCTTGGGCAATATTTCCATAAAGAAAACGGTAACGTCGGAATTCGGCAGGCAACGATGAGAATTGTCAATAAACAATATGTCTCCGTGGTTTAGTCCATCTGTAATAAAGCCGTAATCTTTCAGATTCTCGAATGGTTCACGAATCACCTTATCCGCCAGATGATCGATGGAGGCTCTTGGAAATGGATCAATTGAAGTGATGATTGTTCTCAGTTTGTTGTCGTGAATACTGCGCCGGGCAACCTTTGTGGAATTACCCGAACCCACTTCGATATAAAGTGCGGGTTTGCATTCCGCAATAATGGTATACAAGGCTACGATATCGAGTCCAGGCAGAAAATTATTGTTCCAGGCTGGTTCATTTTCATTGTGTTCAAGTTCATTGGTTTTGAACGCATGAAATACCGGTAAGTAGTTTCTGATTTTTGCAATCCAAGCGGTGTAATCAGATTGTCCTTTCTCAACCAGCTCCAGTAAATAAGGGGGGGGGCTGCTTGTTGTGTACCTTGGTTTCAGCTTAACCCTATACTCCAGTATCAGTTTCTGATATTTTGGTAAAAGCAGTTTGAGGCTCCTTTTCAATATTGATATCATGCCACCTGGTTTTTCTTCCTGAAATAAATATCAAAACTCACAAGCGCTGCCAGAAAGGCCCAGAAGGGAAGTGACAATTTATCTGTATCGAGAAAATTATTGAAAAACCCGTGCACGATATAGGTCATCAGGCCAAGAAAAAGGCCAGTGCAAAGGTAGCGATCATCGTGATCTGACAGTGTATAAACTAAACGGTAACCCAGCGCCGTTGTGGCAAAAAACAAGGTAATGACTATGAGCAAACCAGGTACACCCTGCTCAGCGAGTGGCCCCAGGTACTCGCTGTGCGCATTGCCGTTGGTGCCGAAATTGGTACTGATGATGGTAAGGTCGCGGCTCAGTTGGTAAGGCGCATACTTGAACATGTAGGTTCCTGGACCCCAGCCCATCAAGGGTTTGTCTTCCCACATGCGGTAAGCACAACTCCATCGGTTCAAGCGTTCGAGGTTGGAGGCGTCAGTTGAAATGTTGGAAACCGATTCGATGTTGTTTTCAAAACTACCTTCCGCGTCGGTTGTATTGCGGCTTAGAATAAGTAGAATATCATTTTGAAACACAGCAAAAATACCACCTCCAATCAAAAGGCTTAACACGATGAACCTGAAACGCAAACGCAGGAGCGTGGTAAAAAAAATGGCCGCTGCAATCACAAGACTGAGCCAGCCCGCTCGTGCAAATGAAATGATGATGGCTGTTACAAACATGCAGAACAATACCAGGGCATATACGCGCCAGGCCATTTTAAGCGATTTCATGGCCATCAAGGACAGCATCACCGGAATGAACATGGCCAATGCGGCGCCGTATGCCGTGTGATCATTGTAAAAAGGTGAAACCACCCAGTCGGCTGCCTTGTCGTTAAAATTGTAGGCCATGTGCCTGAGACTGGTATAGATAACCACAATGGCCATGGCCGAAGCATAGGCCAGCACAAACCGAACCATGTTTTCCCTTTTCTGGAACAGGTGGGGGATGATGAGGTAACAACTGAATATAAACCAGAGACGGGAAATGAAATACTTCAGTGACACCACAAAATCTGTGCTGCTCAGGGTAGTCAGGAACATCCAGACCAGTTGTATCAGAATTACAGAACTGATAAGATGACCGTTAAACCTTTTATCGCTTATACCACCCTTAAATTGCTGAAGCAGGTACATCAGCATAATTCCGGCCATTACAGGTTCTGTAGGTATGCTCAGATCAGGTCCTTCACTCAACCCCATTTCTTTCAGGCTTATGGCCAGCGGTGTGGCAAAAGCCAGAAAAAAAACAAGGTATTGTAAATGGAACACCGCTGTGTAGAGGATGAATAGGGCAAGGGGCAGCAGGTTATAAGGGTAGAAGTAATCCCGTTTGTAAACCATGATGTACACTTCTCCTAAAGCGAAGAGCAGAGACAAGAAGAGAACAAAATGCCGTGAAAGATATTGCGAAAAAAGCCTGTACCTGGTTTCTCCAAATATGCCTGCTACACTAACCAATGTTACCCAAGCTTATTGTATCAGGTTTTCGCTTTTCATTTTCTCCTGAAGCAGCAGCGCAAAGAGCGCAAGCAGATTGCAGGCCACAACGGAGATCAGAATGATGATGAAGCGGCGAGGTTTGGCTTTATACTCGTTTGGTACCGCTTTTTCCACAACAAACTTGGCCGGGATAAAAGTATTGTAATTCACAAGGGCCTCGTCATACTTCATTTTGATGTCCGGGTATTTCGAACTGTACTTATCCAGATTGTCCTTTGTGGTTTGATAGGCGCCCCCATATTTGGCCAGGGTGTCCAGTTTATCGCCCAGGCGTTTGATGGCTGCGGCATCGTTTTTCTCAAGTGCCTTGGCGTAACTTTTTGAATAGGCTTTCACCTGTTCTTTATAATGCATGATGCCCATATTTCGCAGGGTTTGAAGGCTGTCGGCAAGTTCCTGCATGCGACTCAGGGTATTTTCGTATTCAGCTTTAACAATTCGAAGCACTTCACCTGAAACAGCCCTGGTCATATCGCGACGGACCGTGTCGCAGAGTTCACTGATCGTATTGGCAATCTGAGCCGCGCCGTTGGCGGTATAGTCATACACTTCCACTTTTACACTGTTGAATTCGGTGCGTTTGATCTTCACCATGTCGTCCCATTTCAGCCTGAGATAGTGGTACGCGAAGGTGGTGTCTTTTATTTTCCACCTCTTCCAGAGATCAAGCCGGTCGGCTACTTTCACCTTCAGGGCGTCGGACGTGAGCAGTTGTATCAGTTTTTCGCAATCGTCTTCATCCCCAATCTGCATATAATCTTCCTGATTTCCGGCATTGGCCTCGATCACCAGTTTAGACACTGAAAACTGCCTTGCCGCGAAAAGTATGGCGGTTGATTTGTATTGTTTTGGCATCAGAATGGTCACAATTCCGGTCAATACAACACTCACTGCACTTACAATCAGAAAGGTTTTTCTCCATTTCACAATCTTTCGGATCAGCTCTGTGGCTGAAATATTCTCTACCATATCAGTTATTTATATTTTACAAATCGTATGAATGACTTGGGATTTACCATGCCTGTAGCGAAAGCCAAGACCACACTAAAAATAAGCATTATTAAGAAATTCAGCATCCAGCGCCCGGTTAAAGTTAAGGTAAAATAATTGGCCAGAATGATGCCGATAATGAAGAAAAAGAGTGAAAGCAGGAGCCTCGAATTCAATTTCAGGTTAAATACTTTGTACGAGAGATAAACCTGTATGAGGGCTGTCACAAACTGGGTGATCACGCTGGCCACTGCGCTGCCCATGGCGTGGTAACGGGGAATCAGCACAAAATTCAGAACAAGGTTCACCACAATGCCGCCAATGGCCATCAGGTTCAGGAATTTAAGATTACCGTTGGCGGTGAGCAGTGTGCCAAAAATATAAGTGGTCGAAATAGCGGTGAAGCAGCACATGAGAAGTCCCAGAATTTCGTGCCCTTCAGATTCTCCCTTGTAGATCACTTCATAGAAATGGTCAGAATAAAAGATACTGCTCACTGAAATGATAAGCGCCGGAGTGATGAGCAGCGTGAAGGAAAGTTTTACAATATTTTCAATGTTCTCTTTGTTTTTGATCATGCGGCTGAACAGGGGCAGCAACTGAACCGAGAAAAGATATGCAATCATGTTGGCGGCATCCAGTAATCTGAAAGCCTTGGCATAAATACCCGTTTGTTTCTTACCTACATCACCTGGCAGTATCCTTTCAAGCATAACGCTGTCGAGCCTGTTGTAAAAGGTCATCAGCAGCACCAGTATGGCAAAAGGAAAACTCTTCTTAAGAATCATTCGGTTAAACGACCAATCCCAGTTTAGTTTAAAGGTGTGCGTTTTGTTGAGCACGATAAAGAATCCTATGCCTGCTGTGAGGGCATAACCCAGTGTTTGGGCATACACAAAGTTCATGATATCTACTTCCAGTCCGAAACTATTAAGCAGCATAGCGAGTACGATGAAGATCATGATCACGCGGTCAAGCACCGACAGAATACTGTCTACCCTGAAAAGATGGAGGGCGAGGAGGTTAGAACGCAAAAACAAGATAAAACTGAGGAAAAAACTATTGGCACAAAGCACAAGCAGCAGTTTCATGTAGCGGAAATCGTATTTGAGTATAAACATCCCCACCAATAAGGTGAAGACGGCATACACAAGCGCAAGCACAAATTTCAAGCTCAGCATTTTGCTGAAATGCTTGCTGAGCAGGTGGGTATGCTGGGCAATGTTTTTGTTGTTGAAGTTGGTGAGGCCGAAATCGAGCAGAATGCTCATCATGAGCGAAAAGTTGAAAAGGGCCGCGTATTCACCATAACTCACATCCCCTACTTTCAGCTGCACCTGAGGCTCGATTCCCAGTATCCAGAAGGGCTTGATGAGCAGGTTAAGAATAAGCAGGATGGCCAGGTCGAATATGAATTTCTTTTTTTGTACCAAAGGCGACAAAGATAGTTTTTTTTATGGTTATGGGGCGGCAATTTAATAGATTTGCCCCATGCAAATCGTTGTAAATACGCGGCTTCTGCTTAAGAACCGGCTCGAAGGAATTGGCTGGTTCAGCCACCAGACCCTCAAGCGAATCACGCGCAACCACCCCGACGTGCATTTTGTTTTTTTGTTCGACAGGCCCTACAGTGAAGAGTTCATCTATGCCCCGAACATCACCCCACTGATCCTTTCTCCCCAGGCCCGGCATCCGATTCTATACTATGCCTGGTTCCAGCATTCGGTGAAAAACCTCTTGCGGAAAATGAAACCCGATCTTTTTCTTTCGCCCGACGGTTTTCTGTCTCTGGGTGCCGGCTGCAAACAGGTGCCGGTTATTCACGATATCAACTTTCACCATTATCCTAAGGACCTGAAGTGGTTAACGTCCAGATATTATAATTATTATTTCCCCCGGTTTGCCAAAGCCGCAACCCGAATTGCCACCGTATCAGAATTTAGCCGAGGTGAGATTTCCAAACATTACGGCATCGATCCGGCCAGGATTGACGTGGTGTATAATGGTATCAATTCTTTCTTTAAACCGGTTGATGATGCCACGCGTCGGAAAACCCGCGAAAAATATTGCGGGGGCAGCAATTACTTTGTGAATGTGGGTTCACTTCACCCGCGTAAAAACATACCCAATCTCATCCGGGCCTTCTCTCTTTTCAAACAAGAAACAGGGGCTGACATGAAACTGGTACTGGCCGGACCCGAATTCTGGGGTATGTCAGATATTGAAAAGGCTCTGAACGAATCGGCCTGCCGCGATCAGATCATTTTCACCGGACGGCTTCCGAACGAAGAGCTTTCGGCCGTGTTGGGTTCCGCCATGGCCCTCACCTTTGTGCCCTATTATGAAGGTTTTGGTATTCCTTTGGTGGAGGCCATGGAAGCCGAAATTCCCATCATCACCAGTAATATCAGCAGCCTGCCTGAGGTGGCCGGAAACGCGGCCCTCAAGGTGAACCCCTTCGATCCTTCAGAAATAAAGAATGCCATGCTGAGGATCTACAACAATTCAGCGGTTCGCAACGAGCTTGTGCAAAACGGCCGGCTGCAGAAAAAGAACTTTTCATGGGACAAGAGCGCACAATTGCTTTGGGAGTCCCTGCTGCGTGCTTCCCGGACTTAAACCCCGAAAATGGATTTTATCAGGGCTTCCGTTGTTCCGGCCCTTTCCTTAAAATAGATTTCCAGGCTCAGGGCTGTTTTGCGTTGTTTATCCGCATCCTCCAATACCTCAGAGCAAGCCTCCGTTAATTCGGCGGAATTGTTAAGGGGCCTGGCGGCCCCGATCGCAATCAGATCCATGGCTTCGTTGTATTTGTGGTGCGAATGGCCTGCAAAGAAAACTGTTTTTCCGTATACGGCTGGCTCCAGGCAATTGTGAATGCCACTGTCGAGTCCCCCGCCGATATAGGTGAGTGCGGCATAATGATACAATCGGGATAAAAGCCCCATGGTATCCAGCAGGAGGATGTTTTCCGCCTTCCCTGTTTTTTCCTGCAGACTTGAATACCGCGAAAAGGCCAGGTCGCTGGCCTTAAGTCTGTTCTCGCAGTCCGCTATGCTTTTTGCATCCACTTCGTGTGGCACCAGTATAAGTTTGCGGCCTGGTTTTCCCATTTGCTTCCAGGCCTGAAGAATCAGTTCTTCGTCTTTTGGCCAGGTGCTTCCTGCCACCAGCACCTGCGCATCCAGGCAATAGGTTTCAAAAAAAGGCAGTGAAGTAAATTTCCGCCGTATCTCCAGGACCCGGTCTACACGGGTATCTCCGCTTTCCGAAACCTGTTTTATCCCTATGCTTTCGAGGCGCTCGAGAGAATCTTTGTCCTGCACAAATATTCTGGTGTATGCCGAAAGCGATTCCCTGAACACACCACCGTACCAGCGGAAAAAGGGATGGTGCGATTTGAATACGGCCGAAATCAAATAACTGGGGATATTTCTCTCCCGGAGCTCTGACAGAAAATTGAGCCAGAATTCGTATTTGACAAAGATCACCTTATCGGGCTTCAGATGGTTTAAAAATCGGGTAGCGTTTGATCTGGTGTCATAAGGCAGGTATGTTACCAGGTCAGCTCCTTTCCAGTTCTTAAATGCATTGAAACCGCTGGGGGAAAAAAAACTCAGGATGATCTGATGAGAAGGAAAACGCCGGCGAATTTCCTCCAGCAATGGACGGCCTTGTTCAAATTCACCGTATGAGGCGCAGTGCATCCACAATATCCTCGCCGTCGTAAACCGCGTAGGGCAGC
>DAOMFS010000008.1:0-99127 GCA_035429925.1 Bacteroidia bacterium | reverse complement strand
TGGCCAACCTCAGGGGTTTAAACATTGGATCAAATGGCACAGCTCAAACCGTCGTATTCTGGTGCTGGTCTCGTTCAGTTGTCTCTGCCGGCACTTACCCTTCGGGAGCTTATGCCTCCGGTTACAACAGGGGCCGCACCTGCACGCATGAAGTGGGTCACTGGCTTGGCTTACGCCACATCTGGGGAGACGGCACCTGCCTGAGTGATTTCTGCGACGACACCCCTATGGCTTCTGCCAGCAATTTTGGGAGCCCAGTCTATCCTTACAAAACAGCCAACTGCAGTGGAAACAACCCCAACGGCGAAATGTTCATGAACTTTATGGACTACACCAATGATCCCGTGAAGTACATGTTCACGCCAGATCAGGCCACACGCATTCAAACGGCCATGCAATTCAGTCCTTACCGCAACCAGCTGGGTACACACAACCTTTGCACCGTAACCCAGGTTCCGGCTTTTGCACAGTTTAATATACCGGCAGTGGCCTGCGCCAACGACGTGATCAATCTGGTGAATTCTTCTTACGGTACACCTGTGCCAAACTACACCTGGTCGGTGAACGGGCCTGCCTCTATCAATCCTTCACCCAACAGCGATCCCGCCACCATTACTTTTCCTTTCGGAGGCACCTATACCATAACCCTGGCGGCGGATAATGGCACGCTCAGCACTTTCTCCAAAACCATCAGCATCACACCCAGCCCCACACTTAACATACTGGGCGCAAGTCCTGTGGTGTGCATGAATGACGACATTGTACTCATTGCAGGAGGGGCCGTGAATTACACCTGGCAACCCGGAAACCTGTTTGGAAACACCTTCGCTTACACGGCAACCAGCGATCAAACCATTAGCCTTACGGGCAGCGACGGCACCTGTAAAAGCACCTGGGACTTCACCATCTCTGTCACCGAATGTGCAGGTTTACAAGGCGCATCGCAGGAAGATCTTATTCTGGACATCTACCCGAATCCGGCTTCAGAACAATTTTATATCCGGTATGGCAAATCCTTTACCAGTCTTGAACTCTCTGATATCAGTGGCAGAACTGTTCTGAGCAAAGCGCTGAATTGCGCAACAGGCGCCTGCACCGAAGAAATCAGCACAAATGAGATGAAGAACGGAATTTACATCATGCAGCTGAGAGCTAAAGATGGAAGCAGAACCGCAAGAAAATTTGTGGTTGAAAACTAGAAGTACCGGCAGCAAAACACAGTATGACCAGAACTGTACCGCAGCCCAAAACAGAACATGCCTGCTTCATGGCTTCACATGCATGTTCATCAGCATGGCGAGTCTTGTCTTGTACCAACAGAATCTTATAATCCTATTACAATGAAACACACATTCATCAGAATAACACTTGGCATTTGCTTGGCCGGCAGCACAGCTCAGGCGCAAGAGTGGCTCAGCAGGATGAATCAGGCCGGGTCTGATTTTTACAGCATCCGCGAAGCCTTTAACGAATACTGGAAAACAAGAGATATAACGGAACCGGGAAACGGTTACAAGCCTTTTAAACGATGGGAATATTTTGTTGAACCCAGAGTGTACCCAAGCGGAGACCTTTCTCTGATCTCAAAAACCTGGTCCAATTACCTGGAATTTTTCGAAACCTATTCATCCCAACGCGCATTGCAGCAGGGCAGTTCACAATTGACCTCCTCCATAACCTGGACAGCCATGGGGCCCATGGGGCCCATGAGTGGCGTGGCTACCAATGGTTTTCCGAGAAAAGCAGGACGCGATAATTTCATCACCTTCCATCCTACCAACCCCTCCATATTTTGGGCCGGGGCCCCGGCCGGGGGCCTCTGGAAAACCATTGACGGCGGACAAACCTGGAGCACCAATACCGACTACCTGAGCGTGATCGGTTGTTCTGACCTGGCTGTAGACCCTGTGAATCCCAACATCATGTACCTGGCTACCGGAGATGGTGATGCAGGTGACACTTATTGCATTGGCGTTCTAAAATCAACGGACGGAGGACAAACCTGGCTGAATTCAGGTCTGACCTTTCCGGTGAGTGCGCAAAGGCAGATGCGCAGGCTGATCATCAACCCCCTGAATCCCCAGATCCTTCTGGCTGCAACCAATGCTGGGGTTTATCGCAGCACCAATGCCGGCAATACCTGGTCGCTGGTACTGAGCGGTGATTATTTCGACATGGAATTTAAACCTGCTCATCCCAACTCGGTTTATTTATCCGGCACCAGTTTCAGGGTGTCTAACGATGGGGGTGCTACCTTTACTTTGATTTCAAATGGCATACCTACAACCGCTTGCAACCGTATGGCTATTGGGGTGAGTCCGGCCGACAGTAATTATGTCTATGCGCTGCGGTCAAGCAGTTCGAGTTCTGGTTACGCGGGACTATACCGTTCTACCGATGGCGGACAAACATTTTCCGTGATGTCAACAAGTCCGGATATTCTGGCAAACGCATGCAATGGTACAGCTGGCAATGGTCAGGGCTGGTACGATCTTGCCGTGGCCGTATCGCCTTCCAACAAAGATCTTGTGAGTGTGGGCGGCGTAAATGTTTGGAACAGCAATGCCGGCGGAGCCACGGGAACTTGGACCAACGTGGGATGCTGGATAGGTACATCAGCCCCCGGAGTATACCTCAAGGCCGATCACCATGATCTGGAATATGATGTGAACGGTAACCTCTACAGCGCATCTGATGGTGGTATTTTCAAATACAATGTAAGCAGCTGGATCGATCTCAACAACCAGAGGAATATCGCTCAGATTTACAAAATCGGTCTCTCATCACTTACTGCAAACCGCTGGATCACCGGTCACCAGGACAATGGAACGGGACTGTACACGGGTAGCCTTTATCAGGCCAGTTATGCCGGAGACGGAACAGATTGTTTCATTGACCGCACAAACGATCAGAATCTTTTCACCTCAACACCAAATGGCTCTTTTGTGAGATCAACCAACGGAGGGGCTTCCTATTCGGGAATAACATCCGGACTTAGCGGCACGGGGGCCTGGGTAACGCCCTGGAAACAGGACCCACAGGTTGCGACCCGCTTATATGCCGGCCGTCAGCAAATGTTTGTATCGAACAACCTCGGTACAAGCTGGACTCAGCTTACCGCCACAGGAGGCGGTGGAAGCATTGTGGAATTTGCGATTGCGCCCTCCAACAACCAGATTATCTATGTGATTCACGGTTCGGTGATACGCAAAACAACTGATGGCGGCCTCACCTGGACAGCCGGTGGAAGTTCATTCGGCGGAGCGCCCACTTTCATCACCATCTCTCTGACCGACCCGAATAAAGCCTGGCTCACCGTGAGCGGTTATGTGAGCGGAAGCAAGGTGTTCCAAACCCTTAACGGCGGCAGCACTTGGACCAATATATCCTACAACCTGCCCAACATTCCCGCAAACTGCTCTGTTTATGAACCCGGCAGCAGCGACAAAATTTATGTGGGTATGGATGTTGGCGTCTACTACAAGGACATAAACAGCAACAGCTGGACGCTGTATAACCAGGGTCTTCCCAACACACCCGTGAGCGATCTGGAGATTTCACCCGCAGCCCCGGGCATTTTGAGGGCTGCAACCTATGGCCGGGGCGTTTATCAGGTTGACCTTGCGGCAGTCACTTCCGCTCCAAGCAGCAGTTTTGCGTTCAGTGGTGCATACTGCGACCTGAATCCAAAGATCATTTCAGATGCTTCCGGAAATTCACCATCAGCCTGGTCTTGGTCCGTGAATCCCTCCTCTGGCGTCATCATCACCAGCCCTAACTCCCAAAACCCTGTGATCAGTTTCCCATCACCAGGTGTTTATACGGTGAGTTTACAGGCTTCCAATTCAGTCGGTCCGGGAAATGTTTACACGCAAACACTTCTTGTGAACCCCAGGCCAATGTTGGTTCTCACCCCTCAAAACTCTACCATTTGCCTGGGTGAAAGCATCAATCTGAATGTGGTTGGTGCAAACAGCTACACCTGGCAACCAGGGTCCATCACGGGTTCAACCATCTCGGTTAGTCCGGCACAGAGCTCGTTTTTCAGCGTCACAGGTAAAGACGCGAATGCCTGCACAAGCAAAGACAGCATTCAGGTTATGGTGGACGAATGTGTGGGTTTGGTGAAGCCTGGCTCAAACCCTAGTCCCTTCAGTATTTTTCCCAATCCTGCAAAGGACCGCTTGTCGGTGATCTGCGATTGCGAATCGGAAGCCCTGGCGGTGTTCACCGATGCAGCAGGACGGGAAGTACTTGTAAGTAAACTTTATTTCGCCAAAGACAGAACAGAACAGCAGATCAATCTCAACACCTTGCCCAAAGGTGCTTATATACTGAGGGTGCAATCCAAAGAAAACAAGGAACAGATCATACGATTCATTAAAGAATAGACCGGAATCCCAATACAATGACCATGAAAAAATTTATTGCTTGCCTTGCGGCTATCCTGTTTGTAACACAGGTGCAAAGCCAATCCTGGATTGAGCTGGTTGGGAAACCCGACGCCAATTTCTACGACATTCAGAAAGCCTTTAACGCATACTTTAAGGACAAGGATATTACCGTGAAAGGCATTGGGTATAAACAATACAAACGCTGGGAATACATTGTGGAACCCAGAGTATATCCCAGTGGGGATTTATCCCTCATGCAGCAAACCACGCGCAATTACGAAACGTTTCTCAAAACATACAGATCGGAAAACGAAGGCCAAAAGATCAGCAGTTCATCGGCTCAATCCGCCACCTGGATGCCTGTGGGCCCCATGGGCGCGCCCACGGGTAGTTCCAATGGAGTGGGCGTAGGCGCCGGTAAAGACAATGGGATCACCTTCTTTCCGGGCAACCCGTCCAAACTCTACATCTGCTCTGCAAACGGCGGGCTTTGGGAAAGTACAAATGGCGGTGCCAGCTGGAGCACGAACCACGATCAACTGCCAATTGGGGCTTGCACGGATTTGCTGATCGATCCCAACAACACAAGCATCATGTATCTGGCTACCGGTGGAGGTGACACCCAAATGGGCGCTTACACCGATCCTTCAAGCGGAATATACAAAACCACCAACGGGGGCGTAACCTGGTCAGTAACGGGTTTGTCATACACAAGTCCCCAAAACCGCTTTATTCACAAACTGGCTATGGATCCCGGCAATTCGCAGGTGCTGTTTGCCGCCACCAATGTTGGTTTGCTTAGAAGTACCGACGCGGGAGCTACCTGGTCAGTAAGCTTATCAGTGCCATGCTGGGATGTGAAATTTAATCCTGGAAATGCTTCCATAGTTTACGCCGCAGGTAATACTTCATTTTACCGTTCCACAAATGGAGGTAGCAGTTTCAGCCAGGTGAATGCAGGTATCCCCACTTCTGGTGCTTATCGCATGAGTCTTGCCGTTTCTCCGGCCAATCCTTCTATGGTTTATGTACTGGCCTGCAAAAACAGCGATTATAATTTTATGGGTGTTTACCGGTCAACCGACGACGGTCAAAGTTTTACCGTGGCATCCACAAGTCCCAACCTACTGGGCAATTCCTGCGCCGGCAATTCAGGCGGTACGGGTACAGGATGGTGGAACACGGCCATAGCGGCTTCACCCAGCAATTCGAACGAGGTGTCGGTAGGCGGTGTAAACGTTTGGAGATCCACCAACGGGGGCGTGAACTGGTCCGTATTGGGTTGCTGGAATTCTACAGGTCCCTCCTGGCTGCATGCCGATATTCACGAACTGGAATACGACACAACCGGAACCTTATATTCCAGCAACGATGGTGGCACCTATTATTTCAACGGGAGCAACTGGGTTTCACTGAATGCCCAACGCAACACAGCCGAAATTTATAAATTGGGATTGTCAGCCCTCACTCAGAACATTTGGATCACAGGCCACCAGGATAATGGTTCAAACAAGAAGAATGGTGCGAATTACATCCACGTAGCAGGTGGCGACGGCATGGATTGTTTTGTTGACCGTACCAACGACCAGATCCTGTATTCTTCGGCCCAAAACGGCTCGTTTCGCCGATCCACCAATGGCGGATTATCCTGGGTAGCTGTAACATCGGGATTAACCGGCACAGCAGATTGGGTATCGCCCTGGAAACAGGATCCATTGTTACCTAACACCATTTACGCGGGTTATTCCCAGCTGTTCAAATCCACCTTTCAGGGAAACAGCTGGACACAAATGGGAACCACTGGAGGTGGCGGAACCGTGAAGGAGTTCGCGATAGCGCCTTCCAACAACCAGGTGATTTACGTCTTGTACCAGGGTTCTATTCGCAAAACAAGCGATGGGGGAAGCACCTGGAGCTCGGCGAATTTTTCCGGAGGCAACCCTACCTTTATTACCATTGATCCGAATGATGAGAACAGCGCCTGGGTTACCGTAAGCGGATACACTGCCGGGAATAAGGTCTTCCAGACCACAAACGGCGGAGCGAGCTGGACAAATATTTCATCCAATCTCCCCAACATTCCGGCCAATTGCTCGGTGTATGAACCGGGATCCAACGACAGAATTTACATCGGCATGGATATTGGTGTGTATTACAAGGATAATTCTTCTCCAAACTGGACCCTTTACAACACCGGTTTGCCCAATGTGGCTGTGATGGACATGGAAATGACACCAGCATGGCCAGGCCAGTTGTTTGCAGCCACCTTCGGAAGAGGTGTTTATCAGGCTGACGCGGTACAAAGTACTGCAGCGCCTACACCCAGCTTTTCCTATGATGGCGCGTACTGTGTGGGTGTACCCAAAGCCCTCACTGATAACTCCTCCCAAACACCAAACACCTGGAGCTGGACCATCACCCCATCAGCCGGTGTGAATTTTAATTCCAACAGTGTGCAAAATCCTACTCTTACCTTTAATACGCCGGGGATTTACACGGTATCATTTGTTTCAGGGAACGGATTTGGTTCAGGCCCGGTTTACACAAACACCATTCTGGTGAGTAATATGCCAACACTTGCCATTACCGTGAGCAATTCTGTTACCCTTTGCCAGGGCGAAGAATTGAACATCAACGCCAGCGGCGCCCTCAGCTATACCTGGAGTAACGGAGGAGGCACCAATGCCAGTGTAAGCTACACACCGCTTGTGAACTGGACGTATACGGTGACTGGCTCCAATAACGGATGTCTTGACAAAGAAACCGTGGCGGTAACAGTTGAAGCCTGCGAAGGGTTGAAAGATCTTTCAGCCGCCTCAAACCCCTACAAACTGCACCCCAATCCTGCGCACGATAAAATAAGCATTACCTGTTCCAGGAACGCCGAGGCGAATCTGGAGTTGTACGACGATGCGGGGCGGCTTGTAAAGGAACAAAGGGCCAGTTTCAAAAAAGAGAGTATTGAAGTGCAGATGAGCATTCTGACTTTGCCATCCGGTGTTTACCTGCTGCGCATAAAGGAAAGTGGCGGGGGAGAACAGCTCCTGCGTTTTGTGAAAGATTGAATCTTGAGCCGGTTATCCGGCTCTCTTTTTTGGAATACTTATGGCGTGGCGGAGGAAACCGGCAACACTTTCCCATTAAAATAATTCTGACCCTGGCGCATGAAGTCGTAAATAAAGTCAGCCATTTGTGCTGCGCTAAGCGGGGCCTTGTATCCGGGAAAAGCCTTTTTAAGCATGTCGGTTTGAACAGAACCAAGGGCCAGGCAATTTACCGCGATGGCATGCGATTTGAGTTCTTCGGCCAGGCATTCGCTTAAGCCGGCGAGGGCAGCTTTACTGCTTGAGTAAGCGCTTAGTCCGGCAAACTTTGAACTGCCCTGTACACCACCCATGCTTCCGATGTTCACAATGTGGGTTTTTGACTTTCGGCTCATGAGCGGAACCATGACCTGGGTGAGACGAAAAACAGAGAACACATTTACCCGGTAAACTTCTTCCAATTCCTTGAGGCTGATCTCGGCAAAGTCTTTTTTCAGGAAATGGGCTGCATTGTTCACCACAATATCCGGATAGAGCTCCAGTTTTTTCAATGTGGCCGCAATTTTAACGATCTGGGACTCCCTTCCGATATCGGCTTTTATGACCAGTACATTGTAGCGGTTCTCCCGTATTATCCAGGCTTGGATGTTTTTGGTATGTCTTGAAACGGCAATGACGGTATGGCCCTCGTTCACCGCACATTTTTTAAGCAACTCAAATCCAATGCCGCCGGAGGCCCCGGTTATCAGTATCACCATAATCCCTATCTTTGTTTCTCCAAAGATACTTCTAAATTCGTCTTGCCTTGAAACGAGTCCTCATAGTCCTAACCACCGTTTTTCTTTTTACGGGATGGAACCAAGCCCAGGTTGACAGTGTGTATTATGGCACGCCTGCCAAACACGAAAAAACAAGGGAGAAGGAAAAAGCCGCATTCAACTGGAAGGAAAAATTAAGTTTTGGCGGCAATTTCATGGTAATGTTCGGAAGCTCAACCTATGTGTATCTTTCGCCCACCGTGAATATGGCCGTGAATAAGCGCCTGTATGTTGGGGCCGGAATAGTGTATAATTATACTTCCTATTATTACTTGAATTCCAAAGTCAGTTATTCCATCTACGGCCTGCATTGTTACAGCATGTTATTCCTCACCAAGAATGTGTTCGGCAAAGTGGAATTTGACCGGCTGCTGCAACCAAACTACTTTTCCTACAACTACAATGATAAAGTCTGGGTGAATTACATTTATGTGGGTGGTGGTTTGCGCCAGCCCCTTGGCGACCGCGCCGCCATGTATGCTTCCATAATGTACAATCTGAATAAATCACCTCAAGCCATCTTTTATCCCAACCCCATCATTCAGATCGGCATCTTTGCTGGGTTCTGAACTCAGAATTTTTTCATGGGATTAAAAGCCTTAGTGGCTTTGTCCTGCCGACTTAACACCGATTTCAGTTCATTTTCATTGGCTGCCAATTTAGCTGCTTCGGCAAGCGTTTCATCGTGTTTGAGGGCATAGCGCAAACGGCCTTTCTGAAAATAATACCGCGAAATGATCTCTTCCGAAAGCAGATTCCGGATCTGTTTTTCATTCATCATCATGTCCTGATTCTTGGTCATTTTTATTTTTTCACGCATCAGGTCATATTCACTGCGCATCATCTCAAAATTACCGAGTTCTTCAGCGTTTTTTCGCAGGACTTCCAGATCCTTTTCCGTTTTGCTTTCATAATAAAAGTCACTTTGTTTCAGATACGACTGAAAATCCCTGAATTCCTCATCACTGAGTTCAAAGTTAAGGCTGTCGCGCAACTGAGGATGGCGGAGAAAGTACAGACTCGCATATTTAAACAGCGCGAATTTAGTCTGCAGCACTTCACAGATTTCACTGGATCGGCCAAGAATTCCTGGCAAGTCAGGTGTTACGCCGGCCCCGTCGTATACTACGCGCCCGCCATGGGTTTTGAATGCAGTAACCAGACTGTCAGGCACTTTTTCTACCCGACCTTCCGCGTCGCGGTGGGTGTAATCAAGGGCCTGCACACATCGTCCGCTTGGTATGTAATATTTGGCCACGGTAATCTTGATCTTAGCCTGGTAAACCAGGTCGCGGGTTTGCTGCACCAGCCCTTTGCCGTACGTGCGCTTGCCCATAATCACCGCACGGTCAAGATCCTGCAGCGCGCCGCTCACAATTTCCGAGGCTGAAGCCGAATGTTCATCCACCAATACCAGAAGCGGTATGCTGAGGTCAACCGGATTGTTTACGGCCAGGTAACTCCTGTCCCAGTCACTGACTTTTCCTCTGGTGTATACCACTTCCTGTCCTTTTTCCACAAACAGGTTCACTATGTTCACGGCTTCGTGCAGCATGCCGCCCGGATTACCACGTAAGTCGAGTATGAGCTGTTTGCAGGCTCTTGATTTGAGATCGAGCAGGGCAGATTTCACCTCACCGCTGCAATTCTCTGTGAAGGCCACAAGCTTGATCAGACCAGTGCTGCCGTCGGGAAGGATATTATAATAGGGCACTGCGGGACTTTTGATCTCTTCCCTTTGTAGTTTTAGCTCAACCGCCTCCTTTTTACCCAGAGGTATGATACGGATGCTGATGGGTGTACCGGCATTGCCGCGCAGAAGACCTGAAATGTCATCGCTTTTTTTCCCGATCACATTGTTACCGTTAATGGCCACAATCTGATCACCTGCCCTGATGCCTGCTCTGAAAGCGGCAAAACCTTCACGGGGCTCATCCACAATCATTTTGCCGTCGATGTCGCTTACACTGGCACCTATACCACCGTATTCACCAGTAGTGATGTATTTGTATTCTTCAATGTCTTCTTCGGTAAAATATACTGTGTAAGGGTCAAGGGAAGCCAGCATGGCGTCTATGCCTGTTTTCATGAGCTTGCCCGCTTTTGTCCCGTCAACATAAGACATGTTCAGCTCACGGTAAATGGCGTTGAAAATGTCAAGGTTCTTGCTGATCTCGAAATAATCGGGGCTGAAGGACCATCCGAGCATCAATATAAAGGCCAGAAAAAGAGTCAGGAACAGGTTTCTGAAACGGGAGAGGAAAGGCATGGGATGAGACGATAAAAACATAAAATTATCTAAAAATCAGCACTTTTCATTCCGACAATTGGCTTTGGTTGATTTTTTTGAACAATTAATTAGCACTCGCCTCCAAATTGTATTAATTTTGCGCCCGAATTAATCCCGTAAGATTATGACATTTATTTCCTGATCAGTATGCCTTGAGCCGGATATTGATCTCACCCTCCCGGCTCATCACTTCAAGAATACCTGTCTGAACCTTATTGTAAGCAAACAGCACGATGAAGTTATCCATGTTCAAATTTAATCTGCCCAAGGAACTCCTGGCAGAATATCCTGCAAAGAACCGTGAAGACGCCAGAATGATGGTGGTTGACAGGGCAACTGGCAAGATCACCCACAAAAAATTTAAAGATATTCTCAATTATTTTGACGATGGTGACGTGATGATACTCAACGACACCAAAGTTTTTCCGGCCCGGATGTACGGGAACAAAGAGAAAACCGGGGCCAAGATAGAGGTGTTCCTGCTTAGGGAACTCAATGCCGAAAGCCGGCTTTGGGATGTACTGGTTGATCCGGCGCGCAAGATCCGTATTGGCAATAAGCTTTATTTTGGAGAGAACGACAACCTGGTTGCTGAGGTGATCGATAACACCACATCAAGGGGACGCACCCTGCGCTTTCTTTATGACGGTAGTTACGAAGAGTTCAGGAAAATACTTTATGATCTGGGCGAAACCCCATTGCCTAAATACATCAAACGGCCGGCAGAACCCGAAGACATTGAAAGATACCAGACCGTATTTGCGAAGAACGAAGGCGCCGTGGCCGCCCCCACGGCAGGCCTGCATTTCAGCCGCGAACTACTGAAACGGCTAGAAATCAAAGGGGTGCAATTCGCGCCCATGACACTGCACATAGGTTTGGGCACTTTCCGCCCCGTGGAAGTGGAAGACCTGACCAAACACAAGACCGAAAGCGAGGAAGTGCTTATCTCAAGCGATACCTGCAAGATTGTGAACGCAGCGAAAGACAGGAAAAAGAAAGTGTGCGCCGTAGGAACCACTGTGATGAGGGGTATTGAAACCTCCGTTTCCACAACCGGCCACCTGAACCCCTATGTGGGCTGGTCCAACAAATTTATATTTCCACCCTACGAGTTCAGCATAGCCAACAGCATGATCACCAATTTCCATATGCCTGAGAGCACCCTCCTCATGATGGTTTGCGCCTTCGGCGGGTACGACCTGGTAATGAAAGCCTATAAGGAGGCAATTAAAGAAAAATACCGGTTCTATTCCTACGGCGATGTGATGCTCATCCTTTGATCAGGGAACCTTCCCTTGACTTGATAAAAGTCAGTGTTGAACCATTTGCTTTTTCTTTATTGATTGGTTAACTTAGTTCTAACCAATTTTAAAGCAGGAGGTTTTATGATCACCAAACAAGTTAAACATCTTCTTCAGCAGAAACAGCGTCCCCTTGTTACCATTCCTCCGGACATGCTGGTGCACGACGCCATCAAAATGATGGTACAGAAAAATCTGGGTTCTTTGCTGGTGGTCAGGGACGGGAAGTTTGCGGGTCTTTTGACTGAGCGGGATTATACCCGTAAGGTTATGGTGAAAGGCAAATCTTCGAAGGAAATCATGGTGGAAGAGATCATGGAAAGCAATCCCACCCTGGTGTCTCCTGAAGAGAGCATTACCGATTGCATGGCCAAGATGACTGGTGGTGTACGTTACCTTCCCGTAATGGAAAAGGAGAAATTAATCGGACTTGTATCAATCGGTGACCTCGTGAAATTCATCATCGAAGAACAGAAATACATCATCGATAATCTGCAGGGTTATATCACCCGCCAGTAAACGCCAATTGCATTAATCCAGCTTCAGGCTGGTGTTCGCGATCACAACCCCATCGCAGGTGATCTCTATCAGGTAATTGCCGGGCACGTAATCGCCCTGTCCCTCACAATAGGTCACACCTGAAATTTCAGTGTTCGCGTAATTAAGGGTTTCTTTGCCGGCGAAATATCCGCTGCTGTTATCAAAGCTGAAGCGATAGGCATCGTCGTAACTCTTGGCCATCTCTTTTCCATCAGGCGTCATGATGCGCACATACACGGTTTTTTCGCCGCGTTTGGCGATCTTGTTTTCGCCCAGTGTGAATGAAACCTTGATTTTCTGCGTTTTTCTTGCCTTGGTGGTTTCAGATTCCCGGGTTCCGCCTTTTTTAAACAACACCGCTTTGGCTACCACATTAAAGCAATTCAGCACCGAGCCTTTGGCGATGGTGGTTTTTAGTTCTTCTTTCTCGCGGATCAATACGCTTTGCTTTTCCTTTTCCACGCCAAGTTGTTTCACCACTACCTTTTTCTCTTCACGTAGCTGAATGTTCAGCGTGTTGAGTGAATCGATGGTGTGAACGTATCCGATCATGATCTTCCGCAGGGTTTCGGTTTCTTTCCGGAGGCTGGCAATGGTATAGGCGTCGTTGCGGTGTTTCTTGGCCTCTTCTATCAGTTCCGTTATTCGGTTCTTTTTTTCTTCAATTTCGGCCTGCAGTTTGGTGTCGCTGGTCTTCAGGTCGTCATATTCCTTCTGAAGCGTAACCAGGTCAGCCTGCACATTGTCGCGCTCAATGTATACCTTCTGGGTAATTATCTTTTGTTCAACCAGCTTGTGTTTTTCCTTCCAGTAAAGCCACAGGGCATAAGCATTGCTTCCAAGCAGCAGAAGTATGATCGCCCAAAGGATAAGGGCCCTCTGCCTGCGGTTTTGCCCGGTTTTCTCTTCCATAGAGGCAAAAGTAAAGGGTATAAACAGTAAATTGGAACAAATTACATGGCACTTATCAACGATTTTTTGTCATTAATTTATCCCCGTTATTGCGAGGCCTGCGGCCGCTACCTGTTTCGTTCCGAACACCAGATTTGCCGCCTGTGCAAACTCACCTTGCCTAAATGCATCCTACACCCTCAGGCCCTGAACCCCGTGCAGATTGAATTGGGTGGGCGGGTACCCCTGCAGGAAGCTCTCTGTTTGTTCATGTTCGAAAAAAGTGGCAGGGTACAAAGGCTTGTGCACGCGATCAAATACGAAGGTCAAAAAGATCTGGCCGTGAATCTGGGGAAGTGGCTGGGACGGGAATACCTTGAATCCGGACGCCTTCCGGATTTCGATATGGTGCTGCCCGTGCCCTTGCATCCCACCAAACAAAAACTGAGGGGATACAACCAGAGCGAAGAATTTGCCAAAGGCCTGTGTTTTACACTGCAGGCTCAGATGAGAAACGATTTGCTGTTCAGGCTCAGGGCGAGCAGCACACAAACCAGAAAAAAGAAGTTCCAGCGCTGGCAGAATGTGGAAGGTATATTTGGTATGAAAGACGAAACACAACTGGAAGGGCGGCACGTTTTACTGGTGGACGACGTACTCACCACGGGGGCCACGGTGGATGCAGCCTGGCAGGCCATGCAGCACATTCCTGGAATCCGCTTATCCTTAGCCTGCATCGCCTTTGCAAAACAACACGCCTAGTCCAGGAAACGCCCGGGATCGAATCCCTTGATGTTCATACACGACTCCCTTAAACCGAACCACTTTAACCGTCGCCTTGCAATAAAATCATACACAGCATTGCGTATAAAGGGTGGTATAAGCAGAAATACCGTAAGCAGGGGCCAGAGACCCTTCATATACCAGCACAGGCGCAAGGCTGCACAGGATTTGATGTAGGCCTGGTAATTCCTGATCAGCACCATGCTGTCGGTCTGATCGCCGATTTCAAAATACTTCAGGATCAGCGCAGCTGATTCAGAATGAAGGGCAGCAAAATGCATGCTTGTGTTTTTTTCACGACGCAGAAAAAACTGCACCAGATGACTGCAGAGTGCGCATTGCCCATCATAGATCAGGAGGGGTTGCTTACTTTGTAACAGTGTATTAATATCGTTCATGGGCGGGGATTAACAAAATAAGGATCTACACTGAGTTCATATTTTTCAGGCAAAAGACTAAAAGTTCTCAGATCAACAAAATTCACATAGCCATTCCTGCCCTGGCACACACTGCTGTGATGTGGGGGGATACCATTGCTGAGTATATTCCTCGACAAAACATAAAGTAGTTTTTTAGATTCATCACAGGCAATGCCATGAGGTTGAAAGCCACATTTGAGTTTTTTGGTTGCGTGGGTCTGGGCCTGAATGGAAGTGATGACCCCGTGTGCACCTGCGAACGAAATGGTATCGTTCGTACAGCTCACATAAAATTCTCCGCTTGTAGCTGAATACACAATCTCCTGAGGATAAATGCCTGTGGCGATAACGGCTGTGACCGATTTGGTACCCAGGTCGAACACCCTCACCTCGTTTGAGCGCTGGCAGGTAATATAAAAGGAGGAACCTGAAGGTGATAGAAGGATGTCGTGAAGATCTAAAGAAGGATTGGAGCTTGGAGCCATGCCGTTCTGCAACGAAAAATTGTTGGCCGCATTGAAACCGGTATCCAGTTCAGTAATAAAGTTTCCGCTTTGCGCGGTGATATACATTTTGTCCTCAGCGGCGTTCAACGCAATGCCATGCGCGAAAGGAAAACCCGGCGCATAATGCAGGAGCTTCATGTTTACAAGATCCACCGCGGCCACCTTGCCATTGGCTGTCCAAGATACACAGTAAGCGCGTTTAGAATCTTTGCTGATGACAAATGTGTTCCAGTCGAGGGCGTCGTCATCGGGATTAGCAGACTGGCCCGCGGCGAATGGACTTAATGGAATGCTGCCCACGTAGCTGTCGTCGCTGCAACGGAATTTTTGCATCACGTTGTTGTTGATGAACACCACATACCAGAATTGTCCGTCAGGCGACACGCGGATCTGGTGCGGCGTATCAATACTGCCCGATTTGGTGCCCACATCAATATACCGCATGGGGAGTTTACTTTCGCTGTCGAATACCGTCACCACATCACAAGCCTGGTTTACTGCATAGAGTTTTTTCCGGTATGGATTATCCGCCCACATCACCTTGCCGTTTTGATCCGGCGCGCCCTGGTTGATCCAGGTTTGTATGGCCTGCACTTCAGTTTTTTCGAGTGCCTTCTGATTCAAAGGCATCCTTGGGGTATTTTTAGGACCCAGATCATCGTAATCGTTGATGAAATAACAAAGTGATGAAAGCCTGCTGCTATATGGGATCACAGGTGAACCACTCCGGCTCCCTCTGAACAGACTGCTCCAGCTTTCAAGGTTCAGGCCTGAGGCCGCTTCATAACTTTTCGCGTTGTGACAACCTTCTACTGAACAGGATCGTCCGATGATGTATCCGATTTCAGTCGGAAAATCGCCGTATTGCAAAGGCGCCGAATCTTTGGCGCAAGACCATAACACGACAGGAAAGAAGTAATAAAGTGCCTTGCGCATTATTTATTGATCAGGATCTTGCGGCCAATCTGCCAATCCTGTCCTCCGATTTTGATGTGGATACGCCCCAGATATAATCCTGTGCCCAGGCCATCGAGATTTAATTCGTTATCAGCAGGATAAAGCTCGTAACGCTTCAGCACCCTACCGCTCAGATCCATGAGCTCCATCACGGCTTCTGAAAAATCGAGGTCATCAATCCGGATCTTTAGTTTTTCTCTGGCAGGACTGGGGAAAACAGTTACCCTGACTTTCGCAGGATTGGAAAGGTTTCCCTGTAAACCCACATAGGGGGAAGCGGATGAAAAAAAACTCAGTCCGCCGCCAGAATTGCCGATGAAGAGATCACGCTTGCCATCGCCGTTCACATCTGTAAAACAAGGGGCCGACTGTGCACCTTCGTTGTAATTGTTCACAGTGGGATTCAGCAACTGAAAATTCTGTGTGATATCCGAAGGAACCTGATACAGCATGATGGTGCCAAACAAAGTACCCGCAAGCAGTTTCACCTGGCTGCCTTCCTTATAAAAATAGGGCACGGCATACCCGTCAATCCAGTAAGTACCCATGTTATCGCGCGTATCCACATTCCCGAGCGTGTTTGTCACCAGACTAAAAGCCGGTACACTTAGGGTACCGGTGTTGCGGTAATAGGCTATGCGTCCGTTCTTCATACCAATGAGCAAATCCAGTTTTCCATCCTGGTTGATATCGAACAATTGGGGCGCTGCTTCGGCAGAAACCGTGGTAAATCCAAACGGGTTGTTCTTGAAAACCGAAAAATTACAGGCTTGTCCGGCTCCGGCGGTGTTCTCAAGCCAATGCACCTGGCCGGAAGAGGTGCCCACAAGCAGGTCGATGTCGCCGTCTCCGTCAACATCACCCGTGCAGGGCATCAGGTGGTTCAGGCCCAGTGCTTCCAATCCGGCATAATTGTGTGTGATCAGGGAATAAGAAGGCTGGGCAAGCGTTCCGATATTGCGGTATAAGGTGAGCCGGGACACAAGGGTGTTGGTTTCATAAAAGCCATAGGTACCGATGAGTAAATCGGATTTGCCATCGGCGTTCTCATCAAATATTACAGGAAAGGCATTCTGGCCCACTTCAATCATCTCGTCCTGAAGCAGGTTCTTTTTCACGAACTGAAAATTCACCGTGTTGGTTGATGAGGTGTTGCGGTAATACCAGACACTTGCCGTGTTTTCGCTTCCAAACGCGCTGGGCGTGGCAACCAGGTCTTTTTTAAGATCCCCGTCAACATCCACATAATATGCGCAGGGGAAGGAATTGATCCTGATCTGCAGGGTGTTGTTCTTGTTCGGGAAATTCGGATACAGCCCCGTGGTGTCTCCTATATAAGCCTGGGCCGCTGTGCCCGTATTATGGGCATATTGAATGTTGTTGCAGGAAATATCACCCATCAGCAAATCCTGGTCACCGTCGTTGTCGCTGTCTAGACAGGTTAGGCAAGAGCCGGCATGATACACCTTTCCGTCTTCTCCCAGAATTTGCACCTGCCTGGGGGGCGAAGGAAGACATTGGTTGAGCGCGATGCTGCAAAAACTTTCTGCAAATTTACCCCAGCAATCATCCTGATATTCATATTTCAAACTGTCGCAGTTGCCATAAGTTTCAAGACTCAGATTTTTATGGTATTCGATCATGTATCCTTGTGAAGAAAAGGCGATGATGTCGAGGTCACCGTCGTGGTCAATGTCCGCAATGCCCGGCACGCCCAGTGTTGAGGCGTAAATGTTGCCGTAGAAGGGCGGACCGCCGGGATTGTAATCAGACATCACGAGCGAAGTAACCAGTACAAAATTGACCGGGTTGGACAAACTGCCCTCATTTCGGTAAACTTTGATGCCGCTGTTAGTGGAACAAAACAGATCTTCCTTTCCGTCGCAGTTGTAATCCAGCAAAACAGCCCAGTTGTATACCGTGGGAAAATAATTTCCCAGTTCAGGGGCAAAGCTGTATGTACTTGAACCCGGCGCTCCTGATTTGATGAAACAACGAAAACGACCCATGTTCAGGTGGTTTAACCTGTCGTACAAAACAAGATCCTTGATGCCATCATAGTTCAGGTCAACATTTGAGAGGTTGGAGTAATTGATGCCGTTGGCCCAGGGCATTTTGAGTACTTTGCCGTTCTCAAGCACGCAAAGGGTATCGCGGGCCACAGCCAATTGCTGCGCCACCATTAATGCAGGAAAAATGACCAGTAACAGAATACAGAAGCGGAGACGCATATCGTAAAGGTAGAAAATTCCGGGCCTGCTTCGGCATGGGCCCAGGACCGTTTTGCGCTTTAGTTTCCTGTTTCGTGGAATTGCTTTACTTTTAGTCCTGGGCGTGAGTTCGTTTCAGCAGGCATATCAGCGTTTTATTTCGGGGACCGGATTCGAAAAACAAAACCTATGGTTCAAACGTTTGCTCTATGCTTTTCTGATCTATAAGTGCATCCACTGGAATTATTTCTTCGATTTTCTGCTGGCGGAAGACACTTATCTCTTCCACGATTACTCCTCAATAGGCCCATTTAAAGACCTTGCCTTTCTCTTGCTCAAATACCCCATTTCCGGCTTGTCGAGGATTGTGCTGGTGGGCGTCCTGGTTATAGCGGTGTATCGCCTTTTTTTTCAAAGCCCCATTGTTCTGGCATATATCTGTGATCTTTTGCTTTGGTTCATGGTGCTGAACCTCAACAATAAAATGTACGCGGGTTTAAGCGGTGGCAACCTTTTACTCAACCAATTGTTGCTGTTTAACGTGTTTATCAGCAAGCACGGCATAACGGGCGCAGGTTTCCTGCCAGACCTGAGGCGACTGCTGCAGTCTTTTGCCATCCTGGCAATCAGGCTTCAGCTCATGTTGTTGTACCTGGTGTCGGCTGTCTGCAAATTGCATTACAGCGAGTGGCTGCAGGGTTCCGCTATTGCTTCCACTCTGCAGATTGAGCATTTCAGTTTGGTAGGGTCCCTGGGTCAGGGTTATGTGAGCGGCTTGCTGATGGTTTTGATCAATTATCTCATACTTTTTTACCAGCTCCTCTTTCCGGTTCTGATTTGGTTCAAGGCCCTGGCCAGGTATTTTTTAATGTTTGGTATCGCCATGCACGTGTTTATTGGTTTGTACATGGGCTTGCCCGACTTTGCCATGATCATGCTTCTGGCTTATTTTTACGTCTGGCCAAAAAAATCGCAGGTGGCTCCTTTGCCGGATTTACAAAATAAAGGTTTAAACCTGTAACCTGTAACTTGAAACCTGTAACCCATTCCCTGTACCATAAAATTTTAGTATTTTCGCGCCCATGTTTACACAAGATCAACTTAAGGACTTGAACGATCGCAGCAGCGCGTTGAGGGGGTTTCTTTAACTACGATAAACGGAAACACGATTTAGAACTCCTCGAAGAAAAAACCCTGGATCCCAATTTCTGGAACGACTCCAAAAAGGCCGAAGGTGTATTGGCAGAGGTAAAATCCGCAAAAGGCTGGACCGAGTCTTATGAAGTTCTCATGCGTGAAGTGGAGGATCTGAATACCCTTTACGAGTTTTATAAAAGTGGCGATGCCACAGAAGAAGAAACTGAGGCTGAATTCAAAAAGACCCTTCACAAACTGGAAGAACTTGAATTCAAGAACATGCTGCGCAGCGAGGAAGACCGGCTCAATTGTGTGTTACAGATCAATGCCGGGGCCGGCGGCACTGAAAGCTGCGACTGGGCCAGCATGCTCATGCGCATGTATCTCATGTGGGCTGAAAAAAACGGATTTAAGGTAAAGGAACTGGACCTCAACCAGGGTGATGTAGCCGGAATAAAATCAGTATCGCTTGAAATAGAAGGGGAGTTTGCATATGGATTTTTAAAGGGTGAGAATGGTGTACACCGTTTGGTGCGTATATCGCCTTTTGATTCCAATGCCAAGCGCCATACCTCATTTGCTTCAGTGTATGTATACCCTGAAATTGACGACAGCATTGAGATCGACATTAAGCCTGCTGATATCGAAATTGCTACCTCACGAAGCGGTGGTGCAGGCGGACAGAATGTAAACAAAGTGGAAACCAAAGTGCAGATCACACACAAACCCACGGGTATTGTGGTGGTGTGTCAGGTTGAACGCTCGCAATTAGGCAACCGTCAACGCGCCATGCAAATGCTGCGTTCTCAGCTTTATGAAATTGAGCTTCGCAAACGTAACGAAAGCAAGCAAGCCGTTGAGGACAGCAAGATGAAGATCGAATGGGGTTCACAGATTCGCAGTTATGTGCTGCATCCCTATAAAATGGTGAACGATGTGCGCACCGAATTAAAGATCACCGATGCAGAAGGCGTACTGAACGGAGACCTCGACGAACTCATCAAGGCTTATTTGATGAAGTTTGGCGGAGCGGGTAAAACCTAAGGTTTTAGTTCTGATACTGTATGTTTGGGCGCATACTTTACTGAGCGCATTTGTTCATCAGGGTATGCACTCAGCAAAGTACCGCGCTTTACGCTTCAAGTCCTCACGCAGCGTTCGGCTCTCGCCTCACTTGCGTTCCGGGCTTTACGCTGCAATCGCTTGCGCGGAATAGCAAAAATCAGGATCCTTCTTGTTCACATGAATTCTAAAATCAATCAGGCTTCAAACCGATTCAGTACTTTAGCGGCGTGAAACATCCGGTTCGGGCAAAAAAACATCTGGGTCAGCATTTTCTGAATGATGAAGGCATTGCCAAACGCATTGTGGAGGCCCTTATCGAAAAAGAGAAGACCCTGCCCATTTTGGAGATTGGTCCCGGTACCGGCGTGCTTACCAAATACCTCATTGCAGAGAAACTGAATTTCATCGCCTGGGATGTTGATGAAGAATCGATCGCACACCTGAAAGAAAAATATCCTGAACTGAAAGACCGTTTTGAACTCAGGGATTTTCTGGAGAATGATCTGGGTGCTCAGATCAAGGGCCCATATTGCATCATTGGTAATTTCCCGTATAACATTTCAAGTCAGATCATGTTTAAGGTATTGGAACACAGAAATGCCGTGCCTTATGTGGTGGGCATGTTTCAGAAAGAAGTGGCCCAACGCCTGGCCGAAAAACCCGGAACCAAAACCTATGGCATATTGAGTGTATTGCTTCAGGCTTATTATGACATAGAATATCTGTTTACCGTTCATGAAAATGTGTTCACGCCACCACCCAAGGTAAAGAGCGCGGTGATCCGTCTGACGCGAAACAAAAGAGAAAAGCTGGATTGTGACGAGGTCTTGTTTAAAAAAATCATCAAAGCTACTTTTAATCAGCGGCGTAAAACCATACGCAATTCCATCAAAGCGGTATCGGGTAACCTGGTTTTGCAACACCCTTTGCTGGAAAAAAGGCCGGAACAGCTTTCGGTTGAGGAATTCATTGATCTAACTAAAACGCTTGAGAAAATTTGTAAATTAGATTGAAATTGAGGCACCATGAAAAAGGCGGTTTCAACTTTTTTATTGATCTTGTGTATAGCTGATGGTCTGGCTCAGGGTACTGAGCCCAAACAAGGGTCGTTCTTTCACCCGAACAGTGTTCAGCTTGAGTTTTTTAGTTTTAGCGCGGAATACGCTCTTAACTACGAAAGAACCATCTTCAATCGCTCACGGTTTAAAACCCTTGGCCTTGTCGGTGTTTGCAGGACCAGTGACGGCTACAATTTTCCTGGTCTTACCATTCCCATTGCATTAAATGAGCTGTTCTCGTTTAACAGGCATCATGCTGAATTTGGACTCACTTACAACCATTTTCTCACCTGGTATGCTAATGATGTGTCAAGTGCATCTGGGACCTATTACGTAAGTGGTCGTATCGCTTATCGCTATCAAAAACCAAATGGACGTTTTATTTTCAGGCTTTCATACGCACCTGTTTTATACGCCAATTTCCTGCAGTATTTCAGAGACCGCTATAAGCCCCCGGTCAATATCTCTATAGGCTATGCCTTTGGGAAATAGTGTTGCCCGCGTTAAATTTGAACGGGCACTCGCGAGAAATGCAGGATCATATTCAAATCCTGTGAAGATTCAAACTAAACGTTTAATAAAAAGGTCCTTTACGCTAAAGGTCTGTTTTCTCATAAAGAGAATAAGCAGAACCAGTGCTTGTGTGGAGTAAGCGAGACTGGCCGTGATACAGGCGCCTTTTAAACCGTATGATCGGATGAGAAACGAACTCAGCAAAACCGTACAGAGCAGTCCGCAGGAATTCGCCAGCAATTGCATGCGTTGTTGCCCCAACCCTGAAAAGTAATGCGAGATCAGTGTGGAAAAGCTGATGGCCAGCACTCCGGGCGAGAGGTAGAGCATGAGTGATTTGGTTTCGCTGAAATCTTTGCCAAGCATCCACACAAACCAGGCTTGAGGAATACAATACAAGATGACCACACAGGCCAGACTGATGGCGAAACAGATCCTGGCAATATGGAGTACCATGCGCGGGTTTTGTTCTTCTTCCTGCCGGTTCGCCACGTGGCTTAGCACAATGGGTGCAGCGCTTCCTGAGATCAGCCAAATGGATTCAACAAGTGAGGTGGAGCTCGCGTATACTCCCAACCAGGCCGAAGTGCCGATCACATAATAATTGAAACGGTTGCTGAGCGTATGGGCCAGGTTGCCCAATTGGTTGCTGATACCCTTTGCCAGGAGTGGCCTCAGCCGAAAACCCCGGCCTCCTTTCGATTGGCCGAGCAAACGGATCACGGCCAGCGATGACAAGACCAGACTTAAACCATATGCCGCGTAAAGAGCCCTGAGATAGGTCCAGACACTTTTCTCGCCCCAGGCGTATACCAGGTAAACCAGCACCAGTAATAGGGTAGAGGCCTGAAAGACATACAGCGTATTGTACAGGCGAATTTTTTCCCTGGCCAGCAACAGCACCATGTGAAAAGAATGCAGTATGAGCAGGAAGGACAGTATGGCCGTGTGCATTGCAAAATTGCTGTTACCAATATTGAAAGCCAGAAAACAAAGATTCACCAGAATCACCGAAAGCAGGGTCCAGACCAGGCCGGCGGTGTATACTTTTTTGAGATCAAGGCGGGGAATGAAATGCACCAGAGAAGCCCCAGTGTAAATCTCGTTCAGGATCTGAACCAGACTGATGTTGAGTATGATGAGGCTTACCTGTCCGAGAATTTCACTGCCGAGCCAGCGCGCGGTAAAGAGCAGCAGGCAGAGATTCAGCAGGGCCACCAGCAAACGGGCCGCAAATGTGGATATGATGCGCCTCACTACCATTACCTCTTTTCTCGCAGTACTTCCCCGTAAAGTGTTCTCATTTCAGAGGCGATCACATCCTTGGAAAAGCGTTCAAGTATAAACTGTCTGGGTTTTTCAGAACGGAAAAACGATTTGTTTCCGGACAAATGCAGGAGGGCCTGCGTCAGTTGCGTCACATTACCGGGTTGAACCTGTATGCCCATCTCATCTTTTACAAGATTACCGAGCCCTCCGCAGCTGCTGCAGATCACGGCGGTA
This sequence comes from Bacteroidia bacterium, assembly GCA_035429925.1. Lineage (GTDB taxonomy): Bacteria > Bacteroidota > Bacteroidia > B-17B0 > Aurantibacillaceae > Aurantibacillus. The sequence continues at coordinate 75,695 of DAOMFS010000008.1, read as the reverse complement.
TTACAAGCCAGAGCTTCTCCTATCACCACGCCAAAACTTTCAAACTGACTGAACATCACCAGGGCATCGCTCTCGCCCAAGCGGCGCGCCAGTTCGGTTTCACCCAATAAGCCGAGGAAACTGACCTGGTTCTGTAAATTCAGATCCTTCACCCTTTTTTCCAGCGCGGCTTTGTTCTCACCATCACCGGCTATCTGAAGTTGCAGCCGGGGTTCTGTTTCAAGCGCGGTTTTGAGAGCCAGGATTATGCCCTCCACATTTTTCTGCAAGGGATCAAGTGTTGATACGTGGATAAAACGAGTGACCGGATCCTGGTGTTTTTCACCTGGCACAAAGACTCCGCATTGCACCACGTTTGGCAAAACGTGGTAATGTCCCTTCAAGCCATGCGCCTGCATGGCGGTCTTCAGATCTTCACTCACTGGCAAAATACGGCTGGCCGGGGACAGCACGCGACGGGTAAAATGTTTCATGAACCATCCCTTGTAACGCCCGTCAGCTTTCATGTATCCTGTCCAGCCTTCATTCACCACAAAGGGTATGCCTGTTTTCTGATACAGGTGCAGTACCGCAATGCCGGCAGGCATGACCACATTCAGGTGTATGAGATCGGGTTTACCTGTTTTTTGCAGCAGCAATCCGTAAGCTTGTTCCGCCGCCTTCAGATAACGCTTTCGTTTCAGGTAAGCCGACCACAGGGGCAGAAGAGAATTTACTTTGCGATAATAGACCTGAATGCTGAAGATATCCTTCTCAACAACCTGGTCGAATTCAAATTCTGTCTTCAGATGGTCTTCCGAACTGATGTGTATGACGCTTACCCTGTGATGCTGTGCTGCGGCTTCGGCAAAATGCCGGTTAAAGATACCGTGTGTAGGCTGCTTGCGGTTGGGGTACCAGGACGAGATGAATAAAATGTGTGGTTTGGAATTCAAGGCTTCTCAGGGCCTAATTTACACAACAAAAGCTCAGAAGTGCAGAATTAAGCGGCGAAATGAGGTTTTAGAAAATGGAAAAGCGAATTCAAACTATACCCGAAACGGGCCTTTGCTTAATCCAGCTTGATGGTTACTTCCATCATAAAGAGCGAGCGCTGATCGTTGATCTTTTCAAAGCCGAAAACCAGTTTGTTACCGCTTTTCATGCCAATGGTGATGAAACCCAGACCTGCACCACCTTTGTCGCTTAGCTCGTTGGTTTCGAGATGCTCGAGGTAATAGGTTTTAAGGTCGGCCGGATTGTCGAAGGAATTGATCTTGCTGATGTGCCTGGTGAGTTTTTCAATGGCTGTGTTCGCGATGAGGTTGGCGGTAATGATCTTGACTTCATTGGCAGCCAGATAGAGTATGAAAAAATTGTGTTTGGCGCCGTTCTCATCGCGGAAACCATGGATGAACATATTCTGTAAGGACTCTATGCTGATGAAGAACACTTTCTTCACCACCATTTTCGGCAGGTTTTTGTCCAGTATTTTGCCTTCTATCTCCGACTCCAGTTTTGAAATGGTTTCAGAGTTGAGCACACCATCGTAGGCCAGCAGGAGCTGACCTACGCTTTTCACGTGATCGAGTTTCTTCGAAAAGTACTGATCAAAGAACTCCGCGTCGATATTTGAGTGAGGCGCCAACTATTTGAATAGACCGTTTAATTCTGCATCAACCATGGCTATCACCTTGCCAAGGTCTTCCTTGTTTTCTGTAAAATTAATTTCGTCAACGTCCACCACAATCATTTTGCCGCCCTCGTAACCGCTGCTCCACGCTTCGTAGCGCTCGTTGAGTCGTTTCAGATAGTCGAGTCGTATACTGTTTTCGTATTCGCGTCCCCGTTTCTGAATCTGTTTCACCAGCGTGGGTACACTGGCCCTGAGGTAAATAATAAGGTCCGGAGCCTTGATCAGGCCATCCATGAGTTTAAAAAGGGAAAAATAATTGTCGTGGTCACGTGTGGTCATGAGGCCCATGGCGTGCAGGTTGGGCGCGAAGATGTAGGCGTCCTCGTAAATTGTTCTGTCCTGTACCACGGTGTGCTTGCCCTTGCGTATGTCCAGAATCTGGTTAAAACGGCTGTTCAGAAAATAGATCTGCAGGTTAAAGGACCAGCGCTGCATGTCTTCGTAAAAGTCGTTCAGGTAGGGATTGTCGTCAGCGTCTTCGTAATGCGCATGCCATTTGTAATGTTTGGCGAGGAGAGAGGTCAAAGTGGTTTTACCCGACCCGATATTGCCAGCTATCGCTACATGCATACGAATTTGTTAAAATATTAGACTAAATTAGAAAAATAACTTACAAATAACAAAATATTGTTGACCAAGTGGCCTTTTTTATAGTTTGATCAGGCCATGCTGGCAGGCCTTTCGGGGCCCAGCTGATACATTTTACAGCGTTTTTCAAGATAGGGTTCTATGGGTATAAATTCATATTGAAGCGTGCTTTTAACCTTCTCGTTGCTATAGGTTTGCCTGTTGTAAGCGGCTCTGATCAATGCAGTGTTGAGGCGTGCCGGTTTACCGCTGAACAGACACCACAGGGATTCAAGAAGAGCAAAGCATCGCAGCAGGGGGTATGGTATGGCATACATGTTGCTCTTGAACGCAAAAGCCTTGTGCATGGTTTCGAGAATTCTGCGATAGGGATAATTGTTTTCAACAACGATAAAACGTTCGCCAAAGCGCCCCTCGTTTACCAGCCTGTACATGATGCGGGCAACATCTTCGGCGGCTACGTAAGCCGAAGTTCCCGAGGTGTAAAAGGGCCTGTTGCCTGAAGCGGCCTGTATGAGCATGGAGCTGCTGTGGTTCCACAAAGCAGGTGCCAGAATCACACCAGGGTTAAGGATCACAGCATTCAGCCCTTCTTCAAGACCTCTCCAAACCTCGCGTTCAGCATTGTATTTACTGAGGGTGTAATCGTTTTCACGGCCCGAGCGTTTCCAGAAAACCCCTTCGTGGAGGATGCCCCTGTGATCGGAATTGTTGATGGCGGCGATGGAACTAACATGGCAAAGGCGTATGCCTTTTCGCTGCAGGCAGGCGTTCACCATGTTTCGGGTTCCGCCCTCATTCACCCTGAAAAGTTGTTCACGATCCGATGCCCTGAAGCTTACCATGCCTGCGCAATGGTAAACCGTGTCGATCCCTTCCAGGGCTTCTTCCACTGCAAAAAGGTCGCACACATCCAGGTCGGTCCAGTTTATCTTTTCAAATTGTTTCTCCCAATCCTGGAAATGCAGGGCGAACAAACGCTTAATGGGGTCCATGTTGCTGTTGGGTCGCTTGCAGGCTCTCACGGCCTGATTTTGCCTGAGCAGTTCAAGCACCACATGACTGCCGAGTATACCGCTGGCGCCGGTAACGAGATTCACGCGTTCAGAGAATAGAGGTGAAGGATATCTGGCGCAAGATAAAAAACAATGTGCATTGAACCCCGCAACCCAAAAGAAATCCGCTCAGCAACTGCAGGGGGTCGTGTTCTTCCAGTATCATGCGCGCCGAACCTGTGAGGCCCGCCACCAGTACCACTAGTATGTATAAGGGTGTAATATCGGTCTTCAGCAGGTATGATACGGAAATCATGAAGCCCAGCATGCCACCCAGCCCAACCATGTGTGCCGAAATCTTATACCGCAGGTTGATGAGCGCGCTCAGCAGTATGGCCAATCCCGCCCCTGCTATAAAGGCCTTGAGGATATTCCAGACATTGACGTCGTATAGCAGGTAAACCAGGCCAAAGTAAAACAAGGCCGAGAGCATATAAGGGTAGGTCCTGTCTTTGCGGTTGCTGAGCATAAAAGAGGGCAAACGATCGAGTTTATACAGCAGGTAAATATTCAGAACAGGTAATAGAAAGGTCATGGAGGCTACCAGAAAGGTGATGCGCCATTTCAGACTATCGGGGGTGAGGTAATCGTAAACCGAACCGTGCAGGCCAAAGAGCAGGAAGGCACAGCCATAGCTGGTCATCAGAAGGGGGTGGAAAATCACAGAAAGAACAAGGGAGGCGTTTCTCAAAGCATCAGGCTAAATGGTTCGACAGCTGGGCGATTTCCCTTTTCACATTAGCCCCTTTGTATACAATGGCGTAAACAGCTTCGGTGATGGGCATGTGCACTTTGTGCAGGGTGTTGATCTGGTGTACACACTTTACTGCATAATACCCTTCGGCCACCATATTCATTTCGAGCTGGGCCTGTTTCACACTGTAGCCCTTGCCCAGCATGGTGCCGAACATGCGGTTGCGGCTGAACTGTGAATAGGCTGTTACCAGAAGATCACCCAGATAAGCCGAAGCTTTAATGTCGCGGTCAATGGGATGTACCGCATCCACAAAGCGTTTGATCTCCTGTATGGCATTACTCACCAGTACAGCCAGGAAATTATCGCCATAACCGAGTCCGTGACAAATGCCACCTGCTACAGCCACCACATTTTTCAGCACTGCAGCGTACTCGGTGCCGTAGATGTCGTCGCTCACCGTGGATTTCAGGTAACGGCAATTCAGGAGGCCGCTCATAGTCATGGCATATTCCTGGTTCACTGAGGCCAGGGTGAGGTAACTCAGCTTCTCAAGGGCCACTTCTTCGGCATGGCAGGGGCCTGTGATCACGCCGATCTGCGTGAGGGGCATATCATAATGCTGGTTCAGGTAATCGCCAATGATGAGATTATACTGGGGCACAATTCCCTTGATGGCAGAGAAAACAAATTTGCCCTTGAGCTCTTCTTTTTTCAGCACAGAAAAAGTCTCGTGAAGAAAAGCCGAGGGAATCGCCAGGATAAGGCAATCGGAATCTTTCACACAGTCGTTCAGTGATGTGTAAAAGTGAATTTTTGAAGTGTCAAATTCAACGGAAGTGAGGTAACGCGGATTGGTTCCGAATTCGCGGAAGTAATCGATGTCTTCCTGTTTGCGCAGGTACCAGTTTACAGAATCGCAGTTATTGAGAACCAGTTTGCTGAGGGCGGTTGCCCAACTGCCATAACCAACAATCGCTACTCGGGGTTTCATAAGCCTCTTCGGGCCCGAAATTACGCAAAAATAAGCTGATCGTCCTTCAGCTCTCCTCCCCCGGTGAAGCGGAGGTAAATACGCGCCAGGGTGATCACGTCTTTTTTACAGTATTCGGCGATCTTGTTCAGGTTTTTCTCTTCGTAATAGGTTTGCGCCACCATGCTCCCGTCCATGTTGTCTTTTGGCGAAGGAATACCAAAAACATGTGCAAGTAAGTTCAGGGAGGTAAAGTTTTTATGATCGCCGAATTTCCAGAGATCCAGGGTATCGATGTGTTTCACTTCCCAGGGCTTCATGCCCTGAATGCGCAGTATGCCGGGCAGGGGCAGGTTGTTGATGAGGAATCGCCGGCAGAGAAAGGGAAAATCGAACTCCTTGCCGTTGTGCGCGCAAAGCGCGTATTGAGAAGAATGAAAATGCTCGCTGATGAGTTTCGAAAACTGGCTGAGTACTTCGGACTCCCGGTCCGAGCTGATGGACATGATTTGTAATTTGTCTTTTTTGAACACACCAAGTCCAATACACACCACCTTTGCGAATTCGGCGTAAATCCCGGCCTTGGCATACTGCTGCTCCGGATTGATGTCGCGGGCGTAATGCCATTTTTTGTCCCAGAGATCTTTGCTCACGGCATCCAGATCTTTGTACTGGTAAACGAGTGGCACAGTCTCAATATCGATGAAGAGTATTTTTTCCTGGTCCATCATGACACTATGGTTTAAGATAATGTTGAGCTTGGATCTTAAAGGTATAAATTAATTGTTTGGATCGGTCGAGGTAACGGTATTCAAAACGCATATCTTTTTTACGCAGGCTTTCCATGCCCGGATCGGTGCGTATGGCCGCCACTAAACCTGGCCAGAGGTTTTCCCTGAAACGCTGGGTGTCAACATCCATCCGGTTCAGCGAAGGCAGGCAATACTCATACAGCAGGGTAGACGGCTCAATAAACTGCACCCTCAGCAGCTGGGTTTCAGAATCCACCATTTTCGGACATTGCCTGTTGATAGTCTCGATCTGCGCTGCCAGACTTTTTTTATCCCCTTCACCAGACTGACACGAAAACAGGAAAAGTATGGCGGGCACTATTAGAAAAGATCTGATCATAAAACCTGGTGTTTATTTCATGCGTGAATAGATGGCATTCAGTTTCTCGCGAAGGTCACCGGCTTGCAGAGCTTCCTTGTCAAGCCGGGCAAATTCGGCTTCGTTGCTTTTGCTGGCTTCAAGGGCTTTCTTCAGATTATTTTCTTTTCCCTCCCACAGGGTAAGCAGATCCTTTACCCCTTTGGTAGCGGCGAATTTGGTGAATTTCGGAGCACCCTTTGAAACCGCTTCCAGGTCGTTTGCTGCAATAAGCACGTTGATGGCATTGGTGCAGCGCTTCGCCGTTTTGGTGTATGCGCCTATAAAAGTCATGAGCTCAAAGCCACTCACGTTGCTCAAGGCCTTGTGGAAAAAGGCTATTTGCGGATCAGACCCGTGTTCGGCGTATAAAGCAGAGAGTGAAAAGATCATACGCCTGGCGTTTTCGTTCTCAAAGGCCTTGGCTTTCTCCATGGCTTTGTTTGCATCCTGTTTGGCTATGGCATCGAGGGCCTCGGCACAAATGGCATATGAACTTTCGCTGAGTGCCTTGTCATTCAGGCTTATGATTTGTAGGTCGGAGGGGAATTTTTTGTTCAGAATACCCAGGGCCATTGAACGGTTTGTGTTTTTAGTGTCCTTTGCATACACCTCCAGAAGCAGGGCCTTCAGTTCGCTGTTTTTATCTTCAGAACCTTTTTCAAGCCTGCCCATTGCGTAGGAACGCAGAAAATAAAATTTATCGCCAAGGGCCGCTTTTTTATACAGTTCATATACGTCCTGTTCAGCCAGTTTGTCTTCCAGCTTTTTGAGTGCTTCAAACCGGTCTTCAAAAAGGGGCGCGTTGAGGTACTGGTAAATGTATTGTTCTTTGCTTTTGTTGTAATCAAGTTCACAAACCAATTGCCTTTCAGCATCGAAGTTCACCAGCAGGGGTTCTGATTCGCAGGGCAGGTAAAAAATCTCTTTCTGATCGCGGACCTCAATGTGTTTACGCTGCACGCCGGATTTGGTGTACAGGTCAATTTCAAGCGGCAGTATGTATAGCGGGTATTTGCTGAGATCCTGATTTTGCTCGACACTCAACTCAAGTTGTTTGTCTGAAGCCTTGTAGGTCTGGCTCACTTTCAGTTTGGGTCGTCCCTTGTTCAGGAACCACTGGTTAAAGAACCAGTTCAAGTCTTTACCCGTTACCTCCTCAAAGGCGAGCCTCAGGTTGTGGATCTCCGCTGAGCGGTAGCGGTTGTTGTCGAGGTATAATTTCAGAGAAGCAAAAAAGGCTTCGTCGCCCACGGCTTTGCGCAGCATGTGAAGCACCTGTCCGCCTTTGTTGTAGCTGATGGCGTCGAACATGTCTTCCTTGTCCTCGTATTCAAAACGGATCAGGTTGTTTTCCTGGTGCGAATTGAGGTAACCCTGCCGGCTTTGCCAGCCGTGGTAGTCAGCTGCATCGCGCCCGAACTTGTATTCTTCCCAAATGTATTCCCCGTAGGTGGCAAAACTTTCATTCAGGGGCAGGTTGCTCCAGCTTTCGCAGGTGACCAGGTCGCCGAACCACTGGTGAAAAAGTTCGTGCGCGATAACCGAATTGCCTTTGTGACCGTCAGCGATCTCCCGGGTGGTTTGGTACACCATAAAATCACCGTGCAGGGTAGCACTGGTGTTTTCCATGGCCCCGCTCACATAATCCCTCACCACAACCTGGGCATACTTGGGCCAGGGATAATCTACGCCCAGCACCTTAGAAAAGAAATCGATCATTTCGGGGGTGTCGCCAAAAATGGCTTTGGCATGCGGTTCATATTCCTTCTCCACATAGTAACTGATTTCTTTGCCTTTCCAGGGCTTGTCGATCACTTTTTTAAATTCGCCAATGGCCATCATAGCCAGATAGGGTGCGTGCACCTGCTCCAGTTTCCAATGGTCGGTACGTGTACCGCCCGCCGCGGGTTTTGAATCTACCAGCAGACCGTTAGACAGTGTGGTGTATTTGGCATCCACAGTGATGTAAATGTCCTGGCTCATTTTCTGGTTAGGACTGTCGATGGTGGGGAACCAGATGGAATTGGCCTGCGTTTCGCCCTGGGTCCAGATCTGCGGCATTTTGTAAGGATTTTCTCCTTTGGGGTTGATGAAATATAAACCCCTGTCTTCTGTTATGGCCGCGCTGCCTCCGGTTTTTTTGAGCTCGTTGGGTTTGGCCACATAATCCACCACCAGGGTGTACAGGTCTGATGATTTCATGTTTCTGCCCAGATCAATTTTCAGGGAATCGTTCTCATATCGATAGTTGAGCTTAAGGCTTTGCACCTTGTTCAGTTCAGGATCTTTTTGCGATTTGGGACCTTTTGCTTCAGCCTTGTAAAAGGCCTGCACGCCACGTATCTCCATGCCTTTGGCGTTGAGAAACAGCTGAGAAGAAGGGTAGAAATGGGGTTTTACGGTCAGACTGGCCTTTCCGTTCATGGTGGCCATTGTCCAGTTGAACGACAATTCAAGTTTGCTGTGAAGGATCTCGCTGCTGCGCGTGTTTGATGATCTGTACAGGTTTTGTTTTTTCGGCAGGCTGTCCTTTTTGGTTTCGCCAAGACTTGATGTGACATTTGAGACAGGCTCTGATTGTGCCGAAGCGTGTGAGGCAGACGCAAAGAGACAATATGCAATGATAAATCGGAGGAAATGGTTTTTCATAGATCTAATTCAAGTAAAAATGACATTAATTTGTGGAATTCCAAAATGCCTGACCCCAGGCATAAAGCAGAACTTCAGGATAAAATCTGAAAAGCCAGCCATGACGAGCCATAAGCCAGGGCCGACATGAAAACAAACTGCACGATGACCCAGAGCCAGCTCTTGGTCTCCCGTTTTACCACGGCAACCGTGCTCATGCATTGCAGGGCAAAGGCGTAAAACAAAAGCAGAGACCAGCAAACCGCCGCATTGTATTTTGGGCTGCCATCGCCGCGGCGCTCATGCCGGAGCTTCTCCCTGATGCCTTCGGTGTCCTGCCCGCCACCCGACTGGTAAATGGTGGCCATGGTGCCCACAAACACTTCGCGGGCAGCGAAGGACGTGAGCAGCGCAATGCCGATCTTCCAGTCGAAACCAAGCGGTCGAATAACAGGTTCGATCACATGTCCCAATTGCCCGATATATGAATGCTCAAGCAACTGGGTTTTTACGGCCTGAAGCGAATCGGCTGAAGGATGACTTTGTGAAAGCAAACGGCTTTCCTCTGTTTTGAGTTGATCAAAAGTCCCCGAAAAAGCGTGCGCGCTCAGGAACCAGAGCACAACAGAAATGGCCAGGATGATCTTACCGGCTTCATTTATAAAGACCTTTACCTTGTTCACCACCAGGAGGGCGATATTTCGTAAAACAGGCAGGCGGTAAACGGGCAGTTCCATGATGAAGGTGGATCGTTGGCGGTTTTTCACCACCTTGCTGAGCACAAAGGCTGTGAGCAGTGAAGCCACAAAGCCCAGCATATACAATACAAAAAGCGCCAGACCCCTGGAATTGAATACACCTATCACCGTGTAATCAGGATAAAGTATGGCGATCAGCAGGGTGTATACCGGAAGTCTGGCCGAACAGGAGATGAGGGGAAGTATAAAAATGGTGATGAGTCTTTCTTTGCTGTTGCTGATGGCCCTGGTGGCCATGATGGAAGGTACGGCACAGGCTGTACCACTGATGAGGGGAATCACGGATTTCCCGTTCAGACCGAAGGGCCGCATCACGCGGTCCATGATAAATCCGGCACGGGCCATGTAGCCCGAATCTTCGAGCAAACCAATGATGAGAAATAAAAACGCGATCTGGGGTATGAACATGAGCACCCCGCTCACGCCTGGTATGAGGCCGTTTACCACCAACTCGCTGAGTTTGCCGGGAGGCAGGTAATCCTGAAGCGCCGCGCCCAGGCTCAGAAAAAGAGATTCTATCCAGTTCATGGGTGCTTCCGACACGTAAAACACCAGCTGGAATACAATGAGTAGAAGGGCCAGCAAAACCAGGTAACCAAACACTTTGTGCGTAAAAACCCTGTCGAGTTTCCCGCTCCGGCTTTTGGCCAGCAATTCGGCGGGACTTTTTACATATTTGCTCAGCAAGTATGAGATCAGTTTGAAGCGGTAGAGTTTATCGGATTCTTCAAATTTCACATAAGTGTCATCATCCAAGGATTTTGTCCAGTTTTGTATGCAGGCCCGGTACGACTGCTTGCTCAGCAAAGGGTGTTTGAGGTCGTAAAAACCGTTTTCGCTGACACGGGCCCGTACAATGGCGCGTTTCAGTTCTGTGAAACCCTGGCGGTGCCTTGAATCAACTGGTACAACATCCACACCAAGCGCGGCACTCAGGCCGGCGATATCAAAGCGGATCTGACGCTTCTCGGCTTCGTCGATCATGTTCAGGGCCAGTACGGTTTTAAACTTAAGGTCGATCAACTGGGTGGCGAGTAGCAGGTTTCTACGGATATTGCCCGCGTCGGCCACGATCACCACCACGTCGATCTGTTCTTCAGGATCAAGCAGTGTAGAGCAGGCCACCTGCTCATCGGCGGTTTTGGCATAGAGGCTGTAAAGGCCGGGCAGATCGAGTATGTGCAGTTTGTATTCCCTGTCGTCTTCAATGAAACTGCAGGAGCCTTCGTAACGGTCAACGGTTACGCCGCTGTAGTTACCGGTTTTTTGCTGAAGACCGGTAAGGGCGTTGAACAAGCTGGACTTGCCAGCGTTTGGATTACCAAGCAGGGCCACCTGAAGAGGCTTATGTGTGTGCTGAGCTGACACTTTAATCGAGGGCTTCCACGTTCACCTGGGCGGCTTCCTGCCGGCGCAGGCTGAGCTCATATCCAGCCACCTCAATGGCCATGGGACATCCCAGGGGCGCGGTTTTGGTTAACATCACAATCTCGCCGGGCAGACATCCCATTTCGATGAGCTTGTTGGCAATGTCGGCATTTTTAAAGGAAATTATCCTGACTTTTTGCCCTTTTTGTATTTCGGCGAGCGAACGCATGGAGCCTGTAAAACTACGCGATGAGCACTGTTTTACACATACCCTAAAAGTGGTACCTAAAAATGCCGGGAATAGCCTGGGTAAAAAAGACTATTTTTAAAACACTAAACACAGGATGCTAAAATCCGCAGCATACAGGGGCGTTAAGATCGCTTTTACCGATACCGGTAAGGGGCGCGCGCTGGTATTGCTGCATGGATTTCTGGGCTCGAAGGACATCTGGAAAGACACCATACAAAACCTGAGTCGGACCTACCGTGTGATTGCCATAGACCTTCCGGGTCATGGCGCCAGCCCTTGCATTGGCTATGCGCATAGCATGGAACTGATGGCAAAAAGTGTGAAAGCCGTTCTCGATGCTTTGCGCCTCAGCAAATACGTCATCATCGGGCACAGCATGGGAGGTTATGTGGCCCTGGCTTTTGCTGATCTGTTTCCCGACCACCTGAAAGGCCTGTGTTTATATCACAGCACCGCCTATCCTGACAGTGCAGAGCGAAAGCTCGATCGCCTCAGGGCCATAGAGGTGGTGAAAAGCAACCGCATACTGTATACCAAAAACACCATTCGCAATCTCTTCGCCCAGGCAAATCTCAAATACCTGAAGGAGGAGATCCGCTTTGCAAACACCATAGCGCGGGGCACCGGCAAACAGGGCATCATTGCCGCGCTGCACGGCATGCGCGACAGGCCGGGAAGAGACCTGCTTCTGGGTTTTGCCAATTATCCCATTATGATGGTGATCGGTGAGCACGACAATGTTTTGCCGGCGGCCCAGCTGCTCGAACAAAGTGAATTCATACAACACAAAACCCTGCTGTACCTCGAACACGACGGGCATTTCGGTTTTCTGGAATCACCGAGGCAAAGCCACAAGGCCCTGAGAAAATTTTTGAGGACTTGTTATTTAAACTAAGAAGCTGACATTTATATCAAGTGCAAACATGAAAGTCACCGGACAATTGGCCAAACATTTGAGGGAAGTGCATTTTGGCGGCAACTGGACCAGCTCCAATTTCAGGGATCAGCTCAAAGGGCTCCATTGGCAAAAGGCCCTGAAAAGTGTGTATGGGCTTAATAGTATTGCCCTCTTGTTTTTTCACAGCACATATTATGTCAGGGTTCTGGCGGAGGTACTCAATGGAAAAAAACTGGAGGCCAAAGACGAATGGAGCTTTCAATTGCCGGATATAGCCTCTGAAAAGGACTGGGAAAACCTGGTTCAAAGTGCCTGGGCAAATGCCGAAGAAGCCGCCGCAATGCTCGAAAAAATGGACGATGCCCGGCTTGCAGAGGATTTTACAGATAAAAAGTACGGAAGCTATTTCAGGAACATCAGCGGTACTGTTGAACACTTGCATTACCACCTGGGGCAGATTGTGCTGATCAGGAAAATACTTGAAGCGCAGCAAGTGCAAACAAAAACACATGGAGACAAAACAAACCCGATACAATGAAGCATACACATTTATGTTTATTCGCATGAAAACAAGCCTACTTCTGTTAAGCCTGATCAGTTTGCTGGCCTGTCACACTTTGGTGTTGATCGAACCTGCCCAGGCCGATGTAGACCGCATGAAAAACAAATACCCTGACCTGAGTCTGGATGAACTGAAACAAGGCAAACAAAACTTTGAGCGGTATTGCGGAAACTGCCACAAGCATAAAAATCCCAATTCGCGTTCGGAGAAACAGTGGAGCAAAATTGTACCTCAGATGTGCCAAAAGGTGAACAAACGCAACAACAATGTGCTGGATGAAAAGGCCCAGCAAGGCATTTTGCGTTATGTGCTGAGTGTGCGGGGGGCCCCGAAGAAACGGTAAGCGGTTTTATTCCGGAATATTCGGCCTATAGCGTTCAAGCAGGCAGGGTATGGCAAAATAACAAGGCATGTGTATGCCCGAACTTTCGTTGTAGATAAAGTCCTTTTCATTCACCACCAAAACCGCAAAATCTTTTTTCCATTCTGCTTTCAGGCAATCCGCATCAAACTGGTTCAGGGCTTTTCCATTGGGTCCGGTTTTTTTGAAACGCCATTTTTCATAGAGCATGTACCTGCCGGGTTTTAAGCTGCATTTTACCACCCCGTCCGCATTGGTTTTCAGGTAGAGTTTTTTGCCCTTGTCAGATACCAGGGCAATGGTTTGATTCGCGTAAGGTTTTGGCTTCTGGGCCTCGGCTTCCATCTCGGGTGAGGGTCTTGCGCCCCCACAGTAGGGTTGTATGCAGGTTACGGTAAAACTGCCCTGTACTTTTTGAGCGAAACAGATGCAGCAGAAACTCAAACTGAGGTATAAAAGAAGTTGACGCATGTTCAAAGATAGAAAAAGAGTTCGGCCCTGCATGCATCTTAGCAAAGGAGATCCTATTCTCAGGCCTGCCTGTAAGTCCCAATTCAACTATACCTGGCAAGCCAGGATTTCAATAATTTACAAAATTGAAATTCGTGATGAATGGTAGATTCACCAGTATATTAATAAGTAAATTGCCTGCTTATGTACCCTGAACTACAAAACGAATTTTTACTCAAACCCGGCATCACCTTCCTCAACTTCGGGTCCTTTGGGGCCTGCCCTAAACCTGTGTTTGAGGATTACCAGAACTGGCAGCGCCTGCTGGAAGAAGAACCTGTGCAATTTATGACCGTGAAGGGTTTGCAGTACCTTGAGCATTCGCGCAAGGCCCTGGGTACCTTTCTGAATTGCCAGGCCGACGACCTGGTGTATGTGCCCAATCCCACCTATGCCGTCAACATCATTGCCAAAAGCCTGAAACTGGAAGCCGGAGATGAGGTGCTGAGCACCGACCTGGAATACGGGGCCTGCGACCGCACCTGGGCGTATTATTGCAAAAGCATGGGCGCGGTGTATAAACGACAGCCTGTAAAATTGCCCATAGTTTCAAAGGAAGACTTTATTGCCGATTTCCTCAAGGGCATTAGCAATAAAACAAAAGTGATTTTTATTTCACAGATCACAAGTTCAACGGCTCTGATATTGCCGGTGAAGGAGATTGTTGACGCAGCCCGTGCCCGCGGCATACTCGCCATTGTTGACGGGGCCCATGTGCCCGGGCATATGGCGCTGGATATTCAGGATCTGGATGCAGATATTTATACCGGGGCCTGTCACAAATGGATGATGGCGCCCAAGGGTTGTACATTTTTGTATGTGAGGCGCGAACTGCAATCCAGGTTTGATCCCCTGGTGATCAGCTGGGGTTACCAGAGTGAGAAACCCTCCCATTCCCGTTTTCTGGATTATCACCAGATGAGCGGCACCAGAGATTTCTCAGCCTATCTGAGCGTACCGGCTTCCATAGAATTCATGCGGAAACACAATTGGCCAGAGGTATCGGCGCGATGCAAAAAAATGGTCCTGGAGCAAGCCCCCCGCTTTATTGAGCTACTCAACAGCCCGGCTTTGGCTCCGCTGAACCAGAACTTCATAGGGCAAATGCTCAGCCTTGAATTAAAATGCCAGTCTCCTGAATTGATCAAAGACACACTCTACCAGGAATACCAAATAGAAATTCCCGTGATGCGTCACAGCGAAAAGGTGTTCATACGTTATTCCCTGAATGCCTTCAACAGTTCCGATGATATGGACAGGCTGTACACAGCACTGTCTGAACTCCAGACAAAGGGTCTCATACTGAATGAGCCCTGATTCCTTATACCCTGGATATTTTGATCATTTCCTAACATTCGGATCACATTGAGGCCTGATATCGGCCTTACCTTTGTTTTGTGATCGGCGCGTATGCACTTCCGGTCAGAGACATTGAAGTATATCGGATAATCCGGTTTGGAACAGAACGTAAAACCGGACCCTTTATGCTTCCCTCAATCACCACAACCCGACACAGGATCGCAGGTTCTGATGGGATACGGGCCAGCACGGAAATTCCGGCTGAGAATCAGAATAACCACCGACTGGAATCCGGTGGTTTTTTTGTTTTGCAAAAGGTCAAACTGACGGTCTTTTTTGAATTTTCCTGAAAAAATTTCAGAATCAAATTTTAAAAAATGTAAAAATCCCGCAGCTCTGACAGAAAAAATGGTCTGGAACAGTACTTGTTCACCCAGAGCAGATACGTATCAAAACAAAAGTATAACCCTTAAAAAACACACATCATGACACTGATAAAATTTAAAAATGGAAACAGGCTGGGAAATTTACCCATACTTGACCGCGGATTCGGATTCCCATCCTTCTTCAGCGACACGCTTGATCGTTTCTGGACTGAAGAGAACGCCACCTGGGTGCCCGCGGTAAACATCACCGAACGCAAAGACGATTTTAAGATCGATATTGCCGCGCCGGGTATGGAGAAAAAAGATTTTCGTGTGGAAGTAGAGAACGGTGTGCTTGAAGTGAGTGCCGAACACAAGGAAGAAAGCCGTGAGGAGAACGAGAAAATCAGCCGCAGAGAATTCCAGTATGGTGCCTTCAAAAGAAGTTTTAACCTCCCCGAGTATGTGAATCAGGACCAGATAGAAGCCACTTACAAGGATGGCATTCTGACGCTGCTTATCATGAAACAGGAAGAGGCAAAAGAAAAGGCAAAAAAACTCATCAGTATTCAGTAATGGGTTTATCCGGCCCTGAAACCACCGCCAAATTTGCGGTGGTTTTTTGTTTCCGGGATCGCCATAACGGGAAATATTGATGTAAATTAGGACATGAAATCAAGGCACGCTTTTCAGAGAATTTTGTTTGTGATGGTGGTGCTGTTGCCCTTTCTTTCCTGCAAGAAAAAAATATCGCAGGCCGAGGCTGACGACAGAATCATCAAAAAGTACATCAGCGATAACAAGCTGGATGCCACGGCAACTGGTTCAGGATTATATTACGTCATAAGCACGCAAGGCACCGGTGTAAACCCCAACATCAACTCCACAGTACTGGTGAAATACAAGGGCGCGCTCACCAATGGAACGGTATTCGATCAGAACCTGAATTCAGGTGTAAGCCTTTTGCTGTCAAACACCATAAAGGGCTGGCAGGAAGGACTGCCGTATTTTAAGAAAGGCGGAAAAGGCGTTTTGCTGATTCCATCAGCCCTGGGTTATGGGGACCAGGCTACGGGTAAAATTCCGGCAGCCTCCGTTTTGATCTTCGACATCGACCTGGTGGATGTGAAGTGATTTCCTATTTCAGGAAACGTTTGAACAGATAGTAGAACAGCAGCAACCCGGCAATTGAAACCAGCAGGATGATGACGGATTGGTTGGTATCGGGTACCAGGTTTCTGCCCTGGGAAGCGCCCTGGTCATTCGCAAGCAAACGGTGCAGTCCAAGTTCCTTTCTCAGAAAAGCGTATTCTTCTTCATAACTGTTACCGTAGGTAGCTGCATAATAATCTTCCCTGTCGTTCCTGAAAAAGCGTCTGCTTCGGCTGCACCAGTCCATTTGGGCGATATTCACCTGCCTGTAACGGCTGTAGATGATCCATTCTTCTCCGGGTT
This sequence comes from Bacteroidia bacterium, assembly GCA_035429925.1. Classification (GTDB taxonomy): domain Bacteria; phylum Bacteroidota; class Bacteroidia; order B-17B0; family Aurantibacillaceae; genus Aurantibacillus. The sequence goes on along the minus strand of DAOMFS010000008.1, from coordinate 59,104 downwards.
TGAAGAGGTAAGCGCAATCGCTTTCGCAGTCGAAGAGAACTTTGAACTGTTTTCTGGCATTGCCTTTATAAAGTTCCTGAACCTCAAACAAAGCTTCGCCGGGCTTGTGTCCGCAGGCCTTCACCTCCAGCACCAGGCCTTTAAAAATGATCTCGTAGGCCTCGCAGGTTTTCAGGCTGAGGTTGCTCAGGGGGCACTCGCAGGCTTTCGGGGTTTCGGCTTTCAGTTGAAGGGAAGTCTGAATGCAGAACAGAAGTAGGCTAAAATAAAAAACAAACCGGCGCATCAGAAGGCGTACCGTCTAATAAAATCGCCCGAATTCATCAGGTGTTCGTGCATCACCTCATCTTTTTGGAGAAAGGGAACAGTTTTGCGGTACTCTTCCAGCAAGGCTTCAATGGGCGCTGAACTTCTCCGGGGCCGCCTGAATTCCAGGGCCTGAGCCGCGGTGAACAATTCAATGCCAAGCACCTGTTCGCAGTTCCGGATCACCTGAAGGCATTTTACCGCGGCGTTTGCACCCATGCTCACATGGTCTTCCTGTCCGTTACTCGACACAATGCTGTCCACGCTGGCCGGTGTGCAGAGTTGTTTGTTCTGACTCACCAGGCTGGCCGCTGTGTACTGAGGAATCATAAAACCGGAGTTGAGACCGGGCTCGGGACTCAGAAAAGCCGGCAGACCCCGCTGGCCGGAGATGAGGAGGTATGTGCGGCGCTCGGCTATATTGGCCAGTTCGGCCATGGCTATGCAGAGAAAATCAAAACCCAGGGCCAGGGCCTGACCGTGGAAATTGCCACCGCTCAGCACTTCATCGCTTTCAGGGAACACCGTAGGATTATCGGTTACAGAATTGATTTCGGTTTCGAACACTGTTTGGACATAATGCAGGGCATCCTTGCTGGCACCATGTACCTGCGGGACGCAGCGGAAAGAGTAAGGGTCCTGTACCTGTGATTTTTCTTTAGCGCTGATCTCGCTGTTGTGAAGCAGGTGGCGTATGCGCACAGCCGTTTCGATCTGGCCTGGATGCGGCCGGATGTGGTGGAGTTTTTCGTCGAAGGGATCGAGTCTGGCGTCAAAAGCATCAATGGACAGAGCGGCTATATAGTCTGAGGCCGCGCTTAGTTTTCTCGCCCGGATCAGACAGTAAACACCATACGCGCTCATGAACTGTGTGCCGTTGAGCAGGGCCAGGCCTTCCTTGGAGCGCAGGCGAATGGTGCCAAGGCCTTTTTGTTTCAACACATCAGAGGCTTCGTAAACTTTTCCGGCATAACGTATTTTGCCGAGCCCCAGCAAAGGCAGGCACAAGTGAGCGAGTGGGGCAAGGTCGCCACTGGCACCGAGTGAACCCTGTTTGTAAACCACGGGCAACAAGCCATGGTTGATGAAGTCGCAAAGTCGCTCAGCGGTTTCCATCTGCACGCCACTTTTTCCGTAAGCCAGGGATTGTACTTTCAGGAAAAGCATCAGGCGCACCAGTTCATCCGGCACCTCTTCCCCTGTGCCGCAGGCGTGACTTTTAACCAGGTTTTCCTGGAGCTTTTCAATATCAGATTCAGGAATGATCACATTGCAGAGTGATCCGAAACCTGTATTGATACCGTATATGGCCTGGGTGCTGTTTTTAAGTTTCGCGTCCAGGTATTCCCTGCAGTGACGAATTGAGGCCTTTGAACCTTCTGAGAGTTTTACCTTTGCATCAGGATGATTGACAAAACGCTCCAGTTCATCGAGACTGAGTGGTTTGCTGTGGTCAATGCTGAATTCCATATCCGTTCTTTAGATGGCTCAGGAGTTCAGTCCGGTTTAATTGAAACTGTTCCCCGCTGTTCATGTTCTTTAATGTATAGTTTAGGCTTTCCATTTCGCGGCTCCCCACCGGACATACAAAGGGTATGTTTTTGCGATTGGCATAATCGAACTGTCTCGCCAGTTTTTTACCGGAATCGGGATAGACTTCGCAAGCGATGTTTTCATGCCTCAGCATACTGGCCATTTCCATGCAGTGTAAGTGCGTGGCTTCGTCAAAATGTGCGAGCAAGAGGGTGGAGCTGGATGCTTTTCGGGCTGATTCCGGAAAAAGGCCCAGCTCTTCCATGACGTCGTAAATGCGGTCTATGCCAAAGGAAATTCCGACCCCGCTGGTATCGGGTAAGCCAAACACACCTGTGAGGTCATCGTATCGTCCGCCACCAAGTATGCTGGATTGCAAACTACCTTCGCTGGCCTTCACCTCAAAAATGCTGCCCGTGTAATAATTCAATCCGCGAGCCAGGGTGATGTCAAGTTCGGTGCGAAGCCAGGTTGTTTTACCATGCTGCAGCAAATACCGGAGTTCCTCCAATCCCTTTTTGGCACTTTCGTTCTCACCGAGTATTTCCCCGAGCAGGCTCAGTTTTCCGGCGTTATCGCCCTGAAATTCCATGATGGGTTCTAGTTTGCCAATGGCCTCGGGCGACAGTCCCTTTCCGGTCAATTCCGCTTTCACCTTGTCTTTGCCAATTTTATCAAGTTTATCCAGAGCCACGGTTATGGCGGTCAGTTTATCTTTTTCGCCAAGTACTTCTGCCAATGCACTGAGAATTTTGCGGTTGTTGATTTTCAGTACAGCAGGTATGCGCAGTTCGGCGAAGCTTTTTTCCATGAGGGCCATGAGGTCGAGCTCATTGCTGAGGGAATCGGACCCGATACAGTCGGCATCGCATTGGTAAAATTCCCTGTAGCGTCCCTTTTGTGGCCGGTCGGCCCGCCAAACCGGTTGCACCTGGTAGCGCCTGAACGGGAAAACCAGCTCATTGCGGTTCATGACCACAAATCGGGCGAATGGCACGGTGAGGTCGTAGCGCAGGGCTTTTTCAGTTAGTTCTGTGGAGTTGCGCGAACTTTCCAGAGCCAGTTTAAATTCACTGAGCAGAAGATCTTTCTTCTTGCTTTCGTGTATGCGTGAATTCAGAATCTTGTAGATCAGCTGATCACCCTCTTCCCCGTATTTGCCGGTAAGCGTGGTGATGTTCTCCATGGCCGGGGTTTCAATGGCCTGAAATCCGAAAAGCTCAAAATTTTTCCGGAGTGTATCCAGAATGTGTTTGCGCTTTTGCATTTCGGCAGGACCAAAATCTCGGGTTCCGCTGGGAATAGAGGGCTTCATGAAGGTGAAATGCGGTTTGTTTAGGGCCCTTGGAAAGGCCCCACAAACATAACAAAAGATTTGCTACCCCCTCAAGTGAGGCATTAGTAAGGCTGAAGACGCCAATTCCTTTCAAACTCAGGGTTTCAGGTAAAATTTTTATCAATGGTACCAAGCCTTTATGAATGGTGTTAAAGAAACTTGGAAACTTGTACACTGATTTCCGTTTCCTTAGTTTTGCCGCGCTTTATGGAACAGTCTTTAAAAACGCTTAAAACGAAACACTTTATGGCTGGGAGATTTATTCTTTTCATCCTGTTTTTAATACCCCTGGCTTATTCAGCCCAGGTTAAAAATCACATCCTTTCAGGGTATGTGAAGGACCAGAAAAATGGAGAGTCGCTGGCCGGAGCGGTGGTGTCGAAGCTTGGCACCAACCAGGGTGTGAGTACAAATGAATACGGGTTTTATTCCCTTTCTCTGCCTGAAGGTCCCCATGCCATACAGGTGTCCATTCTGGGCTATCAAACATTTACATTTTCGGTGAATCTGGATAAGAATGTGGTAAAAAATTTCGAATTGAATGAAGAAAGCAAGGTGCTGGACGAAGTGGTGGTAACCGGTGAGGCGGAGGACAAGAACGTGAAGAGCGTGGAAATGAGTGTGGCCAAGCTTGATATTAAGCAGATCAATAAAATTCCGGCCTTGTTTGGGGAAGTGGATGTGGTGCGGGCTATACAATTATTACCGGGCGTAACCACAATGGGAGAAGGCGCCAGCGGATTTAATGTGCGTGGCGGTAACATAGACCAGAACCTTATTTTGCTGGATGAAGCCCCGGTTTTCAATTCCTCACATCTGTTTGGTTTTTTCTCAGTATTCAATCCAGATGCCGTTAAGGATGTTAAGCTGATCAAGGGTGGGATTCCGGCTCAGTATGGCGGACGCGTTTCCTCCATTCTGGATATCCGCATGAAAGAAGGCAATTCTAAACAGACTTCCTTTTCGGGCGGGATCGGCACCATATTCAGCCGGTTCAGCATAGAGTCACCCATTGTAAAAGACAAGGTGAGTTTTATTGTAGCTGGAAGAAGGAGTTATATTGACGCCCTCATTAAACCTTTCCTCAAGCCAAGCAACGCCCTGAAAAAAGCCCAGTTCTATTTTTACGACCTCACGGCCAAAGTGAACTGGAGAATAAACACCAGAAATACCGTGTATGTCAGCAGCTATTTTGGTCGCGACGTGTTTGGCGCCACGGGGTTTAAGTTCAACTGGGGTAATGCCACTGCCACCGCGCGCTGGAACCATGTGTTCAGCAGCAAGCTCTTCATGAACCTGACTTATTTCTACAGCAATTACGATTACATGCTTGATTTTAAACAAGAGAGCAACAACCAGCGTTTTAACTGGTCGAGTAACATCATCAACAACAGCGGTAAGGTTGATTTTTCATTTTATCCCAACTCCCGCAACACTGTCAGATTTGGTTCCCAGAGCCTGTTCTACAATTTTCTGCCTTACGAAGCCATTGGCACAATCGACAACACTGTGATCAAATTCACCTCAGAGCGAAAACATGGCGTGGAATATTCTATGTATGTCAGCAACGAACAAAAGGTGAGCACAAGGTTTACCGTTGAGTACGGACTGAGGTTAAGCCTGTACACCTTTGTTGGTAAGGGTACGGCATATACATTCGGAGATACGCTACCGAATGAGGAGCTGCCGTTAAAAAGCTCAAAACAATACAATTCCGGTGAACTGATCAAAGGTTATGTAAATCCTGAACCCAGGCTGGCCATGAATTATGTGTTGAATCCGCACAGTTCTGTAAAAGCCAGCTACAACCGCATGGCACAGTATCTTCAGCTCATCAGCAACACGGCGGCCAGTACTCCACTCGACGTTTACACGATTGCCACCAATAATCTCACACCGCTTATCGCCGATCAGGGAAGCCTGGGCTATTTCAGGAATTTCTACAACAACACCTACGAAACTTCAGTTGAAGTATATTACAAGTACATGAAAAACCAACTCGATTACATCGACAACGCGAACCTCTTCATTAACCCTACCGTTGAAAACCAGTTGCTGCAGGGATTAGGCAGGGCTTACGGTGCGGAATTCTTCATCAAAAAAACCAAAGGCAAACTCAATGGCTGGATCAGTTATACCTTAAGCAAAACAGAACGCAGGGTGGAGGGCATCAGCAACGACAAGTGGTTTTACAGCCGCTACGACAGAACCCATGTACTCAACACCGTGTTGAATTACGAAATACATCCCCGCTGGTCCCTCTCAGCCAACTTTGTATTCCTCACCGGTACGCCGGCTACCTTTCCGAACTCGAAAATTCAGGTGCAAAACTGGAACATTCCCTACAACACCACAGGTGTAAGGAACAACTACCGCATAACCCCTTATCACCGGCTCGATCTGGGCGCCACCTATGCTTTCAAAAAGAACGAGGTGAGGAGATACAAACAACACATTGTACTCAGCGTTTATAATGTATACAACCGCCGCAACGCCTACAGCATTTATTTCAGAACCAAGGCAGGCACCACCTTTGAAACCGAAGCGGTACGTTTTTCTGTAATCGGGTCATTTGTTCCGGCCATTACCTATAACTTTAATTTCTGATACCATGAAAAAGAGTCTAAAATTCAGCGCGCTGTTCCTTCTGATCCTGGTTCTGGCTTCCTGCGAAGACGTGGTGCAGGTGAAGCTTGATGAGGGTTCAAAACTGTATGTGATCGACGCCTTCATCAATGACAAAGCGGAAATTCAAACTGTGGCCATTCACGAGAGCGATAATTATTTCAGTAACCGGGAAGCGCCTCCGGTGTCTACAGCATCCGTAGTGCTCAAAGACCTCACTGCAAACACCCAGTTCAATTTTGCCTACACTTCCCAGGGTAAATACACCTATGATGCCAGTACGCTTACACCCGTTTCGGGATTGGATCATTTGTACGAATTGAATGTGACCATAGGCGGCGTGACCTACACCTCGCAATGCACGCAAAAGCGCACCGCAAAGATCGACAGCATCAGTGTGTTTTACGTTGACGACAGCGGGGGATTCGGTCCTTCAGAACCCTTTTACACCTGTTTCCTCTGGGCCCGCGACAGGGTTGACCAGAACGCAGATTACTACTGGATCAAAACCTACCGCAACGACACCTTATTTGGCCTGCCATCTGATCTCAATCTGGCCATCGACGGTACCGGCGGAGCCGTGTATGATCCAAACGTTGACACACTGAATTTTACACCACCTTCCATTTACCTGGGCTTCTCCACCTATAAAAAAGGTGATGTGTGTAAGGTGGAGATACATTCCATCACGCGGGAAGCCTTTAATTTCCTGAATCAGGCTGTTATTCAAATCCAGAACGGGGGCTTATTCGCCACCACACCAGAGAACGTGAAAACCAATATTGTTACGCCTTCAGGAGCCGGCACCAAAGCGATAGGCTGGTTTTCGATGTCGAAGGTCAATAGCAAATCCAGGCTGGTTCAGTAGAAAAGAGACGGGTTGGTGTAGGCATTGAGGTATGGTCTCGCCGGCCTCACATGCTGCGACTTGTTCCCGAGGTAAGCCTGTCCGGATTGATCCAGCATGGGTATGTGGCAATTTTTGTCAGACCTGAACCGGGCCGGTAGAAAAACCATGTCGTGAAAAAAACGATTCTGAACGGCATTTCTCACCTGCTCTGCATCCAGACCTGCATTAGCCTGCAGACTTTGCTGGTAGGGCAGCATGGTTTTGAACTGGGCACTGAGCAAACCATGAGAATACGAACAATATTTTCCACCAACACTGTCCATATAACAATGCCTGAATACGCTGCTGTCGGGTGATGCCTGGCGATAGCCCATTTGCCCGGTCCACATACTGCAATTGAGCGCAAACTGATGCAGATCTTTGTATTGCCACATCATGAGGATGGCGCCTGTTCTGAAGCGGTCCAGCTGAGGCCTCGCGAACAGGTCATTTTCAGTCATCAGGTAAAAAGATCTGAACTGGAATGAAAAGGTTCCGCTTTGCTGTGTGGTGCCCATTTTATTGAAGTAGGCGTTGTATGCGTAGGCAATTGAATGATCCAGTCCGCTCTGGTTCGATACCGGATTCACAAATGGATTCAGGATATCGGTGTTTTTACCATAGGCGAATAAAATGCCCTGACTGAGCACAAGTTCGTTGTATGGCTGAGGCGGACCAAGGTTTCTGAAATTCCTGTACAGTCTGAGTTCAGAATTCAGCTGCACGGATTTGTAGCAGTAATAAAAATTAAAATTCAGACCCAGTCGCTGAAAGTGGGTGCCGTATGCGAGCACGAGGCCTGCCCTGAAACCGTAGGATTCGAATACTGCTGTACTCTGAGCAGCGGCGCAAAGGCCTGTCAGGTTTAACAGCAGCGCGGCCAGTCTTCTATAAGAGGGCCAGAATTTCATTGTGCAACTGTTCAGCACTGAGATGAAGCGCGTTCACTTTCAGATGGGCGGCTTCATAAAAAACTTTTCGTTTTTCAAGCAGGTCCTCCACATAGGCCTCAACCTCTGTTTCAGTTTTATGTTTCAACAGGGGGCGTTCTGTTTTTGAATGCCAAAGCCGATGAGCCAGTACAAGAGCCGGTAGTTCGAGGTAAACGAGCAGCCCCTTTGATTTCAGAAAACTCAGGTTATCGTTGAAACACACGGTTCCCCCGCCAAGGGCGATGAGGCATGAAGGCTTTTCCTGGAGTATTTTTCTCAGGTGCAGGCTTTCAAGTTCCCTGAACGCCGCTTCGCCCTCTTGTTTGAAGATCTCGGGAATACTTTTTTGTTGCGCTTCTTCCACCCGTTTGTCCAGATCAATGAAGGGCATGTTTAACGTGCGTGCTGTTTTTTTGCCCAGGGTGCTCTTGCCGCTTCCCATGAATCCACATAAGAACACAGGAGGTCTTACAGTCATGTTGGTTTTGTGTTAAGCGAATCAGAGTATGTGTGTTCTGCTTTTATGCGAGAGGGCGAATTCCTTAGCGAAATAGGTCAGTATTACCGAAGCGCCGGCCCTTTTCATGCTCAGGAGTATTTCGTCGCGAATCCTGTCGCCGTCAATCCAGTCTTTGGCGGCAGCGGCTTTCACCATGGCATACTCCCCGCTCACATTGTAAGCAGCTATCGGTAAGGTGCAGTTCTCGTTCAGGAGTCTGATCACGTCGAGGTAACTGAGGGCGGGCTTCACCATCAAAAAATCAGCCCCTTCCAGCGTATCGAGTTCAGCTTCAACCAAAGCCTCCTTGCTGTTGGCCGGATTCATCTGATATGTTTTTTTATCACCGAATTTCGGAGCGCTGTCAAGCGCGTCGCGGAATGGTCCGTAAAAGGCGCTGGCATATTTGGCTGTATAACTCATGATAGACACATCGCTGAATCCCTTTTCATCGAGGGCCCGTCGGATAAAAGCAACCCTGCCGTCCATCATGTCGCTTGGTCCGATGATATCGGCTCCGGCCTCAGCCTGGGCGAGAGCCATCGCCGCCAGGATCTCCAGCGTGGGGTCATTCAGAATGCGGCCGTCTTTTACAAATCCATCGTGTCCTTCGCTGCTGTAAGGGTCCATTGCCACATCTGTCATGATGATGGCTTCGGGCAAGTGTTTTTTGATGAGGCGCAGCGTGGAGAGATACAGGCCCTTTGTATTTAAAGCCTCACTCGCCTTTGTATCCTTGAGTTTCTCGCTGAGGTTGGGAAAAATATCGAAGGTGGTGATGCCCAGTTTAAGACAGTCTTCTATTTCCTTCAGGAGCAGGTCAGGGCTCAGCCTGAAAATGCCGGGCATGGACTGCACTTCGCTTTTCTTCTTTTTCCCATCAATGAGAAAAAGCGGATAGATGAGGTCGTTTACTGTTACCCAGTTTTCCTGTACAAGGTTTCGTATGGCTTGGTTTTTGCGGTTGCGTCGCGGACGCCGGATCAGACTATTCATGGCTTGAAAGCCAAAATTAAGGCTTTTCCATGAAAGCAGGGGGATTGATGCTGCAGGTGGCGCGGCTCAGCGTTTCGCGAGCTGCAGAGCCTGGTGTCTGTCGTTCATTTCGAACATGGCCGCTATGATCAGCTGGGAGTAATTTTGAGATGCGCTCTTGAATCGCCTTGTTTGTGTTTTCCAGAGTGTATAGATCAGGTCCATGTTTCCAGAACAGGGATTGCAGCTGAACAAGGCTTTCTGCACATTGTAAGATCCTGCATGGTACACATGCATGACCAGAAGCCTGAACCAAAGGTCCTGTTCATTGTAATTGCGTATGTTCAAAGAATCGAGCATACGCCGTGTATTCGGAATGCAGATCTTTTTAATAAGACTGCTTGCTGCGAAGGCGCTTCGGTCAAAATCCGCGCGCTCATCCACATGTCTGTTCACTTTTAATCCATAAAGTCTGGCCACATCTTTCATCAACTGAAATGGACCATAGGCACCGGCATTCGACTTCTGAAGTTTGTTGGGGCTTTCGATCAGCAGTATGGCCTGGGCATACCAGGGGTCCACGCCGTTGTCAATAAAACAATTGATGCCCCGGTGAAAATTCATCCTGGCCCGGTCAAAATCGTAGAAAAACTTTTTACCCGAAGTGAACAGGATTTTTTGTGAAGTGTCGAGGCACAACATACTCTTCACACTGTCCTTATAAACACTTTTCAAGGAATCGCTTTTTGCGTTCCATATATTGCATTGCATTTTTTCAATCACCTGGCGGGTAGAAGCCACATTCACCAGAAAAGTATCCTCCTGAAGATTCATGACCGCTCTCCAGAATTTCACCTGTGATAAAGTGTCCAGACGCAAATCATACAGATTCTCATCAAAGATGTAGTCCTCGTTGAAGCGTGTTTTATGATTGGGTAATCCAATCACATTCCAGCACAGCATATTGCTGCTGTCTCTGGCTGGACGGTAGGGTATTTCAGCCGGAGTTTTGGTTTCACCCCTGCGCCATAAAAAAGAAAATTGGCTGAGAGCCAAAACAAGAATGAGGGTATATGCCGAAAAACGCCGCAACATGTGGCAGCAATTTAGGCATAATGTTTTAATTATCAAAGGGGTACGCTGGGAATTGGTACACAGGTGTGCGTGGATTCAGAATCAGGGTTTTTTGCCTTTTTGCTGTTCGGCCTGTATAAATTCAGGATAAGCCTGTTTCTTATAGGCGTCCGTGCCGAAGTAACGCAGCACAGGATACAGATTTTCAGGAGCCTGGTAAAAGTTGAGGACCTGAATGGTGTTGAGTTGTTCGTCGAGTATACAAAGCGTAGGCAAGGTGAGCTGGTTGTTGCTCAACTTCAGTGCCAGACTATTCATCGGGAAATTGTTCACGAGCACCTGACCGTATTTTTCGTGTTTAAACATAACGCTGTCGCTTCGGGTCACCTCCAGTTCACTGAAATAAAAATGTTTGTCGAGGTATTTTACCAGGCTTGTATCGTTGAATGTTGTAAGCGACATCACCTTTCCTGTATTGCAAAAACCGGCGTTGATCAGTACAAGGGCTTTTTTGCTTTTCTTTTTCACCAGACTTTCGAGTTCTTCCACCTTGTACTTTTTCAATTTCCCTTTTGGGAAAGCCGTGTCGTAAAAACTGTGCTGGAAATGCGCATTAAACTGATCGTAGGTAGCCGATCGCCAGGCATTCTCCACCATAAACACGAGTAAGGGTTCAAACTTTTTCTCATCCATGTAACCCTGCGAGAGCAGTGTGTATTGGAACTTGTTGGTCACAAAAACCGTGGAGGGATAACTGAGTCCGTTGCCAAGAAATTTGATCGCAAGCTCGTGCGGGGTTCGGGGATTGGGCGATGTGGGTTTATAGATCTTACCGTCGTATTCAAGGGTGTCTTTTCCTTCGGCGTCGAATTTCACCGGGTAAAAATTCCGGTTGATGTAGTCTGCAATTCCGGGGTTGGAATAGGTTGTGCGCATCATGTGTTTGCACCACCCGCACCAGTCGGTATAAATGTCAATGATAAAGGGTTTCTCAACCTGCTTGTTCTTTTCCTGGGCCTCTTTAAAACTCATCCAGTTTACCAGGCCCTGGGTTTCCGGTTGGGCGCTGAAATGGCCGTAGTTACCAAGAATGACGAGCGCAGCAAGCAGCCAGCGGAAGAAAAAAGGCATACGTATAAAAAATTTCAGAAGGGACTAAATTACAACAAATTCAAGACAGAATCACTACTAGGCTTTGCGGTTAAGCCTGTATCCTTTTCCCTTTTGAGACAGGATCAGGTGTTTGCCAAATTGCTGCCTGAGGTTGTAGATGTGCACATCAATGATGCGTTTGTTGGCCACGCTGTTGTCATTCCAGATGAGTTCCGCGATTTCGGGTTTTGAGAAAAATTTGCCTGGATGCGTGTACAGCAATTCGAGTAACTGGAATTCTCTCCTGGGAAGTTGTATCGCTTTGCTGTTCTGGTAAACCAGGTAACGTTCCGTGTCAATGTACAAATCCCTGGGTAACTCGGCAGGAAACTGCATACTGTGTCGCCTGAGCAGATTGTTAACATACAGGAGCATGGTAAGTGGTTTTGACTGAAAAGCTATAAATGCGTCAGCACCAGAATTGTAAGCAAGCTCCTGCAGAAAATCATCCTGCTTTGAACTGTAAATGACCACATAGGGTTTGGTTTTTCCGGAATGACTCATCAGTTCCCGCATAACGGCAATACCATCGTTTGGCTGCAGATCGAGGTTCATAAAAACCACGTCGGCAGTTTTGTTTTGAAGGAATTCGAACAGTTCGGATTCGTGCTGAAAAACCTGCAGATTTTTATAATTCTGCTTCAGCAGGTCAATGGTCTTAAAGATGTTCTGAACCGAATTGTCGAGGAAAATTATAGTAGACGCGCTTAAATTCATTTTACCGGGAAGTAAAGTTGGTTGAGGGAGTTTAAGCGGTGAACAAGCCAAGGTTAACGAAACATTAAATCGGAAAAAAATTGAAAAAAAAGCGCCTGCTGAGTGCAGACGCTTTTAAAATAAGTATGAATGGATTAACGCTGAACGATCAGTTTCATTGTTTTGCTGCCTGAATCACTGCGCATATTCATGAAGTATATTCCGTTATTCAGGTTTGAAGTATTCAAATCGATTTCATGCCTGCCTGGACCGTAAACTTCAGGGTTGCCCTGCAACACCACCTTACCGCTTACATCCGAGACAAGATAACTCAGGTGACTTTGCTGCGAAAGTTCAAAAACGGCGCTGCATTTATCTTGTGCAGGATTAGGAACAAGTTTCACCTGGTTAAACACGTTTTCTGATTCCTGTATGCCCACATTGTCGCATGTGCTGGTTACAATTGAAACTACCTGGCTTTGTAAGGCATCTCCTATCATCACACTCAGTGTGGCTGACAATGACCCAACAAGGTTTGCCGTGAATGTGGGGCTTTCCAGGGTGGCATTTGAAACTGCCAAACCTGAGGAAACGCTCCAGGTCAGTGAACAGTATGCCGGCGTAACAGTTGTGCTGGCCACAAAAACACCCGGTGTAATTACGGTGTTGTTGCCAATACACATGGAGGAAGGAATGGTTGCCATGACAATGCCATTATTGGCGCTTATGCCTGAAAGGGCAGCGTCTGTGAAACTCACATTGCTCAGCGCGATTGAGCCGGAAGCGGGACGATAGTCAGGAGCTGTGAAATTGTAAGGAGAGGCTAAAATATTACTTGAACTGAGCAGTGTGTCATTGGCGTTGGCGGCAACAAAGGTGTTGGTGTTGATGATTCCAAATGTGCCGGATTCTGTGGCGCGTTGACCATAATTGGCCAGTATATTGTTCTTAAACTTAAGTGTGCCTGCTGCCGCATTGTTCTCACATGCTGAACCGTCTATAAACAAACCGCGGGTGTTCATGTCCATTAATATGGAGTTGAAAATCTTAAGTTGTGAATTCCGGCGTATGCGCGCACCTCTGCGAAAACCTGAAGCAATGCTGCTTACACCTGGGCGGCGCGGACCGATGCAGGTCATGTTGCAGAAAATTCCAGAAGTAACTGGGTTCGCTGAAGTGCCATTCGGGTCGTTATCAGATTCGAAGTTTTCTGAAGTTGATACGGAAGGGTTATCTGCAATCTGAGGATCGCGCACTGCCAGGCCATATTGAACTCTTCCACTGAATCCATTGTCAGTGTCAAAATCATCATCCAGATTTCTGTATGATACAAGATGTTTGCAATCCACGCTGCCGCCAAACCATTCGAAAGCATCGTCGTTCGCAAATGAAACCTGAACGTAATCGATGGTGGTTCCTTTACCCACTGCCCCAAAGGTTAAACCGTTGATTTCCTGGTTTGGCTGGTATACATAGCCTCCAAATTCAATTCGAACATAACGCAGTATGCCTGAATTGTCGTTCGGATCCGGACTGGCACCTCCGCCATATTCGGTATCGCTGGATATAGGCAAACCTTCAATGTTGTTGATTCCGCCTGAATTGTTGGTGTAGCCCTTACCCAGCAAAATAACACCTCCCCAGTCACCAAGGCCCCTTTGACCAGGCGCCTGATTGGAGCTAAATACGATTGGATTGCTTTTTGTCCCATCGGCAATCAATTGTGAACCTTTGGTGATGAACAAACCGGCACCTGTTACCGCTTTATCACCCAGTACGATCACGCCGGGTTGAATGGTAAGCACAGAGTTGTTCTTTACAAAACACTGGGTAGACAGCAATATCACCTGACCTGTGCTCCAGGTGGTGTTAGTGGTGATGTTGCCGCTTACGGTCATAGTTGGAGCTGGGTAAACCTTGTTCTGGGGATCCCATTCGGTCCATGTGTCTGTCCACATGGGATTTGGTGCAGGGGCAAATGCTCCCCTGTAACAGGTTTTGTCGAAGAATGCAGTCTGAGCAGATGCATCCACGAGTGAAAAGGCAGTTAATAAAGTAAATACTAATTTTTTCATGTTTTTAGTTTTTAGAATTTCAATTGAACAGCACAAAATTCAGTCTTGCTTATTACCACAGCCTTAACTGTAAATTATTAAACATGCATGTTGTCGTTAAACTTAAGTTAACGAATCAATCAGAAGCGATACCCGATCACGAAAGAATAGGTAGACCCGTAATTCCGCTTGAAATTGATGTAATCTGCATTCGGATCGAATTTGTTGCTTGATCTTGAACTGCCTTTGTAATACATGATCCAGTCCTGGTGTAGCAAGTCTCGGATGTTAAATCGGAATTCAAGTTTGTTTTTCAGAAAAGATTTGGTGACTTGAAGATCCATTACGGTGCGTGCTATTTCCCAGCGGTTGGGAACAATGTTGCTTCCAACCAGGTTCAAACGCTGACCAACCCGATTCACCATTAGACTCAGGCTATAGTAGTGCACTGGGTCAATATAGGAAAGCCCTGTGTTCACAATATAAGGGGCCTGACCCTGCATGGGTCTGGTATCAGGTACATTTTGGTCAATGCCTTTTACATTCACTTCCGATTTGATCAGGGCCAGGTTGGAAAAGAGACTTAGGTTATTCAGAAAGGGGATTGAATCTTTTTTGAGCAGGGAACCCAGATTGATCCGGTATTCCAGTTCCGTACCATATACTTGGGCGTAATTCGCGTTCTTGTAATAGATCTGTTGTGACAAGCCTGGATACATGTAACGTTCAATAGGCGAATCAAAATATTTATAGAAACCTGAAATGGTGAACAACTGACCTTTACCCGGATACACTTCAAACCTGACATCGAAATTCTGTATGAAACAGCGCTTCAGGTTTGGATTTCCAGCTACAGACAAACGGGTTTCCGGATCGTACCAGTTGGTTACAGCCAGCTCTCTGAATTCTGGCCTGTTGAGTGTCTTATAATATGCAAGGCGTAAAGCCATTTTGTCTGTTAGGTTGTATATGAAATTAACAGAAGGCAAAAGGTCGTTCACAGTGTTTGAAACCAGGGTAGAATCTTTGTAGCCATAATCGGTATTCACCTTCTGGAAATAACTTTCGTAACGCATTCCTGCAATAATGCGCAGTTTATCGGCAAACTTCAGTTCTCCCATTCCATAAAGGGCTTTCAGGCTTGAACGGGCAGCGTAGTTATCGTCAGGTTTAGTGCCTTCAGAAAGTTTAAAGCCGCCCTGTGTTGAAGAAATGGCACCCATGTTTTGTTCGGCGAAGATTTGCCCTGTGGGGAGGTAAAGCAAACTGTCGCTGAAATAAATGCCCTGGTTCATGGCGCTGTAAGGGTTATAACCGAATGACCTGATGTTGAACTGGCGGGCCCTTTCCTGTATGAATGTTCCGGCTTTAAAATCTATTTTAATCTTATCACTAAATTTTACCAGGCGCGATACATCAAGTTTTCCGCTGAGCATGGTTTCATTCAATTCTGAATAAACCCTGTACCCTGCATAATCGGGTCCAACCGAAGTGGAAATATTGGCTTTATAGATCGTATCTTTCAGATTGGGCGGTTCTGAAGGATCAAGCGGTGGATTGAGAGAGGTGTATTTTCCGTAATTATCGAAGCGCATATTCGGTACTGTTCTTTGTATACTGCTCACAGCCGTATTCCAGTTTATTTTTATGCGGGAAACGGGCAAAAAGTGATCACCAGTGAGTTGTGAACTGTAAATGCGGTTCGCTGAAAAATAACGAACATTCAATCGATCCTTGATGATATTCTCTTCCTGGGCATTATTGGTACCGTTGGAAGTGATGAACTTGTTATCAGCCGATCCGCTAAACAGGTTTTTTAATGATAAGCTGTTATTGTCGTTCAGTTTCATCGACAGGTTAAGCAGGGCACCTGTTGAGGTCTGGGTTTGATTAACTGTATTTAAATATTCTGAATCTTTTGGCTTTACTACATTGTTTTTCCCGTTGATATCCAATTCTTCGTATTCTGTTCTCTGAAGGGTGTAGAGGTTGTTGGTGCTGTAATAACCCAGACTGAATACCACACCAAGAAAGTCCCTGTCCTGTCGTTTGAAGTTGTAACCTGCGGCAAATTGTGCGCTTGAATTGGGTTTAAATTTTCCGTATTGATAAGCCCAATCATTTTTGAATTGTTTGGCCATTTCAGCCTGCTGGCTGTTGGATATCCAGTTTGATTTTTCAGCTAGGGTCGGAAAACCTGCAGGCAGATCCCTTGATCCGTCATCGAATCCGAGTTTATCAAACTTTCCGCCTTCATAAATGGTTTTGGTTTTGAATGTGGTTATGGCATTGTAACCCAAACCACCGTTAAACGAAACAAAGTTTTTTTCGGGAATGCTCTTTGTGTTTACCTGGATGATGCCACCGGCAAATTCGGATGGCAGGTCGGGTGTGGCCGTTTTATAGACCACAATATTATCCAGCATATTGGCCGGGAACAGGTCGAAAGCAAAGGCTTTTTTATCAGGCTCGGTACTTGGCAATGGCGCACCATTGAGGTATGACGAATTGTACCGTTCATTTAATCCCCTTACCACTACAAATTTATCGTCCTGTATGGTGACCCCGCTCACACGCTTGAGCACATCACTGGTGTTGCGGTCGGGTGTGCGCCTGATGGTCTCAGCACTTACCCCGTCGCTTACACTTCCGGAATTCTTTTGTTGAAGGACCAGGGCCGTATTATTTTCCTTGTTTAAGGTTACCACCACTTCCACTTCGGCAATTTCTGAAGAAGCAGAAGGTTCGAGTCCAATGTTCAGGTCGCTCACTTCGTTCGCTTTGACTTCCACGCCTTGTATTTTTTTACTGGTATAGGAAATGTATGAAAACACCAGAGTAACTTTACCAACCGGAACCGAATGGATGGTGAATTTGCCGTCAAAATCCGCAGAAGCGCCCTTGTTCGTGCCTTCAACAAGAACCATGGCCCCTGGTAAGGTTTCACCTGTTTTTGCATCCACTATGGTGCCTGAAATGTGTCCGGTTTGTGCCCTGAGTGCTGCACCAGTAATAAGGAAGAACAGGAAAATAAATCTGAACATGCTTTATCAATTTAAAGTGCAAAGTTCAGTCCGGGCAATTACTGCAACTTAAATACGGTGTTACCAAAAGATTAACGATAAAGCCCGCAGTTTGAAATAACTTAATATTAAGTTAACTTTAAAACCAGGTGTCGTATTTAAGTTTGTAAAGGTAAATTTGCAGTAATGAGTAATCCGAAATTCAAAATTCTTCTTGTTGACGACGAGCCCGATATTGTGGAATTCCTCAGCTATAATCTGAAGAAAGAGGGATATGAAGTGTTAACAGCGAACAACGGAAAAGACGCCATTGACATTGCAAAAAAGGAATTGCCCCATTTAATCGTGCTGGATGTGATGATGCCCGATATGGACGGTATTGAGACCTGCCGGGAAATCCGTGAACAAAAGAATCTCCAGGATGTACTGATCGCGTTTCTGACAGCACGCAGCGAAGACTATACACAAATTGCAGGTTTTGAGGTTGGAGCCGACGATTACATCACCAAACCCATCAAGCCCCGCGTATTCATCAGCCGGATAAAGGCCTTGCTGAGAAGGCTTCAGACAGGACAAGACGCAGAAGGAAAACTGGAGTTTGGTGAGGTTCGAATTGACAAGGAAAAACATGCGGTGTTCAAAGGCGGGCAGGAAATAAACCTGCCCAAAAAGGAGTTTAAATTGTTCGCCCTGCTCTGCAGCAAACCCGGAAAAGTATTCACGCGCGAATACATCCTTGACCAGGTATGGGGCGACGAAGTAGTGGTGGGGGACCGCACCATTGATGTGCATATTCGCAAACTCCGTGAAAAAATAGGCGACGAGTATTTCAAGACCGTTAAAGGGGTGGGATACAAATTCGAATTCTGAACGCCACTGGGCTTTCACATTATTTTACACTGAGTATTATCAGTGCCCGGAGTCCTGAAAGGAATTGTAAATTGATTACCTTTGTGGCGTTGAAACGCGGAATCTTGATAGGCCTTCTGGCAACGTACCTGCTTTCACTGACCGAATTGCATGAGTTGGTGAAGCTTCCTTTGCTGGCCCAGCATTACCGCGAACACTGTGAGAAAAACGCCTCGCTTTCCTTCTGGGATTTTCTTTGTGTTCACTATACTCAGGAAAATGGCCGGGATGATGACCAGGACCGTGACGCCAGCCTACCATTTAAGTCATATGACGGTTGCATGAGTTCACTTTCTGTGGCCATACAGCAACAACATGGCCCCAATATTAACCACCATTTTTTCAGCACCGGAGAAGAAGCCTTTGCCGATCAACCGGTAAGTTATCTGCCCACCTCCTATCTCTCCAGCATCTGGCAACCGCCGCGATCCCTCTAGTTTAACCCGAACTTTAAAACATCCTGCTGCCAGTTTGGCTCGATGGTATTGTATGTTAAACAGAAAAGGATATTATGCTGAATTATATTGTTGATTTTTCAATCAAAAACAAATTGCTCATTGGCATCTTTGTGGTGGCACTTATTGCTTACGGGGCCTACCAAACCAGCCGCCTGCCCATTGATGCTGTTCCCGATATCACCAACAACCAGGTGCAGGTAATCACCGTAGCGCCTTCCCTGGGTGCTACCGACATCGAGAGGCTGGTGACCTTTCCCATAGAATTGGCCAACAGCAATATTTCAGGCTTGCATGAAATACGAAGTTTTTCAAGATTCGGACTTTCGCTGGTGACCATAGTGTTCAACGACAATGTGGATGTGTACTGGGCCCGCCAACAGGTTACTGAACGTCTGTCACAGGTGAAGGATCAGATACCGGCTGGCATGGCCAACATCGCTCTGGCGCCCGTTACCACCGGCCTGGGAGAGATTTACCAATATACAGTAAGGGCAAAACCCGGATACGAATCGCGGTACAGTGCCATGGATCTGCGGACCATTCAGGACTGGATGGTGAGAAGACAATTGCTGGGCGTGAAAGGGGTTGCGGATGTAAGCAGTTTTGGAGGAAAACTGAAGCAATACGAAATTGCAGTAAACCTCAGCAAGCTTCAGTCGTATGGGCTAAGCCTCAACGATGTGTTCGAAGCCCTTGAAAAGAACAACCAGAATACCGGAGGCGCCTACATAGAAAAAGGACCTACCGTACTGTACATCCGGAGCGAAGGCCTGGTGGGCAGTATAGAGGATATCAGGTCTGTTTTTTTAAAATACACTGAGAAAGGAACACCGCTTCTGATGAAAGATGTGGTGGATGTAAGACTTGGATATGCCACAAGGTATGGGGCGATGTGTTACAACGATGAAGGCGAAGTGGCCGGCGCGGTGGTGATGATGCTGAAAGGCGCAAACAGCAGCGAAGTGATCAAGAATGTAAAGGAACGCATACACCGCATTCAAAAAACACTGCCCGAAGGTGTAATGATTGAACCATTCCTCGACCGCACAAAAATGGTTAACAATGCCATCGGTACGGTTGAAACCAATCTGATAGAAGGCGCGCTGATCGTACTTTTTGTGCTCATCATATTCCTCGGAAACATCAGGGCCGGATTTTTGGTGGCATCGGTCATTCCGCTGGCCATGCTCTTTGCAGTGATCATGATGAACACATTCGGTGTGATTGGTAACCTGATGAGTCTCGGTGCGCTTGATTTTGGTCTGATTGTGGACGGGGCCGTGTTCATTGTTGAAGCTGTGTTGCACCAGCTTTCACACAGCAAACAATTTGCCCAGGTGACACGTCTTAACGCCGAACAGATGAACCATGAAGTGAGCGTGTCTTCGAAAAAAATGTCACGAAGTGTGGTCTTCGGCCAGATCATCATCCTCATTGTGTACCTCCCCACATTCGTATTGCAGGGTATAGAAGGTAAAATGTTTATCCCCATGGCCCAAACCGTTTCTTTTGCACTGCTGGGCGCTTTTATTCTTTCGCTCACCTATGTGCCCATGATGAGTGCGCTGGTGCTGAGCCGGCGCATCACCCACAAAAAGAATTTTTCCGATACCATGATGCAGTTTCTCGAAAGGCATTATCAGAAAGCGCTTTCTAAGGTCCTCACCAGACCAAGAACCATTGTGATCAGCGCGGTTTTGATCTTTGCTGTTTCGGTGTATGTGCTCCTCGGAATGGGAGGTGAATTTATTCCCGCTCTGGAAGAAGGTGATTTTGCCGTGGAAACAAGGGTCCTCACCGGCAGTAACCTCAATACCACCATAGAAAGCACCCAAAAAGCGGCCAAAATACTGAAGGCCCGATTCCCGGAGGTGATTCAGGTGGTAACCAAGATAGGAAGCGGGGAAATTCCCACAGACCCCATGCCTATGGAAGCCGCAGACATGATGGTGATCTTAAAAGACAAAAAGGAGTGGACCTCCGCAGATAATTTTCCAGACCTGGCCGAAAAAATGACCAGGGCTCTGGATGATGTGCCGGGCATTACCGTGAGTTTTCAATACCCCGTGCAAATGCGGTTCAATGAATTAATGACTGGCGCAAAACAGGATGTTGTGTGTAAGATCTTCGGCGAAAACATGGACACCCTGGCGCGCTACGCGCAGCTGCTCGGACAAACAGTCAACACCGTGAAAGGCACCAGGAGTTTATACGTGGAGCCCGTGAGTGGTTTACCCCAAATCATCATCGCATACAACAGGGCATTGATCGCGCAGTACGGCTTAAGCATCAATGAGGTGAACAGGGTTGTGAATACAGGATTGGCCGGACAATCGGCAGGATTTGTTTACGAAGGGGAACGCCGTTTCGACCTGGTGGTGCGTTTGGATGGTGACCAGAGAAAAAATCTGGAAGACGTGCAGAACATCCGGGTACCCATTCGGGGCGGGCAATACATTCCCTTGCAACAATTGGCGCGGGTTGAAATCAGGGAAGGTCCGAATCAGATTCAGCGGGAAGATACCAAGCGGAGAATCATTGTTGGGTTTAACGTCAGGGGGCGCGATGTACAGTCTATTGTGGAAGAGCTTCAGGCCAAAGTGGAACAAAAGATCAAGTTACCCAGCGGATATACGATCACATATGGTGGGGCCTTTGAAAATCTGAACGCAGCAAAAGCCCGACTGAGTATAGCGGTACCGGTTTCACTCCTGCTTATTTTTCTCCTCCTGTATTTCTCTTTCAACTCTATACGTCAGGGTTTGTTGATTTATTCTGCTATTCCGCTTTCAGCCATAGGAGGCATTTTTGCTCTGGCGCTCAGAGGCATGCCGTTCAGCATTTCCGCAGGAGTAGGGTTTATCGCCCTGTTCGGTGTGGCTGTTTTGAACGGTATCGTGTTGATCGCGGAATTCAACCGCCTGCAAAAAGAAGGTTGGCACGACTCCCGCAAGATTGTGCTCATGGGCACGAAAATCCGGCTCAGGCCGGTATTGATGACCGGCATTGTGGCCTCTCTTGGGTTTCTGCCTATGGCCATCAGCCAGGGCGCTGGTGCCGAAGTTCAACGTCCGCTGGCCACCGTTGTGATCGGCGGACTGCTCATTGCCACCCTGCTTACACTTTTTGTTCTGCCCGTGCTTTATCTCCTCTTCGAAAAAAACAATCCCATGAAAACCAGACTAAAACCAATGTTGTTCATCGCAGGCCTTTTCGCTGCAGCCCAGGCAATGGGGCAGACACCGGTTAGCCTGCAGGCGGCTATTGACACGGCGATCAGGAATAATCTCACGGTGAAACACGAGCGGTTAAGATCGGAATACCAGAAAAAACTCGTAAAAACCTCTGCTTCCATTCCCCGGGCCAACCTGGTGGGGGGTTACGGACAGATTAACAGTTCATACCACGACAACAGCATTGGCTTGTATCAAACCTTTAGTTTTCCAACTGTATACAGCAGACAAAAACAAGTTTTGAGCGAAGAATGGAAAAACGCCGTGCTGTCTGTGAGCCTGAAAGAGGCAGAAACCAAAAGACGTGTGAGCGAAGCCTTCTACGCTCTACTGTTCCTGAAGGGAAAAGAAAAACTGCTGCTGCGGAACGATAGTCTGTACGAAGACTTTGAAAAGAAGGCCCGCCTTCGCTTCAACAGCGGTGAAAGCAATATTCTGGAATTAACCACTGCTGAAACGCAGCGCGGACAGATTGCCATACAGCTGGAGCAATTAAAACAGGAAGCAGAGCTCTTGCTACTGCAATTCAGGCTTCTGCTGAACAGCATGAGCGATCTGGTTCCTAAAGAAACACCGGCAAGACTTGTTTTGGATCCCGGAGTCGACAGCAGTTTGCTGGATCAGCACCCCGTCATCAGAATGGCCAATCAGCAGAGAACCATAGCCCTCATGGAACAGAAAACCCAGAAAGCCCGCATGATGCCTGATATTAACCTGGGATATTACAACATGAGCATGATCGGAAACGGGGCGGATAACGTGATGTACACACGTTCACAAAGATTTCAATCCTTTCAGGTAGGAATCGGAATTCCCTTGTTCTTCGGTGAACAGAGAGCTAAAATAAAGGCATCGGGATTAGGGCGAAGCATTTCCGAAAACGATTACCAATTGCAAAGAAACATGATTCAAAACGATTTCAGGGCTGCCCTGTTTCAATACCGGACCAACGAGACGATTCTGGATTATTATGAGAAAAAGGCCATACCAAACGCCACCCGCATTTACCAGGCCAGCATAAAACAATTCGCCAGCGGAGAGATCAGTTATATCGACTGGGTGCTGCTCACCAACCAGGCCATCAGTATCGAAAGCGCGTATCTCGAAGCCCTCAAAAACTTTAACGAATCAGTGATCTACATACATTATCTCACGTCAAAATAAATGTCATATGAAATTTAAAAGTATTTTTCTATTGCTGCTTCTGCCCTGTTTACAGGCCTGTACCGGACCAGTTGAAACAAAGCGTACAGAAACGGTGAAACTTGAGACGGGACGAATTCAGCTCACCCCACAGCAGTACCACCTCGCCGGTATTCAAACTGTGAAACCCGAGTGGAGGAATCTCTCATCCTTGCTCCGCTTAAGCGGACAGATTGATGTACCGCCTCAAAACATGGTATCGGTAAGCATGCCATTGGGTGGTTTTCTTAAATCCACAAGCCTTCTGCCAGGCACACATGTGAAAAAAGGCGAGGTCATTGCGCTCATGGAAGACCAGAAATACATTGAACTGCAGAAGGAATACCTCACTGCAAAAATGGATTTACAGGTTGCCGAAAAGGAGTATCAGCGTCAGAAGGAACTGAACAGCTCCAAGGCCAGCAGCGACAAGATCTTTCAGCAAACGGAACGGGAATACACCAATCTCAGGATAAGCCTCGCTTCCCTGGCCGAGAAACTCAGACTCATCAATATTGTACCGGAAAATCTGAATGAAAACACGATCTCAAGAACTATACAGATCTATTCGCCCATTAACGGTTACGTATCAAAAGTGCTGGCGAATATTGGAAAATATGTGAATCCCGCTGATGTGCTTTTTGAACTGATCAATCCCGATGACATTCACCTCAATCTGACTGTTTTTGAAAAAGACCTGGATAAGCTGAGCATAGGACAAAGCCTGGTTGCTTACAACAACAATCAACCCGAGAAAAAACACGCCTGTGAGATCATTCTCATTGGCCAGAATCTATCGGCCGAACGCTGCACCGAGGTGCATTGTCATTTTAAACAATACGACCGCAGCCTTTTTCCCGGAATGTATATGAATGCCGAAATCGGGATTCATTCAAACCGTGTGCTTTGTGTGCCGGACAAGTCAGTACTTGGATACAAGGGCAAGGATTATGTTTTTGTTGAACGCGGAGATCGTGAATTCGAACTGCTGGAGGTAAAGAAAGGCATTTCTGAATCGGGATACACGGAGATCAAAAACCTTGACGAAGATCTGGAACAGCTCAAGGTGGTTAAGGATGGAGCCTATCAGTTGCTGATGCAACTGAAAAACCAGACTGATGAATAAGGATTATTACAAAAGCCTTAGCGAATCAACAGCAGTTCTCCGCTTCGCGACTCCAGTTTGTTGCCGGGTTTGTAAAACTGAATAATCCAGGTATAAGCATCCGATTTGCATAAGTCGCCCCTGTAATACCCATCCCAACCCTGGCTGAGATCTGAACTGTGGAACAGCAAAGCTCCCCAGCGGTCGAAGATGTCCATGCTGAAACCGCTGAATCCAGTGCCCTTGGCCTGGAACTGATCGTTTAAGCCATCGTGGTTGGGGCTGAAGGCATTTGGCACGTATAAAGCGAAATCATCCTCTACCCTTACCACCTCAATCACAGTATCCATGCAATGCCAGGCATTCTCCACAACAAGCGCCAGAGGATAATTACCGGCAAATTCATATAAGTGAGTGCAGGAAAAGGTCTCCACCGTATCCGTATGGTCTCCCATGAAAAACCAGGTCCATTTGATTTGTTCTTCTCCCAGGCTGGCATTGGTGAATAGAACTTCACCCTGACCGGCAAGTGGCGCTTCAGGACTGAAGCGAAACTGCGCGTTGGGTTTCGGGTAAACGGTAAAACTCAATTGCGTGGTGTTGTAACAGGAATTGGTATCGGCAAATGAGGCACTGATGCTGAACACACCCGGACTTCTGAAGCAATAGCTGTTCTCAGGTCCGGCAAGGCTTTGCCCTTCTGTCAGAAATTCAGAATTGAACAGGGAAGAGGTTGAACCACCTGCAACAAGTTGCAAATCGGTGCAAAGCGGGGCACAGGCTTTTTGAAGACTGCTGCTGAAGACGGCCTCGGGTAGCGCAGCAACCAACACATTCAGTGTTTGGCCTGACACACAATGGCTGGCATTGCTTACCGTGAGTGTGTATGTGCCGCTGTTCTGATAATTTAAAGATGGAATGGAGAGCATGGATCCGGATGCGGTGAATTGCTGCGGCCCCTGCCAGAGATAGATGTTTCCACCACTGGCCGTCAGGCTTAATCCGCTGTGCAGACAAACCAGAGTTGACCCGCTAATGCCGATCTGTGGCAAGGGAAAGGGATTGGCTACGAGGCTGGCTGTGCTCATTAGCGTACAGGAATTGGCCCCGCTTGTGACCACCGAGTACACCCCTGTAACGGATGTGCTCCCGGCGAAGAGACTGATGGTTCCCCCGCTGGCGCTGAAACCAGATGGTCCTGTCCATGAATATGCGGTGCCCCCACTGGCACTGAGTGTGGCCGAATTACCGATGCAAACCGTCGCGCCGGTTACCGTCGGGACTGGATTTGCGAGGATCTGAACAACACAGGTGGTGAAGTTCTGGCAGCCGTGCACATCCATGACGTTGAGTGTATATTGACCGGCATTGCTGAATTGCGAAGCACTCAGGCTAAAGATCTGGGCACTACCGTTCAGACCCTGGGGCCCGTTCCAGTTGTAAGTGTAAGGTCCGTTTGCCTGAAGCATCAACACATTGTTTTCGCACACCGGACTGTTGTTGCTCACACTCAGGCCAGGCACGGCATACACCTGAACAGGGTAAAGTGTGCTGGTGCTGCAGGGTCCATATACCGTGCTGACCGTATAAATACCGCTTTGCAAAAAGCCGGCTGTAACCACACTGTAAACCGCTGTACTGTACTGAAATCCGTTGGGCACTGACCAGAGGTAATTCGCAGCGGAAGAAGAGGCGCTCAGCCAAAGCGTTTCACCAAAACACACAATGCTGTCTCCGCTTACCGTTAATTGAGGGTGCGCAACAACCGACATTTGTCCGCTTGCGGAATTGGTACATCCGAACGCTGTGGTAACGGTGAGGGAATACAGTCCGCTCAAACTTGTGCTGGCATTGCTGAACAATTCTGTTTGTAAAGTGGAGGTGAAGGCATTGGGTCCCTGCCAGATATACTGGTTGCCCCCGGGGAAGTATGCGCTTAAGGTTGCTGTCTGTCCTTCACACACCATGCTGCACAGCACTGCTGCTATTGGTACAGGATGTATAGAAACCTGAGTCATGGCCAGATTGGTACACCCGTTCGCTGCGCTTACCTTTAGATAATAGGGTCCGCTCTGAAGAGCATAGGCGGAGTTGATCACAGGGTTCAGCAATGCCGAACTGAAACTCAGTGGGCCTGACCAAAGCGGAACACCTCCGCTGCCGTTCAGTTGCAAACTTTGTCCGCTGCAAACGGGTCCGGAGTTGGAAGCACTGGCACTTGGTGCGGGCAACATGGTTACTGAGGCATTTGAAGAAGCCGTGCAGGAATTCAGTGAACCGATAACCGGATAAACAGTACTGCCTGAAGGGATCACCGTATAGGGATTTCCGGCAAATGAACTGTTCCAGGTATACGTGGAGGCTCCGTTAGCACTGAGTGTTGCTGTGACCATTGGACAAACAGACACGCCGGCAACCGAAACCGTTGGAAGCGGAACAAACATCGCGCTTACTGAAGCTGTGCTGAGGCAAGCCCTGGAATCCTTACTGACCACAGTGTACATATAATTTCCGGCAAGGAGTGATTGAGCAGTGAATGTTGGTGAAAAGGCTGAAGGCAACCAGGTGTAAGTGAATGGTGGTCCGCCCCCGCTGGCGGAAGCGGTGTATTGAAGCGCACCGCCCAGGCAAACCGAAACATTGCTGGCCGCTATGTTCAGGGTAATGGCAGGGGGTTGTGTGATGAGGAAGGTGTGCGTAACAGAACAAAAGGTCAGGGCGTCGATCACTGTAACACTTGCAATTCCTGCAGGCAAAGAGTTGGCAGTAGGGGTAGATTGTGAGCCAAGGGTGCTTTGCCAGTTATAGGATTGATTGCCTGAGCCACCGGCTAAGGTAATGGATGCTGTTCCACTGGGAATTCCGAAACAAGCCAGGCTTGGACTACTGATAACCGTTCCTGTTAAAGGCACCAGGGGTAAAAAAGTGGTGCTCGGCGTAAATGTGCAGCCTGTGCCCTGATCAAACACGGTGAGGGTGTAGGTTCCAGGAAACAAACCGGATACGGCCGCACTGTTCTGATTGGTTGGATTCCAGGTGAAAGAGAAAGGACCGATGCCACCGCTTACATTGGCCGTGGCTGAGCCCAGACTACCACAGGTGATGGAAAAGGTGTTAAAACTCAGGTTGGTTATGGGCCTGGCAGCCACAAAAACATTCGCTGAAGCCGTACAGCCCAGAGTGCTTCCGGTCACCGAATAGCTGGCAGGCGCATTGGGGATCAGGCTAAAGCTGTTGCCGATAAAGCCAGTGCTCCAGGTGTAAGTACCCGCACCAGAAACACTCAGTTGCACAGATTGACCGGGGCAGACCGAAGTCGGGGAGATTAGCGCATTCAGGCTGGGTGTAGGGTTCACGCTCAGATTCAGGGCCGTTTGGGAAGAACACGAAAAGCTGTTGAGCCCGATAACTGTATAATTTGTATTCACAGATGGGCTCACAACAACCAGGCTGGCATTGGAACCCAAAGGCAGCCAGGTGTAACTGCTGGCCCCGCTCACACTCAAAGTGGATGAATTTCCGCTGCAGATCAGTGTTGGGTTGAGGGCCGCACTCAACACAGGGTTGGGATTTACAGTTTGCATAAACGTGCTTGTGTTGGCGCAGCCACTGGGGTTAGCTCCGGATAAAGTATACTGTGTGCTCAGGCTGGGGCTTACAGTGATGAAAGATCCTGTAAAGCTGCCGGGTTGCCAGGTATAAGAACTTGCTCCGCCGGCACTTAAGTTCACGCTTGCGCCCGCACAAATGCTTGGCTGAGAAGAACTGATGGTTAAACTGAGGTTGGGATCTGAACTTAGCGTATAATTCAGATGTTTGCCGGGTAAGGGGCCAACAGCATTTGAAAAACCATTCACAGCACCATATGCGCTTCCCAAACAAGTTCCTGAAACGTGAATGCCCGCGGAGCCCGGCTGTAAGCCGATACTCATGCCAAACAGTGAAACAAGACTGGTTAATATCGTTCCACTTCCGCCGCCTCCCCCTGGTCCCACACAATATCCTGATGGCGCCTGGTTACCACCATTTCCACCATTGGCCTGAAGAGTAGCCGTACCCAGGATCACACCTGTATTCAAAAAAATCACACCACCGGCTCCGCCGCCTCCAGCACCGTCAGCCGCTGCTCCTCCAATTCCCAGTACACTATTTCCGTTCGCCCGGATGGGGTTCCCGTTTGGTACAAGGCTTCCTGCTGTAACGATCACAATACCACCGCCACTTTCCCCTGTTGTGCCCACAGCGTTGTTAAAGTCTCCGCATCCTCCGCCCCCTCCCAGAAAAAGCTTATTGCTGATGTAATAAGGCGACAATGCATTTCCACCCAAACCTCCGGTGGTGTGGTTGCAGCCTGACAAACCATCGCCTCCTTTACCACCGGCTGTGAAATTGGAACCCCCGCCTCCTCCGGTATTGTGTTTGTTTCCACCGCCACCGCCACTCACCACAGGGCCTCTGCCCGCACCTTTTGGCCCCGAAATGGTCCCAATACCCTCTCCCTTTTGTGCTCCCCCGGATGACCAGCTTGGGCCAGCCTGTACAAGGGGGTAGAAATACAAAGGAGAACCTCCACCGCATCCACCGTCGGGATTATTGCTGATGGTACCGCCCCGAAAACCTTTTCCGCTCACATCAATGGCCGCGTTGAGCTGAAGCATGTTTTGCACAGTAAGCACCAGCACACCCCCCGTGCTGCCGTTCCAGGGCGGACAGGAGAGACTTCCGGTTACAATGGCATTGGTGTATTGGGGTATGCGGATCACCTGAACAAATCCGCTCAACTTATAAGTATTGACCAGTTTGCCGTTCAGGCTGAAGGTGTTTGAATTGATGGCCGTGATTTTGGCGATCTCGAAATTACCGGCACCACCCAGGGCGTTCAGTGCACCAAAGCTGATTGTGTTGCTTGAATCAAAGTCGGCGCCTTTCATCTGAATGATCAGAACACTGTCGCCAACCGTAAACCCGGTGGAAGAACTCACCGTGATTTTAGCCGGACAATTCGAGGTGTCGATGCCTGTAACGGACGCGTATACATTTATGGTGCCGCTGATGTTGGTGCTTTGGGCATGAAGCATGCCCCTGAACGAGAACGAACAGATTAAGGTGATAAACAGGAGTCTACTCAAGTCGTATACGTTTTGTAGCATTCCGGCAGCTATGTATAAATTTACGAAATAAGCCCTACTCTTGATGAGTGGTTCATGAAGAGATCAGGCATGGCGTATCTAGTATCAGGTAGATATTAACCTGCCTGCCTGGTGCGGAAAAGGCCCTGTATAGCGTTTGACACAGGTACTGAAAGGCCATTATTCAGCCAAACCCAAAAGTTAAATCCCTGATTGGCTTTGATTTAATTCCATTAAGGCGCTCCGGGAGAGCCTGGTTTCAGCGATAAGTCATGTTTTGGCATGACAGAGGTCATATCCTGCAGGGCATGAGGAGTATAATTTTGAAGCAGCAAATGAGCTGAACATTTCCTAAGTATGTTTCCTGATCATCACTGGTACCGAGGGAGACTTATTTTGGGCCCCAAACCAAATAACGGAAATCATGAAACTGGTGATCCCAACAAACTTCTCGGAAGATTATTTTGACAAGATCGATTTTTCGGCCACGGAGGAGATCTATGGCAAAATGAACATCGACCTTATCGGTGGAGGCCGGGCCGCCTTCACGCTCCCTCCTGTTAAAAAAGAGCAGGTGGTGAAATTCGTGAATGAAACCCACAAAAGGGGCATGAAGTTCAATTACCTGCTCAACGGCACATGCTTTGATAACCTGGAAGTAAGCAAGAAAGGGTACGGAAAAATCAGAAAACAGCTCGATTGGCTGAGCGAGATCGGTGTGGATGTGGTAACCGTTTCACTGCCTATGCTTCTGGAAATCGTCAAAAAACATTACCCGAATTTCTCGGCCTCTGTTTCCATTCAGGTTGTCATCAATAACCTCGAGCGCGCCAAATACTGGGAAGGTCTGGGCGCTGACAAACTGAACATTTCGTATGTAGACATCAACAAGGATTTTGTGGAGCTCAGAAAGATCCGCAAGGCTGTGTCCTGCAAGATCCAAACCATCGCCAACCTCATTTGCATGAACCGCTGCCCTTTTGTAACGCTTCATGCCAATTACAACGCACACACCTCTCAGGGGGACCATTGCACCAATCACTTCGGTCTTGATTACTACCTTTCAAACTGTGCCTCCAAGCTGCTTTCCGACCCCGTTGAAATTCTCAAATCCGCTTTCATTCGTCCGGAAGACATACATTACTATGAGGAAGAAGGTGTAGACAACATGAAACTGGTTGAACGCAGCATGACCACCGAACACCTTTCCACCATCATTTCAGCTTACACCAAGCGGGAATACGATGGCAATATGATGGACCTCATTCACGGCTTTTCAAAATATGTCATTTATAAAAAGGGCGAATCCTTTCTCAAAGGCAAGCAGCACCTGTTTCAGCCTTCGCATGTGAATGTTTTTAAGTTAGGCGGCATGTTGTACGAACTCATACAACTGAAAAAGAAGAAAGAATTCAACGAAAGTTTCGACCTCTACATCGATAACAAAAAGCTGGACGGCTTTATGGACTTGTTTTACAAACACAGTTGTCCGAGAAATTGCAGCACTTGTACCTATTGCGGCGATTTTGCAGAAAAAGCGGTGAGTCTGCTGGTGCCTGTACAAGAGCATAATAAAAACATGGAACTGTTCAAGCGTTCCAAACAGGTGCTCATCAACGGCGACCTGTTCTGAATCTGTATTTCTCCTGTTTATCAGAAAGGTGTATTTTACGGTTGGTATTTCCTGAGGTATATTATTTATGAACCGCACAAAAGCAAAGTTGGTGTTTGGCAGCATAGTTCTGATCACCCTGCTTTGCCTTTATCCCTTGCGCAACCTGCGCTTTGAGTTCGATATCCGCAATTTCTTCCCGGCCAATGATCCTGATCTGGCTTTTTTTGAGCAATTCAATCAGAAGTTCCACGCTGAGGTAGATGAAGATTATATTTTCATTGCCCTCACCAACAAACAGGGCATTTTCAGGCAGAATTTTTTACAGCGGGCCGACAGCTTGGCCAAGTATATGTCTTGGCTCGACCATGTTCAGGCTGTGTATTGCATCACAAATCTGACCTATTATATTTCCAAAGACGGGATGTTGCTTGAGAAACCCATCATCAACATCAGGCACCCTGAGTATTACCGCGAGGATTCGGTGAAACTATATCAGTCGGAAGAGATCCGTAAAACGCAGGTTTCAGCGGATGGTAAATCCCTTCTGGTTTCGGCCTTCACCGTAGGTCAACTCAGTTCAGGTGAAAAAGACGACCTCCTCAGGAGTATTGATCAGAAAGTGAAGAGCCTGCACTTCGATGAAAGCCATGTGGCGGCAAAGATTAGAGTTGAAAAAACCTATATCGCCGAAACCGAACGCAACCTGAAAATTTACCTGATCCTGTCTTTCCTCATCATAGCCATCACACTTTACATTTTATTCCGATCCTGGCGCGACATCCTTCTGCCTTTTGCCGTTATTCTGGTTTCACTGATCTGGACCCTGGCCATAATTGGCCTTGTGAACTATCCTCTGGATATCATTTCCAGCCTTCTGCCACCCATACTGGCCATTGTGTGCATGTCAGATATCATCCACGTCACCATTCGTTACAAGGAAGAGCTTCAAGCCGGATTTCCCAAGGAAGAAGCCCTCCGCAGGACCTTTAAAGACATAGGCCTTGCCATATTTTTCACCTCACTCACCACGGCTGCGGGTTTCTTTTCGCTTTGTATCACCAATATTTTGCCTGTTCGTATGTTCGGTTTTTTCACAGGTTTTGGTGTGATGTTTGAATTTGTCATCACCCTTGGCCTCATGTGGTCAGTATATCTTGTTTTGCCAGAACCTCGGGCTATAAAGCTGCGTACGCTAAACTGGCAGGGTTTTTTAAGGACCTGCGTCCGTTTGCTTTTCCTTTACCGCAGGGCTGTCATGATCACCGCAGCTGGTCTGATACTCGCGTCGCTGTATTTTATCAGCCGGATAGAGATCAACCGCAGTTTATTGAAGGAAATCCCCAGGAATAATCCGATACTGGAAGATTATACCTTTTTTGAAAAACAATTTTCAGGCACACGGAGCTTTGAGCTGGAGCTTAAACTGCCCTCCGGGAAACAAAGTTTTTACCAGCTTGAGGTGTTAAAACAATTGCAGGAACTGGAAACATTTGCTGAAGACAGTCTGGGTATTGGACTTGTATTTTCGCCCCTTGCCTTCATAAAAAGCGCGAATAAGATCTTTATGGGCGGGGATCAAGGGAATTTCTGTTTACCGGAAAATCAGGAAAAACTGGATTACTGTGTGAAATACATTTTCCTTTCTCCATTTGCCGAACAATTCAAGCGTTATATCACCACCAATGGCCGTGAAGCCAGGCTTAGCGGAAAACTGCCGGATCTCAACAGCAAACAATATGCCCTGATCAGTACTTCCCTGAAGCGATATGTGGTTATACACCAGCCGGAGATGCTTTTCGCTTGCAAGGAGACCGGTTCAAGCCTTCTGTTCGATAAAGTGTCATATTCCCTTATACGGAACATGTTTCAGGGCATAGCCATAGGATTTGTGCTCATTTCTCTGATCGGGATCGTATTGTTCCGTTCCATGAGGATGGCCCTTATCGTGTTTTTGCCAAATGCCTTTCCTTTGCTTTTACTGGGTGGTTTAATGGGGGCACTGGGCATTTGGCTCAAAGAAGACACTTCCATCATTTTTTCCATAGCGCTTGGTCTGGCTGTGGACAATACCATACATTTTGTCAGCCGCTTCAGGATTGAGCTCGCCAAGGGAAAATCAGGCGCCTACGCGGTAAAGAGCACATACCTTGGCATTGGCAAGGCCATGATACTGACCACCCTGGTGCTGTTCGGAGGATTCATGTGCCTGCTCTTTTCTTCTTTTGGCGGCACGTTTTACATTGGACTTCTGGTAAGCGCCTGTCTGGTTTTTGCGCTGGCAGCCGACATGAGCATTACACCCTTACTGCTCTTACTCTATCACAGGAAAAGTCATGCTCATCCAATCGAGCAGAATGCTCAGGCCTGAAGTCATCACCGACTCAATTTTTAAACAAGTTCCTGCAAATCTTAAGTCGGTTTGGGACAATTCATGTATTTTTCTATTTTTGCAGTCCTTAAATCGGCCCTTTCAGCTCCTATAGCTCAGCCGGTTAGAGCATCAGACTCATAATCTGAGGGTCCCTGGTTCGAGCCCAGGTGGGAGCACAACCAAAACAAAAAAGCCTTTCGGATCATTTCGGGGGCTTTTTTGTTTTGGGGTGGGACCAAACCTGCGCAAGCAGGTTTTTTTTGCGCAGCAAAACCTGGGTGAGAAGTCTATCCCGCGCGACCGAAGGAGCGCGGGAAGCCCAGGTCCGAAGGACTCCTTCGGAGAGGGCGCAAAAAGCCCTGTGGGCTTTTTGGCGGGCCAGTGGGGCAGATAGGAATTTGAAAGCGCATGTGATCACCACTTTTGTTTTAGGCTGGGACCAAACCTGCGCAAGCAGGTTTTTTTTTGCGCAGCAAAACCTGGGTGAGTACAAGGGTAAGTGCGTGCGGTAATTGAACATTCGCGAACCTGAAATTTGCACCAGCCTGCGCTTTTACGTAGTTTAAGCCACCGAATGAAGTCCATTGAAAACATCATATTCGATCTGGGTGGCGTGATCATCAACCTCGATCTCCAAAGAAGCATCTCAGCATTTAATCAACTGAGCGAGGTGCCATTCGAGAGCATCTATACCCAGGCCAAACAATCTAGCCTGTTTGATGAACTAGATAAGGGTAAATTAGGTGCAGAATCTTTTTTCAGACAATTGCGTCATGAGCTGAACTACCAGGGACCCGAGGAGACTTTGCTCCAGGCCTGGAATGCCATGCTGCTCGATGTGCCCGAGCACCGCCTGGATCTGCTGGTGCAGGTGAAACAGAATTACCGCTCCTTTCTGCTCAGCAACACCTGCGAGCCCCATATCAGTGCTTTTGAACGGCAATTGTACCTCGAACATGGCGTGAAAAATTTCGAAGATTATTTCGACCGGGTCTATTATTCCTGTCGCCTGGGTTTGCGCAAACCTGAGCTTGCAATTTTCAAACGGGTTCTGGATGAGAACGGACTGGAGGCGGATAAAACCGTATTTATCGATGATTCCATTCAACACGTGAAGGCTGCCGGCGAGTGCGGCATAAACGCCTACCTGCTTCCCAAAGGGATGGAAGTGGCCGAACTCCTGAAACAACTCAGCCTTTTATAAAACGCATCACTGCACCAAAAAACGCTTCCGGCTTGTCGGCATGAAGCCAGTGACCTGCACCCGAAATGGTTTCAGATTGCATGTGCACATATCGTTGCGTAAAATCCTGCAGGTCTTCGTCACTGACATAATCTGATCGCTCTCCGCGTAAAACAAGAATTGGAGTCTGACTCTGGTAAGCGGGAACAGCAGTACCGATGTATTCTATCTTTCGGCTGATGACATCCAGGTTGAAACGCCAGTCCAGTATCCCGTTCTCTTTCCAGTGCAAATTTTTAAGCAAAAACTGTTTTGTTCCGAAATCACTCAGGTGCAAACTCATGGCTTCTTCGGCTTCTTTTCTGCTTTTCACCAGATTCAGATCAACTGCCTGAAGCGCACGGATCACATTTTGGTGATGGGGTGGATAATAGCGTGCCGAAATGTCGGCTACGATCAGTTTGGAGAGGGTGCCCGGATACGCGAGCTCAAAAAACAAAAGCACTTTACCGCCCATGCTGTGGCCGAGCAGAATGGGTTTTTCAAGCGCATGATCGTGAATGAACTGACTGATGTCTTCAGCCATTACAGGATAGTCC
The DNA here is from genome assembly GCA_035429925.1 of Bacteroidia bacterium. Lineage (GTDB taxonomy): Bacteria > Bacteroidota > Bacteroidia > B-17B0 > Aurantibacillaceae > Aurantibacillus. Next base: position 24,226 of record DAOMFS010000008.1, on the reverse strand, counting down.
CAGTCTTCGCTGTGGGGAGAAAGGCCATGATTCCTGAGGTCAATGGTGAACACATGCAAATGCTCTTCTGCGAATTTTTTAGCCAGGCTGTTCCAATTGTCGCTTTGACCAAACAATCCGTGTAAGATGATCAAAGGCTGACCTGCACCGTATTCCCTGAAAGCAAGTTTCATTTGAGCTGGCGAAGATACATTTGCACCGTATTTTCAAGTCCGAAGTACAAAGCATCACTGATGAGGGCATGCCCGATGGATACTTCTGCCAGTGGCATGACATGTTCTTTGAAATACCGCAGGTTTTGAAGGTTAAGATCATGACCCGCGTTCACTTTCAGGCCGAGCTGTGATGCCAGTAAAGCCGTAGCAGAAAATTTTTGTACCACCTGATCTTTGTCTTTTGCGAATCGCCTTGCATATTCCTCGGTGTACAATTCAATCCTGTCTGTGCCGCATTCCACAGCCGATCTCACCATTTCCGGCTCGGGATCCACAAAAATGGAAACCCTGATGCCTTTGGATTTAAACAAGGCAATGGTTTCGCTGAGATAAGCCCGATGATTTTTCGTATCCCAACCATGATCGCTGGTGATCTGATTCTGCGTGTCCGGCACAAGCGTAACCTGGTGTGGACAGACATCTAACACAAGGTCCATGAATTTTTGTTCTCTGGGATTACCTTCAATATTGAATTCGGTTTGAAGCACAGCTTTAAGATCACGCACGTCTTTATAGGTGATGTGGCGCTCATCAGGTCGCGGGTGTACCGTAATGCCCTGTGCACCGAATCTTTCAATATCAAGTGCCGCTTTGATCAGGTCGGGCACATTACCGCCACGCGCATTTCTGAGTGTTGCGATCTTGTTTATATTTACACTGAGTCTGGTCATGGCCAGGGCCTTGTCAGGCGCGGCAACAAAACTAATATAATTCGTATTTTTGAAGAAATTAATATGCTCGCAGGCGATCTCATAACCGACGAAATTCCGCCCCTCAAGATAACCGATACGGTTGAACTGGCCCTTGACTGGATGGAACAGTTTAAGGTCTCACATCTGCCCGTAGTGAAAAACCGCGAGCTGATAGGACTCGTGGCGGAAACGGACCTCATCGATTATGAGCACCCCGAAGAAAAGATCAATGCCAGCAAAGTGCTACTGCTCAGACCGGTGATCCATTATTACCAGCATGCATACGACATCCTGCGACTGATGAGCAGTATGAACCTGACCCTCATTCCCGTGATTGATGAAAAGGAATTGTACAAAGGTTGCATCACCATACGTGGTCTGATCCAGAATCTGGGCAGCATGACCGCCGTGCAGAACCCGGGTGGCGTCATTGTGCTTGAACTGAACCAGAACGACTATTCGGTGACTCAGATCGGCAGCATCATTGAAGGCAATGACGCTAAAATTCTCAGCCTCCACGTGAGCTCACACCCGGAAAGTACCCGGATGGAAGTGACCATCAAGGTGAACCGTGAAGACCTCACGCGTATTCTTCAAACCTTTAACCGCTACAATTATTCAGTGAAAGCCATTTTTCAGAACGGCGATTTTCATCACGATTTTGAGGACAGGATGAAGGAATTCATTCACTATCTCAACATCTGATCCTTGCGTATCATTTCAGAAAATGTCTGGGGATCCATTGCATCTTCAATACTAAATTCTCCTATTCTGGTTCTGCACAAGGCACTCAAATGGGCCCCGCTCTGCAAGGCCTGACCAAAGTCGCGGGCAATGCTGCGAATATAGGTGCCCTTGCTGCAACGTATCCTGAAATTGACCTGAGGCAGTTTGATTTCTGTTATTTCAAATTGAGTGATCTCAATTTCCCTGGCCTTGAGTTCAGTGTGTTTGCCTTCCCTTGCCAGTTCATAGGCTCTTTTTCCTTCCACCTGCACCGCGCTGAACAATGGAGGCACCTGCATTTGCCTGCCCATACATCCTGAGGCTGTTTTCAGGATCATGTCTTCACTGATGTGATCTGTAGGAAAATGCTGGTCAACCGGTTTTTCAAGATCATAACAAGGCGTGGTGGCGCCAAGCGTGAAGGTGCCGGTGTATTCCTTCTCCAGGCCCATGAACTCGCTGATGCGTTTGGTCATTTTGCCGGTGCAGACGATCAGCAAACCAGTGGCCAGCGGATCAAGCGTGCCGGCGTGGCCGATCTTCACTTTTCTTTTTTCTCCATCCTGTATCCAGGAGGGGTGCTGCTTCAGGGCATGTTTGATCTTGTTCACCGCCTGGAAACTGCTCCAGGTGTATGGTTTGTTGATCAGGAGGCATTCACCATGGTAAAAGTCATATGGCATGTTTACAAAGTGATCAGAACACTTCTTTAGCCACAGCTTTGGTGGATTCGGAGGCACCCATGGTGTAGAAATGCAAACAGGGCACATTCGCTTTTACGAGTTCGCGGCTTTGTTCAATACACCAGCGTATCCCGGCTTCCTTCACCTGCTGGTCGTTGCGGCAGGTCTCGAGTTCTTCGTAAAAGGCTTGTGGTATATCGATGTGAAATATTTTAGGCAGGCTTACAATCTGTTTGAGACTGCTCAGGATCTTTAAACCGGGTATAATGGGTACGGTGATGCCATTCTTACGGCAAAGATCAACGAATTGAAAATACTTGCTGTTGTCGAAAAACATCTGGGTCACAACATACTCAGCACCTGCGTCCACTTTTGCCTTCAGGAATTTCAGGTCGCTGGTCATGTTGGGCGCTTCAAAATGCTTTTCAGGATAACCGGCAACGCCAATGCAAAAATTGGTTGGAGCAGCATTTTTCATCTCGTCATCGAGGTAACGGGCCTTGTTCATCTCGGCTATTTGTTTCACCAGATCGAGACCATAGGCATGACCATTGGGTTCGGGAATGAAAGCAGGTTCTGTTTTAATGCTGTCGCCGCGTAAGGCAAGTACATTGTCAATTCCGAGGAACTGCAGATCGATCAGGGCGTTCTCGGTCTCTTCGCGGGTGAAACCTCCGCAAATGATATGGGGCACGGCTTCCACATTGTATTTGTTCATGATGGCGGCGCAAATACCAACCGTACCGGGGCGCTTGCGAATGCTTACTTTTTCAAGATAACCCCCTTCGCGTTTTTTATAGATGTATTCTTCACGGTGATAGGTCACATCAACAAAAGCCGGTTTGAATTCCATCAGGGGGTCAATGCCATCATAAATACTCTGAATGCTTTTTCCTTTTAAAGGAGGAAGAATTTCAATGGAAAAGAGGGTTTTTTTACTCTCGGCTAATTTTTTGGTCAGTTTCATAAGGTGGTACTATGGCGTGTTTCCGGAAAGCGATGGATAAAATTCAGGAAAGTGAAATGATCTCCCTGATCTCGGGTACGGCCCGGCGAATGGTTTCTTCTATGCCACCCTTCATGGTCATGTGACTCATGTTGCAGGTTTTGCAGGCCCCTTTGAATTCAAGCTTCAGGGTATTATTGGGCGTGATTTCCACAACCTCAACATTACCGCCGTCGGCTTCAAGGTATGGACGAATACTGTCCAGGGCCTCTTCCACTTTTTTCTTCAGGTTACTCATCGGGATGTAAGCCGCAAAGATACGACAATAAGGCTGAGTACACAAAGCCGCGAATCGCCTTGTCCTGATTTGGGAAAGGGCTCTTTTTTTAGCTTCTTTGCACCAATGAAGGAAGAGGAACTCATATACGGCACCAGGGCGGTGATTGAAGCCATTCATGCGGGAAAGGAGCTGGACCGCATACTGGTACAAAAAGGCTTGTCGAACGAGCTCTATAACCAGCTCCGAAAGGCCTTGCGCGACAACCCGGTTCCGATACAGGTGGTTCCCCCTGAAAAACTCCACCGCCTGAGCAAAGCCAACCACCAGGGGGTATTGGCTTATCTCTGCAATGTGCACTATTTTGATTTACAGGACAGCCTGGCAGAGGTGTTCGAAAGCGGTAAAACACCCCTTGTGATGGTACTCGACCGCGTAACCGATGTACGCAATTTCGGCGCCATTGCCCGGAGTGCGGAATGCGCCGGTGCCGACATGATCGTGATCCCCAGCCGGGGTTCGGCTCAGATCAATGGCGATGCCATCAAAACCAGTGCCGGGGCCCTTCACCGCATCAGGGTATGCCGCGAAGATAACCTGAAGGACAGTCTTGATTACTTAAAAGAAAGTGGCTTGCAAGTGGTGGCTTGTCATGAAAAAACCGAAAAACTCATTTACGATGTGGATTTTAAGAAACCCACAGCCATTATTCTGGGCAGTGAAGAAAACGGCATCAGCAAGGAATATCTGAGACGATGTGATGAAGAGGTCAAAATCCCCATGCCCGGGCACACTGCCTCACTTAATGTATCGGTAGCGGCTGGTGTGATCTTGTTCGAAGCCGTGAAACAAAGACTCTGAATCATGAAACGCGTTGTGCTGATAGCGATACTTTTCAGCGCCGGCAAACTCAGCGCCTGGTCCAAAGAAGGGCATTATCTGATCGCGGAGATCGCGAGACATTATCTGAAACCGGCCGTACTCGATTCGGTGCAACACTTTCTGGGCGACATGAGTCTGGAAGAAGCTTCCGACTGGATGGACGCTGTGCGCAAGGAAGGCGGACAGGCCTATATGAATCCCTGGCATTATGCCAACATCGCAAAAGACAAAACCTATGTACCGGTGAAATCACCAGATGTGATCAATCGTCTGCAACTGGCTGTAAAGAATTTGAAGACCAACAGAAACGATCCGGCTGGCAGCCAGTTTTACATCAAGGTTTTGTTGCATTTGCTCGGTGACCTGCATCAGCCCCTGCACTTGGGCTACGCCGAAGACAAAGGCGGTAACGATGTGGAAGTGCAATACTTCAACCGCCTAAGCAACCTGCACAGGGTATGGGACGACTTGCTCATCAAAACCGCAAAGATAGAGGGAGAGACCTGTTTGCATCACCTCAACGCTCTTGACAAAGATGTCCAGAATTTTGACGGGAACAGTTTTTTAAAATGGGCCATGGAATCCAGGGCCTTGCTTTCGATTGTATATGACTTTAAGGATGGCCTCATAGATCAGAATTATGTGAACAAGGTCACGCCCCTGATCGAGATCCAGCTGCTTAAGGCGGGCATGCGCGTTGCGGCTGTGTTAAATTCAATATACGGCTGACACACAGGCTTTGCAAACGACAGGGTGCCATAGCATTCAGTGAATGAAATTCAATAAGACGAGAATAGCCCCTACACCCAGTGGTTTTCTGCATCTGGGCAATCTGTATTCCTTCGCGCTTACAGCTGCCCTGGCTGAAAAAACCGGAGCAAAGGTTCTGCTCAGGATAGACGATATGGATGCAGAACGTGTTGAAGACCGATACCTCGACGACATTTTCGACACGCTTCACTACATGGGCATAGCCTGGCAGGAAGGGCCGCGTAATACAAACGAGTTAAAGCAGAAGTATTCACAGAAAAACAGATTGCCTTTGTATGAAGCCGTCCTGGCCAAACTGGCGGAAAGCGGAAAGGTATTCGCCTGTTCATGTTCCAGAAAAGATCTGGAGCAATACGGCGGGCGGTATCCGGGGACCTGCAGGCATAAAGGATTAAACCTGCAAAGCAGTGATCTGAGTTGGAGGCTGGATACGAGTGAGGATATATCCATTCAGATGAGAAGAGCAGATGGAAAAGTGAGCACAGAGAAATTACCGGCAAGCATGCATTATACCATACTGCGGAGACGAGACGGTTTACCGGCCTACCAGGTTTGCTCATTGATCGACGATGTGCATTTTGGTGTAGACCTGGTTGTAAGAGGTCAGGATTTATACGATTCCAGCCTATTCCAGCTTTATCTGGCGAAGGTTCTGGAAGAGAGTATTTTTTTGAAGACGGTTTTTGTTCATCACGCCCTGATCAAAAACCAGGCGGGTAACAAGTTATCCAAAACGGCAGGCAGCGAATCCTTAAAGTCTATTTTAAAAACCATGTCTGGTGTAGAGTCTGTATATGAGCATTTAGCCGAACTGGCCGGAATAAAACGGGATGTGAAAAGCTGGAGAGATATTATTGACCAATCAATCGATCAAAACCTTTGAATGCCTCAACATGCCGTTTGACCTGATTTGTATTGTGTAAACACCTTTGGAAACCGCATTTGTTTCTACTGAATTGATGCCAGCCTGTAATTCTTTGCTATAAACAATTCGACCCAGGCCATCAAAAATAATTAGTTCACAAATCACAGGGGTGCTTAACACAAAAGAACCTTTATTGGGATTTGGAAACAGCTGGAAATCCCTTTCATCAGATGAATCAATATGGTTGAACAAGCAAGGACTTGTATTCACAATGATAATTGTATGCGCTGTACATGAATTACTCGCAGAGTTTGCAGAAAGTGAGTATAGGTTGGAAGCCCATTGGTAAGTGCTGATACTAAAACTGTTTGAGCCCGAGTTCCAGGTATAGGTGTTTGCGCCGCTTGCCGACAAAACAAATTCTTCTCCTTCGCAAACCAGAGTAGGTCCGGAAATCTGAAGTAGTGGGCCAGGATTCACGGTTACTGTCGCAACAGTCTGGTTAATGCAGTTCTGAGATGTACCTGAAACCGTATAGGTGGTGGTGACGCTTGGTTGAACAATGCATTGATAGGAATTTGAGCCATTGCTCCAGGTGTAGGTAAAAGCGCCGTAAGCAGTTAATGTGGTGGAATAATTCTGACAGATATTCAGGTTACCGCTGACTGTGATGCCTGGATCTACCAGACAGATGAGCGTTTGAATAGAAGTGCAGGATGAGCCGGGGGAGGCACCAATAACGGTAAAATTGCTGCTCGTGGTCAGGGTCACAACAATGGATGAAGTATTGGCCCCGGTATTCCAGGTATACGAATTAGCGCCGCTGGCTTGTATCGTTGTACTCTGTCCCGGGCAGGCAATAGGTGTTGGATTCACATACAGTTGAGGCCCTGCTATGAAATAGTTGGCGCTTGAGCTAGCCATGCATGTGCCAATACCTGCTGTATACGTGAATGTATTTATTCCGTATGGAGCCAGAGTGGTGCTAATTACACCGCCGGGCCCATTCAAGGGGTAATGTCCATTGAATGACTGACTATAAAAATTACCTCCACCCGGCAAAGCACTTACTGTATACCCTGAAGAATTTTGACATAACACAGGAATAGGAATAATGCTTGGTGTTTGTGGATTAGCAGCAGTTATGGTGAATGTCTTGGTTCTGGGGCAGTTGACTATACTAGGTGTTACAGTAACAGAATAAACAATTATGGACACAGAGCCAGGAGGTGGTCCAACTGGAAAAACAATTGTTTGAATTTGACTAGTGCCTGCAAGCCATGTTGCTGGAGACCATAGGTATGAATATTGATTTGGAGCCGGCGAAGAAGTGAATGAAACTCCTGCTACGACACCATTACCTGGACATAAAGTGGCGGAGACAGGACTGAGAGTAAAATTGTCAGGAAAATTCGAGATGGTGAAACTGCTGTTGTATTTACAGGATCCGTCAAATCCCAAAACAGTGTAAGAGCCGGCTTGCAGATTGTTGACTGAAAAGCTGTTCTGAAATGTAGGTCCCACTGAGGCCGAAAATGCGGGCGTGAAAGAACCGATCGAAAATACTGAATAGGTGTTCTGTCCTGGAGGTGAACCTGTTGCTGGTGTGATACTGATCACTGCGCTACCAATGGATGTGCCCAGACAGGAATAAGTTGAATGGTTAATGGCCATAAGGCCTGGTACTGAACCCCAGAGGTAATATTGAATGCTATCGTGACAACCTTGTGTTGAAAAGTAAGCCACATGTATTAATTGACCATTGAATGGGTTAGAAACAGTATAACAAGGCGCAATTCCGGATGGCGCTGAAATAGCAATTGTTCCATTATACCATTGAAAATTACTACCAGACCCGGGACATAAGTATGCCTCACTCCCACAATAAGGCTTAAATATGTTGATCAGGTTGTTCGCAGGCAAGCTGCCGACCGAGATTACAGCCGTTGCACTACCACAACCCGCACTTCCTGAAACTGTGACAGTATACAAACCAGCAGATAAATTGCTGGCAGTTGAAAAGGTGCCAACCACGTTATTTGCAGAATTCACCCAGACATATGTATAACTATAACTTCCGCTGGCCAGCACCGTTGCTGATCCGCTTGACCCATTCAGGCAGGTTGAACTGGCCCCTGTGCTACTGATTGAAGTTGAAGTATAATTTAAAGTATAGGTAGTTGAAGACAATTGGTTGTTTGAATTGAGAACAGTCAAGGTGAATACACTTCCGGCTAATGGATTTGAAACAGCGATAGAGGCCATTGTGTACTGTGAAGGCGAAAGCGTATTCGTTGGGGGAGGGGTCCAGGTGTAACCAACAAATCCAGTGGGTGCATAAATAAGGGCCAAAGTAGATCCTGGACAAAAAACCACCTGACCGTTCATTTTAAAAAACAAAGCAATTAAAGTTGTAATAAACCAGAAACGAGTATAATTCATGCACAGATGCCTAATTCAAAGTTACATTCACAATCTACCTTTGGGTGAATTTTCACTCACTCAAGAGATGGTTCGGCTAAGTATTATGCGCCATTGGTCAAAGGGTGTTGATAGGGCCTTTTAAGTCTTTAACAATCTCCCACAACACGATCCCTACCGCCACGGAAATATTCAAAGAGTGTTTAGTACCAAACTGCGGAATTTCTACCACCCCCTCGCACATATTCAGAATATCCTGTTCAACCCCGTAAACCTCATTGCCAAAGACCAGGGCGGTTTTTTTTCCACCAAAGGCGAAATCATTCAACCGTGTGCTTCCTTCAGCCTGTTCCACGGCGTATACGAGATATCCATTTTGTCTGAGCCTTGTGATGGCCTCCGCGGTGCTTGAGACATAGCTCCATTTTACTGTGGCCGTTGCACCCAATGCTGTTTTTTCAATTTCTTTGGCGGGCGGGGTACCACTGCTGCCGCATAAAATAATCTCCTCTACCAGAAAGGCATCGGCGGTGCGAAAGGCTGAGCCCACGTTGTGCAGGCTTCGCACATTGTCCAGCACAAGCACCAGGGGATGCTTGGGCGAGGCTTTGAATGCCTCCGGCGTCATGCGCCCAAGGCTTTGGTTTTGCAGTTTGAGAGCCATACCTGTGAATCGGGATAGTGGAATATTACTTATATTTAGACTTTAAAATTACTGGCTTTTGTGAAGATCTCTAAAGAATTCAAAATTGGAGCGGTAGTGGTCTGCGGTGTTGCTGCTCTGATCTGGGGGGTCAACTTTTTAAGAGGCTCCGATATACTTTCCAAAAAATACTACCTCTACGCCATTTACCCCAGGATCGACAACCTCATAGAGGCCAATCCCATGCTGGTGAATGGGTATAAGGTGGGCCAGGTAAACCGGATCAGCCTTGTGGAAACCGGCCCCTACAAAAACCAGGTTCTGGTACGTTTCGCACTCACAGAGGAGGTCAATATCCCCAAACATTCCATTGCCCGCATTGTCAGTTCCGATCTCCTGGGTACCCGGGCTGTGGAAGTGAAGTTCAGCAACGACACGGGCTTTGTTTCAAACGGCGACACCTTGTTTGCCGACAGTGAGGAAAATCTGCGTGAATCGGTGAACAAACAAATCGCGCCCCTGCAGGCCAGGGCGCTGAGTCTTATTGGCAGCATAGACAGCGCCATGACCGTGGTGACCATGCTGCTGAATCCAAAAACCCGCGAGAACATCGACAAATCTTTCGAAAGCGTGCGCCGGGCCATTATCAGCCTCGAACAAACCGCCTATAAACTTGATGAACTGGTGGTGAGCGAACGCGGTAAGGTGAGCACAACCATGAACAACCTTGCGGCCATCACCACCAACCTGCACAACAACGAGCATAAGCTCAACAACGCCATCACCAATTTCAGCAACTTATCCGATACCCTGGCCCGCTCACAGATCAAGAGCGCTGTGGCCAATGCCAGCGCCACCATGAAGGAACTGCACGAACTGCTCGACAGGGTGAACAGGGGCGAGGGCACGCTTGGCAAACTGGCCAAAAACGATTCCCTCTATAACAACCTTAACAGTTCGGCAGCCAGCCTCGATCGCCTTCTCAAAGACCTCGAAGACAATCCGAAACGCTACGTGCATTTCTCCATTTTCGGTAAAAAGGATAAAAGGAAAACCAAGAATTAAAGACCATGATCAGCTCTATTCTGTTTCTGGCCCTGCTGGCCTTCTCAACCTGGTTCTTCGCGCGCAACGCGGGCCGGATCCGCCGGAATATCCTACTGGGGCACGACATCGATCTCAGCGGAAACAAGAGTCAGCGCTGGAAAACCATGCTGCTGGTGGCCATTGGCCAGGGCAAAATGTTCACCCGCCCCCTCAGCGCCATCATGCACATTATGGTTTATGTGGGCTTTGTGCTCATCAACATCGAAGTACTCGAAATGCTGGTTGATGGAGCGCTACACGGTCACAGGACTTTCCATGTGCTGGGCGCCTTTTACAATTTTCTGATCGCTTTTTTCGAGATCCTGGCCCTGGGGGTGTTTATAGGCGTGATCGTGTTCTGGCTGAGACGGAATGTGGCCAGGGTAAAACGCTTCTGGAACGCTGAACTCAAGGGCTGGCCACGACTGGATGCCAACACCATACTGGTGACTGAAATGATTCTGATGAGCGCCCTCATGCTCATGAACGGTGCCGATCAATTGCTCCAGGCACGAGGACATGAACACTATGTTAAAGCCGGATCATTCCCGGTAAGCTCCTTTGTGGCGCCATTGCTCAATGGGATATCCGACCCGGGCTTGATTTTCATTGAACGCTTTTGCTGGTGGCTTCACATCGTGGGCATCTTCGCCTTTCTGAACTACCTGCCTTATTCCAAACACCTGCACATTCTGCTGGCTTTTCCAAATACCTATTACTCCAACCTGAAAAGCAAAGGACAATTCAATAACCTGGATGCAGTGACCGATGTGGTTGCTCCGAATTTTGATCCCGCTTACCAGGCCAAGACAGATCCCAATAATCCACCGCGCTTTGGCGTGAAAGATGTGCGCGACCTGAGCTGGAAAAATTTACTGGATGCCTACACCTGCACCGAATGCGGACGCTGCACCTCGGCCTGCCCACAGAACATCACCGGTAAAAAACTTTCTCCACGCAAGATCATGATGGACACCCGGGATCGCCTCGAGGAAGTTGGCAGGAACATGGACAGGAACAAGGGCAGTTTTGTGGACGATGGCAAATCCTTACTGGGCGATTATGTGAGTGCTGAAGAGGTATGGGCCTGCAACACCTGCAACGCCTGTGTGCAGGAGTGCCCGGTCAATATTGATCCCCTGGCCATCATCCTTGAAATGCGGCGCTACCTGGTGATGGAGCAGAGCCAGAGCCCATCCGAACTCAACACCATGTTCAGCACCATAGAAAACAACGCGGCGCCCTGGCAATTTTCGCCTGCCGATCGTCTGAATTGGTCAAAAGAATCAAACCCGTAAATGTGAAATGCGATGAGTGAAATTCAGGTAAAAACCGTTTCAGAATTTGTTGCAGCTGGTGAAACACCCGATATATTGTTTTGGGTAGGTTGTTCCGGTAGCTTTGACGACAGGGCTAAAAAAATCACCAGAGCCATCGTACGGATCCTCGACCACGTGAACATCAAATTCGCCGTGCTCGGTACCGAAGAAGGCTGTACAGGCGATCCGGCCAAACGCGCGGGCAACGAGTTTCTCTTCCAGATGCAGGCCATGCAGAACATACAGGTGATGAACGGGTACAATATCAAAAAGATTGTGACAGGCTGTCCGCATTGTTTTAATACACTCAAGAACGAATACCCTTCCCTGGGCGGACAATACGAGGTGATCCATCACACACAGCTGGTTCAGCAACTCATGGATGAAGGCAAACTCAGTGTGAAGGGCGGAGCCTTTAAAGGAAAAAGGATCGTCTTCCATGATCCCTGTTACCTTGGTCGGGCCAACGATGTATACGAAGCGCCCCGCTCGGTGATTCGCGAGCTGGATACCGAACTCAGCGAAATGAAGCGCAGCCGTGCAAAAGGCCTGTGCTGCGGGGCAGGAGGCGCCCAAATGTTCAAAGAGGCTGAGAAGGGGAATAAAGAAGTGAACGTGGAGCGCGCCGAAGAAGCGCTGCAAACTTCACCCGACATCATCGCGGTGGCCTGCCCCTTTTGCAATACCATGATGACCGACGGCGTGAAACACTTCAATAAGGAAAACGAGACTAAAGTTCTGGATGTGGCCGAACTGGTGGCGGGCTCAATGGTGACTTGAAATCATGAAAAACACAATTTTAGTCCTCACCGCAACAGTTTTGTTTTGCGCCTGTACTCAGAATGCAGTGAATGAAAAAGAGCTTCAGGCTCAGAATCAACGCTCCGACAGCATAAGCATTCAACTCAATTCTCCCGAACTCAAGGCCCTGAACAATGAGCTGGTTGATGACGCGAACAATCCTGAACTCTATTTCAAAAGGGCGAAACTTTATCTGAGCCTCAAACAATTTGAAGAAGCGCTTGCCGACGCAGCCCTGGCGATAAAACTGGACAGCACGCGATCGGATTTTTACATGACCCGAGTTGACGCCTGCTTCGCCATGAACAACACGCGTATGGCAAAGGAAACCCTGCTGAGCATGGAAACAAAATTTCCTGACAACAGCGAGGTGTTGCTAAAACTGGCGGAACTGTATTTTCTGGTGAAGCGTTATCAGGACGCCATCACCTATGTGAACAAATCGCTTAAACTCGATGAAGGCCAGGCCAAAGCCTACCACCTCAAGGGCACGGTTTACCGCGAAACGGGCGATACGGCAAAAGCCATCAGCAGTTTTCAAACCGCCATTGAACAAGACAACCGATTCAGTGATGCCTATTACGACCTGGGTTTGATGTACGCTTCACGTAAAAACCCCTTGGCCATCGACTATTATACCAATGCCCTGAAGATTGATCCCTCTAACATGCTTTATCGCTATGCTCTTGCGATGTTCCTTCAGCAATTGGGCAAAACAGATGAGGCTGTTCAGGAGTACAGGAACAATCTTGAACGCAATAAAAACTGCGACCAGTGCGCCTATAATCTGGGAGCCATATATCTCGAAATCAAAAAAGACAATGCAAATGCATTAGCGTATTTTACTAAAGCCATTGAGATCAATCCCAATTACCTTGATGCCTATTTTGCCAGGGCCTTCACCTATGCCGGCATGGGTAACCGCACAGCGGCGCGCGCCGATTACCAGATGTGCCTGAAACTTGAACCCAATTACGAAGCCGCCGTTCAGGGCCTAAACAATCTGGGGAAAAACTAAACACAACTTGTGCCTGAACACCGAAATCACTACTTTGAGCCCTTGTTCGCATCTGTGCTAACCCAAACATGAACCTTCAAAAAAAGAATATCGGACTCGCCCTTCAGGGAGGTGGCGCACACGGAGCATTTACCTGGGGTGTGCTTGACCGTTTGCTGGAAGAAGACGCCATTGTGGTGGAAGCCATGTGTGGTACCAGCGCCGGCGCCATCAACGCGGTGACCTGCGCTTACGGCCTGCACGTGGGCGGACCGGCAAAAGCCAAGGAATTGCTTGAAAAACTCTGGCAAAAAACAGCCCTTACAGGAAGTTTTTTCTTTAAACCCGGACCCTTCGACAAGGCCTACAACAACGGTGACATTTACAACAGTCCGGGTTACATGTTCTTCAACGCCGTGTCTCAGGTATTCTCACCTTACAATTTTAATCCCTTTAACTACAATCCCCTGCGCGATATTCTGAATGAGCTGGTTGATTTCGAGGAATTGCATCTGTACAATAAAAAGAAGCTCTTTATCTGCGCCACCAATGTGAAAACCAACCAGGCCAAGATCTTTACCAACAAAGAGATCAGTGTGGACTCCGTTTTGGCTTCAGCATGTTTGCCTTTTCTTTTCCAGGCTGTGGAGATTGAAGGTAATTATTACTGGGACGGCGGCTATATGGGAAATCCGCCCATCTTTCCTCTCATCACAAACACCTCGCTTCACGATATTGTTCTTATCAAAATCAATTCCATCAACATACATTCTGTACCCACCACGGCAAGGGATATTGCCGACAGGGTGAACGAAATTTCATTCAACAGCAGCCTCATCAACGAAATGAAACTGATCCACTACAGAAACGAATTGATTCGAAACGGTATTCTGAAAGTGGATGACAAAGAGAACCGTGAGATTTTTGTACACACCATCAGTGGTTACAAAGCCCTGAGCGAACTGAGCCAGAGCAGTAAGATGAACACTTCATGGGAATTTCTCAAGAATCTGAAGGAAAGGGGTCGTGAAATTGCCGAAGAATGGATCAGGACCGACTATAGTGAAGTGGGACTCAAATCCACATTTGATGTGGAAGAACATTTCTTCGGCAAGTTCTGACCGCGCGCTTAACGTTCTTTAATCAGCCGCGCCCGGAAATTTAGTAGTTTTACTTCTTGTCAGCTATGCCTATCCGCCATTCATCCGGTATTTCCTTTCTGTGGCGCGTTTTGCTGTTCGTGTTTCTGCCAATGGCGGCACAATCTCAGGCATTTTACACCACCGACCAGAATTACCTGAAGTCTAAAAACGAAGGCAACAATCTGATCACAGAGTTTCAGAATGCCTATCCCGATACCAGCATCACCCTCTTTCACAATTACTTTCCCAGAAACCTGCTCGGCAATACTGGTTTGTCATCTCCCCCGTATACCTTGCATTATGGTACTTCAAACCTGGGGTTTCGTTTTTTTGATGCACCAACACAAATGGACAGAATACTGGAAGAAGATATCCGGTATTACCGCAGCAAAGGCCCCTATGCCGACCTGAGCGGCATTGCAGGATCAAAACAGCTGCAGATCTTCAAACTCAATTACACCCAGACCTTTAAGAACAGGATGAACTTCACCATCAAACTGAACCGTTATAATTCTCTTGGGTATTACAACAAACAGAACACCTTTGCGAATAACCTTTTGTTCAACACCAATTACGTGAACAAGAAGGGCAATTTTGGGTATTACGCCTATTTTCTGAACAACCTGAATAAAAACAAGGAAAACGGGGGCATAAGGGACAGTGTTTTGAACGATTCAACCGTGTGGATCAACAAGGGTCTGCTGGATGTGAAGATAGATTCGGCTGCGCGCGAGAACCGTGAAACCAAAATCATGTTCAATCCCTGGTTCCGTTTGAACACAAAAAGTGATTCAATCAGGGGCTTGAAACAGTATCTGAGTTTCAAATCCTCTTACACATCTAAAAAATACCGTTACCGCGATCAGAGCGTGGCCCGCGACGGTTTTTATCAGGTGTTTTATTTCGACTCACTCCGCAGCAACGACAGCGCCCACGTGCAGCAATTCCGAAATCAGGTTGAATATCTGGTCACCAACACCGCAGGATCTGCATTTCACGCGGGAGTGAGCAACGAGAACAACAGGGTTTGGCAAAAAGGCGATTCACTATTCATGAATCAGATTGTGAATGGTGGCTTATTGTGGCGGAAAAAGATCGTGTCTTCCGCAAAGGACGCCAGAGGCAGCGGCAACCTCGAATCTTCGCTCGATGCCTGGTATGTTTTGTATGGACCGAATAAGGACAATCTAAAGCTTGAGAACCGAAACCGTTATAGGGTATTCAGCGGCAGAACGGAATGGCAACTGGACCTGCTTTTTGATCAGCGGAATGCTGATCATTTTTACCGCAGCTGGCAAAGCAACAATTTTATCTGGATCAATCAGTTTAAACCTGTTCAGCAATTACAGGCCCGGTTCGGAGCGAACCTGGGCAGAAAACTCTCAGCCTGCATACTCTACCAGAATCTGCAAAACTATACCTATCTCGACGAATTTGCAGTTCCAAGGCAATACACCGGTAAAATAGATAACCTTCAATTTAACCTGAATTATGCCGATCTGTATTTTAAACACATCGGTTTTCATCTCAATTACGTGTATCAGCAAAGCTCGTCTGCTGACATCATTCGTTTACCTGGCCACTCGGGAACTGTGAATTTGTTCTATTTCGGAAACCTGTTCAACCACAACATGCAATTGCAAATAGGTGGCCAGCTTCAGATGTACCAGTCGATGAAGTCATACGCCTTTATGCCTGCAACACAGAGTTATTACCTTCAGAACACTTATGTTACGGGCAACTTTCCATTCCTGGATTTATATTTGAACATGCGCATCCGCCCGGCCAGTTTCTTTATCAAACTTGAAAATGTGCTGGCGGGGTATGCCGGTAGCAATTTTGCCCTGGTGCAGGGTTATTACCAACCCATGTTGGCCTTTCGTTTCGGTCTCAGCTGGTTATTCTTCGACTGAGTGAAGCTCAGCTGTGGTGATATTTTTCGCCTTTCAGTATTGTGAAGCCTCGATAAAGCTGTTCACAGAAAAACAGACGAACCATCTGGTGCGAAAAGGTCATGCGTGATAGTGATATTTTCCAGCGCGCCTGCTTGTACATCAGATCATCAAACCCGAAGGGGCCACCGATTATAAAAACCAAACGCTTCACCGAAGCATTTTGTCTCTTACCCAGAAAAGCGGCAAATTCTTCAGAGCTGAATGCCTGACCACGCTCATCCAGCAATACCACTTCGTCATCTTTGTTCAGGTTTTGCATCAGCAATCTGGACTCTTCTTTTTTCTGTTCAGGAATTGTTTTTTGCCGTATGCTTTTTGGTATGCTGAGGGTGATGGTTTCAAAAGCGGTGTAATTTTTAAGACGCTTCGAATACACAGCGATGCCTTCATCCAGGTACGCGTCCTGGGTCTTGTCGATCTGTATCAGGAGAATTTTCATGTTTATTGGCATACAATCCCTCGCACTGGCACCATCCTTGCTATAAAAATGGGGAAAAAAGTCTACATTTGCTATGAAGGTGAAGATTCTGCTGTGCATATCCTTTTTGTTTGCCGGTGTTGGCATTAGCGAACTCGACGTGAGCGATGACATTGTTGCAGCCCTTAAAGCCGGAAAAGCATCAGAACTCGTAAAGTATTTTGATGAAAAGGTAGCCCTGAAGATCATCAATCAGGAAGATGTGCTGAGCAAGGCGCAGGCCGAAGCAAACCTTCGCAATTTCTTCAGCAAGTATCCTGTGAAGGCCTTCAGTTCAAGCCATGTGAGTTCCATGAACAAACAAGCCCAGTATATCACAGGTACACTGGAGACCGGTAACGGCAAATTCAGGATATCCATTCTCATTCGATTTAACCTGGTGAGCCAGTTCCGCATTGAGCAGGAAGACGAGTAAAACCAAATCTGCCTGAATGCCCTGAACTATTTAGTTTATGCCCAAGGATTACCTCAGCGAGCACCACAAACATTTTGACCTGAAGCACTTTGTAAAAATCGCTTTGGAAGAAGATGAAGGACATGGTGATGTCACCAGTCTGGCCACCATACCAGCAGGCAAAACGGGCAGCATGGTATTGCTGGTCAAAGAGGAAGGCGTATTGGCAGGTGTTGAAGCCGCAAAGGCTATTCTGAAACACATCGATCCACGGATTCAATTCAAGGGCATGCTGAAAGATGGTTTGCTTGTTAAACCCGGCGACAAAGCTTTTCAGATAGAGGGCAATGTGCGCAAGCTTTTGCTGGCCGAGCGTTTGTTGCTGAATGTAATGCAACGCATGAGCGGCATTGCCACACACACACACAAACTGCAGGGTTTGTGCGCCGGAACCCATACCAAAGTGATCGATACACGCAAAACCACACCGGGATTCCGCTTTTTCGAAAAGTGGGCCGTGGTGATCGGTGGGGGCGCCAACCACCGTTTTGGATTATACGACATGATTTTGATCAAGGACAATCATGTGGACTTTTGCGGCAATCTGGAAAAAGCCATACAGGCGTCAAAAGACTATCTCCGCAAACACAAACTCAAGATACCAATTGAAGTGGAGACCCGCTCACCGGATGACGTAAAGCGTGTACTGGCCTGCGGTGGCGTGCAGCGTGTGATGTTCGATAATTTTAGTCCGGCACAGACCCGCAAAGCTGTTCAGCTCGTGAATGGAAAAATGGAAACTGAATCATCAGGTGGCATCAATGAAAAAAATATTGCCGCTTACGCACAAAGCGGTGTGGACTTTATTTCGGTGGGGGCCTTAACGCACCACGTAAAAAGCCTGGACATGAGTCTAAAGTTCAGCGTTTAGAACCGAGACTGTCTATATATGCCAGGGCAAGCATAAACACTTTACGGAGACCTTCAATATCGAGATCTTGATGCGCGTCAAGATAATACACCTTGATCTGCTTTCTTCCCTCACTCAACAGGTTTTTGTGCTTTAGTTTGTAGCCGTGTACAAAGCCCAGGTAAAAGGTTCTGGATTTGGCCTTGTGCGCGATATAACACATCCAGCGCCCCTTGTAATAATAAAACGGGGTGTTGTAATGCCAGTGTTCACTTATGCCAGTATTGAATTCCAGAATAAACTTGCGCACAAACAGCAGGCAACCCTGTTCAGGTTCAGGCAAAGTAAAAAAATAATTATCGAGCTGATTGAGCATGTTTGAAGACTTCCAGGTAAACGGCTTTGTAGCGTTCAACGGAATAGTTTTTTTCAACAAAGGCCCTGCCAGCCTTTCCCAGTTTTAACCTCTGACTTTTATCCTGTATCAGCAGATCAAGGTAATGCATCCATTCTTCTTCCGTTTCGGCCAGGAAACCAGTGTGACCGTGTTCTATCAGCGTGCTGTTCACCCCAACCGGACTCAGCACCACGGGCACCTCGCAGGCCATGTAAGAGAGGGCTTTCAGGCCACATTTGCCTTTTGACCAGGCGTTGTCTTCAAGCGGCATGATGCCAATATCGAAACTGTTGAGCATATTCACTTCTTTGTCTTCCGACCAGATTTGCGAATCTATATCAAGTCCCTGGCAGGTGTATGGCTTGTCGCTGATCACCCGTATACAGATGGTATGACCGTGCAGGGCCCGGAGTTTTTTCAATACAGGCAACAAAAGTTCAAAATGTTTTACAGTGCTTAAACTGCCGCTCCAGCCAATGCAGATCCTATCTCCGTGCCTGAGTTCATGTTTGGGTATATGCCATTGTGTGTTGATGGTTGTGGGTACTATGCGGCATGAGGTGTTGTAAGGAAGAGCCTTTTCATACAGGTAGGCATTACCGGCCAGCACAGTGTGTGCATAACGCAGATTGCTGAAGAACTTGGAGGGCCGCTTCACCCATTGCCATTTAAGGTTGCCCGGGCTGGTATCGGCGAGCCATATGCTGTCGTCGAAATCGAAGATGACGTGTGCGCCGGAACGAAAAGCTCTTTTTTCAAAAAAGGAAGTGCCCAGGAAATGCGCTTCACGCTGAATAAAAATGATGTGGAATGAAGCAAATCGCCTGATATCCATGACCCGTATCCAAACGGTTTTAAGCAGGATCCATACTTTGCGTAAAAAGCCGCCTGTGGCATAAAACAAAACATCATCTTCTGCATTCAGCAGGGGAGAAAATTCAAATTCAAAACCAAAGTTGTTCAGGTGATCGAGATATTGCTCAAAACGGTACCTCTGGCTGGGCGAGCGCCCCCGGCGATGGGCGCAAAGGATCAGTACCTTGGTGGGGTTTGGAGAAGACACAGGGCCAAGTTAGGGAATAAGCAAAACAAATCCGCACCATGATGAATATTATCCGCAATGATCCACAGACCTGGGGACAAGCTTATTGCCGGGCGAGCCTGCATACTTTTACAGGCGCTTCATGACGTACTTTATATAGGACGATGCCGAAACCAAAAAAAGAATAGATTTGTGTCATATGGACTGGAGCTTCGACCCTATAGAGATCATGAAAGTGAGCATGGTGCTTTTTGCCGTCATCGACATCATCGGGTCCATACCCGTCATACTGAGTCTGAAGGAAAAAGCCGGCAGCATTCAACCTTTCAAGGCCTCATGGGTTTCCTTGCTCATCATGATCGTTTTCCTTTTTGTGGGCCAGAGCATACTGGCCATCATTGGCATCACTGTGGGCGATTTTGCCATTGCGGGTTCAATTGTTTTGTTTTTCATTGCCCTGGAGATGATATTGGGTGTTAGGATCTACCGAGATGAGGTCTCCAATACCGTATCCATTGTGCCGTTGGCCTTTCCGCTGATTGCCGGCACAGGTACACTCACCACACTGCTTTCCATCCGCGGCGAGTACAGCATGCTTTCAATACTCATCGGCATTTTTCTGAATGTGGTGGTGGTTTACCTCGTACTCAAATACCTTGGCCTGCTCGAAAAACTGCTCGGCACGGGAGGCATAGCCATACTCAAAAAAATATTCGGCATCGTGGTGCTGGCGCTGGCCATAAAACTGTTCAGGAAATATACCGGACTCTGATGCCTCGTGCCCTCAGCACCATATTGCTCCTGATGGCCTCCAACACCTTCATGACCCTGGCCTGGTACGGTCATCTGCGGTTTAAGGATCTGAGCCTTTTTCGCAACACCGGAACTTTTGGCCTTGTACTCATCAGTTGGGGCATAGCCTTTTTTGAATACCTGCTTATGGTGCCTGCCAACCGTCTGGGCGCGGCCGTCACAGGTGGTCCTTTCAACATGTGGCAACTCAAACTCATTCAGGAGGTGATCTCCATTTCGGTATTCATGGTCTTTACCCTCATACTGTTTAAAACCGATGAATTGCGCTGGAATCACATCATAGGTTTTTTATTCCTGCTCTTATCCGTGTATTTTTTCTTCAGGAAGTAAAGGGTGATTTTAGGATTCATGTTTTAAATGCTTATTCGGCATTTCCTTTTTTGGGCGCATTGCTCGCGGGTTGGCAAGAGACGCGGAACCGCTCGCAACCGGGCCCTCACTTGTCGCTTTTTTTATTCAGGCTCTGCCTGAATAAAAAAGAGCTCCGACACACCGTTCGGTCCCTTGCGCGATGGTAGCTTCAAACGGAGGCTCAGGAAGACATGCGGAATACTGTATGAACAATGAATACGAAACAATTTGCGTGTGCGATGGAGCGCTTGTTTGAGCTCTTTTTTGATGAGGGCCTTGGCCCGAGTCAAAAAAAGCGAGGCGCGAGAGCGCGACCCCCTGTGATGGCGGGATGATAAGGCTGTTTAAACTTTTGACATCACAGGGGGGCACGCCCAAAAGAAAACGATGATCAGGCTGATGTCGCAGCTCTGAGGTACTGCAGCAACGGAAGCATGGCTTTATAGGCCTCAAGAGAATTCTTGAGCAGATCTTTGGAGCCGAGCGTTTTATCTGAAATGACCTTGCTTACCACAAAATGCCTGTTGCGCAACAAGGCGGCCTGGGGATGGTCTTTGTCGAAACCCTTTGGCATGGTTTTCAACTGATCCTCTTCGTCAAAGCCCTTGAAGTGTTTTTTGAAAGAAGCGGCCTTGAGGGTTTTGAGCAGGGGCTGCGGGTGGTAGTCAATTTCCTGACGTATGGCCTGAAGCACCGCCGGTTCGGGCATGTACACACCCCCGGCAACAAAACTTTCTCCGGGGGAGAGGTGAAAATAGTAACCCGCCAAAAGCGAGCGTTTTCCCCCGGGGTTCATGCTTGCGCCCATATTGGTTTTATACGGGCTCTTGTCTTTTGAAAAACGCACATCCTTGTAGATCCTGAACACACAGTCCTTTGCTTTCAGATCGTGCGACATGCTTTTGTCGAAACGGCAAATCCCTTTGAGCAACGCGTCAACAAAGTCCTCAAATTCAGATTTGGCTTCCAGATACAAAGCCTTGTTCTCTTCAAACCACTCGCGGTTATTGTTTTTTTTCAATTGCCTGAGAAACTGAAGCGATTTTTGCATGGGAGGGGGTTCAGAAATTCAGAGCGAAATTAAGTTATTTTTACATTGCTGAACTTCTGGTATGCGCCTCCATCTTCTGGTTTTTCCCTTACTGCTTAATCTGTGCCTGTCCTCTTGCAGACTTTCGGGCAGTTACAAAGGCAGCGCTGGTGGCCTTGCCGCGGATGGTAAGGAGGCCATAGAAATGAGTGAGGTCATTTACCATCTTAATGACAGCCTCACACAGCTTTTTCTGGAGATCCGTAACGAAAACCTTCTTTATAAATACAGCGACACCTCATTGTCGCCTTATGCGCATTTGAAAGTATCATACACTTTGTGTACAGGTTCTGATAAAAAGAAATGCCTCGACAGCGCCATGCTGATACTCCGCGACAAAGCAGGAGAAGAATTGCTGAAGGAAAGGTTTGTTTACGCGGGATTTAACATCAGGGCGCCTTATGGCGGCAACTATGCTTTGCTGGTGGCAGTGCAGGATCTCAATAAGCGCACAACCTATGAAACGGAACTGGAGATTCAAAAACGCGAACGCTCGGGCAGGCAGAATTTTCTGGTGCTTCACAAAGGCAAGGTCGCGTTCAGGAACAGTTTCTGCGCAGGCGATTCGCTTAAAATCCTACTCAATTCGGCAAAGGTCAGCAGCCTGCAGGTTGACTGCTATTTTAAAGACCTGGCCATTGCGCCTCCTCCATTTTCAACCAAGGGACCACCGGATACCAATTTGCGCCCCGACAGCGTCTTTGTACTTCAATGCGATGGCGGG
Source organism: Bacteroidia bacterium (assembly GCA_035429925.1). Classification (GTDB taxonomy): domain Bacteria; phylum Bacteroidota; class Bacteroidia; order B-17B0; family Aurantibacillaceae; genus Aurantibacillus. Next base: position 1,606 of record DAOMFS010000008.1, on the reverse strand, counting down.
ATGCTGCAGATCAGGATGCCGGCCAGGGGCTTTTATCACATCCGGAATTCCAAAGAAAGTGCCGAGGGCTTGAGTTTACACAGCTACCTGCCGGCCTTTCCGAACATCAGCAACAACGACGAAATGATTTTGTGCACGCGTTATATCATGAGTAAAGAAGAGTTTAACGAATGCAGGGAGGCGGAGAACACTAAAAAAGCCATTGACAAATTCTGGCTTGAACTTGGAGGAAGCAACGAGCGTTCACGGGAATTGCTTAAACGATATTATGCCAGAGTAAGGGATGCCAACAAATACTACAGCGCTTTGGCCGAAGGCTGGAAAAGCGACAGGGGCATGATTTACATTGTGTTTGGTGAGCCCAACGCAGTGATCGACAAGGGCGATGAACTGGACTGGATATACGGCAGCCCGGTGAATCAAAGTACAACAACCTTTGAGTTCAAAAAAGTAAACAGCCCTTTCAGCGACAATATTTACGTGCTCGAACGTTCGGCCTTTTACCGCAGTACCTGGTCAACCGCCGTTGACATGTGGAGGCAGGGCATAGTGTACGAGGGCCGGCAATAAGTTATTCGCTGAAAAGGCCCTGTTCGCGGGCTTTTTCATAACCTTCATCAGCTGCCAGGTTTTTGCCTTTGGAGGCGGCCACGGCCAGCTCATCGCAGCGGTTGTTTTCAGGATGCCCCGCATGACCCTTTACCCAGTGGAATTCATGTTTGTCGGCCCGGTAAGCCTTTAGAAAGCGCTCCCAGAGATCGGCATTGGCCTTTTTTTTGAACCCGGTCTTTTGCCAGGCCAGCACCCATTTCTGGTTGATGGCATCCACCACATATTTGCTGTCGGAATACACTTTCACCTGCAGGTTTTTGTCCTTGATGCTTTCCAGGCCGGTGATCACGGCCAGCAGTTCCATGCGGTTGTTGGTGGTCAGTCGAAAGCCTTCGCTCATTTCCTTTTCGTGTTTACCGTAGCGCAGGATGAGCCCATAACCCCCGGGACCGGGATTGCCGCTGGCAGCGCCGTCGGTATACAGTAGAATAAAATGCCCCATCTCAGGCAGCGAAAATAGACATTTTTAAGGCCCCAAACCCTGTTTTCAGTTGTGTCTGAAGGCGGAAGCGGATTTGCCGCATACTGAATAATAAGTATCTTCGTGAACTAAATTTTCAACTATGTCGGTTTTAGTCAACAAAAGCTCTAAAGTTATAGTACAGGGATTCACAGGCGGCGAAGGCACCTTTCACGCCACGCAGATGATAGATTATGGTACCAATGTGGTGGGAGGCGTTACACCAGGCAAGGGAGGCAGCATGCACCTCGATCGTCCGGTTTTTAATACTGTGGCGGAGGCTGTGCAAAAGGCGGGAGCCGATGTGTCGATCATTTTTGTACCGGCCGCTTTCGCAGCCGATGCCATTATGGAAGCAGCTGAAGCAGGCATTAAGGTGATCGTTTGCATTACCGAAGGCATACCGGTAAAGGACATGATCCGTGCGAAAGAATATATCAAAGGCAGAAACTGCCGGTTAATAGGACCGAACTGCCCGGGTGTGATCAGCGCCGATGAGGGCAAAGTGGGCATTATGCCGGGATTTGTATTTAA
>DAOMFS010000007.1:0-103214 GCA_035429925.1 Bacteroidia bacterium | reverse complement strand
CTGAGCAGCTTGCCCTGAGCCAGCCGAAGGGCAGCCGAAGCCGAAGCAATCTCTTCGAATTGTTACCATCCGACCAGCACTTTTGCTTCGTCGGGCATAGCCCTCCTCGCAAAGACGCTGGGTTTTGAAAATGTGGTTTAACGAAGCGTGATGAAAAGAATAACCATCAACTAATCTCCCGATCGCATTCTCGTACGTTCTTTTCCTTGATGCTTCGACGGGCTCAGCATAAATGAAAAGAACCAAAAATCAAGACTTCATAAAATTCAGCGGAAATCTACATTCGCTTTGAGCTGACAATTTGAACTTGCCCTTTCGCCTTTCGGCTCAGGGCAACAAATTGTCTTCGCACTGGCCTCGCTTAAATGATATAAAGATCAACTCATTGCTTAGACTCTCATTTAAGCTCCGCATTCAAAGCTCATTTGATTTCTACGCTGAATTTTATGGGGTCGGTCCCTGAAGTCTAAATCTACCGAATTGGCCTTTTCTGCTTTTCTATGGAAAAATCAATTCAGGCTTGCGCGGCCCAGCGCCGCGTCGTTCCTTCGCACCTATTTATAAAAAATCAAAAGGTAAAACCCTAATCCACCTTCACCAGCTTCATCCACCAGGTTCTGCCGGCATCGCTGAACTGCAGGGTGTAAAAGCCTTGCGCAAGACCCGCCGTGTTGAGACTGTTCTCTCCGGCCTGTAGGTCTTGTGATAAAACTTCTCTGCCCTGCATATCGCTCACACGCAAATGACAGGCGCGGCCGGAGTGTATCTTCAAAACATCCTGAACCGGGTTGGGGTAAAGGCTGAAACCTGCGCCCTGGCTTTGCGCTTCTATGCCAAGGCAGGGGTTAACGTTTACGGTAAAGACCTTGGCCACCGAACAGCCGTTTTGTGTGGCCGTGAGGGTGTACACCGTGGTGACTGTGGGGTTTAGGCTTACTGTGCTGGTGCTGGCGCCAGTGCTCCAGTTGTAGGTATTGCCACCCGAAGCGCTGTAGGTGTATCGATCGCCCTTACAGATAAGACTGGGCCCGGCAACTGAGGGTACAGGACCAATATTGCTGATGTTAAGCACCTGGCTGAGGGTATCGTTGCCGCAGGCATTGTACACAATAAGCTGGGCTGTATAGGTGCCCAGGCTGGCATAAATGTGTGTCGGCGATGAGGAGGTAGATGTGTTGGCCGTGCCTGATGAAGGATCCCCGAAATTCCAGAGATAGCCACTGGGTGGGTAGGGTGTGGAAGAGCAACCGCTGCTGAAACTGGGCAGGGCCGGTGCAGCAAAACTCACCTGCTGGCAGCTGATACTGCTGCTGAAGGGCAAAGGGTTTGGCCTGCTGTACATGTTAATGTAATTTGGCAGACCGAGGCTTGAGTATTTAGGAGATAGATTAATGCTACTAAGAGAGAAACCCATGGCTGATCCACTGAGGTTGGGGTTGTGGATAACACTCAAGGATTGAAGTGCCTCTGCCATATAAATTTTGCCATCAATGGCTCTTTGCAGGCATCCCGGATTTGTAATAGGAAGACTATAATTAACACCCACAGTATACCTAGAAGCAATAATTGCACCTGGACTCGAGGCACAAACGTTCCATTGGTACAGGGTTTTAGGGTAAGGAGAAACTGTTGGAGAAATGACACCATATAATTTGCTTCCATCCGGAGAAAACTCCATACCATAGGCGTATGTAGCAGTATCCAGACTCAGGAAATTGGACACCTGGCCTGTGGCTGCGTTAAAATCAAAAATTTGAAAGCCTCCCATGGCTTGGATGGTGGGTGTGGATTTTCCCGAAACAGCCATTGCTAGTTTTTTGCCATCAGGAGAAATTTTGAGTTGGCCATTGCTTCCACCAACAGTATTTATTGGTTCGCCAACTGTTGAGATTACAGGATTAATACTTAAACCTGAGGCATCCAATAAGTAAGCCCTAAAATTAGCCGAACCCAGTTCATGGTTCAGTATCCACACATCCCTGCCATTGCAATGCCGTACACAGGTTTGCCTTTCGGTTGTGTTGGTATAAATAGTATAACCTTTTACAGTCACGGATCCCAGCCCCGCAGCCAGACTCATGTCTACAATAGTGTATAAGGCGTTTACAGCGGTGGTGAAAATGTAATAAAGATTGTTGTTGCCCGGCTGTTTTACGATCATGCCGGTTTGTGTAGCAGTGTTTACCTGGGCAATGCCTAAACCGTTGGCCATGGTCGCATGCAAAGCATTTCGAATATCGACCCCATTGCTATAAAACAAAAGATTGCCCGAATTATCAGAAACAGTACCACCGCCTTCACCAAATGACAAACTGCTATTAAACAATGGACTGGGAGGTATTGTTGAAAAATCCAAGCCCGCACCAGGACCAAAGTACCATTTACTAAATTCATTCTGAGAATGAGTTTGAATATTTGATGCCAATAAAACTATCAACGGGATGATTTTCAACTTGGATATTCTATTATTTACATTCATGGTTAACGAAAGATAATGAAAATTCAATATGTTTTTACAACCTTGGCCCTAAAAGTATGTTCATTTGTTGTGACCTCAATTAAGTAAATCGAATTGGGTAAATCCGAAATGTCAATTTTCGTGTTGTCGGTATTCAAAAACTCAGTTTCAAGTTGAATTCGCCCACAAAGGTCAAACATTCTGATCTCGGCTCTTTCAATTTTTGTTGGGAATTTCAATTCGAATATACCCATGTTTGGATTTGGTATGATTCGTGCAAGAAAATTAGAGTTGACAGATTGTAGGTATGTGCTATTGTTTACTTCCGTAATTTTCCAGTTAGGTGGAGGTAAATAAGCAAATGTGCCGACACAGTCTGAAAGCCTATTTTGCTGAACGCTTGCATCATAGCTAACTCCACTGGTGTACCAGACACCTGGAAAGCCAGCAGCGTTGTTAAAAGTAGGCTCTCTGTCAAGAGTACTCGTTACATAAAGGAATGAATTTAAAGGGTCAGAATTCTCGCAATAAGTGTGATAGGCATTACTTGCAGCTGGAATTTGTTGGCATCCTGGCGCGATTTTCCAAACATTTCCACTGGCCTGAGTAGGTGTACCCTGTGTGCCTATGATACCATTATTTGTGAGTGCCATGCCACTCCAGTGTGTACACATTTCGTTACCCTCCCAAACGGTACTTCGGTTGTAATCATCAAACTGAAATCCGTACCAGGAGCCCTGGGTAGAATTACATTCTATCCTTGGCGAAGCGTTCGAGCCATAATTCAGGTGACAATATACCAGTGCAATCGTTGGAGTGCTTGGCAAGGGATTGTGCCAGGGATTGGCCGTGGTGAGCGTATTTGAACGAATGGTCATATTATCCAGGTTGTTTCTGATCTCAATGCCATAGCCTTCATTAGGTGTACTTGAGTTAGGCCCGAAAGTGTAGTCGTCTTCTATATTCATCATATTGGCATCCACGTAAATGGGATTATCCATCATCCCATCTACAAGCACACCCCTGAACGATCTGTCAATTTTATTGCTTATAATAAAACTAGGACTTGAATTGGGGTGGTAATTCCAATTGTTGAGATTTACAGAAGGTGGTGTTTGTAGTTTTATCGCCTGGTACATGTATTCTGAGGTATTGGCCATACCTTGGGAATAGGGCGTGGTGCTGGTAACCTGGGCCCCAAAATAATTTCTTTCAACTACAATCTCTCTGGAGCATATGCCAGGTTGTATCCCTGCACCAATATCATAATTACAGGCTGCCGTTGGTGTACTGAACACTACGGCGTGAGTAATATTATTGAACTGGCTTTCCCTTACAGTGAAAGCAAATCGATTGGTGTTGATGCTGATGCCGGTATCACCGGGTATGGCATTTGGCCATTGCGCGGTGCTGACAGAATGATTGCTCCTGAAAATGCCCTGCCTGATCCAGCAATCCATCACATTGTTTACCTGTATGGCTGTTGGGCAGTTCCAGAATCTATTTCCATCATCGGTGTTGGTATGGGTAAGGTACATTCTGGCATTCATCAAAGTGGTATTGTATACGATATGCCTGATGCCCTGGCCCCCAGTGAAAGAAGTAAAGTTTGGCGCGGCAAGGTAGTTCTGCATATTCTGAAACACATTGTTCATGGTGGTTAATCCGGCATCCAGCACATCTATGCCAATGCCAAGACCATCGAAAAGATTAAAATCGCCAGCCACAATGCCAGGATATGTGATTCCAATTTGCACACCGGGGGTGGAAAGGATGCCATTCGGATTCCCAATTTTGGCAATTTGAATGCCAGCTCGGCCTGGTTCAGAATTGTGCGGTAATTTCAGGCTTGCGATCTGAAAGGCAGGGAAGCTAGCCAAAGCGAGATAAGGCGAATTGAGTCCCGTTGTGGGTCCAGTTGGACAACGCAGGGCTGTTACACCGGGTAAGCCACAGGTCATTTCAGCACTTGGCCAGTTCAAACCTGGTAAGGATGTGAAGGTTAGTGTGCGTGAAGTGAACACGCAACCGGAGATACCCAGGGCAAGAGAATCCAAGCCTGGATCAGAATTGGCAACTCTAATGCCAATATAGTTACGATTAAAGATGACCCTTTGTATTTCAATAGGAGGCAAAGGACTTGAATTTGAGACAGAAATTCCGCTCAGGTCAATCCCGATTTCGGCGTCTTCAATCATACTGGTGTAGAGGTTTGAATTGGAAGTTATGATTCTTCCTCCGTCTTGTACAACAATTCCATTCCACATGTTGTTACCACAAGCATACATGTGCGCTTTTTCCATATTGAGTTGAAATCCTGAAGGTACCGTGATTTGAGCGTTGGGCATCATAAGCACCTCCGCATTTGAGAAGGTTGAACTTGCTGTGAGCGTAATGGGTCCGCTCAAAACATAAGAATTATTTGCATATAAATTGCCAAGACCTGCCGCCGGGTTCAGGGCCACCATGCCATTGGTGGCTTGAGGGCAACAAAGTGAATTTAATGTCACAGACAAGGTAGCGCTGTTTGGGCATCCCAGGGTACCTGATGGGTTAGCATAAACAGTATATATTGTATTTGCGGCAGGGCAAACGTTTATTGTTGAACCGAGTATACCTGCAGGAGCCCAGCTATAGTTAATCGGCGCTGTAAACGAGGAAGCGACACTTATATTCGTACATAAGCCGGAATTGGTGCATAGAGTTACATTTGTTGTACTCAATGGAATTGGATTGCCTGGATTCAGTACGCCTGAGGTGCAGGCCTGGCAGCTGTTAGGTCCATAACCGCAAACCGTATATGGTGTCGATGCTGTTAATGTTAGGAAAATACTTTGCGTGTTTGGATAAAACGTAGTATTTGGCGCCGCACCAACCCACCAATCATATGTGGATGCTCCGAAAGCAGTGAGAGTGTTCTGAATGCCTGTACAAATTTGGGGTGGCTGGCAAGTAACAGTAGGTGCTTGAAGGGTCAGAACGGCAACAGTTTCGGTTCTAGAACACCCATTTGTTCCCCAGCCAGTCACATTGTACGTTGTGCTTACTGCCGGAGCTACCCATAGCGGATTTAAACTGGAGTTTATTGGGGCATTCCAATAATAGGAATTTCCTCCTGTGGCATAGAGATAGGAGACGCCGCCTGGGCAAACCACAGATGGTGTAGCGAAAGCTAGAATTGCTGGAGTTGGGTTTACGACAACCGGTACACAAGTAAACGACATACAACCATTTGTACCAGTAACAGCGACACATTGATTGCCGGAAGTTGTAGGCGTGTATTGCACTATTGGAGCATGAGGCAGGGAGCCAGGTATCCAGGTATAGGAAATTACATTGCCTGTACAAAAGAGGGCTATTGGATTTCCCTGACAGACAGGGTTGGGGGTGTTCAGTGTAATTGTTGGCTTTGGTTTTACGGTAATTTTCACAATCTTTTTACTAAAACAATTGGCATTTGTTCCAGTGCCTTGCGCGCTTAAGGTGTAAGTGGTGGTCACATTAGGGCAAACTGTTATTGGCCCATTAACCAGAGTTTGTGTTGAAGAAGCGCAGGTAAACGTCACTTGCGGGTTTGTACTGAAAGTTATGCATTGACCTTCACAGATGGTTGTGTTACTTCCAATTATCAGAGGGCCTTGACCTACATTAACGAATACTTGACCTGCCCCCTCGCAAGATATATTCTTAATGGTTGTGCCCCCACAATTGATTGTTTGAGTAGAAGTGACAGCACCAGTTACTAGACCTGATACCTGTTGGGTAATGCAGGAGTAGTTTATAAGATTTGTAGGGGTAAGAGACGCCCATGGTTGTGGCTTATACCACCCATATGAAAAAATAGTTGGGCTTTGGGTCACCAAACTAGAAACAGGCATGCTCCAAGTGGCCTGATCTCCATTGCAGGTTGCAGTGGGACCCGTAAGAGAAAAACAACTGTTAGGGTTTGGAAGCCAGGATTGGACAAGTAAACCAGTATAGGCACAGTGTGGCGTATAGTTTGTGTTACTCACTTTAATTCTAATTGTGTTTTGAGTGTTGTTCAATGTATTATTGAACTTACACCATTTGAAATGCATGCCATTGGCCGAATGAGAAGGATGATTTGAGTAGGTTGCACATGTTTTATAAGCCAGATCATTATTCACCCAGATTTCATCGACCCAACCGGAAGCAAAAACACTCCAGTCAATAACAAAAACGGAATTCACAGGCAATGTAAAATTTCTAATAAACCAAAAATCAATAATTGTATTATTTGCAGCCATGCAGGCCCAATATGATGGAGGTTGGCCAGGGCATAATGCCGCCGCACTGCTTGGGCCTATCCAGTTGCCTGTTCCGTTTGAGGGTGATTGACCGCAATTTCCGTTAGCTGAAATTACCTGCGCGTTAGGTCCTGCGGCTGAAATTGTACTGCATTGCCAGAATTGATCAGGGTTGCCTATTGGAGTTAATATTTGAACACCGTTCGAAATCCCGACCCCAGTCGAGAGCACACCGTTATAATATCCAGGTGTGCAAGTAAAATGCTGTGCTGAAATATGAATGAATAGAAATTGAAAAATTAAGTACAAAAGGCCAAAACACGAAAAATTTTGGCTGGCCAGGCTTTTGTGATTTTTTTCCATTTTGAATTTTTTTGGAAATATATACCCTGCCCTCAGGCTTCACTGTTAATTGCTCGTTTATTTTACGGGGTAAAATCCCGTAAAATAATCATCATTTTAACAAGAAACTCTGCTATTTTCACAGTTACATTGGGTATGATCAACAAGTTGAGTTCTTTTTACAACCCGGCGTAAAACTCCGTACTGAACCGTAAAATAATTTAATATGGATCATCGTAGAGACAAAATTCTTGGCCGGAAATTGTTTAAGCTTCGTAAGTTTCACAATCTCTCACAAAAAGCCTGCTTTGAGGCCCTGGGCTTAAGAAGTCAGCAAGATCTGAGTGATCTGGAACATGGAGAGAAAAGCTTCACCATAAAATTAGTCCATTCCATAAGTGCCTATTTTAATATCAGTCCAGTTGATTTTCAGGATTTGCGTAATAGTGAGAGTTTGTACGTGTATGAAACAATTATTACTGATAAACAGAATATAAAACGAAAGCCTGACACCAAACTTGAATTGGTTACCATGCGAAAGCTGTATTTTCTCAAGGAACTTGAATTGATTAAAGCCAAAAAGGAATTATATCTTCTGAAACAGAAATTACCTCCCGCATCAGGGGATGGTCCACCTATTTATGTGTTATTGTAAATAACCTTTATTCGTTTGAACCTTTGATATAGCTTTCAGCTTCCCGGATTATCTCCAGTGTGCGTTTTTCTGAATCCTCTAGTTCCTTAAGTTTCAAGTAGAGTTCCGAAGCTGATTTCAGGCTTTGCTCCAATTCCATTTCATTCCAGGGTTTATTGTGATATTTAAAAATATATCCCTGGTTCACAGCGTTAACAAGCGCTTCCATATCTGTATAAGCAGTGAGTAAAATTCTCACCTGGCCGCTATACAATTTAACGGCTTCTGAAAGCAACTGTGTCCCGGTCTCTCCGGGCATTCTCTGATCACAAATCAATATGGCCACCTCATTTACTGCGAGTACTTGTCGCGCTTCAGCTGCAGAACGGGCTGTTAAAACGTTGTATGATCTTCTGAAGGCCGCTACGAAAGCCTCCAGATTCTGGATTTCATCATCCACATAAAGTACTGTAACCATTTTCGGATAAATTGATGATAATACAATATTTATACCTAAAGATCCGGATTAAAGATATCCCATTTTAATACGCTTGTGTTAAAAAAAACACATTCCAGTAATTTTCCGTAAAATCATTTGAGAACTCAAAAAGCATGACATAAAACGAATCACATCCCTGGCAGGTCTGTATATATATTGTGATTGATTTCCTAGCTTGAAAGTGCCAGGCTTAAGGGAGATAATTTCAAAAAGTAATAGTTTTCAAGCCGAGAGCAGGGCCTTCATTTTTTTAGAAATGAACTCCGCTGCAAAACGGGGATTCAATCTGTAAAGCTTATCCATAAATTTCGCGTCGCTGCCCACCAATACCCTGTAAGCGTTTTGTTCCATGCCGCGAATGATTTGAGTGGCGGCTTCAGACGGACTCAACATTTTGATGCTGGAATTCCTGGCTTGTTTTTCCATTTCAGCAGTTCCGGCCACCCCGGAGTTCTGCGCAATCTGGGTTCCAATGGCACCAGGAAATACAACAGTAACCTTCACACCCGTGTCGAGCAATTCGGATCTCAGGCCTTCCGTAAACAATTTCACCGCGGCCTTGCTCGCGCCGTAAACCGATTGTCCCGGCACAGGAAGAAAGCCCCCCATGCTTGAGGTGTTCACAATATGAGCCTCTGGTCTTTTGAGTAAGAAGGGAAGAAAGGTCTTGGTCATATAAAGCAAGCCGAAAAAATTCACCTGCATCACACGATCTATGGCTGCATAATCCAATTGGTTTATTTTTACAAAGGGTTGAATGATGCCCGCGTTGTTGATCAAGCCATCCACTGCACCATGCTGTTTGATTATTTCTGTGGGCAAGGCTTCCACGGCCATTCTGTCGCTGATGTTGAGCACATGCACAGACATTTTACCGGATATGTCCGCGGCCAGTTTCCGCGTTTCTTCGAGGGCTTCAGACCTCAGGTCGATGGCCGCCACACGAGCCCCTTTTTTAAGAAGCTGAAGACAAAGCTCGCGACCCATTCCGTTGCCGGCACCCGTGAGCACAATGGTTTTATTTTGGACTAACATGGTATTGGAATTTGGTATAAAGTTACAGGACCCAGGTCTTGAATACCATGATGAATATCAGGGCTAAATTGTGTTAAGCGCTGTATCAGACGCCGAAGAGAGAAGGCTAATCACAAATTCAAGGAGCTGTTCAGTAGAAATCCGGAAGCCAGGTTTACTTATAGCTGTGTGACATGTATACCGGAAGATCTCCCAGAAAATTTTCGATCATGGCCGGTTTCATCAGAAAATTGCGGTAGTGTTCCATGTAATACCTGTAACCTTTGGTGCTTTGCCAGTTTTCGATCTTCAGGCGTTCGAGAAATTCTGTGTTGTATGCCAGCAATTGGTAACCCATGCCCAGTTCAAGACTTTTCAGCTCCGCGTCCCTGTATATTTTTCTCAGGCCCTTGTGACTGAATTGTCTTCCCCCCCAGTAAAGGAAATTGAAAAAACCTCCCGCGCTGAGGTCCTCAATCTGCGACAATTGTACACTCAGTAAGCCCAGTTGGGCGTTAAAGCCAAGGTTGTGAATCAGAACCGAATCGAGTGTGCTGCCGGTACCCTTGCTCAGGATCATCTTATAAACCCTTTGTTCCGGTGCCTTGAACACCGAGCGAAAAGTGGGTTTGACGCGGATAGTGGACGAGCTTTTCTTGTATTTCAGATCGATGCGTTTCAACAACATGTGGGGATAAAATTTCAAAAGGTAGGCCATCTGTTTCACAAGTATGACGTTGCTGTCGCCCCCGCAAAATCTCAGCCGCCCCGTTGAATCGCTGAACCGGGAAACAATGCTGCTGTCGGGATGTTTATAATAAATGTGCTGAGCGTTCAGATAAAAACCGGAACTGAACAAAAGGAAAAGCAGGATTAGGGGTGTACGCATTGTGTATTCTGCTTCGAATCCTTTAACTTTAGTTCCAAAGGTAAACATTCTTGCATTTTACAGATACCTATCTCAGCGTTGAACGTGAATCGGAAGCCCAGTATCGTGACAGGGGCTCGCGTTTTCAGGCCTATGTTTTTCCGGTGAACAGCCTGGCACAGATCAAACACAAAATTGAATTCCTGAAAAAAGAACACCCTGCAGCTGTGCATTATTGTTATGCCTGGAGACTGGGTGCGGATAAAAAGTTGTTTCGCGCCAACGACGATGGAGAACCTGCCGGAAGCGCAGGAAAACCTATCTTTTCACAAATCCTTTCAAGAGACCTGAGTGATGTGCTCGTAGTGGTAGTGCGATATTTCGGAGGAAGCCTCCTGGGTGTGCCAGGTCTCATCAAGGCATACAAAACTTCCGCTTCACTTGCACTGGATCAAAACAAAATTGTAGAACGGCATGTACTAGAATCCTTTCGCGTGTGTTTTGACGAGAGTGATCTCGGGGAACTTTCACAGGTATTGCGCCAGCTTGATGCCGAGGTCACAGCGCGGGATTACCAGGAGCGTTACATTTGGACCTTCAGCCTGAGGAAATCAAAAGTGCCCTTACTGGAGGCTAAAAAAGCTTCACTCTATAAAACAGAATTTGAACACATACAAAATCATGACACCTAAAACCAAAACCAGCGCTGATTACCGCTTGCTACAAGAGCTTTGCGCTGTACCGGCACCCAGCGGCAATGAAGCAGCCCTCAAATCCGTACTCTTGAATTATGTTTTGAAGCATTCCCCGGGCTGGAAAGGAAAAGTAAAGATCATAGATGGCGAAGGCTGGCAGGACAATCTCATCTTGGTATTTGGCAAGCCACGCACAGCTGTGTTTGCACACATGGACAGCATTGGTTTTACTGTTCGTTATGGCAAGCAACTGGTGAAGATCGGCGGACCGGTATGCAAAAGCGGATTTAAATTATGGGGTTGCGACAGCAAAGGCAGGCAGGAAGCAGAATTACTGGTGAAAGAAGATAAAAGGAGCGGGGAAAAAAGCCTGGCATACAAGGCTAAGCGGGATTTTGAACGGGGCACTGAATTGCTGTTCAAAGCCAATTGGCGCGAGGACAAACATTTTGTACAATGTTGTTATATGGACAATCGCCTAGGCATTTATTCAGCGCTTAAACTGGCCGAAGAGCTGGAGGACGGTGTGATTGTGTTCTGCACCTGGGAGGAACACGGGGGAGGCAGTGTGTCTTACATCCAGCGATTCCTGCAAAAGAAGTATGGTATCCGTCAAGCCCTCGTTTCGGATATTTCCTGGATCTCTGACGGGGTACACGAAGGCAAAGGGCCCGTGATAAGCCTGCGCGACAGCCTCATTCCAAGGAGAAGTTACGTAGAAAAGATTATAAATATTGCAAAAAAACATCGCTGCGCCTTTCAGCTTGAAGTGGAAGGCAGCGGGGGTAGTGATGCAAAAGAACTGCAAATGGCAGAATATCCATGGGATTGGTGCTTTGTTGGCGCGGCAGAACAACATGTGCATAGCCCCGATGAGAAGGTCCACAAAAAAGACATAACGGGAATGATCAGATTGTATCAGGTTCTGATGAAGGAACTTTAAAAGTTGTATTCCTTATTGCCAACATCGAACACCTGCGGCCCGAAATGCAGATTAACCCGGGTGTGGCTGAAAGTGTAGTTTTCGAACACCCCTTTTTCGTCGAAGAGACTTACATTCACCGGAAGCATTTTTTGTTCATCAACATACAGCACAGCTTTACGGCAATAGAGGTTGGGCACCATCAGCAACTGACCTTTTTTAAGCAGCCCAAAGTCGTTTAAAAGGTTGTTTTTTTCGCGCAACAGGTAATCGTTCACACACAGTTTGTACGCCAGGGAAGTTACACTTTCCTTTTCGCCTACCGTGTAACTGCGGTAATGATAAGACTCATCTTCAAAGATCAGCAAATGGCACATGATGCCGTTTTGCTGTACACGGCCCATGTATTTAAAATGCTCGAGGCTTTCTTTCTCATTTTTAAGGGTTAGGGCAATGGAACGGGCAATGAAATCGAAACCCAGCTGGTGAATGGTGTAGTGCTGGTTCTTTCGCATGATGTTTCCGTTCGGATCGAGGTGCACGGTGAGGTAAGGAAACACATGGGGTTTCACAATGGCTTTGGTGGATCGCTCAGAGTCGTAAAGTATTTCAAGTTTCTTGGCGGGGTTGATGAAATACAACTTGCGTGGCTTGCATTGTAGTTTGATCTCCGATTCAGCGTTCAGGAAAGAAGTACCAAGACGCTCAAGCGCTTGTATATGAGTACTCAGGCTTTGAATGGATTTAATGGAATCGAACATGACGTTCAGAACACGAAGTACTTTCTGCTGGTCGTTCTTCGGCGCATGAGAGCCCGTGAACAAGACCATGAGGAAGAGAATAACAAGTAAGCGTCTCACAGATTCAGATTCAAAATTACCAAATTGTTTTCGTTATTTTTGGCGGAGATATCCATCCATAAGCCTATGCCTTCCATACTTGGTATTATACCGGCCCGTTACGCATCCACACGCTTCCCCGGAAAACCGCTTGCCCTAATCCAAGGCATGAGCATGCTGGAGCGGGTGTACAGGCAAAGTACGAAAACCGACACCCTGAGCGAGGTGATTATTGCAACCGACGATGAGCGCATTGTGGAACTGGCTGAAAGTTTCCAGGCCAGCGTGGTGATGACCGGGGCAAACCACCCCAGTGGCACAGATCGCTGTTATGAGGCTTATTCAAAGTACGGCAAGGCCTTTGACTATGTGCTGAATATTCAGGGTGATGAACCATTTCTGCATCCACGGCAAATTGATTCCCTGGCCCTGGCCTGTGACGGAGAAGCGGAAATTCTTACGCAAATGATCCCTTGCACAGATCCTGCCGTGTTATTTGACAAAGGTGAAGTGAAGATTGTGCTAAAACCGAACGGAGAAGCCCTGTACTTCAGCCGAAGCGTTATCCCACACATCAAAAACCAGGATGAGGCAGACTGGGTGAATCATTTTACATATTACCGCCATGTGGGTATGTATGCCTATAAAACAGAAGTGCTTAAAGCCATCAGTATTTTAAAGCCCTCCGCGCTTGAACTTGCTGAATCGCTCGAACAATTGCGCTGGCTGGAAAACGGGTTCAGGATACGCTGTGTGGAAACCGACTACGACAGCCATTGCATCGACACGCCAGAAGACATTGAAAAAGTGCTGCGTTTGATGAACAGGGAAGAAGGGGTATGAAGCCACAAGATCCCGGAATGATCCGGATGGAAGATTACACCTATGATCTTCCCGAAGATCGAATCGCCAAATTTCCTTTGGCGGAGCGTGAGCGCTCCAAACTGCTGGTTTACAGAAAAGGGTCCATCCAGGAAGATCTTTTCCTCAATTTAGCCGGGCACCTGGATAAAGACTCCCTATTGCTTTTTAATTCCACACGGGTCATACCGGCCCGTATAAACTTCAACCATGACGGCAAACGCATAGAGATATTTTGCCTTGAATCGGCGAAAGAAAATCTGGACCCCGGTCCCGCTTTGCTGCAACATTCACCTGTGGAATGGAACTGCCTGGTTGGGCGTTTGAAATCCTGGAAGCGTTCTGTGCTTGTACTGGAGCAGGCTGAATTAAAGCTCGAAGCCAGGATCGTGGAAAAAAGGGCGGATCAGGTGCGTGTTGAATTCAGCTGGAATAACAAGGACATGAATTTTTCACAGCTGCTTTCGGTTTTTGGTGCAGTACCCATTCCACCGTATCTGCAGCGAAACAGCACAGAACCCGATAAACACACCTACCAAACCACATTCGCCAGCCAGGAAGGTTCGGTTGCAGCTCCAACAGCCGGTCTGCATTTCAGCGAAAAACTCCTCACCAGTTTAAATAAAAAAGGCCTGCAGATGGAAAACATCTGTCTGCATGTAGGCGCCGGCACATTTCAGCCTGTCAAAAGCCTTGAATTAAGAGGCCATCACATGCACAGAGAGTGGATGGTCTGTGGACGGGACTTGCTTGAAAATCTAATTGCGGCGGAACATAAAAAACGAATTTGTGTTGGCACCACAACCTTGCGTTGCATGGAAAGTCTTTACTGGATGGGTGCAAAAGCGATCCGGAACCCCAAGGCTACACTGGAGGAGCTTGAAATCTCGCAGTGGGAAGTGTATGAAATGGATGACACAGCACCCGATGCTCCTCTTTGTTTCAAGGCCTTGCTGAACTGGATGGAAAAACGGGGTTTGGATAACATAATCTGTAAAACCAGCATTCTGATAGCGCCCCCATACCGGGTTCGCACGGCCAAAGCCCTCATCACCAATTTTCACCAGCCCCAGAGCACCCTTTTATTGCTTGTGGCAGCCTGTGTTGGCGAAGCCTGGAGGTCCATATACAAGCATGCGCTCAGCAGGGATTATCGTTTTCTGAGTTATGGCGATGGCATGCTGCTTTGGTTGAATGAATAGGGAAGCTGAGCCATTCAAAAATATTACTATATTTGGTAAAACAACCTCATTATGAAATACATTTTTACAAGTCTACTTTTTATTTGCGGAGTGCGGTTTGCCTCCGCTCAGCTCACACAGGCGAATCATGCCCCTGCCAACGGCGACGGTTATTCAGAATACCAGTGCGACTCTACCGGCATTACCCTTGGCGGAACTGGGGCTGGAACGGTTTGGAATTATACAGCGGTTCCTACCCACAGCAACATCGTACGGTTGTTCTCGGCAGTCACTTCAACGAATGGCACCTATCCTTCGGCCAATGTGTTTTTGTCTTCCAATACCGGAAACACAGCCTATTATAACTCCACTACCAATAAACTAGATTACTACGGCGGAAATGTAAACGTTGGAACAGTGGTTGCAAGCATGATCTACACGGCGCCGGTGCTCGCTGCAAACTATCCCATGAGCCTGAACACAACCACCATGTCAACTACCGGAGGAACAATCAATTTTACCTCCCCTTTGACTATTGGCGGAACCTTTACCGGCAATTCTATTGTAACAGTGGATGCGACCGGCACCATTAATTTGCCGGGATCAGTGACCTACACCAATGTTTATCGCGTCATCACATCACAAACTGTAAATTTTGTGACTGCTATTGCTTCGGGCACACTTGTGCAAGTGAATTATGAATATTTCGGTGAGAATGTCAAATCCCCTGTGTTTGCAATTTCAACGGCTACTGCATACGCTCTCGGTGTAACAACACAAACCATTGTAACGCGGTTTAAAGCATCCACTGTTCCCGTTGGAATCCAGTCACAGGAATTTAATTCTTCTGCTCAGACCCTCTTCCCAAATCCGGCTTCCGGATACTTTGAGCTGAGCGGACTGAATGGCACGGAGTCTTCCGTTTCGCTTTGCGACTTAAGCGGCAAGCAGGTTTGGCACTCTGAAATTAATGGCGCTTATAAACGCATGGATGTGTCAGGTCTGGAAAAGGGACTTTATATCTTCACCATACTGGACAAATCAGGTTCTGCCGTGCGAAAAGGAAAATTACTGCTGAACTGATTTCACATGAACATTGAAGAAAGCGTCAATAACGGCATAAAAGCGGCTATGCTGGCCAAGAACAGCCAAAGGCTGGAAGCTTTACGTGCTATAAAATCGGTTATCCTTCTTTTAAAGACCTCACCGGAAGGGTTTACCGAAGACTCGGTGAACAAAGCGCTTCAAAAGGAAGTGAAGAAAAGAAAGGAGTCTGCTGAGATCTACAAAACACAAAATCGCAAGGATCTTGAAGACGTAGAACTTTTTCAAGCTGCGGTGATGGAAGAATTCCTGCCGAAACAACTGAGCGAAGAGGAAATCAAAAAAGAACTGGCGGGCATCATTTCAACCGTAGGTGCCAGCGGACCTGGAGATCTGGGCAAGGTGATGGGAGCAGCTTCCAAAGCTTTTGCCGGACGTGCTGATAACAAATTGGTTTCAACGCTGGTGAAACAAATGTTGTCCTGATTAGAAAGGATTCTGACTCAAATTATAACGGCCTGTACTCACAAATCGGGAGTGCAGGCCGTTTTTTGCGTATCAATTTAGTAGTATATTTACGCTTCGGGTATGGAAAACATTATTGAAGCGGTTAGTAAAGAAGCACTTCTTGATGAGCTCAATGCCGGGCGGTACGTACGAAGAACCAACAACGGCAAAAATCAAATCTATATTGTAACGGCTCACAATTCACCCCAGGTTATGCGGGAAATTGGCAGGCTGAGGGAATTGACTTTCAGACATGCAGGTGGCGGCACGGGAAAATCCATAGACCTGGACGAGTTCGATACCAGCTCGCATCCCTATCAGCAGTTGCTGGTCTGGAATCCGGAAGACAAGGAAATTGTGGGGGCATACCGTTTCATCCTTTGCCGTGATGCTGAATTTGTAAATGGCGAAGTGAAACTAGCCACAACGGAATTGTTCCGATTCAGTGAAAAGTTCTACAAAGTATACCTGCCTTATACCATCGAGCTTGGCCGCTCCTTTATTCAACCCATGTATCAGCCGGCGAAAGGCGCACGAAAAGGCCTGTTTAGTTTGGATAATTTATGGGATGGTCTGGGTGCGCTGATTGTAGACAACAGTTCACAGAAATATTTTTTCGGTAAGGTAACGATGTACACCGATTACAACGTACTGGCGAGAGATTATCTTCTGGGATTCATGACATATTATTTCCCCGATCCGGACTCATTGGTGACACCAATACATCCGGTAAAACAAAAACATGACATCAGCGGTTTTTTAGGCGAACTGAAGGGCCTCGATTATAAACACGGACATGCCTTGTTGAATAAAAAAGTTCGTGAGCTTGGTGAAAATATTCCACCACTTGTGAACGCCTATATGAACCTCAGCTCAACCATGAAATCATTCGGCACTGCGCTCAATCCTGGTTTTGGAGATGTGGAAGAAACAGGCATACTTGTGAAAATGGCTGATATTTACGAAAGCAAAAAAGAGCGGCATCTCAATTCATACTTGGCTGAGAAAGCCAAATTAAAGGCTTGATGCAGATCCGCACCGCTATATTCAAACAAAGTGCTTCCAGCTTGTACGAGTGCCCGAAAGCAACACTGCCCGAATTCGCTTTCATTGGCCGGAGCAATGTAGGCAAGTCCTCTCTCCTTAATTTTCTCTGCAACAATGGTAAGCTCGCCAAAACCTCCGCTACACCGGGTAAGACACAAGTGATCAACCATTTTCTCATCAATTCGGCCTGGTACATGGTGGACCTTCCGGGTTACGGTTTTGCTAAGACGAGCAAAACAAGCAAGGCGAAATTTGAGACCATGATCTATGATTACTGCAAGAAAAGAAAGACCCTGGTTTGCTTGTTTGTACTGATCGACAGCCGGCATCCGCTTCAGAAAATAGATCAGGAATTCATGACCTGGTGCGGAGAACATTCAATTCCATTCAGCATTATCTATACCAAGTCTGACAAAAACAGCAAGCTTCAGCTGAACAGGAATATCCGGGCAATTGAAACAGAACTAGGCACGATCTGGGATGAACTTCCTAACACTTTCATCACCTCCTCTGCTGAAGGCAGGGGGAAAGAGGATTTACTGGACTTTATGGCTTACCAGCTTAAGGCGCACTCGGGCAGGGCTAAGGAACAGGACCTTTAATTAAAAGCAATGGCCGGTGATTGGGATAAACTCCAGCAGAAACTCCGTGAGAGATTCGAGATGGATATGGATATAGACGCCATACTCTTCATGATAGGCTTACAGGAACTTAGCCAACCTTACAGGAAATTTAAGAAGGACGAAAAACTGGAAGTCATGCACGTGGCCATATGCACGGTGCTGGAACCCTTTGGTTTTTATGAATACCAGGGGAGAGACGAAGATGGATGGCCACACTGGAACCTGATTGAGGAGTTGCCTCACCTCGATGCCAAACAACAAAACAATCTGATGGTAAACGCCATTATTGATTATTTCAAAAAGCAGGATTTCATCTGAATCAGTACGCCAATCCGGAACCCGAATAGCGTAACTTTTGCAAATTCACTGGATTTCAACACGATTCCCACCTAGAAGAGAAGTTTGTTAATATCCTCTTTCGGCCTCAACTCATTTCCAAAACCTGAAGCCTACATGTGTATTGACCTGTAATCCTTTACAGTCAATGCATACAGGCCATCAACACCTGATTTTCCATACAATTATTTTACTTATAAACACTGTTGATAATAGCGTATTTTTCAACAATAGTGGTAAAAAATGTCATAAAGTGGTAAAAAGTGGTAAAAATGTCTCTATTTTTGTCGCAAGCCGGAAAATCACGTATGACAAGCCTTATAGGGGAATACGATTGCAAAGTGGACGCCAAATCGCGGTTCATGTTTCCTGTTGACCTGAGGAAGCAGCTGGAGGCCGGGTTTGAGAAAGGATTTGTTGTGAACCGGAATCTGCACCAAAAATGCCTGGTGCTTTACCCCATGACCGAGTGGGACAGGCTCAATAAAAAGCTGAGCAAACTTAACCGCCTGATCAAGTCAAATGATGTATTTGTTCGGCGATTCACCGGAGGGGCTACAAATCTCCAGGCTGATCAATCGGGACGACTCCTTTTACCCAAACCGCTTGCAGATTATGCCGCCATCAAATCAGACCTCAAGGTCATAGGCAGCAACAATGTGATTGAACTCTGGGATAAACAACTGTACGAAGATTTCCTGAACCAGGAAATAGACATTGAAAAACTGGCTCAGGATGTTCTGGGTGGACTGAATTTTAATGATGCGGGTGATGACTAAACCCGTTTATCACAACCCCGTTCTTTTACAAGCTTGTATTGACCTTCTGAACATCCAGCCATCCGGCGTGTATGTTGATCTGACTTTTGGAGGTGGAGGGCATTCTGCTCATATCCTGAAACATCTCGGTGAAAAAGGTCGGCTTTTTGCCTTTGATCAGGATGAAGATGCAAAACGAAATGTCCTTCAGGACCCCCGTTTCACGCTGATACCACAGAATTTCAGGTACCTGAAAAATTACCTGAGGCTTTATGGTGTAAACAAGGTGAGTGGTATACTCGGTGACCTGGGCGTTTCATCTCACCAGTTTGATGAGGCAGAGAGGGGATTCTCCATTCGTTTTGAGGCTGAACTTGACATGCGTATGAACCGTAAGAGCGCACTCAGCGCAAGAATACTATTAAACACGTATTCGGTGGAGCAACTCGCAAAACTGTTCAGGGACTATGCCGACCTGCCGCAGGCCGGGCGACTGGCCAGGCTAATTGCTGAATCCAGAATGGAAAAGGAGATTGTGAACACAGCTGATCTCCGGGAAGCGATTAAAACATGCCTGCCGAAATTCGAAGAGAATAAGTTCATGGCGCGCGTGTTCCAGGCTCTCAGGATGGAAGTGAACCAGGAAGTGGATGCGCTCAGAGAATGCCTCGAACAATGTGTTGATCTTTTGGAAAGCGGAGGAAGACTGGTCATTATTTCCTATCACAGTATAGAAGACCGGATGGTGAAGAATCTGATGCGCAGCGGAAATACTGAAGGTCGGGAAGAGAAAGACATCATATACGGAACAGGAAAAAAGGTGTTCAGGTTACTGGGTTCAAAACCCATTGTTCCGGAGGAGGAAGAGATCAGAAACAATACAAGGGCGAGAAGCGCGAAACTGAGAGCGGCAGAAAAATTAGACTAAAGAACAAATAAAACGCACAGGAATTTGGCCAACAAATTCAGAGATATACCCACACAAACCGACGTGTTAGGACAAGAGCAAAATCTTGTTGAAGAGCTTGTCTCCGGGAAAATCCAGAAAAATAAAAAGCCGGGCCGTAAAGGTGTACTGGCCAAAGGCCTCTCGAGTGTTTTCAGCGGCACCTTTCTCAGCCAAGAGAGAAATCTTCGTCACATTCCATTTCTGCTTTTCCTGGCAGGGATCGCCATTTTTTACATTTCTAATGGTTACTACGCCGACGATAAGATCAGGGAGGTCAATAAACTCAGCAACCAGCTCAAAGAGCTGCGTACCGAATACATCTATACCAAAAGCGAGCTGATGTTTGCCAGTAAACAAAGTGAAGTTGCCAAGGCGGCAGAAACCCTTGGTCTAAAAGAACCTGTGGTGCCTCCAGTAATCATTGAAACCGATAGTTCGGAATTATACAGCAGCGTAAAAGACTGAGTGGAAAATAAAAAAAACATATTGGCCCGGGCTTATCTGACCTACATCCTGCTGTGTCTGTTTGCCATTGGTATCCTTTACAGGATTGCCGTGATACAATTCGCGGAAGGAGACTACTGGAAGGCCAAGGCCGAGGCTTCCACCATTAAGCTGATGGAAATGGAGGCCCTTCGCGGAAACATTTTTGATGCCAACGGCGCATTGCTGGCCACTTCCCTTCCTTACTACGAAGTGGCGGTAGACATCAATGCGCCAGGCATTACAGATAAACTTTTCAAACAAAACCGGGATTCGCTGGCGTATTCCCTCAGCGGTCTTTTCGGAGACAAATCGGAAAAGGATTACCTGAGACTTTTAAACAAAGCCCGTAAGGAGAAGGACCGTTATGTTGTGTTGAAGCGCAATGTGAGTTACAAGGATCTACAAACGATAAAATTGTTTCCCATTTTCAGAATGGGTAAAAAGGGCGGTCTGGTAACCCTGCAAACCAACCGCCGTGAGAGACCTTTTCAAATGCTGGCCGGACGAACCATAGGGCTGGCTAGACCGGGAATCAAACCGGTGGGTCTCGAAGGAGCGTTTGACAGCGTTTTGAGTGGCGTGAGCGGGCGAAGACTCATGCAAAAAATAGCAGGTGATGTATGGAGACCGATCAACGATGAAAACGAAGTAGAACCAAAAGATGGCAGCGATCTGTACACCACCATAGATATCAACCTGCAGGATGTGGCGTCCTCGGCATTGCTGCGCACACTCATCCAAAATGACGCTTCACACGGTTGTGCGGTGCTGATGGAAGTGAAAACCGGCGAGATCAAAGCCATTGCCAACCTGTCGCGCCAGGATTCTTCGGAGTATAGTGAGAGTTTTAATTACGCCATAGGCTACCCCACCGAGCCAGGCTCAACATTTAAGCTGGCTTCCATGCTGGCCCTGATCGATGAATACAAGATCAGTCTGGATGAAAAAGTGGAAGTGGGCGACGGTACCTGCATGTATTTTGATAAAGTGGTTCGCGATGCCCATGCACCGGAAGCCCCGGTATTGAGCGTGCAGAGGATTTTTGAAACATCTTCCAATGTGGGTGTCAGCAAACTGATCACAAAATACTATGCCAAAAACCCCCAGCAGTTTGTGAATAAGCTCAACTCCTTTCATCTGAATCAGCCATTGGGCATTGCCATTCCGGGAGAAGGTGTTCCGCGTATTCCGCAAACCCGAACCAAATACTGGTCGGGCGTTACCTTACCACAGCTGAGTTATGGTTATGAAAGCCTGATCACCCCCCTGCAAACACTGAGCTTGTATAACGCGGTAGCGAATAACGGCAAAATGGTGAAGCCGCGTTTTGTAAAATCAATCCGTCGTAACGGCGTTGTGGTGAAGTCTTTCGAAACCGAGGTGATGTCGGACAAAATTGTGAGCGATGAAACCATAAGAAAGGCCAAAACCTTGCTTGAAGGCGTTGTGCAGAATGGGTCAGGAAAAACATTAAACATCAAAGCTTTTAAAGTGAGTGGTAAAACCGGCACAGCTGTTATTGCGAAAACAGGCAACCGTTATGGTAAAGGGCAAACCGCTTACGGTGAAGCAGGCAACAGAATTTACCAGGCCTCTTTTGTAGGGTATTTCCCGGCTGACAAGCCCCTGTATTCCTGCATAGTGGTGATCAATTCTCCCGGTAATGGCATTTACTATGGTGCAGCAGTTGCGGGTCCGGTCTTTAAGGAGATCGCCGAAAAAGTGTATTCCGGCAGCCTCAATTGCATTGAACCTGTGAACACGAAAGCCCCATTTTTAAGCTATATGCCTGAATCAGGTCAGGCCAGGTCCTCAGATCTGGATCTGGTAACCGCTTATTTCGGTATTCCAGCCCAGGCCGGGGGTCAGGGCGAATACAGCCGGATTGTGGGAGATTCTTTGAAAATGAAGATGGAAGCCACTTCGCCTGAAACACTACTCCGGAAAGGACTCATGCCAAACCTGGAAGGCCTTTCTGCTAAAGACGCACTTTTCCTACTCGAGAACAAGGGCATGGAAGTGAAGTTGCTGGGTATGGGTCTGGTGAAAAAACAAAGCATTCAGGCCGGACAGAAATTCAACAAGGGAAACCGGATTATACTAACACTTGGCTAAAACATGAAGCTGCTCAGCGATCTCTTATACAAAGTGAGACTGGAAGAGGTGACCGGTTCAACGCACATGGCTATTTCGTCAATTGCTTTTGATTCGAGAAAGGTGAAGAAGGATGGTTTGTTTGTAGCCACTGCAGGTATAAACAGCGACGGCCATGATTTTATAGAAGCTGCCGTTGAAGCCGGAGCCATTGCCATTTTATGTGAAAAGCCACCTCAAAAAAAATCAGAACAGGTCACTTACATCAAAGTGGCAGACTCATCGTTTGCACTGGGGATCGTGGCCTGTAATTTTTATGACAATCCATCCGAAAAGCTTTTTCTGGTTGGCGTCACAGGAACAAATGGCAAAACCACCACAGCCACACTTCTATTTAATCTCTTTAAACTTCAAGGGTATTCAGTGGGTCTGCTCTCAACTGTCAGCAACAAAATAAATCAAACGGTCATACCTGCTACACACACCACGCCAGACGCGCTTTCGCTGAATGAGTTGCTGAATACCATGGTGCAGCATGGTTGCGAGTATGTGTTCATGGAGGTGAGTTCACATGCGGTGGTACAAAACCGCATAGCCGGATTGCAGTTCTCGGGCGGCGTATTCACCAACATCACACACGACCATCTTGACTACCATAAAACCTTCGACGAATACATCAAAGCTAAAAAGCGCTTTTTCGACATGCTTCCTGCCGACGCATTTGCCCTGGTTAACAAAGATGACAGGAACGGGATGATCATGCTTCAAAACACCCGTGCACAGAAATTCACGTTTGGGTTAAGAACAGTTGCCGATTACAAATGCAAGATCATTGAAAATCACCTGAATGGTTTGTTGCTGAACATCAACAACAAAGAAGTCTGGGTGAAACTGATCGGAACC
Organism: Bacteroidia bacterium; assembly: GCA_035429925.1. Taxonomy (GTDB): domain Bacteria; phylum Bacteroidota; class Bacteroidia; order B-17B0; family Aurantibacillaceae; genus Aurantibacillus. The sequence goes on along the minus strand of DAOMFS010000007.1, from coordinate 79,886 downwards.
TTCAATGCCTATAATGTGCTGGCCGTTTACGCGGCTGCGCATTTGCTGAAACAGGACAGCACCAGCATCCTTACTGCCCTGAGTAACCTGGCTTCGGTGGAAGGACGTTTTCAATACATCCGTTCACAAAACGGTATGATAGGTATTGTGGATTATGCACACACGCCAGATGCACTGAAGAATGTTCTCGAAACCATAAAAGATATACGCAATGGTAACGAACAGGTGATCACCCTGGTTGGTTGCGGCGGAGACAGAGACGCAGCTAAGCGTCCTGTTATGGCTGCTATTGCCTGTGAATACAGCAATAAGGTTATTCTCACTTCAGATAACCCACGGAGTGAAGACCCTGAACTTATTCTGGATCAGATGCAAAAAGGGGTTTCGCCGGCCGACACCAATAAAACCCTTCGTATTACTGACCGCAAGGAGGCTATTCGCACTGCCTGCAGCCTTGCCAAAGCGGGCGATATCATACTCATAGCCGGCAAGGGTCATGAAAAGTACCAGGAAATAAAAGGTGTGAAGCAACCTTTTGATGATCTGGAGATCTTGAAAGAAACCATTAAAAATCTGAACGCCTGATGTTTTATTACCTCTTCAACTATCTCGATAAGGTATGGGATTTCCCAGGAGCGGGCGTGTTCCATTACATTTCATTCAGGGCGGCGCTTGCACTCATTAGTTCACTTGTGATCTCACTATTATTCGGAAAACGCATCATTGCCATAATTCGGAAAAAACAGATCGGCGAAACGATCCGTGAACTCGGTCTCGAAGGTCAGACCCAAAAAGCCGGTACACCAACCATGGGAGGGCTTATAATTTTGGCCGCCATCATTGTACCGACGTTGCTTTTTGCCAAAGTACTGAATGTATATGTGGTACTGATGCTTGTTACCACGGTGTGGCTTGGATTAATCGGCTTTCTGGATGATTATATCAAAGTATTCAAAAAAAACAAAGAGGGCCTTGAAGGCAAATTCAAGGTGATCGGACAGGTGGGCATAGGTTTAATTGTGGGCTCCGTGCTTTATTTCCATCCCGATGTGGTGGTAAAGGAGAGGCTGAGTCAGAACGAGAGAACAGCATGGGCCAATACCAATCCGAATGCGCAACAGGACCTCAAGATTCCAAAATACTCGGAAACACCCGTGAAGAACCTGAAAACCACGATTCCCTTTTCCAAGAACAATGAATTGGATTATGGCAAGGCCATTTCATGGATCTGTGACGATTGTCTGAAATACGGATGGCTGGTATTTATTCCCCTGGTGATCCTCATCATCACGGCCGTATCAAACGGAGCTAACATCACCGATGGGATTGACGGCCTGGCGGCAGGAACCAGCGCCATTATCGGAACAGTACTTGGTATTCTGGCTTATGTGTCGGGCAACATGGTATTTGCTGATTACCTCAATATCATGTACATCCCAAACACCGGTGAATTGGTGGTGTTTATCGCCTCGTTTGTAGGAGCCTGCATCGGATTTCTTTGGTATAATGCTTTTCCAGCCCAGGTGTTTATGGGAGATACCGGAAGCCTAGCCATTGGCGGCATCATAGCCGTTTACGCGATAGCCATCCGCAAGGAGCTTTTGATACCGATTCTCTGTGGCATCTTCCTTGTTGAAAACCTGTCTGTTGTTATGCAGGTGTTTTATTTCAAATACCAGAAAAGGAGACGCGGAATCGAGTATGCACGTGCCCACAGACTTTTCAAGATGGCGCCACTGCACCACCATTACCAAAAAAGCGGATACCACGAATCGAAGATAGTTATGCGCTTCTTCATTCTGGGCATCATGCTGGCGGTACTCACCTTTGTTACCCTCAAACTGCGCTGAATGAAGAAGAAAATGGTCATACTGGGCGGAGGAGAAAGCGGAGTAGGCAGCGCGATACTGGCCCGTGAAAAGGGCTATGATGTTTTTTTAAGTGATAGCGGAATACTGGATGAGAAATACAGACAGGTTTTGCTTCATGAAAAAATTGAATTTGAAGAAGGCTCACACAGCAATGATAAAATATTGAACGCGCATGAAGTGATCAAAAGCCCTGGAATTCCTGACAAGGCGATGCTCGTTCAGACACTGCGTCAACACAAAATTCCTGTGATTTCGGAGATCGAATTCGCCGGACGCTACACCCAAGCCACCACAATATGCATCACCGGATCAAACGGCAAAACCACCACCACATTACTAACTTATCACATACTTAAAAAAGCGGGTTACAATGTGGGTCTGGGCGGTAATGTTGGAAAAAGCTTTGCACTTCAGGTTGCCCGGGATAATTACGATTTCTATGTGCTTGAATTAAGCAGTTTCCAGCTTGACGGCATGTACGATTTTACAGCCGACGTTGCAGTGCTGCTCAACATCACTCCCGATCATCTCGACCGCTACGAATACAAGTTCGAAAACTATGTGGAGTCGAAATTCAGAATCACACAGAATCAGGGTCCTGATCAGTATTTTATATACTGTAAGGACGATAAGGTGATCACTGAATACATGAAAGATCATCCCGTATCATCCACTTGCATACCATTCAGCATCAAAGAACATCTGCAGGGTGATGGTGCATTTCTAAACGACAATCAACTAACCCTTAATTATAAACCAAACCAACCCTTAATTATGACAATAGAACAGCTGGCCCTTCAGGGCAAACACAATGTGTATAACAGTATGGCTGCTTCGCTGGCAGCCCGGATCGTGAATGTTAGAAAAGAGGTAATCCGTGAAAGCCTCCAGGACTTCCAGAACATTGAACACAGACTGGAGTTTGTGGCATCGGTGAACGGCGTTGAGTTCATCAATGATTCAAAAGCCACTAATGTGAACTCAACCTGGTATGCACTCGAAAGCATGGAGAAACCGGTGGTTTGGATATGTGGTGGTCAGGATAAGGGTAACGACTACAACGAACTCAGTGACCTCGTTAAAGCAAGGGTAAAGGCCATTGTTTGTCTGGGCAAGGATAACCGCAAAATAATTTCGGCGTTCAAAAAAACCGTGGAAACCATCGTTGAAACCGATAATGCCAGGGATGCCGTGCTGAATTCTTTCAAGATCGCGAAAAAAGGAGATGTGGTACTACTGTCACCGGCTTGTGCCAGTTTTGATCTCTTTAAGAATTATGAAGACCGGGGCATGCAGTTCAAGGCGGCTGTGCGCAGCCTCTGAAACATAAAGACTGTAATTAAATCTTGCCAGAATGAAGTTGTTTAATTATCTGAAAGGTGATAAGGTGGTTTGGACCATCATGTTCCTGCTGTCGCTACTATCCTTACTAGTGGTGTACAGCGCAGTGGTCACCCTGGCCTATAAATTCAAGCAAGGCAGAACGGAGTATTTTTTATTCAAGCAACTTGGCATTTTGTCAGTAGGATTTCTGCTTGCTTTTTTTGTACACCGGATACGTTATACGGTATTCAGCAAAGTGTCTCAGATAGGGGTTGTTCTGAGCATTCCACTTCTGCTGTATACCTTACTAAAAGGTGTGAGTGCAGGTGAGGCATCCCGCTGGCTTGAAATTCCGGGAATCGGCCTCACCTTCCAAACGTCAGACATAGCTAAACTCATGCTCATTCTCTATGTAGCCAGAATTTTGACTTTGAAGGCAAAAGAACTCAGTGATTTCAAAACCGTCTTGAAATATCTGATCGTTCCGGTTGGTATCATTTGTGTACTGATTTTACCTGCTAATTTCAGTACCGCGGCCTTGTTGTTTTTCAATTGTTTGGTATTGATGTTTCTGGGTGGGGTTCACTGGCGTGTTCTGCTTAAGTTGTTCGGTATTATATTGATTGTGTTGACCATGTTCTTCACCTGGGTGTGGCTTGCGCCTGACACTGTACCCGGAGGAAGGGGAACCACCTGGAAGGCGAGGCTTGAAAGCTTCGCGAGTGGCGACGCTAAAAGCAATTACCAAAGCGAACAGGCAAAAATTGCCATTGCTACCGGTGGGATTCTTGGCAAGGCGCCCGGCAACAGCACACAAAGAGCATTTTTACCGCAGGCCTCTTCGGATTTTATTTTTGCCATCATCATCGAGGAGTATGGTTCGGTTATGGGGCTTGGCATGCTTTTTCTTTACCTGATACTCCTGTACAGGGGCATTCGTATTCTTCGCGATAACGATAAACCATTTGGTGGATTGCTGGCGGTTGGACTTTCCTTCAGTCTCGTTTTTCAGGCCCTGGTAAACATGGCCGTTGCGGTGAACCTTTTTCCGGTGACGGGACAGCCTTTGCCTCTCGTCAGCATGGGAGGTACATCTATTCTGTTTACCATGATCGCTTTGGGCATTATCATCAGCGCCAGCAAAAGCATTGAAGATAAATCGGAGGAGCGTCTTGAAGCCGTGTAGAATCATATTCAGCGGCGGTGGCACTGGTGGACACATCTTTCCGGCTATCGCAATAGCCAATGCTGTAAAGAAAGCACAACCCGAAACAGAGATCCTCTTCGTGGGTGCTCTGGGCCGGATGGAAATGGAAAAGGTACCTGCATCAGGTTACCCCATAGAAGGCATTCCCATCGCCGGATTCCAGCGCAGCTTCAGCCTTTCCAATCTAAAATTACCCTTTCTGATTCTTAAAAGTTTGTTTATAACCAGGGCTATCCTGAAAAAATTCAAACCTCATGTGGTGGTGGGAACAGGAGGGTACGCCAGCGGGCCTTTGTTGCGATCGGCCAGTAAAATGGGCATACCCATCCTGATACAGGAGCAGAACTCCTACGCAGGCATCACCAACAAACTCCTGGCAAAAAGCGCAGCAAAGATCTGCGTAGCATATGATGGCATGGACCGTTATTTTCCGGCTGAAAAATTATTATTGCTTGGAAATCCGGTGAGGCAGGAAGTGCTTAACATTGAAGGCAAAAGGGAGGAGGCCATAGCCTATTTTCAGTTGGATACTGCTAAAAAAACGGTTCTGGTGCTTGGAGGCAGTCTGGGAGCTAAAGCTATCAATGAGGCCATAGGCAATGGGCAGGCTGAACTGCTGAAGCAAGGCATACAGGTATTGTGGCAATGCGGAAAAACATATCATGCCATAGCGCTGGAGCAATCCAAAGAATTTGAAAGCAAGGGGGTTAGGGTTCAGGCTTTCATCAACAGAATGGATCTGGCCTATGCAGTAGCCGATGTGGTGATCTCCAGGGCAGGGGCCGGCGCAATATCCGAATTGTGTCTGGTACAGAAACCATGTATACTGGTACCCTTACCCAGCGCAGCTGAAGACCATCAGACCAAAAACGCTCTGGCACTTGTGAACAAAGAGGCAGCCTTGCTGGTAAAAGATAAGGACTGTGGAACAAGGCTTGTTGCATACGTGCTGGCCTTACTAGCAAATACTGACATCAGAGAGAAATTCAGGAAGAACATGTCCGCACTGGCTTTCCGCAATTCAGCTGAAATCATAGCAGGGGAAGTGCTAAAACTGGCAAAACAGGTATGAGTATTCTGGACCATAAGCTGTATTATTTTCTGGGTATAGGGGGAATCGGGATGAGCGCGCTGGCCAGGTTCTTTAAACATCATGGTAAGGACGTTCGGGGCTATGATAAAACACGCACGCCGCTTTGTATTGAGCTTGAAAACGAAGGTATATCTTGTCATTATGAAGAGAACGCAGAGTCCCTGGAAACTTTACTGGCCTTGTACAGGAAAGAGGAGGTGCTGGTGGTATACACGCCCGCTGTACCGGTTCATCACAGCGAGTACAGGTATTTCGGGGAAAAAGGGTACAGGATATTAAAACGTTCGGTAGTACTTGGGGAAATCACCAGGCAATACAAAACCATTGCTGTAGCGGGCACACATGGCAAAACCACAACCACCACACTCATTACGCATTTGCTGCACAGTGCCGGACTCAATTGTTTTGCCTTCATGGGAGGCATTTCAGGAAATTTCAACAGCAACCTCCTGTTGGGCAAAACAGGCATGGGCGACGAATTGTTTGTGGTGGAAGCGGATGAATACGACAGGTCCTTTCTGACCCTTGAACCCCATATAGCCGTCATCACCAGTGTAGATCCCGATCATCTGGATATTTACGGTGACGCGGAACATGTGAGGGAGAGCTATAGTTTGTTTGCCGCTAAAGTGCGCCCGGGCGGTGTTTTGCTTGTTAAAAAAAATGTTGATAACGATTTGAAGCTCACCGAACAACGCCTCATCTACTCGTTAAATTTAAATACTGAATACTGCGCCGGCTCAATACGTGTGGAGGATGGTCAGTTCTTGTACAGCATAAAAAGCCCCGTGGAAGACATTCACAACGTGGTGCTGGGTTTACCGGGACTACACAACGTGGAAAATTCAGTAGCGGCTGTTGCGGTGGCGCAACAGTTTGGATTGAAGGGAAATGATATCCGTGAAGCGCTTCGTTCTTTTAAAGGTGTGAAACGCCGTTTTGATTACAGGCTAAGAAATGCAGACTGCATTTACATTGATGACTATGCCCATCATCCTGAAGAACTGAAGGCAACCATTAATTCTGTGCGAAGTCTGTATCCCGGCAAAAAGATCACAGGTATTTTTCAGCCGCATCTTTATAGCAGAACTCGTGATTTTGTGAAGGAGTTCGCTGAAAGTCTTGACTTGTTGGATGAATGCCTGCTGATGGAGATCTATCCTGCCAGGGAAGAACCCCTGGAAGGTGTTAACTCTGCCTGGCTTGCAGGGCATATGACAAAACGCGAAACGGTGAAAATATTGAATGCAGAAGAAATTCTGATGCATTTAAAAATCAAAAAACCAGAGGTGTTGCTGAGTATGGGTGCAGGAGACATTGACCGATTGGTGCAGCCCATCACAGATTGCTTGAAAAATGAACTTGAAACAAATTAATTATAAAAAAATCATCCGGCTCTTTACCTGGATACTTGTCCTGGGTACTTTGTTGTTTTCACTGGGTTTTGTTTCAGGAAAAGAATCTCACATTGTAGCCAGGACATTGAATATTGATATTCTGAACAATGATGAGAATCCATTTCTCAACGAGAACGATGTAAAGCAATTCTTCGAATCAAGAAACGACAAGATACTTGGTGAGGAATACAGCAGGCTTAGAATTCCTGAACTCGAAAAGGCACTTAACACACATCCTGCTATTGAAGAAGCTGAGGTGTCCGCTAAACTCAATGGTGAAGTGCAGGTTGAAATCAAACAAAGGACTCCTTTGCTTAGAGTGATCAACAAAAGCGGGGAAAGTTATTACATAGATACCAGGGCGAAACTCATGCCCCTGAACGAAAATTATACTGCGCGGGTTCTGGTTGCAAGCGGTGAAATAGACGAACCATTTGACAGAAGAGCCTCCTTTAGTGTAGATCAGATTGCTTCCAATGAAATTTTTAGCAAGATCAGTTTGTTAGACGACTTGCTTGAAACCGCCAGGGCAATTACAGCCGACTCTGTCCTGAACGCACTGATTCACCAGATCTACGTGAATCAGAACAAAGAACTCGAGCTTTTTCCGGTAATTGGATGTCAGCGCATTATTCTGGGCGACGCCTCAGCTCTTCATGAAAAGCTTGCTGAACTCAAGCTTTTTTACAGAGAAGGCCTTAACAAGACAAACGGCTGGCAAAAATATTCAGCTATTAATTTAAAATACAGGAATATGGTGGTTTGCACCAAAAAATAAAAGGTATGGAAAAGAAAACGAACCCGGCACAGGCTGTGGCCTCAGAACTGGTGGTAGGACTTGATCTTGGAACAACAAAAATTGCGGCAATTGTTGGCCGGAAAAATGAATTCGGCAAAGTTGAAATTCTGGGTACCGGAAAAACCGATTCACTGGGCGTGAACCGTGGCGTGGTTGTGAATATTGAACAAACTGTTGCGTCTATCCGTACAGCCATTGAACTGGCAGCAGACAAGGCCAACGTGGATATCGGAGAAGTTGTGGTGGGTATCGCTGGTCAGCACATTAAAAGTATGCAGCACAGAGGCATGATCATGCGCCAGAGTAACGACGATGAAGTAAGTCAAAAGGATATTGATAACTTGATTGACGACATGCACCGTCTGGTTATGAATCCAGGCGAAGAGATCATTCATGTGATCCCCCAGGAGTATATCATCGACAATGAAGCCGGCATTAAAAATCCAATTGGTCACGCAGGCATAAGACTCGAAGGGAATTTTCACATCATTACAGGGCAGGTAAGCGCGGTGAAGAATATTTTTAAATGCGTAAACCGTGCGGGATTAAAGACAGTTGACCTGCACCTTGAACCCCTTGCCAGCGCGGATGCTGTACTGAGTGATGAAGAAAAAGAAGCCGGTGTGGTATTGGTAGACATTGGTGGTGGCACAACCGATGTGGCTATTTTTTACGATGGCATCATTCGTCATACGGCCGTGATACCCTTTGGTGGAAACATCATTACGGAAGACATCAAAGAAGGTTGTTCCATCATCAAAACCCAGGCAGAACAATTAAAGGTAAAGTTTGGTTCTGCCTTGGCCCAGGAAAATCAGGAGAATGAGATCATCGCCATTCCCGGTTTACGGGGGCGACAGCACAAGGAGATTTCAGTAAAATATCTGGCTCAGATCATCCAGGCCAGAATGGAAGAGATTCTGGAATTCGTTTTGTTCGAAATCAAGAGCAGTGGGTTCGAACGCAAACTTTCAGCTGGAATAGTGGTAACCGGCGGGGGCTCGCTTTTGAAACACCTGCCTCAGCTGGTGATGCTCACAACCGGTATGGATTGCAGAATAGGTACACCGAATGAACACCTGGCGGGAAGCGACGATGAACTTAAAAACCCGCTTTATGCAACGGGGGTAGGTCTGGTGATGAAGGGCATAGAAAAATACGAACGCGAAGCCAAACGGGGCAGCAATAACAACAAGCCCACAGCAGATATTGCCAGGGATGAAACGCCTGAAGAGAATAAGCCTAAAGTGGTAGGACACTCGCAACGCAAACTGGGAAGCTTCTTCAGCGGCATTCTTGAAAAAACACGCGACTGGATGAGCGATGACATTGAATAAACCAATACAACTATAAAACCCTAAAACAACATATCATGATGCAATTTGATTTACCGCAAGAAGAACGCTCCATCATTAAAGTGGTCGGAGTTGGTGGAGGGGGAAGTAACGCAGTCAATCACATGTTCCGCTTAGGAATCAAAGGAGTTGACTTTATCATCTGCAATACCGACAAACAGGCGCTGGAGAAAAGCCCGGTACCAAATAAAATCCAGCTTGGGGAGCAGTCTACAAGGGGTTTGGGAGCAGGCTCAATTCCTGAAGTGGGACGTGACGCAGCGCTCGAGTCGATTGAAGAGATTAAGCAATATTTGTCAGACAACACCCAAATGGTTTTTATCACAGCCGGTTTGGGTGGCGGTACCGGTACAGGCGCTGCCCCGGTGATTGCCAGTATAGCAAGAGAGCTAGGCGTGCTGACTGTGGGCATTGTGACCATACCTTTCGCATTTGAAGGAAAAAAACGCCGGGCGCAGGCCGAAGCAGGTCTTGAAGAGATGAAAAAGTATGTCGATACCCTTTTGGTGATCGGCAACGATAAACTGAGGGAAATTTACGGTAACCTCAAAATGAGCGAAGCATTTGCCCATGCCGATGATGTTCTTAAAGGCGCCGCGAAGAGCATAGCTGAGATCATTAGCCTCCACATGCACATCAATGTTGATTTTAACGATGTGAAAACCGTGATGAAGGACAGTGGAGTTGCCATTATGGGTTCAGCGGTAGCCAGCGGTGAGAAGCGTGCCATCAAAGCGGTTGAAGAAGCATTGAGTTCGCCCTTGCTGAACGACAGTGACATTTCCGGCGCACGACACGTGTTGCTAAACATCATGAGCGGCAGCGACGATATTGACATGGATGAATTCGGAGAGATCACCGATTTTATTCAGGAGGCAGCAGGAGGCAGTGCCGAACTCATAACAGGGTATGGTACCGACGCCAGCCTCGGAGATAATGTGAGTGTAACTATCATAGCCACCGGATTCAAATCCAATCAAAGTCCCCAGGAAAATCCATTTGTGCGTGAACGGAAAGTGGTGAATCTGGATGAAACACCTGTTGCACCTGTGGCTGAAGCGCCACTGCCGGAGATTCAAACAAATATCATTGATGAGATCCAGAAAAATGAACCCTTTGTTTACATCAAAAATGATATTGAAGAGGAGGAGGGGATAACAGAAACCAATCTGCCTTATTCAGAATCAGAACTGAAAGAAGAGTTTAAAGTACCTGAGTTTTTCGCGGGTACAGAAACTCAGGAAGAAAGTCTGGATGTGAGCAATGAATTTACATTTAACGAGATCTCTGAGGAACCCGTTTCAGCTAGTTCAGCGGGTGCACCGGAGCCGGAACTGACAACGTCCCAGCAGGACAATATTGACCGGGAGGAGCAGATCAGACTAGCACAGGAAAGAATCCGTAAGCTGAAAGAAATAACACTGCGCATGAGAAGTCCTGAAGGACTCGCGGCCCTTGAAAAACAGACAGCTTTTGAAAGAAAAAACATTGTTCTGGAAAATAAAATGCCCAGCACAGAATCTAACGTATCGCGTTATACGCTAAGTGAGGGAAACGACAAGAAACTGGAGATTCGGAAGAATAACCCTTTCCTTCACGATCGGCCCGATTGAGAAGTTCAACATAACATTAAATGCAGCTTTCGGGCTGCATTTTTTGTTTACGTCTCATATTAATTATCTTGCGCGGCCAGAAGTATGCCACAGGAAATCAATACAGAAAAAGTCAGAATAAGGAAACTTGAAAATGGTATCCTTGAAAACTATTTTAAGGCGGGTTGCACTATTGAAGCGGACGATTTTTACAGCCTGAGAAAACTAAATCTTGGTCTTGCGAATAATAAGCCTTATGTGGTGCTGGTTGAAGCCGGTGACCTGACGAATTTCTCGAAAGAGGCCAGGGAGCTAATTGCCAGTAAACGTTTTGCCGGTATTACAGTGGCCAAGGCATTGCTTATAAAAAGTCTGGGTCAAAGAATGATCGGTAACTTTTACCTCCAGGTTAACAGGCCTTATATCCATACCAAATTGTTTACCGACAGAAATGAAGCTCTCAAATGGCTCAGGCAACAACTTTCTGATCACCGGGCTGCCTTAGGTGTAACCTGATGGCCGGCTGAACTCAAACCACTATGTTTACAATCTTTTTCTGAACCACGATCACTTTTTTCGGGCTGGCACCATTCAGGTGCCGGAGTACATCTTCCCGGTTCATGATCTCTTTCTCAATTTCCTGGGGATTTAGTGAAGCCGGTAATTCAACGGTTAGCCGCATTTTGCCATTGAACGAAACAGGGTAGTTGAAACTGTCTTCAACAAGGTACTCTGCTTGCCAATCCGGAAATGCCGCACTGGAAATGCTTTCGTTGTGACCCAGTCTTTCCCATAATTCTTCTGTAATATGTGGCGCGTAAGGAGATAGCAAAATGAGCAAGGGTTCAAGAATGGCGCGTTTGCTGCATTTCAATTCGCTGAGTTCATTCACACAGATCATAAAATTACTCACAGAGGTGTTGAATGAAAAACGTTCGATGTCTTCTGAAATTTTTTTGATGGTTTTATGCAACACCTTTAATTCTGCCTTAGAAGGTTCATCATCACGAACCAAAAATGTATTCTGCTGATAGAATAGGCGCCAGAGTTTCTTGAGGAATCCGGACACCCCGGTAATACCGTTGGTATTCCAGGGCTTGCTTTGTTCGAGCGGTCCGAGAAACATCTCGTACAAACGAAGCGTATCGGCACCAAACCGTTCGCAAACCAAATCCGGGGTTACTACGTTATACCAGCGTTTGCTCATTTTCTCCACGGCGGTTCCGCAAATCAGTTTATCGTTCTCAAGAATAAACTCGGATCTGGCAAAATCATCTCTCCAGTTCCTGAGCGCTTCAATGTTTACGGTATTGTGATCTACCAGATTTACGTCAATATGTATAGCTGTAGTTTCGTATTTGTCTTTCAAACCTGCAGAAACAATCTGATTTTCCGGTGTTCGATACACCAGAGCCGAAGTGCCCTGAATCATGCCCTGGTTGATCAGTTTTTTGGCCGGTTCGTCGAATGGAATGAGACCCAGATCAAACAATACTTTAGTCCAGAATCTCACATAGAGCAGGTGGCCGGTGGCATGCTCGCTGCCACCGATATACAAATCCACATTCTGCCAGTATTCAACAGCTTTTCTATCGGCAAAACCTGTGTTGTTTCGGGGGTCCATGTACCTTAAATAATACCAGGAACTCCCTGCCCAACCCGGCATGGTGCTGTGTTCGTAATCATACAATCCTTTATACTTCCAATCTATTGCCCTGGCGAGAGGTGGTTCCCCATCTTCAGTAGGAAGAAATTTATCTACTTCCGGAAGCACAAGCGGTAAGTCTTGTTCATCTATTACATGTGGTATGCCGTCTTTATAATATACAGGAATGGGCTCACCCCAATAGCGCTGGCGTCCAAAAACAGCGTCACGCAAACGGTAGTTTACTTTGCGTTTGCCGATGCCGTTTTTCTCAATCTCTTCTATGGCTTTCTGTATGGCTTGTTTTACATCCAGCCCATTCAGAAAACCGGAATTTTGCATAGTTCCGCTTTTTTCATCCCAGGATATTTTTGAAAAATCATGTTCCTGTCCAGGAAGGATCACCACGGGTTTCTCTATGCCGAAATGTGTCGCAAAGCGATAATCTCTTTCATCGTGCGCCGGCACCGCCATTACCGCGCCTGTTCCGTATCCCCCCAGAACATAGTCGCCCACCCACACGGGTATGGATTTTCCAGTGAAAGGATGTTTCACGTATGCACCTGTGAAAACCCCGGAAATTTTGTCTATGTCGGCCTGACGTTCCCGTTCGCTGCGATTCTTCGAACGGTTCACATAATCCTCAACCACCTTGATACGTTCACTGCTTGTTATGCGCGGCACCAAACGGTGTTCAGGGGCAAGCGTCACAAAGGAAACGCCAAAAATCGTGTCGGGTCTTGTGGTAAACACTTCAATGATCTCATCCGAATGCTCAAGTTTAAATTTTACGGAACTTCCTTCGCTTTTACCGATCCAGTAGCGTTGAGATTCTTTCAGACTTTCAGGCCAGTCGATCTTTTCAAGCCCGTCCAATAAACGCTGGGCATAGGCGGTGATACGCATGCTCCATTGTTTCATGAGTTTGCGCTCTACGGGATATCCACCGCGTTCACTCAGGCCATCTTTCACTTCGTCATTCGCAAGTACAGTGCCAAGAGCCGGGCACCAATTCACGAAGGCTTCTCCGAGGTATGCCATTCTGAAATTCATCAACACCTCGTTTTTTCTGTGTTCATCAAACTGATCCCATGCTTCAGGGCCAAAGGGTTCAGGTTCCTTTTCAAAGTCGCCGGTAAGGATGTCGTGACTAAGGCCTTTAAAACCTTCTGTCTTAAAAATGCTGATCAGACTACTGATGTTCTCGGCGCGTTGACTGCGTGGATTATACCACGACTCAAACAGCCGGATGAAGATCCATTGCGTCCATTTGTAATATTCAGGGTCAGAGGTGCGAACCTGCCGGTCCCAATCGAAAGAGAACCCGATCTTGTCGAGTTGTTCGCGGTATCGGGCAATATTATTTGCAGTGGTTACTGCAGGATGTTGCCCTGTTTGTATGGCATATTGTTCAGCCGGCAAACCAAAGGAGTCGTATCCCATCGGGTGCAGCACATTGTACCCCTTGTGCCTTTTATACCTAGCCATAATATCTGAGGCTATGTAACCGAGCGGATGTCCTACATGCAGGCCGGCCCCGCTTGGGTAGGGGAACATATCAAGTACATAATACTTTGGCTTGTCTGACGTGTTCAGGGCTCTGAATGTTTTGTTCCTGGCCCAGTATGCCTGCCATTTTTTTTCTATTTCCGCGAAATTATATTCCATGCCTTTTCAAGCCTGCAAAGATAATCAAATTCGCAAGTCTCACAGGCTTTGGAGAATGGGCTTCAGGGCTCGCGCGTTGTCATCGCGGCTCAGTTGAGGCAGGCGATACTGATGGCTTACATCAATGTAAACAAACCCGAATTCACTCATCACCTTCCCGATGATGCGATAGCATCCCGGTCCGCTGAAGGGATAAGTTCGGGCTGAAGGCGGGAAATGTACGGTATCAATCCAGTAACCTTCCAGATCGAGGAAGGTGCCGAAATACATTTTTTCTCCTTTATAGGTACCCGTGTATTTGATGCTCACGAGGTAGCCAATGATCTCTATGGTTTTTCCTTCGAGTTTTTTAAGGTCACGGCTCAACAGGCTGTTCTTTACCGGGTCTTTCAGCAGGCTGAAGGGAGAACAAAGCGGGAAGCCCAGTAATTCTATTTCATCGAGGGCGTCGTCGAGGGGATTGTTTTCCAGTTCGGGAAGGCTGTAATGTTCAGGCTCCACATCAAAAAGTTCAACTCCGGCTTCCTCCTTTTTATGCGGACTTACCAGCATTTGTGCTTCCCAGAGCAGTTCGCGTTTGTTGGGATGCAGGCTCCGGAAGGCACCAACGCGAATAAGTAAGCGCAGCTGTTCGATAGGTAAGGCTGTGCGTTTCACAACATTGTACAGGTCGCTGTAAGGGCCCCCTCTTTCTCTTTCTGTAAGCAGTTTATTCATGCTTTGTTGCTCGAGTTCAGAGATGAGGCCGAAGCCGAGGTAAATGCGTTTTCCCTGAATGCGCGATTCTACCCCGCTGTTGTTGATACAGGGCGCCGCAATTTCGGCACCATGCATGCGGGCTTCGTGCACGTATAGGTCTGTGCGGTAAAAACCACCGCCGTTGTTGAGCGTGGCCACCAGGTACTCGAGGGGGAAATGCGCCTTGAGGTAGAGGGCCTGGAAACTTTCCACGGCATAGCTGGCCGAATGGCCCTTGGAAAAGGCGAAATTGGCAAAGCTCTCGATCTGGGTCCAGATGTCCTTCACCGTTTCAAGCGGGTAATTTTTTTCAAGGCAGTTTTTAAAGAATTGATCCTGCACCTTGTTGAATTCGTTGCGCTGTTTGAATTTCCAGCTCATTCCCCGCCGCAGGTAATCGGCTTCAGCCAGACTGAGTCCGGCAAACAGATGGGCCACACGGATCACGTCTTCCTGGTATACCATCACCCCATAGGTTTCAGCCAGCAGATCGTAAAGCACCGGGTTTTTTTCCCTGGCCTGCCTGCGTTTCTCTTCATCACGGAACCGCACGATGTATTCACGCATCATGCCGCTTTTTGACACCCCGGGACGTATGATGGAACTGGCTGCCACCAGCCGCAGGTAATCGTCGGCCTGCAGTTTGGCGAGCAGCATGCGCATGGCCGGAGACTCTACATAAAAGCAGCCTATGCATTTACCCACGCGCAGAAGATCTCTCACGGCCTCATCCTGTTTGAATTTGCCAATGTTGTGAATGTCTATTTCAACCGCCCTGTTCTCGCGTACGATCTCCACAGCGTCTTTTATTTTACCAAGACCGCGCTGGCTGAGGATGTCGAATTTGAACAGCCCGATGTCTTCAGCTTCCAGCATGCTGAATTGCGTTGTGGGATAACCCTTGGGCGGGAGAAAAGTTGCAGAATACGTGCTGATGGGTTCTTCTGAAATGAGTATGCCGCTTGAGTGTATGCTGAGATGACTGGGCAAGCCATGAATGAGCTGGCTGTACTGAAGCACCAGTTTGCCCATCTGGTCGGTGTGTGCCGGATTTTTCACAGCCTGAAGGCGGTCAATTTCCTGGGGCGGCAGGCCAAATACCTTTCCCAGTTCGCGTGTTACGGCGTCGTGTTGAAAAGTGGAATAGGCACCAAGCAGTGCAGTTCGCGCCGTACCAAAGCGTTCAAAAATATAACGGGTGATGTCGTCGCGGTCGGTCCACGAGAAATCGATGTCAAAGTCAGGCGCATTGCTCCGGTGCTCGTTTATAAAACGCTCGAAATAGAGGTCGAGATCAATGGGATCTACATCGGTAATGCGAAGCAGGTACGCGAGCATGCTGTTGGCCCCGCTGCCACGACCCACATAAAAATACCCCTTGTTACGGGCATAACGGGTAATGTCCCAGTTGATAAGGTAGTACGATGCAAATTGTTTGTCGCGGATGATCTCCAGCTCTTTCTCAATGCGTTTGTACACTTCCTCATCTGGCCTTGGGTAGCGATAAGGCAGAGCTTCCATAGATAGGCTCCGCAGAAGCTCAATGTCTTCCGGGATACTGTTGCTGTAGTGCTTGAGGTTTTTATTCGAGAGCTTTCCGAAGGCGAAATGTACCGAGCAGGACGAGAGTAGTCTTTCGGTGTTTTGCAGGATAATGGGAAAGGCGGAGAAATGCTCACGCAGCACGATATGGTCGGGTACACTTTCATCGGTCTGGGCCTGTTCCTCTCTGGGCAGTTTGCTCAGCAGGCAATTCTTGTCGATGGCCCTGAGCAGACGGTGGGCATTGTAATGTCTGCGGTGTGTAAAGGTCAGGGGCTGTAAAACCACCATCTTGTGCAGAAGCTTTCCGTAGGGAGAAAAGGGCAGGCTGCTGAGTTCTTTGTATGATATGCCAATAAACTCGTGTTCACGGAGGGTTTGCCCTTTGTAAGCCCGGTAGGGATAAATCAGGTAGGCATTGTCAAATGGGGGAGCTTCATCTTGCATCTCAGATATCCCCTGAAGTATGCTGCTGAGGTGCTCGTTCAGCTCCCGGTAACCGGCGTTGTTGCGGGCAATGCCTATGTAGCGCGGCTTCACGCCAAGGCGGAAATCGATGCCGGGGATCACCTTTGGTCCTGTTTTTTCAGTCAGGCGCAGGGCATCGAGCAGGGCAGAGGTGTTGTTGATGTCAGAAAGGACCAGGCTGTCATAGCCCTTGCGCCTTGCCTCAGCAAGCAGATCCTCTACAGAGAGGGTGCCGTAACAAAAGCTGTAATATGTGTGGCAGTTGAGGAGCATGGAATATTTGTTGAGGTTTTGCCACCCTTCGGCTCCGCTCAGGGTGACGGGTTTATTTTGGTCGATTCTTTTGCCACCCTTCGACTCCGCTCAGGGTGACGGGTTTATTTTAGTCGATTCTTTTGTCACCCTTCGGCTCCGCTCAGGGTGACGGGTTTATTTTGGTCAATTCTTTTGTCACCCTTCGACTCCGCTCAGGGTGACGGTTTTATTTTAGCCAATTCTTTTGTCACCCTTCGGCTCCGCTCAGGGTGACGGGTTTATTTTAGCCGGTTCTATTGTCATGCTGAGCGGAGCCGAAGCATGACCTTTATAATTATCACTGTGACTTTCATTCATGCATATCGAGAGCTCATGTAACAGTTCATAATGTCCAGAGATCAAAGCATCCTTCTTTTTTCTCGACCAGCCTTTTATTCTTTTTTCCCATCGGATGGCCTCCATAGCTGACGGAAATGCACGTTGCCAAACCAGGGTAAGAGGTTTTCTTGAGTTGGTATAGGAAAAGTCTTTACTGCTATGGTTGTGTTCGTAGACCCTCCTTTGAACGTCGTTTGTTACACCTGTATAATAGGAGTCGTCGGAGCACTTTAAAATATATACGCTTAGTTTTTTCATAAGGTACCACCCTTCGACTCCGCTCAGGGTGACGGGTTTGTTTTAGCCAATTCTTTTGTCACCCTTCGGCTCCGCTCAGGGTGACGGGTTTATTTTGGTCGATTCTTTTGTCACCCTTCGACTCCGCTCAGGGTGACGGTTTTATTTTAGCCGGTTCTTTTGTCACCCTTCGGCTCCGCTCAGGGTGACGGGTTTATTTTAGTCGATTCTTTTGTCACCCTTCGGCTCCGCTCAGGGTGACGGTTTTATTTTAGTCGTTCCCTTTGTCATGCTGAGCGGAGTCGAAGCATGGTGAATGGGAGTCGAAGCATGACCCCCCTTTATCCCATTAAACAGATTCGTGTCCCTTTTGTCCAGCTCAAGGCCGGTGGCGCGCATCACGGCTTCGTCGCCAAAACGCCGCTTCATCTTGTCCATGGCCGCGTACAACTGCACCTGTTCCACCCGGTCCTCAAAAAGATTGAACTGATAAGTGCCCTGTATCAGGTGACTGAACCGCACACCGATCAGGCGTATCAGCAGGCGTTTCTGAAACAGCTTGTCAAACAGTTCCTTCACCTTTTCAATCAGCAAATTGTCAAGGGCCGTGTAAGGCACACGGGCCTGCATGGTGTAGGTGTTGAAATCCGAGTAACGGATCTTTACCGTAACACAGGCGGTGAGCTTTTCCTCCCCGCGCAGCTGGTAGGCCAGTTTCTCCGTCATGCTGACAAGCACGCGCCGGAGATGCGCGATATCCACAGTGTCTTTCTCAAAGGTGCATTCCGTGGAGATGGATTTTCTTTCGTTGTATGCCTCCACCGGCGAGTTGTCGATGCCATTGGCTTTTTTCCAAAGCAGTATGCCGTTCTCACCCAGCAGGCGCTGCAGGGTTTTTACCGGCATGTCCTGCAGGGTCTTTACCTTTTCAATGCCCATGCCCCTCAGCAATTGGTAGGTTTTATCGCCCACCATGGGAATTTTTTTGATGGAGAGCGGGGCCAGGAAATGTTTTTCGGCACCGAATTCTATTTCCATCTGCCCGTTTGGCTTGGCTTCGCCCGTGCCAATCTTGGATACGGTTTTGTTGCCTGAAAGCGCGAAGGAGATGGGCAGCCTCGTTTCCCTGATGATCTTCTGACGGATCTCAGTAGCCAGTTTGTAACAGCCAAAAAAACGGTCCATGCCGCTCAGGTCGGCGTAAAATTCATCAATGGATGCCTTTTCATACAGTGGTACACTTTCCCTGATGATATCGGTAACGGTATTCGAGTACTTGCTGTACTCTTCATGGTCACCGCGCACCACAATGGCATCGGGACAAAGTTGCCGGGCCACGCGCATGGGCATGGCGGAATGTATGCCGTAGGTTCTGGCCTCATAACTGCAGCTCGCCACCACGCCGCGGTCGCTGCTGCCACCTACCAACACGGGCTTGCCAATGAGTTTGGGATTGATGAGCCGCTCCACCGACACAAAAAAACTGTCCAGATCCATATGCATCACTTGCCGGTTCATCGCCTCTTGGCCTTAGGGATTGGATGGCACCATGAGGCCATCCAACCAGGCATAGCCCGAATCTGTTCATTGTTCAGGCATAGCCACGCTAAGGGACAGCTAAGTTACCACGTATGCTGGCGGAGTATTGCTATAAAATATAGCTAAGTGTAAATTCAAGCACGAATTGAATTTGGGCGCATGCCGGGTTTCGGCTCCAGCCTCACCCGGCACCGGGCTTTCCCTTCAGCCTGCTTGCCCGGCCCAAGCACCAGTCACCGGCCTGCGGGGTCTGCTGTGCAGCCTCCCCGGCCGGCTGAGTGCTATGGCCAGGCCGCGCAGGGCTTCCGCTCAATCCCTTGCGCGACAACAGGCAGCAAATAAAAAGCACCCCCTCAGGCGGTGCTTCCAATTACAAAACGCAGAAGATGATTACCGCTCAACCACCAGTTTCTTGTGCATGCAGCTGCCCCCGCTTTCGAAACGCATAAAATATGTACCCGGAGGCAGGAAAGAAATATCAAGCACAGTAGAACTGCTGAACTCAGCCTTGAAGATCTCCCGGCCCAGCAGATCGCTAAAAACAAACTGCACCGGAAGGGCAGAACCCGACAACAAAGTCAGCGCCGTGGAAGCCGGGTTGGGGTAAAATCCGAAGCTATCGTTGAAGGATTGTGCATTCAACCCGCTTACTGCAGTGCTGATCATGAGGGTCTGGCTTTGAGTACTCATGGTGTTGCTAATAGCTGAAGCCGATAAGCGGACTGCATTGCTCACGGAAAGCTGAAGGATGGAATTGGCCGGCACCGCGGGTTTAACCTTGAACCAGAATTCGGCGATCTTGCCATTACCGCTTACGTTAATGTGATCTGTGCGTACCGTTGCGGCATACAGTTTACCGTTAGCAAATTGTGATTTCCCAAAGTCAATGTTCTGGTTGCTATTATTAAGGAAAGAGGGCGGGTAGAGCAGTTTCACAGAATCTGTTTGCAGCAGGTTCTGATCATAATTCAGATCAAATGCAAGTCCGTACAATTGGGAAAAACTATTTGTGGCGTCTCCGGCCATCACATCCACTTTGTTCCAGTTTCCGGAGTAAGCTATTGTACCTGTGCTGGCCAGATACAAGTCGGGATTCGACGATTCAATGGATTGTTCCCTGAATCCGTGGGTCAAAGAAAAATTCAGGCTTATGGCTGTATTGTCTCCGGCATTAATTACACCATCTCCGTTGCAATCGGCATTCACTTTATTCCAACCAGTACTCACCGTGCCCGACCAGGCATTGGCATATTGCCCGTTCCAGGCATTGCTGGTAGGTGTTCTGGCAGGACCCGTGCTGCCGGCAGCCAATCCAAGTTCCAGTACATCCGTATTACTAACAGCTCCATCGCGGTTGGCATCGCCCGGCCACACAATCGCACAATTATTATTGACCATTGCAGGGTAAGAAACAAAACCTACACAACCATTGGTGCCAGTACCATAGGCCATATAAGTGAATGAGCCCGAAGAGATCAGGCTTAAAGTATTTGTGTAAACTGCCGGACTGGTATTCCAGGTGTATGAGTTTGCACCAGAGGCCGTAAAATTGAGACTAGATCCCAGGCAAACCGAAGCGTTGCCACTGATGCTCAAGCTTGGAGAGGGTAGTATTGTTACGCATAATGACGCTAAATTGGTACAGCTGTTGGCACTTGTTCCAGCCAGCGAATAACAGATATTCGCGTTTGGTGTAACCACAATAGAATTACCCGTTGCGCCTGTATTCCAGGTGTATGACACTAAACCACCCAGCGCGCTCAGGGTTTGCGATGTCCCCGCACAGGCCGTTGAACTGCCACTTATACCAATGGATTGCGGAACAAGTACGGCAACATTCACAACTGTTGAGGTGGCGCAGGCATAAGCCACTGCGGGGCAGGTGAGCGTGTAACTGGTGTTGACCGTAGGCGTTAAAACAGGATTTGCAGAAGTGATATTGCCAGGCTGGGTCAGAAAAGAAGGGCCTCCGCTCAGCGTAAACGTGGTTGAAGTGCCCAGACAAACCTGGGTGCTGCCACTTACAGAAATGGTATAGGTAGGTAAAACGCTCATGCAGGACGTGGCCATACCCATACAGCCATTGGCATTTGTTCCGAGCAGAGTATAACAGGTGTTCGCGGTCGGCGAAACCACTATGCTGGCAAAATTCACGTTACCGGGAACCCAGGTATAGGTGAGCACCCCCGAACCTGTGAGTACAGCGTTTCCGCCACTGCAAAGACTCGCATTCGGGGCAGAATTACTGATTACCGGGTTGGTGGCAACACTGCAGGAAACCAAAACCGTCACCATAACCGGCGATCCAACCACCAGGGTGGGATTTCCGCTGGCATAAGCTGTGCAGATTACGGTGTTGATACCGCAGCAGGAATAAGTGATCATGGCGCTAAGACCATTGGCGCCCGGATTTACCTGGGCTCCACATGCTCCGGGAGCCAAAACCGTCCACGAATAAGATCCTGCACCTGCTTGTGTGCTTGTTACAGCTGCGTAGGCACTTGTGTTTACACAAACACCCTGTGACCAGGTAGTAATGGCAAAGGCCTGGGAAAAAAGATTGGAACTGCCAAAGAAGAAAAAGATGAACAGAGTCAGGTAAAGGTTTTTCATGAGCCTTAGTTTTGAATAAAGATATGCATATTACCGCCTTTCGGTTCTAAGATTAACTCATCAAAACCCGGATTCCGCTCAGTTAATAAACGAATCTGCCCTTTTTCTACAATACTGAACCGGTATCAAAAAGGTTGGGTGTGTTAAAAATTAATGGAGAAGGCATCTGCGTCAAGTCCTGCCGGAAAAACATGTCTGAACTTCTCCAAACTGCCTTTGTCAAGATCAATTAACGCAACACTTTGCTTGTGTGCGGTTGCTTCATGTATAATTTCTCCTTTAGGGCTGATGCAAAGTGAAATTCCGGCGTGATCTATTCCATTCCCATCTTTGCCAACACGGTTCACACCAATCACATAACATTGGTTTTCTATGGCTCGGGCAATCAGCAATTGTTTCCAGGGATATGCCCTAACGTCCGGCCAGTTGGCAACGTAGATCAAGACGTCGTAATCCCAGGAACCTGAGGGAGAGGGCTTTGTGCCAGGTGCAGGTTTCTTAAACCTGAACTTGTTCCTGCTCCACACTGGGAATCTGAGGTCGTAACAAATCAAAGGACAAAATTTCCATCCTTTATATTGCACAAGCAGTTTCTTTTTGCCGGCTTTGTAATGCTCATCTTCTTTCCCCATTCTGAAAAGATGGCGCTTATCGTAAGACTTCACTGTACCCTCCGGTTGTACCCAAAAGAGCCGGTTGTAATTGAATTTACCCTGTTTTACCGCAGTGCTGCCGCATATGACCGCTTTCTTTTTACGGGCTTCGTTTTTTAACCAGTCAAGCGTTTCTGCCCCTGAACGCTCTGCAACCGTTTCCG
Organism: Bacteroidia bacterium; assembly: GCA_035429925.1. Classification (GTDB taxonomy): domain Bacteria; phylum Bacteroidota; class Bacteroidia; order B-17B0; family Aurantibacillaceae; genus Aurantibacillus. The sequence goes on along the minus strand of DAOMFS010000007.1, from coordinate 57,349 downwards.
TGTTCATGCTGAACCCGCTGGTAAACATTTCAGGTAATATTATCAGGTCAGCACCTTTGATGTTTTTCAGCAAGGCACTGAAGTGTTCAAGGTTTTTTTTTCTGTTTTCCCAGAACAGGTGGGTTTGTACCAGCGCGACTTTCATTAAAAAGGTCTTTCAGCCAAAAGTACAAAAACTAAAACGCCTTTGACCATGCCCCGAAACGGGTGCAAGTATGGCTTGGCAGCGCGCTAATGAAGGGTGATGAAGACGGCCTCGGACTTCAAATCACTGGTCTGCCGGATGATCAGCCGGAGAGCCGGGAAATTCGTATTTTTAAATCGTGGTAAAGCTTTCTGTGGTAATCATCACTTACAATGAAGAGAAAAACATTGAACGCTGTCTGAAATCGGTGAAAGACCTGGCAGATGAGATTGTGGTGCTGGATTCTTTCAGTACCGATGCCACACCAGAAATATGTAAAACCTATGGCGTTCGTTTTCACCAACACGTGTTCGACGGACACATACAGCAAAAAAACCGCGCCATTGCGCTGGCCGACAATCCACACGTGTTATCACTTGACGCCGATGAGGCGCTTGACGACAGGCTTAAAAAATCCATCCTAGGGGTTAAACAGAATTTTAACAAGGATGGTTATTACATGAACAGACTTACCAATTATTGCGGACATTGGGTGCGGCATTGCGGTTGGTATCCCGATGAAAAACTGCGTCTGTGGGATAGCCGGAAAGGCAGCTGGACGGGCACAAATCCCCACGACAGGTATGAATTGAAAAACGGAAACAAGAACACGGCACACCTAATAGGCGATATCCTGCATTACAGTTATTATTCGCTGGAAGATCATTACAAGCAGGTAGAGTACTTCACAAGTATTGCCGCAAAAGCCTATTACGACAAGGGAAAAAAGGCCGCCTGGTACAGGTTATGGCTCAATCCCCTGGCCAAATTCATTGATCATTACATCCTGCATTTAGGATTTCTCGACGGTCAGGCCGGTTACAGGATTTCAAAAATTTCGGCTTACGCCACCTGGCTTAAATACAAAAAACTTAGACAACTGCATCATGGACACACTGCCGGATAACAGCACAATTCTGCTCAGCCGAACCGATAGTATCGGCGATGTGGTACTTACCCTGCCTATGGCCGGTTATTTAAAATCACACTTTCCAAAATGCAGAATAGTTTTCCTTGGACGGCGCTATACCAGAGACGTTGTGGCCCTCAGTGAACATGTTGATCATTTTGTGGATTACGATGAGATAAAAACCCTCAGTGAAAATGAGCAGGTGAGCCGCCTGGTGGCCTTAAAGATCGACTATGTATTTCATGTCTATCCACGGAAAGAGATTGCCCTCCTGGCCGATAAGGCAGGCATTTCAACCCGGGTGGGCACCATGAGCAGGCTTTACCATTGGTATACCTGCAACCGTAAAATCCACCTTCCCCGTAAAAACTCCAGGCAGCATGAGGCCACACTAAATCTGAAAATGTTGGGTGTATTTGGTCTTCCGCTCCCTGCTCTTGAAACCATTCAGGGGTATTACGGATTTACACATCTTCCAGTTCTTCCGGATAACCTGCTTGCTTTGGTCAATGGCCAGGATAAGATAAACCTTATCCTTCATCCCCATTCAAAAGGCAGCGCCAGAGAATGGGGTTTGAAAAATTTTAATGATCTCATAGAACGTCTGCCGGAAGAAAAATATAAGGTCTTCATCAGCGGCACCGATGAGGAAGGAAAAGATCTGGGAGAACTTTTTATACGTCATCCGAACATCACAAATCTGTGTGGCAAGATGCATTTGAAAGAGTTCATTGCATTTATTAACGCCTGCGATGCTATGGTAGCAGCCAGCACAGGTCCTCTGCACATTGCGGCAGCACTAGGCAAAAAAGCCATTGGCCTTTATGCGCCCATGCGCCCTATACATCCCGGCCGCTGGAAACCACTCGGACCAAAAGCCATAGCCCTGGCCCTTGACAAAAAATGTGAGGACTGCAAAACCAGTAAGGATTGCCATTGCATACGTGAAATAAGGCCTGAAGAGGTGCTTACGAGCCTGGAAAATTTATGAACCTGTACAAAGATAAAGTGGTTTGGATCACAGGGGCGAGTTCTGGTATTGGCGAAGCTCTGGCTTTTGCTTTCGCTTCGCGCGGGGCAAGACTTGTCTTGTCGGCACGACGGGAAGACGAACTGCATAGAGTAGGAAAGGCCTGTGGATTGGCTGAACTTGACCTGATGATTTTGCCAATAAACCTCAAGGACACATCCCGTGCAAGCGCATACGCGGCAGAGGTGATCAACAAGTTCGGCAGGATTGATATTCTGGTGAACAACGCAGGTGTAAGCCAGAGATCGGCGGCAGCCGAAACCTCAGAAGCCCTGATGCGCGAACTGATGGAAGTGAATTACTTCTCTGCGGTGAACCTCAGTCTTGCTGTTTTACCGTATATGAAAAGGCAAAAAGAAGGGCAAATTGTGGTGATCAGCAGCATTGCAGGTAAATTTGGCTTTTACCTGCGCAGCACATATTCAGCGGCCAAACATGCCCTGCACGGGTATTTTGAATCTCTCCGGCTTGAAAATGAAAAAGACGGCATTCAAATCATGCTTGTGTGCCCCGGCAAGATTAAAACCAGGGTTTCGCTCAACGCCCTTACTTCAGATGGTTCAAAACACAACAACATGGATAAGAGTCATGAACATGCCATGAGCCCCGAAGCCTGCGCGCAGCAAATCATTGCAGGTTTACTTAATGGCAGAGAGGAGATATTCATCGGGGGTAAGGAACTGCTTATCGTAAAAATCAGACGCTGGTGGCCGGCTTTATTTTCTAAACTGATACGGAAACAAAGTCCCTATTAAACCTGCTGCACTGGCACTTCAAGCAGTGTGGCTTCAAATAAACGGCTGAAGTGACCACTGAACCTGAACTTCACTTCCTCCAAGTTTACCTCCTGACCAAGTTCCTGTTGCAAACTGGTTACAGCCTTGTCCTGTATGCCACAGGGAATGATGTTTCCGAAATAATCCAGGTTGGTGTTGATGTTAAAGGCGAGTCCATGCATGGTAACCCAACGACTGCACCGCACACCCATTGCGCATATTTTCCTGGCTTTTAGTGGCAGCTCCGCATCAAGCCATACCCCTGTTTCACCCTTACTCCTTCCGGCAAGAATGCCATAATCCTGTAAGGTACATATCACGCTTTCCTCCAGAAGTCTCAGGTACTTGTGTATATCGGTGAAAAAATTATCCAGGTCAAGTATTGGGTATACAACAAGTTGCCCCGGGCCGTGGTAGGTTATGTCTCCACCCCGGTTGATCCTGTAATAGCTGGCTTCTTTAGCTTCCAGTTCCTGGTCGCTGATGAGGAGATGCTTTTCTTCACCACTTTTACCGAGCGTGTAAACGTGGGGGTGTTCCACAAACAACAGGTAATTCGGACTTTGCACCCGGTCTGTGGGCGGGAGATCGCGGTTAGCCAATTTGATCTTCAGAATACCATCAAACAAATTCTCCTGGTAGTCCCAGCAGGCTTTATAGTCCATCTTGCCGAGGTCCTGAAAAAAAATGTTTTTGTTTTGCATATGAAGTTGATTCTGCAGAGCTGATACTAAATCAGGTCAGAATTTGGCCAATTCGTCCTTCAAACGGGTGATCACATTCACTTCAACAGGATCAATGCCTTTCAGTTCGGCAATAAAGCAGCTGATCCAATCGCCAAGGTGTACCAGGTAAAGGAATTGTTCGAGGCGGCTTTCGCCTTTTGCCTGGAGGTCGGTGACCGAAGAGGCGTATTTTTCGAAAATCGGTTTGCAGATCTCATACCGTTTTACGGTTCTTTCGTAATCGAAACTGGTTCTGAACGTAAGCACCGCGATGTTCTCATGACGTTCGGTCCATCCCACCAGTTCATTGTGGTTCATTTCCGGGAAGCTGTGGTGCCAGCAGAGCATCTTGCTGTTTTCGTTAATTTGCTGGCGGAAGCGCACCGCAGTTCCTTCGCAACTGCCCAGGGAATAGATCACCGGCAATTTATGAAGGAGTTTGGCGGCAACATTTCGTGCTTCAGAAATGATTGAATCTGATTCCGATGACAGGAGCTGAATGCATTTTTCCAGGTCATTAAACAGGCTTGCCCCGGCAAGACCGTAATGAACCAGTATTTTGATCAGCTGAACCAGGGAGTAACCCAGGCATGAGCGGGGAGGAAAGCCCCCGGGAATTTCGATGAAGTCAAACTGATGTTGTTTGGCCAGTTCAAGCACTTTGCCACCGCTGCTGATGCAAACAATTCTGGCTTTCTGACGCATGCCTTGCTGCATGGCGCTGAGAGTCTCTTCAGTGTTTCCTGAATAACTGGAAATGATGAGAAGTGTGGATGAATTCACAAAAGCAGGCAGGTGATAATCTTTATTGATAAGAATGGGCACGGGACAGGAATGGTTGACAAGCTCAGTAAGAATACTGCCACCAATACCTGAGCCTCCAAGTCCACTAATGAGGACATTGGACACTGGCCGGGGTTCAGATAATATGGCTCTTGAAGCAATGCCTGAGGCTTCGGCCAGCTGTTTTGGAAATGTCCTGACGAGTTCTTTCATGGGGAACACAAAAGTAGGAAATTAATGCAAAGCAGATGATTGATCAGAATGCCAAACCTGTATTCAGGGCCTGAATGCCCCCTGTTCAAGCAGCCATTTTGTTTTTAAAATGGCAACCATGCTGAGAGAATCGCTGATCTCCCCGCGCATTACCATTTGAAAGGCTTCCTCAAAAGGCAGTTTTCTGATTTGAAGATCTTCGCTTTCCTCGGGCTCGGATTCGCTCAATTCGAGACCTGTTGCCAGATAAATGATGGCGTGTTCATCTGTAGCGGAGTTGCTGGTGTGCATGCGGCAAAGTTCGTGATAGTGTTTCGCCAGAAGTCCGGTTTCTTCTTTCAGTTCGCGTTGCGCCGATTCCAGGGCAGGGCGGGCATGTGGTCCGCCACCTTCAGGAATTTCCCAGCTGTATTGTTCCAAAGGGTAACGCCATTGCCCAACAAGCCAGGTATTGAACTCTTTATCGAGTGGTAACACACCAATAGCGAGATTTTTAAAATGAACTACCCCGTAGTGTCCGGGTTTGCCTGCCGGGTTCAGCACCTTGTGGCTGCTCACGCTGATCCAGGGGTTTTCGAATACAGTTTCGGCGCTTTGGGTGATCCAGGGATTTTTTTCCATTGAGTGAAGGGGCTATTTTGATGTGCGGATGAGGATTTTAGCCTCGCGGAGGGTGTTAGTTATTTGTTAAAATGTAGTAACTTAGTAACCAAATTAACTAAACTTTCGTTAAAAGCCCTTAAACCGAGTATGTTTTTTAACCTGAATCGAGCTATACTTTTCCTGCTTCTGTCGACCATTTCCATGCTTTTAGGGGCTCAAAGCCTTTATTGGGTAGGGGGTAGCGGAAATTTTAACGATCCGGGGCACTGGAGCCTGAGTTCCGGGGGACCGCTTGCGAATCAGGTGCCGAACGCAGGCACCGATGTGATTTTTGATGATAAATCCTTATCAGAACCGGCAGAAATAGATTTGGGCGTATTGGTGCAAGTTCGTTCACTGCGGTTTTTGAATTATTACAACAACATCAAACTCACCCACAAATCCATTACCGAATTCAGAGTTGGTGGTGAGATATTGTTATCCGGCAAAGTGGAATTTGCGGACGGTATTAAGTTTAGTGTAAAGAGCCGGGCAGATCTGGTTAAAACTATTGACTTTGCGGGTAAGCGTCTAAATGCTGACTTTGATTTTGTTTCAGGGAAATGGAATCTTGAAAGTTTTGATCTTGATGAAACGCGGACGGCCAGGTTTTTGTCAGGCCAGTATACCATAGATCAGACCTATTTTTACACAGGAAACTTTTTGGCCAATACCGGAAGTGTTTCCATTAGCGTTAACCAATCGATATTCAGAGTAGCCAATGTATATTCAGTTACTCCTGCCAATCAAATCCGGTTTAATTCATCACAGCTTGAAATTGACCTCCAGAAGAACAAACAAGCTGGTGATGCTACAGGCCTTACAGGTTCAAACAACCGTATTATTGGCGGCGGAAATTCTGTCGCGGCCTGCGGTGTAACCTTAACCGGAGTTACCCCGCTTTGTGGTGCCGGTACCAATTCAACAGGCTCCCTGTTTATCAGTATAGACCCCACCTGTGCCGGAACTTATACCCTTCAATTCATTTCAGGATGTGCCCCCTTACCGCCAACGGTAACCGTTACCGCAGGTCAATCGTTTACTTTAAACGGGTTTGCAAGTTGCGGTACGCCGTATCAGGTTGTGATCATACAGGGGGGCGTTCCAATCGCTTTTTCGGCTCCTTTCCTGATGCTGGGGCCAACCCCTGTGGTGTTTTTCCCCTTCCTGCACGTCTCCCCATCGTGCTTTAACCAGTGTAACGGTAGCTTTAGTGCAAGTTGGTCAAATGGAACCTCACCCTATACCATAGTTCATGTCCCGCCATCGCAGCCACAGTATACCTCAAGCGGCGTAGTCAATCCTTCCATAATTTCTTACACTGGTGTTTGTGCGGGTGTGCACACATTTTCGGTGACCGACGCGAACGGTTGCTCCAGCACCTTTACCACCTCATTGACTCAACCCAGTGCCTTATCTGCAAGTTTTAATACAACAAGCGTCACCTGTAACTCATTCTCAAATGGCGCATTCGCAGTATCTCCTTCTGGAGGTACACCAAATTACTCCGTTAACTTCAGTGCCGGTCCACAACAAACGGTGGGTGTTGGTGGTACAGTAACAACCATAGGATTACCTGCCGGACCGATTTCAGCGACCATTACGGATGCGAACGCCTGTACATTCTCGGTGAGTTCAACCATACTTCAACCTACTGCTGCACTGAGTATTGTCCCAAGCCAAACAAATGTGAGTTGCAACGGTGGCAATAACGGCGCGGCTTCTGCGCTTGTCTCAGGCGGCACACCAACATACGCATTTGTCTGGTCAGGTTCCGCAAGCACCACATCGCTTGCATCAGCGTTAAACGCTGGAATCAAGACGGTAACGGTCACCGACCAGAATGGCTGTGTTCTGACGCAAGCCTATAACATCTCGCAACCTAGCGCCATACTCTTGACGCCAACCTCTACAAATGTGGTCTGTAACACGGGCGCCACAGGCGTTATTTCAATTGCACCCTCAGGGGGAACCGGAGCGTTCTCCTTCACCTGGGTGGCTCCCGGACCAAGTACAATTTCTACGGGATCCACGGCCATCATCAGCACGCTTACGGCTGGAAGTTATTCTATTTTTGCAAGTGACGCGAACCTTTGTACAAGTTCGGTTGTAGTAACACTTACGCAGCCCCCAGCCGTTACCTTAACCGCACTCACGCAGAGTATTACCTGTTTGGGATTGAACAATGGTGGCGCAACTGTTACGGCTGCAGGCGGCAATGGAGGTCCATTTACCTTTTTATGGGCACCTGGTGGTCAAACTACCAATACGCTGGCAGGCTTGTCGGCAGGCAATTACACCGCAACAGCGTCTGACGCTTCATCGTGCCCTACTCAGACTGTCATCACAATTACCCAGCCTGCCACTTCCGTTACACCAATCAGTACTTTTACAAATCTAACCTGTAATGCCGGTAACGCGCCCTGTAACGGTATTATCACGGCATCACCCACAGGGGGTGTACCACCCTATAATTGCACGCTGACCATTTTAGGTACAACACTGACCACAGCGCCGCCATACACCAATTTGTGTGCCGGAACCTATACTCTCGACATTAAAGATGCGTCAGGCTGCCCTCAGCAAACGGTGAACACCTTGTCGCAACCCGCCTTGCTCACAGCCGGAATTTCCGCCCCGGCTTTGCCTTGTTTCAACAGTTCAGTAACTGTGACCGGTATTCCGGCTGGCGGAACACCAGGTTACACGCTGAATTGGATCACGCCCAGCGGGGCCGCATCAGGTACAACCATCAACAATCAGATTGGCGGAAACTATACGCTTACTGTTTCTGATCTGAATGGCTGCACGGCACAAACAACCACATTGCTTACCACGCCGCCTGTCATCACCATTACGGTGAATACGCCAAGTATTTCCTGTTTTAATGTGTGCAATGCTACACTCAACTCAACCGTGAGCGGTGGTGTTGGGGGATACAATTATGCCTGGGTCAATTCTGTGAACGCAACCGTTGGTATCACGCCATCAGCCATAAACCTTTGTCCTGGAAACTACACCTTGAACATCAGTGATGCAAACAGTTGTACCAGTGCAAAGACCGCAACTGTACTTTCACCATCAGCAATTCTGTTGACTCAAAGCACAACTCCGGTAAGCTGCAGCGGTAACGCCAATGGTTCAGCCACTATCACAGCTTCCGGCGGAACACCTGGTGCTCCGGCATACACTTTTTCTATTCCCACGGCTACCAACAACAGCGGTATATTCAACGGTCTGGCCGCTGGTCCTTATGTGGCAACCGTATTGGATGCTGCAGGCTGTACCCAAACTATTGGGTTTAACATCGCAACACCAGCGCCATTGACCGCAAACATAACAGGTACTATTGGAAGTTGTAACGCGTCAAATGGTTCTGCCACAGTAACTGCTGCAGGTGGAAATGGTGGATATACTTACAACTGGGCTCCTGCAGGAGGATCCGCTTCTGTAGCCTCATCGCTTGCCCCGGGCAATTATACAGTAACCGTTACCGATGTTAAATCGTGTACCGCTTCCGCAACCGCTTCTATCGCATTTATTGTGAATGTAACCGTAACACCTATTGGTGCAGGCGGTATCTTATGCAATGGCAGTGTTACAGGGCAGGCTTCGGTGAATGTGTCTGGGGGTAGTGGTCCGTATAGTTTTACATGGACAGCAGGATTTGGCACAACACTCAACACACAGGCTGTGAATACACTTTCTGGAAATGTGGTGTACACGGTCATTGCAGCTGACTCCAGTACGCCAAGTTCGTGCTCCAATTCCTCTACCATTCAGATTAACTCGCCTCCGGCGATGACCATTACAACTTCACAAACCATGGTGACTTGTTTTGGATTCACCAATGGCGCCATAAGCGCTACCTTATCAGGCGGCACACCGCCTCTTTCAGGCACCTGGACTTCCCCTCCTCCAACCAGCACAAGTACAGCGGCAAATTCCATTTTTAATCTGCATGTTGGTGTATACACACTGAACGTGCGCGATTTTAACCTATGCCCTGCGCAACGAACCGTTAACATCACGTCCCCTACTTCAATCACAGTAACATTTACAAATACAAATCCAACTGGTTGTTTGTCTAACAATGGAAGCATTTGCGCAACGGCGTCGGGTGGTTCAGGTGCCGGATACACGTATTCACTTTCTCCGCCGAATTCAACGAACGCCATTGGCTGTTTTTCAGGTTTGGGTGGAGGCGCATATTCCATGAAGGTTACCGATGGCAGCGGATGTAATACCACATCTATCACATCCCTGACCAATCCAACAAGTCCGACTTTAAGTATGAATTCTGTTTCTGTGGCTTGTAATGCTTCTTTAACAGGGGTCATCACTGTTACTGCCAGCGGAAGTTCACCATTTACCTTCTCAATTAGCCCTGCCCCGGGTGCTACGGTTTCATCAAGTCCTAATTTCACGGCAAGTGGTCTTGGCAACGGTGTTTACTTCGTCACAGCGGTTGACAACAATTCATGCTCAACTACTCAAACTCTGAACATTGCGCAACCGAGCTCTTTAACCCTAAACGGAACGCCTACGAATCTTCTTTGTAATGGTATTAGTACAGGCTCCATAACAGTTGCACCTTCAGGGGCCACGCCTGGCTATACTTACAGCTGGCTTCCGGCTGCTTCAATAACATCCGGACAGGGCACACAAACTGTTACCGGTTTAGCGGCGGGCAACTATACTCTGAACATTACGGACGCCAACAATTGTCTTACCCAGCACACCTTTACGCTTACACAACCAAGCGCCATTGCATTTACTGCTACCACACATAGTCTTGCCTGCAACAGCAACTGCAACGGATCCATCACCGTTGTGGCGAATGGTGGCACAGGCGCTTTAAACTACAGCTGGACCGCGGCGGGTGGAGGAACTTTAAGCGGAAGTGCCACAAACACGGTAAGCGGACTATGCGCCAACACAGTGGCGAATCCCTTTTATTCGCTGGCAATAACAGACAATAATACCTGCACAGCGAGTGGCACATTTACACTAACACAACCTTCAGCCATTACTGCGACAGTTAACGTGCTAAGTCCAAGTTGTTCAAATTCGTGTAATGCTGTGGCTACCGTAACAGCCAATGGCGGCACACCAACATATAGTTTTGCATGGTCTTCCAGCCCAAGTACGGCTTCAACACTTGGCGCCCTCTGCTCAGGCAATTATTCGGCAACGGTTATCGACGCAAACGGGTGCTCAACCGTTACGGCATTCACTGTCACAGCGCCTGCAGCATTCAGTGCAAGTCTCACGCCTGTTAATCCTCTTTGTAACAACAGTTGCAACGGCAGCATCACATCCACACTTAGTGGTGCACAGGGAACGGTATCTTACCTGTGGTCACCCGGAGGCAGCACTGTAGCCAACCCAGGTTCACTCTGTGCCTCACCCACTCCGGTTTATACACTTGTGGCAACTGACCAGAATGCCTGTCAGGCAAGCATGACCGCCACCCTGGTAAATCCGCCTGCTATGGTAGCGGCCATTAGCGGTACCAATCCCAGCTGTCATAGCGGTACAAATGGTATAGCAGCTGTTTCCGTTACCAATGCGGTTGGCGCCACAACATTCTCATGGTCGGCAGGAGGTCAAACAACCCAGGTTGCATCTGGCCTCAGCCCGAACCTGGTTTACACCGTTTTTGTAACGGATAACAATGCCTGTACCACACAACAAACTGTTAGCCTCATAGATCCGCCAAGCTTTACGGTGAACAGTTCTGTAGCCACAACCTCCTGCGGTGCTTCAAATGGTTCTATTTCTGTGAACGTGTCGGGTGGTACACCGGGCGCACCAAGCCCATATACCTACACCTGGACTGGTCCTGGTATTATTAGCGTCCCACAAGGACAAGGTACGCCTACAATTATCAATCTGCCGGCAGGTGCATATTCTGTTCAGATCGCCGACGGCCCTGGTTGTACAACCACTGTGGGCATAGCAGTGGCCAACAGCAATGGCCCTGTTTTACCCTCTCCTGACTTTTCAAGTGTAACCTGTTTCGGCGGAAGCACAGGACAAGCCTCGCTTAATCCCGCAGGTATCAGCGGTGGAACACCAGGGTACACCATCAGCTGGGGACCTGCGCCTTCATACACAAGTCTTACCAACCCCATCACCAATCTGGTGGCAGGTTTTTACCAGGTAAGGGTAATTGACGCGAATGGCTGTATTTCATTCACAAATGTGACCATTGCAGAGCCTTCTTCACTTACTGTAAATTCCAGCATCAATGCGCCCTTGTGCAACGGCGTGTGCGATGGAAGCATAGCGCTCACACCAACGGGTGGAATCGCACCATACAGCTATACCTGGACCGCTTCTTCAGGCGCGCCTCTGCCAAACAGCTCGTCTCTGACTTCTCTGTGTGCCGGAGATTATACAGTGTTGATCAGTTATAACGGTATATGCAGTGAAGTGAGAACATTTACGTTTGCAAACCAAAATTCAATCTCGATCGTCCCTAGTCTTACAAACAACGCTTGTTTTGGAGATTTGAACGGCGCCATTTCATTAACTGTGGGTGGTGGTGCCTCTCCCTACAATATCAGCTGGAGCAACAGCCAATCGGGTCTGGCTATTTCCAACCTTGCCAATGGTTCTTATACAGCTGTGGTGACAGACCTGAACAATTGTCACGATACAATTGTAAGCACTATCAGCTCTGCTCCGCAAATGAGTCTGGCTACTTCAATCACCTCTCCTTCCTGCGGCATTAATAATGGCGCGGTAACCACAACAGTTAGCGGGGGTACCGCGCCATTCACTTATACCTGGAGCAACAGCGCTACCACACCATCGCTTTCCGGATTGGGCGCAGGAATTTATGTACTCAGCGTTACCGACAATTCCCTGTGTACGCAGTCACAAACAGTCATCATAAACAATTCTAACGGCATCACTGGTGAGAACATCAACGTTCTGCAAATACCCTGTTCTGGCACTTGCAGCGGCGCAGCAACCATTACACCCATAGGCGGTAATCCTCCGATCAACATCAATTGGCTTGCTCCGCCCACAAGTGGCTCTGTGATCTCTAACTTATGTCCGGGCACCTATTTTGTACAAATGACGGATGCGCACAATTGTGTGCGAAGTGCATCGGTTGTAATCAACCCGATCATATCCTTGAGTATTACACCCTTCATAACACCACCCAGCTGCAGCGCCAGCAACGGATCAGTGAACGTTGTTGTGAGCGGTGGCTCTGCACCGTATACCTATACCTGGATGCCTTCTGGCCTGAACACACCCTCTTTGGGTAATTTGGGCGCGGGTTCTTACACCTTAATGGTTACAGAAAGCAGCACAAATAACTGCACGAGCACACACACTATAAGCCTGAGTAATCCGGGTGGTCCAAGCATCAGTTCAACGCTTACGCCTAATTTGTGCTTCAACAGCGCACAGGGCGCGATTATAACTGTTGGCAGCAGCACGGTGCCAGGGGCAAGCATTTCTTACAACTGGAGCAACGGCAGCAGCAGTTCGAGCATTACCGGACTCAGCGCGCCTGTGCTGACGGTTTATAATTTAACGGTGTCAAGTACCAGTGGAACAGTAGTGTGTCGTACAATACAAAGTTTTAGTCTTCTGGATCCGCCCCAGTTGATTCTGAATGCGCCTCAGATCCAACATCCAAGCTGCTCCGGAATTTGCGACGGCTCAATATCAGTTCAGGCACTGGGCGGAACTTCACCGTACACGTATACCTGGTCAAATGCAGGCAATGGGGCAAGTCAAAGCTCATTGTGTACAGGACCAATTACATTAAGCCTCAGCGATGGAAATGGCTGTACCTTTTCACCAGTACCTGTTTATACATTGGTGAGCCAGAGTTCAATTTCGGTTGCGGCTAACAGCTTTAGTTCTTCCTGCAGCGCCACTCAAGACGGTTCAGCCAGCATTGCGGCCAGCGGTGGCGTGCCCAGTTACAGTTACACCTGGCAGGGGCCTAATGCCTTCACATCTACCCTTTCCAGTATTAACAACATCTACTCGGGCACTTACACTTACAATATCATCGACAGCATTGGTTGTACCAGAAATGGCACCCTGGTGGTGGCTCCTACCATAACCATTGTGGCCGAAGCCGGTGCCGATACAATTGCTTGTCCCGGAACGGCTACGGTTGTACTCAACGGTATTGGATCAACAGGTGTACAAACCTATAAATGGTATAAGGTTCCAGACCTTGGCACAGTGCTGTCGAACAGCGCCAGTCTCACGGTCGAAAACCAAAGCGACGCATCCCTTTATATTCTTGTGGTGACCTCTTCCGTTGCAAGTTGTTTTGATCAGGATTCCGTTTTCATTGACATGTATACAACGCCTTCGGTTGATGCCGGTACACATACCGTAATTCCGGTTGATGCCACTGTAACTTTGGGCGGTAGTCCCACCGGAGCAACAGCGGTTAGTTACACCTGGGTACCACAGGCATACGTTACGAACAGTGCAATTGCCAACCCGGCCAGCACCAACACCTTTAACGTTGTATTTACGGTTACAGTTGAAGATGCAAGGGGCTGTATAGCTTCTGACACAGTGCGGGTTGACATACTTCCTGAAATCATCTTTGCGAATGCCTTCAGTCCGAACGGGGACCAGAAAAACGACATCTGGATTATAGACTATATCGACCAATTCCCGGGCAGTACAGTAGAGATTTACAACCGCTGGGGCGAAAGACTTTATCAAACCGAAGATTACCCGAGTAAACCTTTCAATGGGAAGTTCAAAGAAAAGGATTTGCCGGTTGGCACATATTATTACATCATTAACCTGAAATTGCCGAACAATAAAGGAAACAAGCAGTTTACAGGACCTTTAACCATATTCAGATAATGAAAACCCGGATAACTCTTTTTGTACTTCTGTTGATCAGCGCGGGCACTGTCTGGGCTCAGCAATTGCCCCAGTACACCCAGTTTATGCTGAATCCAATGGCACTGAATCCGGCTGTGGCAGGAAAAGACGAGCATCCTGAAGTGGTTTCGAACACCAGACAGCAATGGGTTGGCGTGGTGGATGCCCCCCGGACTTATATGCTGAGTCTGAACAGCCCCATCAAAGTACAGAACATGGGTGTGGGTTTGAACATCTATACCGACATTGTTGGACCTACCCGTCGCACCGGCATTTCAGCCGCTTATGCCTACCATGTAAAATTTAAAGAAGACATGATCCTGTCGATGGGATTGTCCGCCGGAATTTTGCAGTGGGGCATAGATGGCAACAAACTCACGATACGTGAAGAAAGCGACCCCAGCTTGTCAAGTGTATACCAAACCACCTATGTGCCCGATTTTGGCGCAGGATTGTATTTCAGAAAAACAAACCACTACTATGCGGGCATCAGCATACCACAGCTTTACCAGGCCCCGATAGGTTTGTATGATCCAACCAGTAAGGAAAGCCGTGTGGTGAGCCACATTTACCTCAATGCGGGATATACTTTCACGATCAATGAAGAATTTAAAATTGAGCCAGCCCTTTTGCTGAAAAAGGTTAAACCGGCATCGGCCTCTGTTGAAATTGCCGCACGCGCGATCTACAAGAATGAAATGTGGGCCGGTGTAACCTTCAGAAGCAAAGATGCTGTAGGGGTGATGCTGGGTTACCTGTATAAGAATTACCTGATGATAGGCTATTCTTACGATTTTATTACCAGCTCCATACGAAAGTATTCTTCCGGTTCTCATGAGATCGTTCTGGGTCTTCGCTTCAACAACAAGCAGGCCCGTACCTGGAACAAACCTAACTGATCAGATTCCCAATTGCTTGCGCAGTTCAGCCGGTGCGAGATGTTTCTGAAGGTTCAGATCACACAGCAATTCAGCGTATCGGAATTCCGAACCGCCTTTTTCGGCAATCATGTCTAATAGTAGTTTTTTTTCCTGACCGTTCATGCGCCTAAGGTCCAGACAAAGCGCTAAAAAGGGGTATAACTTTTCGAGGCCTGTATGAAGGTTTTTCGCCTTGCTGAAGTAATGATCTCCCAGTTCAGATTTGATCTTTTGAATGCACCAGGTCCTGAAGGATTTCCGGTTTGAATGGTGCCTGAGCGTAATGTGTTGCGTGATGAAGCGGCTGATGATGCCGGGGTCTAAGTTGTGGAAAACGGTATCAAATCGCAAAGCAAGATTACTTGCTGTGTATGATTTAAGTGTGGCATACGTACTCCTGTAAGCTTTGTTCTTTTGAATTTGTCGCCACTCCTGTTCTGCCTGTTTGGCCAATTGTGGATCAACAGGCCTGAAACCGAACCTGTAATAGAACCAAAATGCACCAGATTTGATTCCTTCAGGATTTCCCAATCCAAACTGATAGGGTTCAACTTCTATATACTGCAGTTTAAATCGCTGCTTGTACCCACGAAGCAGCTGGCAAAACAGGAAGGCCGATTCTCCACCCCTGAACGCCTCAAAAATGTTGATGCCAAGCAGGCTGCGTTCACCAAAAAGCCAGGCTCCACCGTAGGCAATGGGTTGCCTGTTTTTAAACATCATAAAGCCAATGTATGACTCCAGGGGGAGCCGATGCTCAGGCAAAGAACTGAAAAAAGCCAGACTGAATCCCCTTTCAAGTTCGTAATATTCCAAACCGTTAGTATAGCCCTGGCTCACCGGATCGGTTTCGCGGTTCAGCAGAAACAGGCATAAACGCGCTTTTTTGAGCAGTTCATTTTTCTCTTTCAGACTTAGCGCAGAGCTTCTAGGAAGCGGGCGTCTCATCAGTTCGTTTTCATCAAAACGTTTCAACATGCCATCACTGTGCTCGTATACCGGACCGTGCGAAAGGGCCATGCTGAACATAGACATTGACTGATCCAGGGCCTTGAAGCGTATGCCAATGTGCAGCGCTTCAAACAACTGATCTTTGAGACTTCGGGAACAGTAAAGGCCATCTAATTGGGTAAAAGTAAAATCAAGCCAGGTGTTTTTCTCATTACTGCCTGAGGCATGTGCAAGCCATTCTTCTGCGCTCATGCTGTCCTGACCGATCAGATCGAATTCCATTTCAGAAAGCGCGTGTTTCATCACATCTCTGGGATGCAGCCCTGCGGAATCAGAATCAAGCCATTCCATTTCACCCGATTTCAAAGTTCTCAGCCAGTTCAGCAGACTATAGCTGTAATACCCGCTGGTAAAGGTGTAAGGCAGCGCACTTTGTTCAAGCTCCTTTTTTTTTCCGGAAGAACAGCCTTTGAGCAGTTTTTCGCAATGCCCAATCACCTTGTTGGCAAGTTCAATATGGTTATTACACTGGGGGTAGGCTTTAATGAAGAGCAGTGTTTTTTGTAAGCTCAGAAGCTGCCGGGCGTTCAATTGCCTTATGTTCAGGATCTGGGTCAGTTGTTTTTCAACCAGAGCGGAAGACCCGGGGCTGTACAAAGCTGCGTGTTTTTTAAGGGAGTTGAGCAGAGCAGAGGTATGAGCAGATGATGACATCAATTGGGTCAAAGCTAGGGATCAGTTCAGAAGCCGGGTTGAAGATATACTTCTTTAGAATTCAAATGAAGTTTGTGTAAGACTTTGCTGAGGAGCATCAATGTAAAAAGGGTTAAAATTTCAGTTCTGAGGCAAGCGCTGAACAAGACAAAACCGAAGCATAAAAAAGCCTTATTTAGAATGATTATAAATTATTCTATGTGTTAAAATAAATAAAAAATCATGGCATTAATTCTCAATAAGCTGCTAAATTTGCCAACGTTTTCTGTCATTTATTTGTCATAATCCCGATGATAAAAGGATACTTTTCTACGCATTCATATATGAAAAACAAAACCTCTGTATTCTCCTTAAAAACCATGATGGCCGCGGTTCTCATGGTTTTTCTGTTTAATTCCGGTCTCCATGCCCAGGATGGGGCCAAGCTTTTCAAACAGAATTGCGCGGTGTGTCATGCTTCCCATACGGATCAGCGTTTAACCGGTCCGGGTTTAAAGGGCGTTTTTGACAGGGCACCTAAGGGAGACTGGCTTAACAAATGGATCCTGAACAATGAAAAAGTGATCAAATCGGGAGATGCCTATGCCAACAAAATTTACAACGATTTTGGCAAGGCAGCCATGACCGTGTTTGAAGGGCAGTTGACCGAAAAGGACGTAACAGCTATACTTGATTTCATCAAAGCCCCGCCACCTGAAGCACCTAAAGCCGGTCCTGCCGGAGTTCCTGCTGGTGGTCTTGCTGAAGAACCCAAGGCCGGAATAGAGCCCCTCTATCTTATACTCGGTGCCATTGTGGTACTGGCCATTTTACTCGGTTCACTGCGCAGCATCCGCACATCACTTCAAAACACAACCCGTCGCATCGAAGGTCAGGAAGAGCTTCCGGAGATCGGATTCTGGCAGGAATGCAAGAACTGGATGTCGGGTCACCGCCGTTTAGTTGGTGTTTTTGTAATAGTGCTTGGATTCGCCGGCATGAAGAGCTGCTGGGATGCCTGTTACAACATCGGCGTATATTACAACTGGCGTACACAAAAGGGGTATAAGCCAGAGCAGCCGATAAAATTCTCACACAAGATCCACGCAGGCGACAACGAGATATCCTGCCAGTATTGCCACAGTTCTGTTGAAAAATCGCGCCATGCCGGTATTCCATCGGTTAACATCTGCATGAATTGCCACAAGGGCATTCAGAAAGGTCCTCAGTATGGCGAAACCGAGATTGCCAAAATATACCAGGCTGCCGGTTATGATGTGGCTTCAGGCGCCTACGACAAGAGCAAACAAAACCCCTTAAAATGGATCAAAGTACACAACCTGCCTGACCATGTGTATTTTAACCACTCACAACATGTGGTTGTGGGTAAGATCGATTGTGCCACCTGCCATGGTGATGTGAAAACCATGACTGTAGCCGAACAAAAAGCCCCTCTCACCATGAGATGGTGTATTGACTGCCACCGTAAAACCGAAGTGGTTATGCAGGGCAATCCGTATTACGATCGTTTGCACAAAGCCCTTAAGGAAAAATACGCGGGACAATACGATAAGAAATTCACCGTGGAAAACATCGGTGGTCTCGAATGCGCGAAGTGCCACTATTAATCATTCTGAAACATTAAAGATTCAAATAACGTAATGTCTATGTCAAAAAAATACTGGAGAGGTTTACCCGAACTTCATAATAGCCCTGAATTCCAGGAAAGCCATAAGAATGAATTTGCCGAAGCCCTTCCAATAGATGAGTTTCTGGCCGGTTCGGAGAAGGAGAAGTCAGGCACCAGCCGTCGAGACTTCTTAAAGGTAATGGGCTTCTCAACTGCCGCAGTAGCGCTGGCAGCCTGTGAAACGCCCGTGAACCGCTCCATCCCTTATGTGGTTAAACCTGAAGAGGTGACACCAGGCGTGGCGAACTTTTATGCCAGTACATTTTACGACGGACACGATTTTGCCTCCATTCTGGTAAAAACCCGCGAGGGCCGTCCGATCAAAATAGAAAGCAATGAACTCAAAGGCTTTACACACAGCGGTACCAATGCCAGGATACAGGCTTCTGTACTGGGATTGTATGACGGTGCGCGTTTGCGTGGTCCCCTGCTAAAAGGAAATCAGGCCACCTGGTCCGCAACGGACAATGCGGTTGCCTCTGCGCTGAAAAGTGGATCCATCCGCATCCTGAGTTCCACCATTCTGTCACCTTCAAGCCGGGCCGTTATTGCAGAATTCATCGAGAAATTCCCTGGTACCCGACACATCACCTACGACGCAGTTTCTTACAATGCCCTGACCCTGGCAAACAAAAACGTTTTCGGAAAATCAGTGGTGTCGGCTTATGATTTCAGCAAGGCCAAAGTGGTGGCAGGCATTGCCTGCGATTTTCTTGGCAACTGGTTATCAGGACCGGAGTTTGCAAAACAATACGCCAAAACGCGTAAGGTGAGCAAGGAAAATCCTGAAATGAGTCAGCACATTCATTTCGAAAGCAACATGTCCATCACCGGTGCCAGCGCCGATTACCGTTATATGGTAAAACCCAGTGAACTGGGCAGGGTGGTAACGGCATTGTTCAACGAAATCGCCTCAGGAACTTCGAACGCCAAAGTTTCGGGCGATACCAAAATCGAAAACGAAGAAGCAACAAAAGCCATCAGGTCTTTGGCAGAAAAACTTCTTGCAAACAAAGGCAAGTCCCTTGTGGTTTCCGGGCTCAACGACGAAGGTGTTCAAACCCTTGTGAACGGCATCAATAAAATGCTCGATAACTATGGCAAGACCGTAGACGTGGAGAACCATAGCAATTTTAAACAAGGCGACGACAAGGCCTTCTCCGATCTAGTTTCAGAAATGGCCTCAGGAAAAGTGAGTACCCTGATCACTGTGAACTGCAACCCGGTCTATACAGCTCCGGCCTCACTGAAATTTGCAGAAGCATTTAAAAAAGTAAATACCAAAATCTCGTTTTCCGGTGTACTTGACGAAACCGCGCAAATGGCTGACATCGTTGCACCCGATCATCACTACCTTGAGGCCTGGGGCGATGCCCATCCTAAAAAAGGCGTGTATACTCTGCAGCAGCCTACTATCAATCCAGTGTTCGCACAACCTCGTCACGAGGGCACCCGCCAGTACCAGGATTCCATTCTGAAATGGGCCGGCATCAAAGCCGATTACCTGACCTATCTTCAGGGCTACTGGAACAACAGGGTATTCCCGAACCAGGGTAAATACATGGATTTCCAGACTTTCTGGGCCCATGCCCTTCACGAAGGCGCAGTTAAAACATACGTTCAGGGCCCTCTTGCACCTGAAACCACAATACCAAAAGACACAACCGGCAAGCCCATACTGGCTGGCGCGGCTTCAAGCCAGCTGATGGCTGAAGAATCCGACTCCACAACCAGCCCAGCCCCGAGGCCATTTCAGGATGTCAAGATGCCTTTGCCTGTAAAAATCAAAGAAGAAGCGTCAGCAGAAATTGTGGCCGATTACAACAAGGCGGCTGCCATGGCCACCTCTGCCAAGCCTGCAAAACTGGAACTCTTTATATACGAGAAAGCTGGACTTGGAAATGGAAACTACAGCAACAATCCCTGGCTGATGGAACTTCCTGACCCTATTTCAAGGGTAACCTGGGACAACTATATTACCATGAGCCCGTTGGATGTGAAGGCTCTGGGCTTGAATGAAATGCTGCGTCAGGATATTGAAGGCAGTATTGTTGAGCTCACAGTGAACGGACAAAGCGTGAAGGTGCCCGTGTACCCGCAGCCCGGACAAGCGCCAGGTTCCATTGGTTTGGCCCTGGGTTATGGCCGTAACGCTGAAAGTCTGAAAGTAGCGCATGGCGTTGGTGTGAACGCGTTCCCCTTCATGGCCATGCAAAACGGTACCATACAGAACATCAACACCAATGTGAGTTTGCAGGACAGCGGTGAGAAACACCGGTTTGCCGCGACTCAGATCCAGCACACCATCATGGGAAGGGAAGAATATCTCCTGCGTGAGGTATCGCTTAAAGAATTTAAAGAAAACGGCAAAGACTACTGGAATCCCGAGGTAACCCTGCCCGTACATGGTGAGCAAAAACACGTTTCAGAGGTTGACCTGTGGGACGCACATCCGCGTCCGGGTCACAAATGGGGCATGAGCATCGACATGAACCTTTGTTTCGGTTGCGGAGCCTGTGTTGTAGCCTGTACAGCAGAAAACAACGTAGCCGTTGTTGGCAAGAATGAAGTGAGAAAAACCAGGGACATGTTCTGGCTCAGGATTGACCGGTATTACAGCTCAGACATGAATGTGCACAAAGGCAAGGATCTGGGTCTGGGCTCAAAACAAATGTATATCGAAATGGAAAATCCTTCGGCGAATCCAAAGGTTACTTTCCAGCCAATGATGTGCCAGCACTGTAACCATGCGCCTTGCGAAACGGTTTGCCCGGTTCTGGCAACCAGCCACAGCACCGAAGGTCTGAACATGATGACCTACAACCGTTGCATCGGCACGCGGTATTGCGCAAACAACTGTCCCTTTAAAGTTCGTCGTTTTAACTGGTTCAACTATAACGAAAACAGCGATTTTGCTGACATCAATCCCGCGCAGCAGGAATTGGGCCGCATGGTTCTGAACCCTGATGTGGTTGTACGCAGCCGCGGTGTGATGGAAAAATGCTCTATGTGTCAGCAGCGCCTGCAAGCCGGCAAGCTTGAGGCCAAAAAAGCCGGCGCCCCGCTGGCTGATGGTGCCATTAAAACAGCTTGTCAGGCAGCCTGCCCAAGCAGTGCCATCACATTCGGTGACCTTAACGACAGCGAATCGATGGTAAGCAAGGAGCGGAAAGATGAGAGAACCTATTTCCTTCTTGAGGACATTGGTGTACGTCCAACCACCTCTTACAAGGTGAAGGTGAGGAACCAGGAAGAACCTGTGATCATTGAGGATAGTCCGAATGGCAAGACCGGTGAAAACGCGGGCCACAAGAAAGAAGAACACGCCTAATTCGTAAGTAATAAAAAATTAAGAGACCACTATGCACGCAGAATCAGAAATCAGGATCCCCTTAATCATAGGCAACAAAACCTATCGCCAGATCACCGATGATATCATTGCGCCGATCGAAGGCAAGGCAGCCCGGGGATGGTACACGCTCACCACCATTGCCGCACTTTGTTTTCTCTGGGGTATAGGCTGTTTGGCTTACACCATCGGGGTAGGCATCGGTTCCTGGGGAAGCAACAATGGTGTGGATTGGGCCTGGGACATCACCAACTTTGTATGGTGGATCGGTATAGGACACGCCGGAACGCTTATTTCAGCCGTACTGCTTTTATTCCGTCAGCGCTGGCGTATGGCCATCAACCGTTCGGCTGAAGCCATGACGATTTTTGCGGTGATGTGTGCGGCCATATTTGTGTTGCTGCATACCGGACGTCCATGGCTGGATTACATGCTATTCCCCTTACCCAATCAGTTTGGTTCACTCTGGCCCAATTTCAACTCACCTCTTTTGTGGGACGTGTTTGCGGTATCAACTTATTTCACCGTTTCACTGGTCTTTTGGTATATTGGACTAATACCCGACTTTGGTATGATCCGTGACCGGGTGATCAAACCCTGGCAGAAAAAAATGTATGGCCTGCTTTCGTTTGGTTGGGGTGGAAGCGCCCGTCACTGGAGCCGTTTCGAGGAAGTATCCCTGGTACTGGCAGGTTTGTCTACACCACTGGTGTTCTCAGTTCACTCAATTGTATCCTTTGACTTCGCCACTTCGGTGATCCCAGGCTGGCACACCACCATTTTCCCGCCTTACTTCGTTGCAGGGGCCGTTTTCTCTGGTTTCGCGATGGTGCTAACCCTGATGCTGGTGGCGCGTAAGATTTACAAGCTGGAGGCCTATCTCACCGTGAAACACATTGAATACATGAACATCGTGATCATTGTTACAGGCTCAATTGTAGGCGTGGCTTATCTCACCGAGCTGTTCGTAGCCTGGTACTCAGGTGTGGAGTGGGAACAATACGCATTCCTGAACCGGGCCACTGGTCCTCTGGCATGGTCGTACTGGATCATGATGGGTTGCAATGTGGTATCGCCTCAGCTCTTCTGGATCAAGAAAATCCGCACTTCTGTGGTGGCCACATTTATTCTGTCAATTGTTGTGAATATAGGTATGTGGTTCGAGCGTTTTGTGATCATTGTCACCACGCTTTGCAGAACCTATGTGCCTTCGTCGTGGAACACATATACGCCGTCCTTTATTGATGTGGGTATTTTTGTAGGCACCATAGGCATGTTCGGAACCTTTTTCCTGCTGTTCTCCCGCTACTTCCCTGTGATTGCACAGGCGGAACTCAAAACCATTTTGAAAACCTCAGGCGAGGCCCAGAAGAAGGCTGTAGCCGCTCACGCACACCATTAAGAGAAGCATATTAACTATGGCAACTAAAAAGAATATCATTCACGGCGTATTTGGCGATGAAGTGCCAATGCTTGAAGCGTGTAAAAAACTGAGAATTTCCGGCATCCGAATCAAGGATGTTTTCAGCCCCTTTCCGATACACGGCATCGACCCCCTTATTGGCATTCCCCGTACACGCCTGGCCATTTGTGCCTTTATTTACGGACTCACTGGACTTGGGCTGGCCACTCTGATGATGTGGTATATGATGGTTTCCGACTGGCCTAACGATATCGGTGGAAAACCAAACTGGGCTTATTATTTCAATGTACCTGCCTTTATTCCGATCACTTTTGAAAGTACTGTGTTTTGTGCCGCCCATGGCATGGCCCTCACTTATCTCCTGCGTTGCTGGCTGGTGCCAGGCGCCAAGGCAAAGAACCCTGATCCAAGGACCACCGATGATAAATTTCTTATCCTGCTTGATCTGAAGGAAGAACAAACCGCAAAAGCAGAATCAATTCTTCGCGAATGCGGGGCAGAAGAAGTGAACCACAAAGGATCCTATACAGTAGAACCCAAATACGTCATTGAAGCAACCCATTAACAGGACCATGAAAAAACAGCCAACTCTACTGAAATTCACGCTCAGCGCCGCCTTTGCCGGTCTTTTGATCGCCGGTTTAAGTTCCTGTGGCAAAAAGGACGAGAACAGTCCAGGTGTGGAGTTCTTTCCCGACATGTACAGGTCACCTTCTCTCGAATATTATACCGTGCATACCGTTGACGGGGATACCGTAAACAACGCCATGCAGCCTGTGGCCGGAACAGTGGCCAGGGGTTATATCCCCTATCTCTACCCGAACACAGCAGAAGGTTATGAGCAAGCCGGACTGAATCTCAAAAATCCGCTTGATCCTTCGAAACGTGAGCAATGGGAGAAAGACGGAGAAATCCTTTACGGCAAATTCTGTGTGCATTGCCATGGTGCCAGTGGTGCCGGCGACGGCAAGGTTGGTGCCAAACTTCCGGGCCCTCCTCCCGCATACAATAGCGCGGCTTTAAAAAATCTTCCCGAAGGCAAAATATTTCACACACTTACCTATGGCAAAAACTCCATGGGTTCACACGCCAGCCAGCTCAATACCGAAGAACGCTGGAAGCTGGTGTATTATGTGCAAAAGTTACAGGGACCTAAAACCAGTGCAAGTGACAGCACTAAGGTTGCTGCAGTACCCACCGTCACAGCTGTGAGCAAATGAATTGATTACTAAACCGAGCTAGAACGTATGAATACCGATAAAATAAATTTCACAGTTCCTTCCAGGGCCAGGATGGTGGCCTTTGCGCTGATGGCAGTTGGACTTCTCTCCATCATCGTGATGTTTCTGACCGATCACGTGGAAGGTGACGCGCATTACCATAACAACAGGGCCTGGAGCAATGTGTTTGCCGGCGCTTTTTTCTTCACAGCCTTGTCGCTGGCCGCCGCATTTTTCCTCGGCCTGCAGTATGCCGCCGAAGCAGGCTGGGCCACAACCATTAAACGTGTAATTGAAGCAGTGACCATGTACCTGCCCTGGGGACTGAGTTTTATGATGCTGTTGTTTATTCTCGGGCAGTTTCATGTGCATCATATTTACCACTGGATGGCAGATGGCATATCCACCCCGGGAAGCGAAAATTACGACGAGGTTATTTCAGCCAAAATGGGTTATTTCGGATGGTTCTGGTGGCTGCGTACAATTCTCTACATCATTGGCTGGCTTTGGTTCACCTTCAAACTGCGCAACAACTCGCTTGCCGCGGATAAACTGGATGTGGACATCAACAACAGTTACCACTGGAAAAACGTGAAACTCGGCGCCTGGTTTATGGTATTGTTTGCCGTAACCTCTTCCACCGCATCCTGGGATTGGATCATGAGCATTGATACACATTGGTTCTCCACCTTGTTTGGCTGGTATATTTTTTCAGGTATGTGGATTTCTGCCATGATCGCCATTACCATATTGATCACCTGGATGAAAAAACTGGGATATCTGGAACAGGTGACCGAAAGTACCATACACGACATGGGTAAATGGATCTTCGCCATCTCTTTCCTCTGGACATATCTTTACTTCTCTCAATTTATGCTCATCTGGTATGCCGATATTCCTGAAGAGGTGGTATACTTCCAGACCAGGTTTGAAAGTTACAAAGCCCTGATGTGGACGGTGTTCTTTATCAACTTTGCCATGCCAATGGTGATGCTGATGAGCCGCGACAGCAAGCGCAATTTCTTCTTCCTGGTATTTGTGGGCACCGTTATTTTCGTCGGACATTACCTCGACGTAATCATGATCGTAATGCCGGGCACTGTTGGTCATCACTGGAATGGCCTGAGCTGGATGGAGTTTGGATCATTCCTCTTTTTCCTAGGGTTGTTCATACACGTAGTGCTTAACGCCCTGAGCAAGGCGCCGCTGATGGTCAAAAATCACCCCTTCCTGGAAGAAAGCCTCCACCATTCAACCTGACTTGTAAATAGAAAGTAGAGAATAAACATTATAAAATAAAGACAAGATGAATCTATTAGTTCTGTTAGCCATAGTGTTGCTTATAATTGCCGGACACCAGCTTCTCAGGGTGATCGAGTTAAGCCGGGGATTAAAGAAAACCAAAGAATGGCAGGTCAGCGATCATGACAATAACCTCATGGGCAAAGCCCTTTTGTTATTTATGATCGTGTTTTTCGGGTTTTTCTTCTGGCAGGTAAACCGCTGGATGGATCGTTCGCTACCGCCCGCAGCATCGGAGCATGGTGTAAAAGTTGACTTGCTTTGGGACGCCAACATATACCTGGTTACCTTTATTTTTCTGGTGACCAATTTCTTCCTGTTCTGGTTCGCTTATAAATACAGGGGTAACAGCAAGAATAAAGCCGACTACATACCTCACAACAACAAACTTGAAATGCTCTGGACCATTGTACCGGCCATTGCACTCGCATTCATCATCATTTTTGGTTTGAAGTACTGGAATGAGATCATGGATCCTGCCAGCGCGGAAGACAAAGTGGTTGTAGAGCTTTACGCGAAACAATTCGACTGGACCGCCCGTTATCCGGGTAAAGACAAAAAACTGGGCGAGACCGATTTTCGTCAGATCAGCGGAAGCAACGCCGTAGGCCTGGATACACTGGATATGAACGGGAACGACGATGTGCTGGTGAAGAACGAGTTTCACATACCGGTGGGCAGGGAAATTGAACTGCATATGCGCAGCCGTGATGTGATTCACAGTGCATACCTGCCACACTTCCGCGCTCAAATGAACTGCGTTCCCGGCATGATCACCTATTTTAAATTCAAGCCCACCAAAACCACGGCTGAAATGCGTAAAGATCCCTATGTGGTCAAAATGATGGCCGGCATCAATGCCCAGCGTGCCAAGGAAAACAAAGAACCGGTGGAATTTGATTACCTGCTGCTTTGTAACAAGATCTGCGGTGCCTCGCATTACAACATGCAGATGAATGTGGTGGTGGATTCGAAAGCCGATTACATACTCTGGATGGCCAAACAAAAAGCCGTTAAAACCCTTGCAGCAAAGAACTGATTTTAAAAATTTCTAAACTTTCATACAATGTCTACTCCAACCAATACTGCATTAGAAAAGGAACATCTGGCCCATCACGATCACGTGCATGACCATGATGATCATGAAGAGAGTTTTGTGAGTAAATATGTTTTCAGCATGGATCACAAGGTGATCTCCAGGCAGTTTCTGATCACGGCCGTGATTATGGCTGTTGTGGCCATGGTGATGTCGGTTATTTTCCGTCTCCAGCTGGCCTGGCCAGGCGAAAAATTTGGCTTTATCAACGCTATGCTTGGCGACAAATGGGGTAAAGACGGTATTCTGGATCCGAATATGTATCTCGCCCTGGTGACCATACACGGTACCATCATGGTGTTCTTTGTTTTAACTGGCGGGCTTAGCGGAACATTCAGCAACCTGCTCATTCCTTACCAGATTGGCGCCAGGGATATGGCCTCAGGATTCCTGAACATGCTGTCGTATTGGTTTTTCTTCGTTTCATCGGTGATCATGCTCAGCTCTCTGTTTATTTCAGATGGCCCTGCTTCAGCAGGATGGACCATTTATCCTCCGCTTTCTGCCTTACCGGAAGCCATACCAGGTTCTAAACTGGGCATGACCTTGTGGCTGGCCTCAATGGCCATCTTCATTGTGTCTTCACTACTTGGTAGTCTGAACTACATCATCACAGTGCTTAACTTCAGGACCAAGGGCATGAAGATGACCCGCATGCCACTCACCATATGGGCCTTTCTGGTGACAGCTATTCTGGGCGTGTTATCTTTCCCTGTACTTTTCTCCTGCGCCTTGCTGCTCATTTTCGACAGAAGCTTCAACACCTCCTTTTACCTTTCAGATATTTACATAGGTGGTCGTCCGCTGGATCATGTTGGCGGAAGCCCTATACTTTTTGAGCATCTGTTCTGGTTCCTCGGTCACCCTGAAGTATACATCGTGATCCTTCCGGCGCTTGGCATCACATCCGAGATCATTTCTACCAACTCACGCAAACCTATTTTCGGTTACCGGGCCATGATCGGATCCATCATGGCCATTGGCTTTCTGTCGTTCATTGTATGGGGTCACCACATGTTCATGACAGGCATGAACCCCTTCCTGGGTTCGGTATTTGTGTTTACAACACTACTGATCGCCATTCCTTCCGCTGTGAAGGCATTTAACTACATTACCACCATCTGGAGGGGCAATCTGCAATACACGCCCGCTATGCTCTTCTCAATCGGCCTTGTGTCTTCATTTGTAACGGGTGGTGTGACCGGTATCATTCTGGCCGATTCAACACTCGACATCAATGTACACGATACCTATTTTGTTGTGGCCCACTTCCACATTGTAATGGGTCTGAGTGCTATTTTCGGCATGTTCGCGGGTGTTTACCATTGGTTCCCGAAACTCTTCCTGCGCATGATGAACAAGAAAATGGGTTACCTGCACTTCTGGACCACGATCGTTTGTGCTTATGGTGTGTTTTTCCCGATGCACTTCCTGGGTCTGGCGGGCGTACCACGCCGTTATTACACCAACAGCAATTTCCCCATGTTTGATAACCTGGTTGATGTGAACGAGATCGTAACCGTGTTCGCCATCATTGGTGCATTGTCACAGGGCATCTTCCTGTTCAATTTCTTTTACAGTATGTTCCGCGGCGAGAAAGCGCCACAAAACCCCTGGAAATCGAATACCCTGGAGTGGACCACCCCTATGGCGCATATTCATGGTAACTGGCCCGGTGCCTTGCCCGAAGTTCACCGCTGGGCTTATGATTACAGCAAACCCGGTAAAGACAAGGATTTTGTACCTCAGACCGTGCCGCTTGAGCCTGGTGAGTCTGATGAAGGCGGGCACTAAGCCTGAAATTCTCGAAGCAATTGTTAAAGATCCCGGAAACGGGATCTTTTTTTAGCCCCCTCACTTATGACCTGTCAGGTGAAGGCTTGTGATTTTTAGCGTTTTATTCGTACATTTGAACAAGTTAGTAACAATTTCTACTGTGGATCAGAACGACGATAAGATTAAGGAAGCATTCCGGCAGATACAATTGCTGAATGAACGCAAGACCGCGATTCAAAAGGAATTGAAGGATATTGAGAAGAGGATCAAGTCCATACTGAGCAAAGAAAAGCTTATGGCTTATGATCCCGCTAACAATGTGTATCTTCTCAATGTGAATTACAGGGCCTGAGTTCAAAAGCAAGTACAGCCTTTTTATGCCCTCACCCAAACAAATCGAACAGGTATTCTCCCGTCCGGCCAGGTACAATATGGTTGGTGACGGTTTCAGGGTATACAATTATTTTCCGGGGGCCTATCCGGTGCGTGAGCGTGTGAGCCCTTTCCTGATGCTTGATTTTAATCCTGAATTTGATTTTGGTCCATCTGCCCGTCCGAGAGGTGTGGATGTTCATCCACACAAAGGCTTTGAAACGGTTACCATTGCATACAAAGGTCATGTGGCGCATCACGACAGCCGCGGCAATAGCGGGGTGATACATCCCGGCGACGTACAGTGGATGACTGCCGGAGCCGGCATACTGCACAAAGAATACCATGAAGAAGCCTTCTCAAAAAAGGGTGGCGCATTTGAAATGGTTCAGCTATGGGTGAATTTACCCGCGAAATTTAAAAACAGCCCGGCTTCTTACCAGGGTATAAGCGCCGCGGATATGGCGGTGTACACAATTCCCCAAAATGGCGGCGAGGTGCGCGTGATCGCAGGAGCGTTCAAAAATCTGAAGGGGCCGGCAAAAACTTTTTCACCGGTAAACCTTTACGACATGCGTCTGAACGCCGGGGCCGAACTGAACTTTGATCTGCCTGCGCATTACAATTGCAGCATACTGGTTGTTAACGGTGAAGGCAGCGTTAACACGCATACGTTTAAAGCACACGATCTGGTGCTGTTCTCAAACACAGGCGAGTCCATTGAGATACATGCCAATGCCTCTTGTGTTCTTTTGCTGATGGCCGGCGAGCCCATTGCCGAGCCCATTGCTCAATACGGCCCATTTGTGATGAACACCATGCAGGAAATTCAGGAGGCCATTGAGGATTTCCAATCTGGTAAATTCGGCCACCTGGAATAGGAAGGCTTAAAAATTAAAATCCGGATATACCGGGACGATCAGGTTTTATTTACTTTCCAGAAATGCGTTGAGCTCGTCAGCACTCGAGCTGAAGGAGAACACATCAGCCACCTGGTAATAAGCGGTCTTATCTGTGCAGTAATCATAGGCATATTTGGCATAGGCGAGTTTATCCTCATCCATGCTGAACAGTTTGCAGATTTCCCTGACCTGATTAAGGCTCAAACAACTGTTTTTGGTAGCCACGCGGGCCGTACTCATTTTGGTGTCGGCAAAGGGTTTGCTTTCCACCGATTGTTTCATTTTGCTGAAATCGGCAGATGACATAGCTGTTCCGCAATTGTTCACACCTGTTGCAGCACTGCTTTTAACGGAACCTGAGGTTTGCCCGCTGGCTGAAGTTTCACTGCTCATGCGGGTAGATGATGAACTGCTGGTCTGAAGGCTTGAGCCGCTGCTTTGCATGGCACTGCTTCCGGTGCTCTCGCTGCTGTTCACATTCATGCTGATGCCCATGCCGTTCACATTCATGTTGATGGCTACATTTCCTGGAGCAGAATTGACCGAAGACTCACTGTGCACAGCATTTCCACTGACGGTATTGACCTGTGTATCTGATTCACCAGCCTGAACACTTGTTGCTGAAGTGTTATTTGCCGGTGTATCCTCAGTGCTATGGTATGCCACAGTGGGGGCCGAGGCATTGGCCGGATCGTTCAGCGCAGTTTTGCCGAAATAACGGAGCTTGAGTTGTTTTTTGCTGTCCTCTTTGATTCTGACACTGTGTTCGAAGCCTGCTTCCAGTGCCATGTTTTGTTTGAGCTGGGGTTTAACCTTGTCTTCAAATTCTATTCTGAGGCTCACATTGGGTGAGAGTCCCGTTACCTTCACATTGGATTCGGCCTTGTCGTTTTGCCTGACACCGTTTACATACGCATAGAAGGGATAACCGTCTTCGGAAAACACCACCAGATTGATCTTATCCTGGGCCATAGCTCTGACGCCTGAGATCAGGAGAGTTGCAAGTAAAAACAAATGTTTCATAAGTGTGCGGATATAGTTTAAAGTTAAGGTTGTCGTGAAATTACAAGAACCGGGCCGTGGTCACACGAAGCGTTCCCCTTTTTTCACTTTAACATCATTTACAAAATTGCGTATCTGTTGTTCATCTTCCTTTTTGCAGATCATGAGTACGCCTTTGCTCTCCACCACAATGTATCCTTCAAGGCCTTGCAGCACCACCAGTTTGTCTTTGGGCATGTGAACAATACAATTGTGGCAATCGTAAGTGATCACATTTTTACCCACCAGGGCATTTTTTTTCTGATCCTTTTCAATTTGCGTGTACAAACTGCCCCAGGTACCCAGGTCGCTCCAGCCGAAAATGCTGGCGCGCACGTAAGCGTTCTGGGCTTTTTCCATCACGCTGTAGTCAATAGAAATATTTTTGCAGGTGGTATAAGCGCTGTTCAGAAATTCCTTTTCAGTGGATGTGTTGTAATGTTCGATTCCTTCCTTAAACACATTGGCCAGTTCCGGGTCGTGTTTTTCGAGGGCGGAGATGATGCTTTGCGTGCTCCACACAAAAATGCCGGAGTTCCAAAGGAAGTCTCCGCTTTCCACGAAAAAGCTGGCCATATCGGTATCGGGTTTTTCAGTGAAGGTCTTTACTTTGTGAATCCTGCGGTCGCGTTCCTTCACATCGCTGTTCACAAACTGAATGTAGCCATATCCCGTATCGGGTCGGGTTGGCTTGATGCCGAGTGTGATGAGGCAATCCTGGTGAGACGCCTTGTAAAAACACGATTTAATGGCTTTGGTAAAGGTTTCTTCTTTCTTCACCAGGTGATCGCTCGGAGCCACCACGGTGATGGCCTTGGGGTCGCGTTTATGGATCTTGTAAGACGCGTAGGCTATACAGGGTGCTGTGTTCCTGCGAGCGGGTTCACCAAGAATATTTTCACGGCGTAATTTCGGTAATTGCTCAGCAACCAGCTTTTCATAAGCCAGGCTGGTAACCACATAAATGTTTTCGGGTCTGCACACCTGTAACATGCGGTTATAGGTTTGCTGCAGCAGGGTTTCGCCGGTGCCGAGAATATCCAGGAATTGTTTCGGGAACTGGGAAGTGCTCATGGGCCAGAAGCGTGTTCCGAGACCTCCGGCCATGATTATTGCATAATGGTGCTGCATACTTGCGGTATTACAAAAATAAAAAAATCAAGGGGTAAAAGCGTTAAAAAAACTTTTCTCCCGGCCTGTAGGCATAATAATCGTATATTTGCCGCGTCGTAAATTTCATCTCGCCATTTTTGTATGGACGGACACATTAACTGCGGGATGTTTTATTGCAGTTAATAATTTAATAAACATTTGATGACATTTCAGGAATTGGGTCTCAACAGCGACCTCTTAAAAGCTGTTGCTTCGCTCGGATTTGAGCAGGCTACGCCAATACAGCAACAAAGCATACCCTTGCTTTCAAAGGAAAAAACCGATCTCGTGGCCCTGGCCCAGACCGGTACAGGCAAAACGGCAGCTTTTGGATTGCCACTGCTTCAGAATATTGATTGCAACAACAGAACCGTGCAGGCGCTTGTCTTGGCACCAACACGTGAACTCTGCGTACAGATCACAAACGACATTCGCAATTTCGGAAAATACCTTCAGGGCTTTTCGATCTGCGCCATTTACGGTGGAGCAAGGATTGACGGACAGATCAAAGACATCAAAAAAGGTGTACAGGTGGTTGTGGCCACTCCGGGGCGACTGATCGATATGATCGAGCGCCGCGTGATCAATCTGAATACCGTGAAGTACGTAGTACTGGATGAAGCCGATGAAATGCTGAACATGGGCTTTAAAGATGACCTGGATACCATACTCAGCGAAACACCAGTTGAAAAAAGCACCTGGCTGTTCAGCGCCACCATGCCACGTGAAGTTGAACGCATAGCAGGCAATTACATGCACAATCCCCGTTCCATCAGTACAGGCAAGAAAAACGAAGGTGCTGAAAACCTCGAACACATTTATTTTGTGGTGCAGAGCAGGGACCGTTATCTGGCCCTGAAACGTGTGGTGGACTATTACCCCGAAATATTCGGCATTGTATTCTGCCGCACCAAGGCCGAAACGCAGGAAGTGGCCGATTCACTCATAAAAGACGGGTACAGCGCCGACGCCTTACATGGTGACTTGTCTCAAAGTCAGCGTGATTTTGTGATGAAACGCTTCAGGAGCAGAACTCTGCAAATGCTTGTGGCCACCGATGTGGCAGCGAGGGGAATTGATGTGAACGATGTAACCCACGTGATCAATTACAACCTGCCCGAAGATGTGGAAAATTACACACACCGCACCGGCAGAACGGCCAGAGCCGGAAAATCGGGTATTGCCATCACTATTACTACGCCTAAAGACAGCGGCAGGATCAAAGACATTGAGCGCATCATCAAAAAGAAATTCACCAAGAAGGAAGTGCCTAATGGCAACGATGTTTGCGAGAAGCAACTCTTTAACCTGGTGCACAAACTTCACCTGGTTGAAGTGAAGGATGATGAAATTGAAAGTTTTCTTCCGGCGATCTACGAAGAGTTGAAAGAACTCAGCAAAGAGGAACTGATCAAGCGCCTGGTGAGCGAGGAATTTAACCGCTTTCATGAATATTATCAGAATGCTCCCGACCTTAATATCACAAAAGGCAGTGTTGACGGGGCTTTCGGAAACAGGGTGAGCCGGTTCTTTGTGAACATGGGCGCCAAAGACGGTTTTAATTTCAACAGCCTTAAAGATTTTCTTGCTGACATCACAAAGGTGCATACCCGCATGGTGTTCAACGTTGATGTCAAAGGCAGTTTCTCCTTTTTTGAAACTGAAACAAAACTCACTGATACTTTTCTGGCACTCAACCACCAGGACATTGAATTCAACGGCCGTAAGATCTCTCTTGAACTGAGTAATAAACGCATGAAAGAAGGTTCGTTCAAGAAGTCAGGTGATTACAGCCCCCGTTCTTCTGAAGGCCGTTCAGAATTCAAAAGACCCCGCAAATCGGGATCGTTTTCCAAGCCTTCATACGGGAAAGACAAGGACAGTTCATTTTCGAAGAAGAAAAGCTACGGAAAGAGCCGGTTTTAGAGGCATTTATCTGAATTAACCCTCCTCTGCGGGAGGGTTTTTTTATATTTGTGCTCTCAATTACACGCCATGCCAGCTATTTCCAATAAGGCAGTACAGATGCCTTCTTCGCCCATCCGCAAACTAGTACCCTTTGCGGAAGCGGCCAAAAAAAGGGGAGTCAAAATCTACCATCTCAACATCGGTCAGCCCGATATTGAAACACCGGCCACTTTTCTGGATGCCGTCCGGAACACCTCATTAAAGGTGCTGGAATATAGCCACAGCGCTGGTAACGAATCATACCGCAAAAAACTCTGTACGTATTACAAATCATACCAGATTGAACTTGAACCTTCAGACATCATCATCACCTGCGGCGGCAGTGAGGCCATTTCCATTGCCGTCCTGTCCTGTTTTAACCCGGGCGATGAACTGATCATACCAGAACCCTTTTACGCCAACTACAATGGTTTCAGCAAATCAGCCGACGTAAAGGTAGTACCCGTGAGCAGCAGCATTGAAAGCGGTTTTGCCTTACCGCCAATTTCGGCGTTTGAAAAACTCATCGGACCGAAAACCCGGGGTATCATGATCTGCAATCCCGGCAACCCAACGGGTTATCTGTACACGAAAGCAGAGCTGGAAGCCTTGCGCGACCTGGTGAAGAAACACGATCTGTTTCTGCTCAGCGATGAGGTTTACCGCGAATTTTGTTATGACGGAAAAGAATATGTGAGTGTGATGCATCTCAAAGGCATCGAAAACAATGTGATCCTGCTCGATTCCATCAGCAAACGCTACAGCGCCTGCGGGGCACGCATCGGGGCGCTGATCTCCAAAAACAAAGAGGTGATGGCGGCAGCACTCAAATTCGCCCAGGCCCGCCTCAGTCCCCCCAGTTACGGTCAGATAGGCGCTGAAGCCGCTCTGGATACACCGGCCTCGTATTTTGCAGACGTGAAAAAAGAATATGTGACGCGCCGCGATTTTGTGATCGAAGCCCTGAATAAATTACCGGGGGTGTTTTGTCCTAAACCCAGCGGAGCTTTCTATTGTATTGCACGACTGCCCATTGACAATGCCGATACGTTTTGCCAATGGCTGCTCGAGAGCTTCAATTATCAGAATCAAACGGTGATGCTGGCTCCGGCAGCAGGTTTTTATTCCACACCGGGTTCGGGCCTCAATGAGGTCAGGATTGCATATGTGTTAAAAACGGAGGACCTGAAACAGGCCATGCTTTGCCTGGCTGAGGCGCTGAAAGTTTACCCGGGCAAAACAATATGAGAACAGGATTTGCTTTAATTCTTCTGGCGCTTGGATTTCTGGTTTCCTGTGGCGGAGAGGACAGGAATCAACTTGCGGAAGAACCTGTTAAAAGCGTTTCTGATACGG
Source organism: Bacteroidia bacterium (assembly GCA_035429925.1). GTDB lineage: Bacteria > Bacteroidota > Bacteroidia > B-17B0 > Aurantibacillaceae > Aurantibacillus. The sequence goes on along the minus strand of DAOMFS010000007.1, from coordinate 22,007 downwards.
TTGACAGTGCGGGACTCAGCGAAATGCTGCGTTTCAACAGGGAGGTCAATAGCCCGGATGCAAAAGGTATCAGGGGGGTTTACGAGGTGCCTGAAATGCTTTCAATGGTGATTCTCGATTCGGCCAGTCAGGAACATGTGGCTGAAAAACGCGCTGCTGCGTTCGCAGCCATAGAAGCCGACATCAAAAGCACGGGTGCTGAAGTGGACGGTTCACCCGGAAGCATTTATTACACCAACAACCCCCGGAATTTTAAATTTGAATGTCTCATGCTTATCCGAAGGATACCGTCGAAAAATCCGGAACACAGTAAAATTGTAGTGCTTGAGAAGGGACCCATGCTGATCTGCAATCATGCGGGAGGTTACGCCAGCCTTTACAGAACCTACGCGGAGATCAAACATTACCTCGATTCCCTCAGCCTGAAACAAATGGGACCGATGCGGGAATTTTACATCAGCAGTCCCCTGCAGACACAGGATTCCATGACATGGCTGACCAGGATCATGGTACCCGTGGACAGAAAGCCCTGAGATTATTTAAGATTATTCCGGGTAAACAGCCCGCATTATTTCGCAAATTCAGCTTGTGAAGAATTACCTCGCGCGACAGATCTTTCGCAGTTTTATTTACCCCTTTTTGTTTGTGGTGTTCATCTGGCTTGTCTTTCTCCTTGAACACTGGAGCGGCAGGGTGTTTGTGAACTGGGGCGTGTTGCCGCGCAAACCCGAGGGCTTGCCCGGTATTTTCACTTCGGTATTTATTCACGGCAGTCTCGACCACATTCTCTCCAACACCTTGCCCATACTGATACTGGGCGGTATGGTGTTTTATTTTTACCGGAAGATCGCCTGGCCTGCCTTGCTGTGGATCTGGCTGAGCAGCGGTTTGTGGCTTTGGATTGGTGGCAGAAACCATGTGGACTCACCACAGTACCACATAGGGGCCAGCACGCTGATATATGGTTTAGCAGGGTTTTTATTTTTCAGTGGCGTGTTCAGGCGTCATCTGCAACTGATGGTGGTATCAGCGCTTGTGGTGTTTTTATATGGCAGCCTGGTCTGGGGTGTATTTCCACTTGACCCGGAGATCAGCTGGGAAGGGCATTTGTTTGGTTTGTTTGCCGGCATTATGGTGGCTTTTAATTACAGGAAAGAGGGACCGCAGCGGAAAAAGTACGTTTGGGAGAATGAAGAAGAGGAGCAGGACCCTGAAGGTGGGGGAGCAGGAGAAAACAAGGATCAACGTGATATTGAAATCCGGTTTCATTACACACCGTCCAAACGAAAGGAGGACAGTGATCCCCAGGTATGAGTGCGGATCTGAATGATGGGAGCATTTGTCTTGCATATGATTTCCTGAAACAGGTTGATTTAACATTTGAGCGTAGAGGATAAAGACCTGCTTTTCAGTTTCACCATATTTTACCGGAAATTAGTTTACGATGTGTGGGAGCCTAAAATTGGCTTATCTTTAGTTCTAATCAATGGAATACCTGGTTGCAAGGAATCAATTGAAACTTGAAACTTGCTTGGCTTTGTATCGTGGAAATTTCTTACATAAGTTGTATGAAAAACAAGTCTCATTCATTTTCAGTAACAATATCATGAAATTCAAATCGATAGTCTTGCTTCTCATATTCTCAATTAGTGCATCAAAAATGATGCATTCACAAAACGAGTTTAGTAAATGGTTTTTTGGTAACGGTGCTGGATTGGATTTCTTGACTACACCCCCTACGGCCCTAACGGTCAGCACCATGGGTTTCGGAGAAGGAGGTGGTACTATATCCGACAATGCAGGTAATCTATTATTTTACACTAATGGGGTTGACGTTCTTAATGCTGCTTATACAGGGATGGCCAATGGTTTAAGTATTGCGCAGGTGAATACGGCCACACAAACCGGCATGATTGTAAAACAACCGGGCAATAACAATCTATATTACATTTTCACCACCGCTGTAAATGCTTTATATACCATTGTAGACATGAGCCTGGCTGCAGGCCTGGGTTCTGTGACCGTGAAAGGCTATACCATGTACACCAATACAACCGAAAGGCAAACCTGTGTACGACATTGCAATGGCAGGGATGTATGGATACTGAACCATGAAATGGGCTCAGCCAATTTTAGGGCTTACTTATTGGATGCCTCAGGTTTAAGTATAAGCCCTGTAATATCAACTGTCGGAGAACTAATCAATACAGTGGGGGGCAGTAATGGCCAACTCAAAATTTCTCCTGATGGCAAAAAACTAGCAATGGCTGTTTCGGGAAAATCCACACCCACCATCCAAGCCATGGGAGGCTTTCAACTTTTTGATTTTAACGCAGCCACAGGCCAGGTGTCCAATTTCCTAAGCCTGGATACAGCTACATACGCCTACGGTATGGAGTTTTCTTCTGACGGCAGTAAATTATTTGGCGTAAATAGTCCTACCGTTAATATGTACCCTAAAACACTTTACCAATGGAACATTTGTGCCCCTAGTCCCGGTGCGATAATTGCTTCACGTTATACCGTCGGTATAAATTACACCAACCCCAATACAAATCCTGGTTGCCTGCAAAGAGCCATTGATGGCAAAATTTATATGGCAGAGGCACTTCAATCGCTTAGTGTAATACACAATCCTAATCTGAGCGGAACAGCCATGGGCTTTTCCTTAAGTGGCCAAAGTACTGCTCCGAGATATTGTAATATAGGCTTACCCAATTATATAAACATGTACAGCAGGCCAAACCCTGTGCCCTTCAGCAGCAGCATCAGCTGCCAGCAGGTGAGTTTTTCTGTACCGGCCCTGCCTACGTTTAGCAGCGGTTGCTCCTCCACGCCTTACCCACCCAGCGGCTATCTCTGGAATTTCGGGGATCCTACATCGGGTTCAGCCAACAGTTCAACCTCCTCATCACCCACACACCTTTATGCCAACCTGGGCACCTACACAGCCCAGCTTATTGTGTACAATGCCTGCGGCAACGATACCCTCAGCCAGGTGCTTAACATTAGTAATGTTGGTCCTGTACCCGCTGTCGCCGGGCCCAGTCTTATCTGTAAGGGTGATCGATACACATACAGCGCTTCGGGTGGCAATGCCTACAATTGGAGCACTGGGGCCACTACAAACACTGTAGCCCTCAACCCAACAGTCACCACGGTATACACCCTCACGGCCACACAAAACGGCTGTTCGGTGGCCAAGGTCTTTACCGTAAACGTTAACCCCTGCCTTGGCATAGAAGCGCAAAGCCTGGGCGCGGGTTTCAGCATTTACCCCAACCCGGTTCAGGATCTTCTGACCGTCCGCTCGGCACGTGCATGCCATTTATCTGTAAGCGATATGCAGGGCAGAGAAGTTTTATCACAAGGCCTACAGGCCGGTGAAAACAGTCTCAACACCGCGCAACTTGCGCAAGGCTTTTACACCCTGCAGTTCAGCGATGCCGGCAGAACCTGGTGGATGAAGCTGGTGAAGGTGGATTAGGGTTTTACCTTTTGATTTTTTATAACTAAGTGCGAAGGAACGACGCGGCGCTGGGCCGCGCAAACCTGAATTGATTTTTCAGCAAAGATAATTCATAGTTGAACTGACATGCTGATAGCCCAACATTCGACCTTTGAAAAACAGCTTAGCAAATCAAGGGAACTTTTGGCATGAGCTTTGCGCTAAGCAGGCGTAGCCTGCGCTTTGCGATTATTCTATTTAGCAGGTTATGCCGCAGGCCTTGCCTGCGGGCAAAAGTGAACCGTAGATTTGCAAGCTGTTTTTCAGAAGTCTTGATTTTTGGTTCTTTTCATTTATGCTGAGCCCGTCGAAGCATCAAGGAAAAGAACGTACGAGAATGCGATCGGGAGATTAGTTGATGCTTATTCAATTAATCTCGCTTCGCTTTCAAGTCCCGCTTGTTTCTATGCAAATTTCTCCAAGGCCGATAGTCTGTGTGTTCTGACGCGTCCAACAATAGAGTTTTGTATGCGTTTAAGCGCGAAGGATCGACGCAGCGCTGGGCCACGCAAGCATGAATTGATTTTTCAGAATAGATAATTCGTAGTTGAACTGACATGTTGGACGATCAACATTCGACCTTTGAAAAACAGCTTAGCAAATCGAGGGAAACTTTTAGCGTGAGCCTCGCGCTAAGCAGGCGCAGCCTGCGTTTTGCGATTACTCTATATAGCAGGTTATGCCGCAGGCCTTGCCTGCGGGCAAAAGTGAACCGTAGATTTGCAAGCTGTTTTTCAGAAGTCTTGATTTTTGGTTCTTTTCATTTATGCTGAGCCCGTCGAAGCATCAAGGAAAAGAACGTTCGAGAATGCGATCGGGAGATTTGTTGATGCTTATTCAATTAATCTCGCTTCGCTTTCAAGTCCCGCTTGTTTCTACGCAAATTTCTCCAAGGCCGGAATGCTAAGGGTGCTTACGCTTCCAACAAAAGGTTTTGTTTAATTTATTATGCGAAAGCTTGACGCGGCGCTAAGGGGAGGAACCTCAATGAAATCCCAGAGAAAATTTTAAAAATGTACCCTTCTGTAAGATTCCTCACTGCTGTAAAAGATGCAGCTTGTAATAATCTTTCTTCAGGAACAGCAATTCATCGTGGCTTCCCATCTCAGTGATCTGACCGTCTTTCATGAAAATTATCCGGTCGCAGTCGCGAATGCTGGAAATGCGATGCGAGATGATCACGGATGTTCTGTTTTTCATCAGACCTTTAAGGTGGGCCAGGATTTCGGCTTCGGTTTCGCTGTCCACAGCGCTGAGGCAATCGTCGAACACAAGGATATCAGGTTCGCGAATGATGGCCCTGGCAATGGAAATGCGTTGTTTTTGTCCCCCGCTCAGCATTACGCCACGTTCACCGATCATGGTTTCGAACTGATCTTTGAATCCCATAATATTGTTGTACACCCCGGCCTGGCGCGCGGCTGCACTTACCTGCTCCGGTCCGCTGCCGGCGTCTTCACGCCCGAAGGCGATGTTGTTGTGGATGCTGTCGCTGAAAAGATACACTTCCTGGGTAACCACCGCCATGCGTTTGCGAAGCAAACGAAGGTTGTGCCGGCGGATGTCCTTGCCGTCGATCAGGATCTCTCCTTCACTGCAATCGTATTGCCGTGTGAGTAAATTCACCAGGCTGGATTTTCCGCTTCCGATCTGTCCGGTAATACCTAAACTTTCACCTGCCCGGAGATGAAATGAAATCTCCCTGAGGGCCTGAACCTGATTTTCGGGATAGGTGAAAGATACTTTCCTGAATTCAATATCGCCCTTAACAGGGTATAGCGATTTGTCAGGATTTTTGATCCTGGATGGCACCTGAAGGAATTCGTTTATCCTTTCCTGTGAGGCAGAGGCTCTCTGTATGAGTGAGGTCACCCAACCCAGAGAAGCGAAAGGCCAGGTGAGTCGAAACACGTATAGAATAAATTCGGTGACATTACCCGGTTCTATTTCACCGCTGATGACCATTTTACCGCCATACCAAACCGTAATGAGCACGCTCAGGCCAATCATTAGGGCCATGGCCGGCGCGAAAAGGGCCTCGGTCATGGCCAGCCGGATGGAAAGTCCCCGGTAATTCTGGCTCTTTTTCCTCATGTCCTCTTCAAAAAAAGGTTCCCGGGCATAAGCCTTGATGAGCCGAATGGCGTTAAAACTTTCCTGGGCAAGTGCTGTGAGCCGGCTCTGCTCTTCCTGCACCCTGATGCTTTGCCGGTTAATGACCTCAGACACTTTATAGATCAGAAAAGACAGGAAGGGCAGAGGCAAAAACACCAGCAGGCTGAGTTTTACATTCACGTTCAGCATGAAAACAAGTATGGTGATGGTTGTGACCACGGTGTTGGTCAGATACATGATGGCCGGTCCCGTGTACATGCGCACTTTGCCCACATCTTCGCTGATACGGTTCATGAGGTCTCCGGTGCTGTGTTGTTTGTAGAAGGACGCGTCCAAATCCTGGTAATGCGCGTAAATCCCGTTTTTCTGGTCGTATTCAATGTGGCGGCTCATCACTATGATGGTTTGACGCATCAGAAACATAAACAGGCCGCTCACCAGAGCCAGTCCTATGATCAGCAGGCCGTAACGGATAAATTCAGCGGAAGGTGTTGTGGTTCTGGAACCCAGCAATTCAATAATGCGGTTGGTACCCTTTCGAACGATCACGCCCTGGTAGGTTCCGAATACGGATGAAAGCGTGACAAACAGTATGCCACTCAACAAATGCCATTTGTATTTCAGGAAAAAGGGATGAAGAACGCGGAGATGTTTCACAGCCCGAAATTAGGGCTTAAAATAAGGCCCTGCAAACGGGCGCATTGTTTGGCGGATAGACCCAATAAGCCTAAATTTGTCGCTCTTGAGCCATCTTATGGAAGTAAAACCACTCTCAGCCAGCGAACTGTCGCAGAACCCGGTGATCGGGCAAATGGGCCAGTATGACCACGAACAACTTTTATTCTGCAACGACAATGCCACTGGCTTAAAAGCCATCATTGCCGTGCACAATACCGTATTGGGTCCGGCTCTTGGCGGTACGCGCATGTGGAACTACAAGAACGAAATGGAAGCCCTGAACGATGTGTTGCGGCTTTCCCGCGGCATGACCTATAAATCCTCCGTAGCCGGGTTAAACCTGGGTGGCGGAAAAGCCGTTATTATCGGTGATGCAAAAAAGATCAAGACCGAGGCCTTGCTCAGGCGATTCGGCAAGTTCATCGACAGCCTGGGCGGAAAATATATCACGGCTGAAGATGTGGCCATGACCAGCCAGGACATGGAAATGATACATATGGAAACAGATCATGTGAGTGGTTTGCCCGAGAACATGGGCGGAAGCGGCAACCCGAGTCCCGTTACCGCGTACGGCGTGTATGTGAGCATGAAGGCCAGCGCGAAGGAAACCTGGGGGAGCGACAGCCTGAACAGCAAGAAGGTGCTTGTACAGGGTATTGGCCACGTGGGTGAAGTACTGGTGGAACACCTGAGCAAAGAAGGCGCCAAGGTCATTATTCACGACATCAGCGAAGATAAAATGAAACGGGTGGCGGCGCAATATAAAACGGAGATCGCCTCACCTGAAACCATGTTTGACCTGGACATTGATATTTACGCGCCCTGTGCACTGGGCGCCACATTGAATGATGATACACTGGGCCGTTTGAAGTGTAAAGTGATTTGCGGAGCAGCCAATAACCAACTTGCGGACGAGACGAAACATGGCGAGATGGTTGGCCGGAAAGGCATTCTGTACGCTCCCGATTATGTGGTGAATGCAGGTGGGATCATTAACGTGTATTATGAACTGGAAGGCTATAACCGCGAACGTGCCATGGCACACGCTGAAAAAATTTACACCACAACGGGTACTATTTTCCAGCTCGCGAAAAAAGAAGGTATTCCCACCTATATGGCCGCCAACAGGCTGGCCGAACAACGCATTGAAGCCATGGCCAGGATCAGGGCCGTTTACTGATCCGTGAAACTTATTTTTGAACGATGCTGAACAGACGATTTTTAAGAATCAAAGTCATGCAGGCCCTATATGCCTATTTTCAGCATGAGAAAGCAGATGTGAAAAGCTTTGAACGCGACCTGTTCAAAAACCTCGATCGCATATACGACCTCTACCTCAGTATACTGGCACTTTTGTGTGATCTGCATCATGTGGCCATGGTGAAAATTGATGAACGGCGCAACAAACGTTTACCAGACCAGAGCGACCTGAACCCTATATTTAAATTTGTGAACAACACTTTGCTTCAGAGCCTGAGTAAAAGCGAAGAGCTTAAGAAGCAACTGGAAAAACGAAAGATATCCTGGCAAAACGATATGGACCTGGTGCGCAAGCTATACAATGAAATAAGCGGGACAGAGCTCTACAGGCATTACCAGGAAGAGGGCAGCAGCAGCATTCAGGAAGACCGGGATTTTATACTGGCCCTTGTAAACACCCAGCTGAGCGAGAATGATTTTTTGCACTCGTACTTTGAAGAAAAGAACATACACTGGAGCGACGACAGTTTTGTAGCTTTCAATTCTGTGATCCGCAACCTCGAGGCTTACAACGGTGAATTCAGTCTTCAACCCTTGCTGAAGGATGAAAAAGACGACCTGGAATTCATGAGCCAGTTGTTTACAAAAACCATTCAGTACAAGGCCCGTTTTGATGAGCTGATCGACAAGCACACCAAAAACTGGGAAATTGAACGCATTGCCAGCATGGACATGCTGCTGATGGAAATGGCTCTGGCTGAAATTCTGTATATACCCGCTGTGCCGGTAAAAGCCTCTCTGAACGAATACATCGACATCAGCAAGGAATACAGCACGCCCAACAGCAAGGTGTTTGTGAACGGTGTGCTCGACAAGATCATCAGCGAGCTGCGCCAGCAAAACCAGATCCAGAAAACCGGACGCGGATTAAAAGAAAGTTAAGTTGCGGGATTTTCCATTTGCCCCTTAGTATCTTGCTTGAACCCTGGAATTAAAATTCTGCGTCTTTTCTCAAAGCCACTAAAAAACGTTGTTTCCCACTCATGTCATTGATGAGCTGAACTTTTGCGAATAATCCAGAATCCATTGCAAAAGTCTGCACAGTTCCTGCACTCAGGGGATTTAGTTCAAAATACAAGCGCCCGCCGGGCTTTAGGTTGTTCTGGCATAATGAAATGATCTTCCGGTAAAACAGAATGGGGTCTTCTCCCTCAACAAACAAAGCCTGATGCGGTTCATGATCAAGCACCTGTTTCTCCATCAAGTTTTTTTCTGAATGAAGAATATAGGGGGGATTGCTTACGATGACATCGAAGGGTTCCCTGAATTTTTCAGAAGCACTTTTTTCATCCAATATATTGCATTGAATAAAATAGATATCGAGGTGATACCGGCCCGCATTTTTCTTTGCGAGATCTAAAGCCTCCCGGCTGATGTCGCAGGCACAGATGTCAGACTCCGGTAAATTTTTTTTGAGGGCTATGGGAATGCATCCCGACCCACAGCCAATGTCGAGTATGCTCAGTGCCCCTTTGTTTTCACCAAGGATAAGGGCACAGAGTTCCTCGGTTTCGGGGCGTGGTATGAGCACCGATGCATTGACGTCCAACTGCAGATCCATGAACCAGGCCTTACCCAATATGTATTGAATTGGAATGGATTCATTGAGTTTTTTTCCGCAATCGTAAAGCTGAAGGATCTCGCTTTGATTCAGGCGTTGAGCGAGGTTCAGGGTCAGTTTCGCGCGTGTTATATGCAGGTAATGTTCTGCCGCTGTAGCAAAAAGGGCCTGGGCTTCTGCTTCTCCTAAATGACCGGATAGTTCCTTGTGGTAAAAATCCTGCATGGCCTTCAGGCTGTTGTTGGCAATACGCATGGCTTATTCCCTAAGGAGTTTGAAGGTGAGTGTTTGACCTGATGCACTGAGTTGAAGGAGGTAAAGTCCTTTGGGCAGGGCAGAGAGTTCCGTGCCAGAGAGATCCAAATGTTCTGAAAAAAATGATTTTCTGAGCACCAATGAACCCTTTGCGTCGTACAGGCTGAACTGCCAATTGTTTGATTCCTGCATTTGTAAGCGGAGCGATTCAGTAAAGGGATTGGGAAAAACGCGTATGTCGTTTCCATTCAAAGGCAGTTCAGTGCCCAGTACAACTACAGGGTCGTTACAAAGCATGGCAGCCTTGGCGTCGAGTTTTCCGTATCCCCATCTGGGATCCTGGGAACCTGGACCTGTAAAGGCGTCGTGGTAGGCGCAATGTTGTACGGCGGAAATGATGTCGCGGTTTGTGGCTGAAGGATTCTTCTGCAGGTAGAGTGCCGCGAAACCGGCAACCACAGGCGCTGAAGCCGAGGTGCCACCTTGCTGCACATGCATGCTGCCCTGGGCCACCACCTGGGGTGTTACAGCCAGGAGATAAGCCTGCCAGGCCAGGCACATGGCGCCAATATCGCTGTTGCCGGTAGCGGCTACATCGGGTTTTTGTCTCAGATCGCGGGTGGGTCCCCTGCTGCTATTCGCCGCGAGGGCTCCGGCCGCCTCGCCTGTATTAACTGTACTGTTGTTTACGGCCATAAAATTATGCAGGTTCACGTAGTTGGCCACTGTAAGCACCTCGTTGCTGCATTGGAAACTGCTTACCATGTTCATGAGGCTGTCGGGTTTAGCGTAGCGTGATATGGACGGATATTGAGCGGGAGAAGGCAAAGGGGCATCTATAAAATCAAAATTCCAGGCATCCTGCAAGCCTTGTCCCGTGGTTTCAACCCGCCAGAGCAGGTTGCTGCTGTCGGCTTTGATCTGAACAAGCCATTCGAACACGCCCGAAGAATTAACACTGGCACTTGTTTCCACGATTCCAATGCGATGGTTGTTGTGTTTCAGTGTATCGCTACGCACCGTATTCAAAGCGTAGTTCCAGGCCTTAAAGCCAATGTTTCCAAGATCACTGTAATTGGCGCGGTTGGCACCTATGCTGAATTTCAGGTTTTGAACCTGGGCCACTGTTGCATAACAGCTGGTTTCCAGATTCAAACCTGAAGCGCTGAACCAGGTAAAAAGGGTGTCTCCATTGTTCACCTGAGTCCTTGTATGAAAAGGTATGTCACCTGCGTTGCCGGCTGCGGCCACCATCACACGCCCGGGCTGGTTGGCGATCAGTTGGTCAATCAGCTGGGCTTCCAGATCACTGCCGTCGTGACTGCCATAATACGATCCTACACTGGCATTGATCACAAAAGGCCTGCCAAGGGTGTTCGCTTTGCTTACAATATAATGCACAGCATCGGCTATGGTGGGGCCTGATTTGTTGAAGTCGAGCGCCACCACAATCATATCGCAGGCCGGGGCAACGCCTTCAAAACGGCCGTTGGCACCAGCATTGCCGCAGGCTATGCCGCTAACGCCTGTGCCATGGCCATAGTGAGGAAAATCGCTGTGTGTACAGGTTCCGGCATTGATCTGTGCGGCGCTCCATTCCCTGCCATAATTGTAGGGCTGAGGCGTGTAGGTGCCATTGGCTACCGTTTGATCCCAAAGGTGAAGAACCCGTGTCTGACCCTGGGCATTTTTAAAATCGGGGTGGGTGAAATCTATGCCTGTGTCGATGATGCCCATGATCACCCCACTGCCATCATAAGCCTGGGGAAGGGGAGCTGTCCAGGCCCTCAGGCCCTGAAGCCGGTTGTGGTAAAACATAGTATCAAAGAGTACTTGTTTTTTGGCAGTGATCAGTTCGGCACGTTCTACCAGGTTCAGTTCAAGAAGCCGGGCCAGTCCGGCTGCTGTACAACGTATGGAGGCCAGCTTGCCAGAACTGAATTTAATGTCCGCGTAACGACCGAAACGTACATCGCCCGTATGACCGGAAATGAGGAGGTTAAGTTCCTGATCGCGTCCTGACGATTCATGGATCCTGAACAAGAGGGCCGGATTACAGGTCGGTACTTGTGAAAAGCAGGCATTCAGGACAAGACCAAACAGAAAAACAAGGCTGCTTTTCATTTAGGAAAATTTAGAGCCTAATGTAATCAAAAAGCCCGAAATTTGCTGCATGCAGGCCCGCTTCGCATTGTGCATTCTCACCATTATTCTTGCAAGGCTAGCCGGCGCTCAATCCGACAGCGTGGTGTATAAGCCCGAAAACCCTCCCGCTGACGGCGTGTACCAGACTTATTTTGATTTCAGGCACAACAAGGCCATACTGAAAGAAGATATTGTGTTGAAGGCCGATCCGGAACAGCTGGATTATGTGGGCAAGGCCATGGAAAAAGACAAACTGGTATACCGCGTGCAAAACAGCGAATACAGCATGGCCACAAAAGATGTATGGGGTTATGTGCAGAACGGCACATTTTATCTTAATTACCTCGGTAAATTTTACAGGGTGCCGGTGTTTGGAGCCATATCGTACCTGGTGGCCATGGTGGAAGTGAAGCAAAGCGGGTTTTACGATCCGCGTTTTGGAACTTATTCCGGCAGTACCACCACGTATGAGCAAAGGGAATTTTACCTGAACTTTTATGAGGGCAGAATGAAAGAATTGAACAGTGCTGACATTGAAAAGCTTTTTAGCCGGGATCAGCCACTGTATGAAGAATACATGGCCCTGAGCCAAAGGAAACGAAAGGAACAGCTTTACCGCTATATCCGCAAATTCAACGAGAACAACCCGGTTTACTTTTTGAATTGAGGTTTTAACAAGCGCCGAAAAAATGAACTTGTGAACCCGAATCGCTTTACCAGGCAGGCTTTTTATGATCTTAGAAAACACTTCAATATGCTTGGTTTCGAAGAGCCCTAGACTGATAAAAAACGTATCTTTGACCCTTCTGAAATGAACGTGTACGAGAACTACGAAGCCGTGATTGGCCTGGAGTGCCACATCCAGTTGCTTACCCGCAGCAAAATGTACAGCAGTGATATTGCCGAGTATGGTGGCATACCCAACACCCATGTGAGTGTGGTGAGCCTGGGTCATCCTGGCACACTGCCGGTGCTCAACAAAAAAGCACTTGAATTTGCCGTCAAACTGGGCATTGCCGTGCATGCGGAGATACGTGAAGAAAATCAATTTGCCCGCAAGAATTATTTTTATGCTGACCTGCCTAAAGGCTACCAGATCACACAGGATAAAACCCCTGTTTGCAACGGTGGTTTTATTCCCATAAAACTGAAAGACGGTTCTGAAAAACAGATTGCACTGACCCGCATTCACATGGAAGAAGATGCAGGGAAAAGTCTGCACGATATTGACCCCTTTGAAACCCTGGTTGACCTGAACCGTGCCGGTACGCCCCTGCTTGAAATGGTAACCGAGCCCGTGATAAAAAGCGGAGAGGAAGCCTATGCCTACCTGAATGAAGTACGCAAACTGGTGAGATATCTTGAAATCTGCGATGGCAACATGGAGGAAGGTTCGTTGCGTTGCGACGCCAACATTTCGGTAATGCCCAAGGGTTCGAACACCTTTGGCAAAAAAGTGGAAGTGAAGAACATGAACTCTTTCCGTAATGTGCAAAGAGCCATTGATTATGAGATCAAACGTCAGATCGATGCCCTGGAGTCGGGCGAAGACATTGCCGGCGAAACGCGCAGTTACGACGCGGTGAACGATTGCACCTTCAGCATGCGCAGCAAAGAAAGCGCAAACGATTACAGGTATTTCCCCGAGCCCGATTTGCAACCGGTGTACATAAATCAGGATTATGTGGAATCGTTGCGAAAAGAGATGCCAGTGTTACCGGCTGAACTGCACAGGCGTTTCACTACAGAATATAAACTAAATGATTACGACGCCTTTCAGATCCTGGAATCCAAAGAGCAGGCCCATTATTTTCAGGAACTGGTGAAACACACCAGCAATTATAAAAGCGCGGCCAACTGGCTCATGGGCCCCATCAGGTCGTTTCTGAATGAGCGCGCCATACACTTCAGCGCTTTTTCTCTTCAGCCCAATCAAATTGCGGAACTGATCGCTCTGATTGACCAGGGCAAAATTTCAAATTCCGCTGCCACACAAACCTTGTTTCCGGCCCTGGCAGATGCCCCAAACCAAACTGCACTCGATCTGGCTTCAAGCCTTGACTTGATTCAGAACAGCAACAGTTCAGAATTGCAAGCCCTGGTTGATGAGGCCCTGGCACGTTACCCTGAAAAAATTGCGGAATACAAAGCTGGCAAATCCGGACTACTGGGCCTTTTTGTAGGAGAAGTGATGAAACTCAGCAAAGGCAAGGCCGATCCCAAATTACTGAATCAACTGCTGAAAGCAAGTCTTGAAAAATAACATGAAACAACACCTGATATTGGCCGCTGCAGGCCTTTTGATGATAGGCTTTGCAGCCTGCGACAACAAACAAAAGAGCACGGGCTTCCAACTGAAAGGACAGTTAAAAGCCTCCAAAGGCGAAACCATTTATTTTGAAAAGCTGAGCGGGCCTCAGCCTGTGCTGCTCGACAGCACAGTGTTGGATGAAAACGGAAATTTCGATTTCAGTTCATACACGCCCAAAATAGGATTCTACCGTTTAAAGCTGAACAACCAGAATTTTGCCATGCTGGTGCTTGATAGCGCCGATAAAGTCACACTTAGTGGCGACGCTACCGATCTTGGTAACACTTATACGGTAGAAGGTTCAGAAGAAACCAAACTTTTCCTTGCTTATAACGACTTGTCAAAAGCCCGTGATCTTCGCCTGGATTCCCTGAACAAGGCTTTTCAACTGGCTATGGAGCCTTACAAAATGGATTCCAAACGGGTTGATTCCTTAAGCGCCATCTTTGAAGGGCCCTACAATGCCATTATTGGTCATGTAAACAAGGCTTTGGTGGATATGATCAGATTAAACGCTGATAAATATGCCTCTATCATGGCTATCCAGGCCCTGGAGCCAGATAAATATCCGGATGTGTATAAAGCGCTGGATGAGGGTCTGAGCAAAAAATTTCCAAACGATCGCAATGTGATGATGTTTCACGATGTGGTGACCCGGGTCATGGCAACCACATTGGGTCAAACCGCTCCGGATATTGTAATGCCGGGACCAGATGGAAAAGAACTTGCCCTGAGTTCATTCAGGGGAAAAGTAGTCTTGATTGATTTCTGGGCCAGCTGGTGCGGACCCTGCCGCAAGGAAATGCCCAATGTAGTAAAAGCCTACGCGAAATATAAAAACAAGGGCTTTGAAATTTTTGGTGTGTCACTTGACCAGGACAAACAACGCTGGCTGGATGCCATTTCCAAGGACGGGATCACCTGGCCTCAGGTGAGTGATCTGAAATACTGGGAGAATGCTGCCGCGCGTGTTTTTAACGTGCAAAGCATACCTTACACGGTGTTGCTGGATAAGGACGGAAAGATACTTGACAAAAACCTGAGAGGTGAAGCCCTCGAAAAACGCCTTGCAGAACTCCTGAACTGATGAGGGAATCGTTCAAACAATATGTTTTGCGCCTGGTGCTTGCACAGGCGCTTTTTTTTGTGCCCTCTGTGTTCAGCGCCCAGGAGACTTATTTTCAGCAGGAGGTGAATTATACCATCACTGTTCGTCTCGACGATGTGCACAACAGCCTGCAGGCTAATGAATCGATGTTGTACACCAACAATTCGCCTCATGAACTTTCTGAAATCTGGATGCATCTTTGGCCCAATGCATATAAGGACAGGAACAGCGCCTTGTGCAAGCAATTGCTGGATCAGAAAAACGAGAACCTGTATTACGCGAAAGAAGAGGAGCGGGGGTATATTGACAGCCTCTCATTCAGGGTGAACGGAAAAAAGATCAAGTGGCGGTTCCATCCCGAGTACAACGATGTTTGCAAACTGATACTTGAGGAGGCCCTGAAGCCCGGCCAAAGCCTTGAGATCACAACACCCTTTTATGTGAAATTGCCCAGTGCGCGTTTTTCACGCATGGGCTACATGGGTCAGTCATACGCCATCACACAATGGTATCCCAAGCCGGCAGTGTTTGATAAGGAAGGCTGGCACCCTA
Organism: Bacteroidia bacterium; assembly: GCA_035429925.1. Taxonomy (GTDB): domain Bacteria; phylum Bacteroidota; class Bacteroidia; order B-17B0; family Aurantibacillaceae; genus Aurantibacillus. The sequence goes on along the minus strand of DAOMFS010000007.1, from coordinate 6,514 downwards.
TGCCTTACCTCGACCAGGGTGAGTTTTACAGTGAATTCGGCAGTTTTGATGTGAGCATTACTTTGCCTGCGAATTACAGGCTGGCAGCTACAGGTGACCGGCAGGACGCGGCGGAAGAAGAAAAGTGGATCGACGAAATTGACCAACGCACAAGGCAACTCATTCTGTCGGGCGATTCGGTGAAAGAGGGCATTAAATTTCCCAAGAGCGATTCCCTGTTTAAAACAGTGCGATTTCGCCAAAGCCGGGTGCATGATTTTGCCTGGTTTGCTGACAAACGGTATTATGTCGTACACGATGAGGTTGTATTGCCTAACAGCGGAAGAACTGTGCAAACCTGGACGTATTTCACCGGAAGGAGTTTTAAATTCTGGAAAAATGCCATTCATTATGTGAACGATGCTGTGCTTTTTTACTCGCGGTGTCTTGGAGATTATCCTTACAACAATGTTACAGCGGTTGACGGCACCATCATGGCTGGAGGAGGCATGGAGTACCCGAACATTACGGTGATCAGTGAAACCGGTGATAGCCTGACACTGGACGTCACCATAACCCATGAGGTAGGACACAATTGGTTTTATGGCATTCTGGGAAGTAACGAAAGGGATCATCCCTTTATGGATGAAGGCCTGAACTCATACTATGAAATGCGTTATACACGATCAAAATATCCCAGGCTGACCATGGCCTCCTGGATGAACCAGGATTCCGGTTTTCATTGGCTGGGTCTGAATAAAAAACCTTTCTGGAAACAGCATGAACTTATGTATTTCATGGCCATGCGAAACCACAGCGACCAGCCGCTGGATCTGCCATCTCAGGCCTTTACACCTTTTAATTACGGGGCCATAGTTTACAGTAAAACATCAGTTATCATGGATTACCTGGCCGATTATCTGGGAGAAGAGAAATTCGATCTGGCCATGCAACAGTATTACAATAGCTTTCGTTTCAAACACCCTACGCCTGAAGATTTTTATGCTTCAGTGTCTTCATCAAGCGGAATGGACATGAGGGCCTTTGCAGCGTATTTTATAAACTCGAATGCCCATTTTGACTACAAACTTAAAGGCGTCAGCCGGCTCGAAAGTGGTGCCTATTCTCTGAAACTTAAAAACAAAAGTGGTGAGCCTGTTCCGGTATCCGCAACCGCATACAAGTTCGGTAAGCCTGCCGGACGGGTCTGGTCAAACGGGTTTGAAGGGAAACAACACATTGAATTTCCGCCTCTGGACGCGGATCGTTTTGTAGTGGATGGTCAGAAAAAATTACCGGAATTAAAACGAACCAACAACACCATGAAGGTTAAAGGTTTGTTCAAAAAGCTGGAACCCCTGAGCCTGAGACTGGGAACCGGACTTGAAGAAGAAGACAAAACGCAGTTGAACATTCTGCCAGGCGCGGCCTATAACTACTACAACGGAGCTATGCTGGGCCTGGTTTTGCACAATTATTCCATTTACAAAAAACCTTTTGAGTTTTACCTTGCACCTTTGTATGCTTTTCAAAGCAAAAGCCTGGCCGGTATCGCCGAGTTTAATCTGAATTATTATCCGGCCGGACCATTCAGGCGGATAAGTCCAGGCGTGATCCTGAAAACATTCGCCTACGATTATTTTAATAACGAAACGTATAATCAGACGAATGGCACCAACCTGAAAAAAATCTACTGCAACTACTACCGCATAAAACCATATCTGGAATTTGAACTGAACAGAAAGGTTCCAACAAGTCATTGGAGGCAAAATTTGCTTCTGAGCAGCACCTTGCTGTTCACCGACAGCCTGCATTACAGCGCTTCGGTTCAGGATGGACCCAAACCCGTTCAGGTGAATTCAATGGTGAATGGTGTGGATTATTCGCTCCGGAACAACAGGTACTTTAATCCCTTTCGTTTAGACCTTGGCCTGAGGCAACGTTCTGATATGCTTAAAGTTTATGCAACATTTTATCAGGAGATCACCATCAAGCCGCGCTACAGCGCCGAACTTCGTCTGTTTGCCGGAGCATTTCTCTCCGGCAACAACAACCTGAAATCGTATTATGCTTTCAGGAGTTCGGGTTACAGCGGCTACCAGGATATGTTGTTTGACCACAATTTCATCGCACGAAACGAACGGACCGGGTTTGGATTCAGTCAGTTTGCAGAGGAAGACGGGGCATTAAAAGTATGGACCCCATATGGTCAATCTTCAACCTGGCTGATCTCGGCCAATCTGAAGTCTCCGCGGATTTACAAGACCCCTTTAAAAGTGTTTGCCGATGTGGCTGTTTGTGACGGTCAATATCTGGGGAATGACAAGGTGCTGTGGGATGCGGGAATTGACATCACCTTGCTGAAAGATATCGTGGACATTTACATTCCGGTTTTTTATTCCCAGGATATCGCTGATGCTCTGGAGTTGAATGGCGTGGCGGGTTTGAACAGTATACGATTCACGCTAAATATTCATAAATTCAAACCGGGCAAATTGCTCCCTTCGGCCATAGACTAATGGATCAAAAACGCGTTTACTTTGCTTCTGATTTCCACCTTGGTGTACCCACCCTGGAGAAAAGCCATGCGCGTGAAAAGCGGATCTGTGCCTGGCTGGATTCCATCAAGGACCACACTTCAGAACTTTACCTGGTAGGGGACCTTTTTGATTTCTGGTGGGAATACAAATACACTGTGCCCAAGGGTACGGTGCGTTTGTTGGGTAAGATCGCGGAGTTCAGCGACGCAGGTATTCCGGTTCATTTTTTTGTAGGCAACCACGATCTCTGGATGAAGGATTACTTCAGTTCTGAACTTGGCGTACAAGTCCACCACAAGGCCATAATCAGAGAGCACGGCGGAAAAAAATTCTACATCGGGCATGGGGATGGCCTCGGACCGGGTGACCGGTGGTATAAATTTTTACGGTTGATCTTTGCCAGTAAAACACTTCAGTGGTGTTACAGCCGCCTTCATCCCAATCTGGCCTTTTACCTGGCCAGAGCCAGCAGCCGGAGGAGCAAGGAATCAACCGGTGAAAGCGATGCCATTTTTCTGGGAAAGGAGAAGGAATGGTTGTATCAGTACTGCCTCAATTACCTGAAACAGGAGCATATTGACTATTTTGTGTTTGGTCACCGCCATTTGCCCCTTGATCTTGAACTGGGCGAACGTTCGCGTTATCTTAATCTGGGTGACTGGATACGGTACGATTCCTTTGCCGAGTTCGACGGGGAAAAGCTTAGCTTGCTCAGCTTTGGTTCCGGTGCCCCCGCCAGGCCCTGAAATCAGCCGGAAAGGCCCGTTTTATTCGGCTTTTTTGTTTGTTCTTCAAAAAAAAATGAGTTTATTTGTTTCTTAACATTTTCAGTAATGACAGGCACTCTGGACATCAGGATAGAGAAAACCGCCAAGAGCAGGGTTTCCGAATACGATATCAACAATGTTCCTTTCGGCAAGTGTTTCAGCGACCACATGTTTGTTGCGGAATACGAGAACGGTGAATGGAAAAAGGCATATATCATGCCTTATCAGGATGTGCCCATGAGTTATGCCATGAGCGCGTTGCATTACGGGCAGGCTATTTTTGAAGGCATGAAAGCCTATAAGAACGGTAGCGGTGAAGTGTCCATGTTCAGGCCTCTGGAAAATCTCAAGCGCATGAACAAAAGCGCCATACGCATGGCCATGCCCGAGGTGCCCGAAGAACTTTTTGTAAACGGATTAAACGCTTTACTGAAACTCGATGCGGCCTGGGTTCCCACAAGTGATGCGGGAAGCCTGTATATCCGTCCCTTTCTTATTGCAACCGATGAAGCCATTGGCGTGAAGATCAGTGATACCTATAAATTTGTGATCATCACTTGTCCCGCCGGAAAATACTATAGCGAACCCATTAAGGTATTGGTAGAAACTACCTATTTCAGAGCGGTTCATGGTGGTGTTGGCTTTGTAAAGGCGGCCGGCAATTACGGCAGAAGTTTATACCCAACCAAGCTGGCCCAGCAAAAAGGCTATCAGCAAGTGATCTGGACGGATTCTGAAACCAAACAGTATTTTGAAGAAAGCGGTACCATGAACGTGATGTTCCTGATCGGCGATACGCTTTGCACGCCCGGATTAAGTGACACCATACTCGATGGCATCACCCGCGATTCTGTGCTTTCCCTGGCCAGACAATGGGGCATGAAAGTGGAAGAACGCAAGGTTAGTATCAAAGAGGTAATTGAAGCCGCGGAAAATGGTCAGTTAAAAGAGGTGTTTGGTTGCGGCACTGCGGCCACCATTGCCCAGATCATTGCCATTGGTCATAACGGCCGGGATTACATTCTGCCTCCTGTTGAAGAACGCAAATTCTCGAACCGGGTTGATGAAACCCTTCGCGCCATTCGCAAAGGCAAAATTGCCGACAACAACCACTGGATGATGAAAGTGGTCTGAATGCTCACATCATGCAACACAGGCAATGCAGGTCTTGAAGAGCCTCCGCGAACATAGACTCTTTGTCCTGGTTTTTCTGCTCTGCGCAATCCTGCGTTTTATCCCCTTATTCGATTACCAGTTCACACTCGATGAATTAAGCGGTTTGTGCCGGACTGATTTTGACAGTTTCAGCGACCTGCTTGAAAAAGGGGTGAAAATAGACGCGCATCCTGCACTGATCCAGGTGATGCTGTTTTATCTTGTAAAATGTTTTGCCTACAGCACCTGGATCATCAAATTGCCATTTCTGCTTTTCAGTCTTGCTGCCCTGGTTTATGCGTATGTATTCTCGCTTCGTAATTTTTCAAAACAAGTGGCCCTGTTTAGTTCCGTATTTCTGGCCTTTTCGCTGGTTTTTGTGTTTTATGCACCCGTTGCCAGAATGTACATCACTGGTGTGTTTTTTTCCATTGCCTTGCTGTTTCATTTTTACGAAATCATGTTTCGTGGAAATCGTCAAACTGTGCATTATGCCGGAATTGGCCTGTTCGCGCTGTTATCGGCCCTAAACCAGCATCTGAATGCTTTGTTTGCCTTCAGTGTGTGCGCATCGGGTTTGTTTTTACTGAAGAGGCAAAACACTAAAGCATACCTGATCACCTGTTTGATCACCTTACTGGCTTACCTCCCGCATTTACCTATTACTTTGTACCAATTAAATGTTGGCGGTATTGGCCTGGAACAGGGAGGTTGGCTTGAGAAACCATCCTGGCAGAGTTTGCTGGCTTTTCTGAAGATTCTCTTTGGTACTGGGTATTGTTTCGTGGTACTAGCGATAGCCGTATTAATGAAAAATCTATTGGATGCCAGCACAAGAATACAGACAAAACACATTTACCTGCTGCTGGTCTTCCTTTTCAATTTTGTGGTGATCTATATGTATTCACAGCTGAAGTCTTCGATCTATCAGCATTCTTCCATGCTGTTTTCAGGTGTGGCCATACTTTTTTTCACCTGCGCCTTGCTCGATTTCAGCAAGCGATCGTGGTTCATTACCGTTTTTGCAATACTCACGGTTCTGCTGATCTATAGAACATACTGGCAAAAGGATTATTACAAGCAGTGTGTACATACTGTATTTGAAGAACAGTTCAGGCAAAGCGCAACATGCAGAAAGGACCTCGGCGAAAAAAGCATCTATCCTGTATTTCTTGACGCCGACGGATTTATGGAAAAGGTGTATGCCGTTAAATACAAACTGAATAAACCATATGTGATCAGCAGCGACGATTCCAAACTTTCAACTGAAGCATTCGCTCAGCTTGTTTCTGGTTGTGAACGGGATTATATACTGCTTTCTTCAGCCATGCCTTTGCACGAAGCCCTTACCGCCGAATATTTTCCCTTTCTGGTATACTCAGATATTACCCAGGCCAATAACATCAGGCTTTTTTCAAGGCTTAAAAAGGATTCAATCCATAGCTTTCCATCTGAAAGGGTGCTGAATCGTTTCAGTCTATGGGAACCCGGGGAATTCAGGTTCAAGGTACACGCCGCGGAAGTCAAATCACGAAATGCCTTCCGTGTGGATTCATTGCTCGAATACCCCTTGGAGTTAAAAGTGCCGTATTCAAAAATATTTTCAGCAGAGGGCCAGGTGGCTTTGCTGAAAGTGATCTGCAAAGGAAAGAGCGGATTGGCTCGCAGCATGGAAGCCTGCATTTCGGTTGGAGATAACATACAGCATGATAATCTGCAGTACAGCGCCGGTTCAGGACATATCCTGCCCATGCGTGCCGACTCAACATTTGTGATGTATGCACAATTGTATGCCGGGAGTAAACACGCTCAACTGATAGAGCATAATGCTGAAATGGCTTTTTACATCTGGAACAGGGCCAGCGAGCGGTTTGATATCCGGAACATGGAGATCAGCGTGATTGACCATTGGCCTCAAAAATGGCATTTCTGGGAGTGAAGGTTTTGTTACAAGGATTCAGAGGTCTTTCACCATTTTAAAATGCTGGATCTGATCCCAAAGCTTAAAACTCTTTTCTGCTATGCGGTAGGCATGAGAAAGATAAAAGGCCAGAGCATTTTCACGGGCCTGTA
>DAOMFS010000006.1:0-114661 GCA_035429925.1 Bacteroidia bacterium | reverse complement strand
GTTTATCAATATAAAAAGGGTAAAAAATAGTGAAAACCCGAATCTTAATCTGTTTTAAAGCTTGTCCGAACACGCTCAGCGCGAATGCCCGTAAGCCTTGGTTCACGCAGCCTTCAGAGAAAATGTAAATTTTGTGCCTTTTCCGGGCTCGCTTTCCACCCGGATGGATTTTTCATGCGCTTCCAGAATATGTTTCACAATAGCAAGTCCAAGACCAGTTCCGCCTTGCTCCCGGCTCCTGCCCTTGTCGATCCGGTAAAATCGCTCAAAAATTCTGGGAAGATGAGCCGTTTCAATTCCCATGCCATTGTCACTTATTTCCACCACCACGTCTTCGTTCAGGTAATTTAAACTGATGCTCGTGGTACCTCTTTCCCGGCCGTATTTGATGCTGTTGGTGATCAGGTTCACCAGTACCTGACGTATCCTGAACTTATCGGCCATAACCATTACAGGCCGGTCGTACTTCCTGGCCATTTCGAGCTCTATGTGTTTTTTAGATGCCTGCAGTTCGAGTGTGGCATAGATGTCCTTGCAAAGGGAGGCTATGTCGAAGCGGTCCATATCCAGCTGCAACTGCCGGCTCTCGAGTTGGGTGATGGTTTCAAGATCGTCAATGATATTGATAAGCCGGTCAATACTCTGTTCGGTTCGCCGAAGGTAGTCCATGTTCACGCTCTTATCCTCCAGTCCTCCATTCAGCAGGGTATCCACATAACCCTGAATGTTGAACACGGGCGTTTTAAGTTCATGCGACACATTCCCAAGATACTCCTTGCGGTAACTGTCGAGATTTTCGAAATGCCTCAATTCCTGCTCCCTCGATTCAATGAGCAGATCAACTTTTTCGCTGAGATCCTTCAGGCTGTCCTGCTCTTCCAGCAGGTTGGCCGGTTGTGGAATTTCAGTGCTCAAAAATCGTTTTCTGATTTTTTCAGAAAGCCCTCCTATATCGCGGGCCAGGGATACATAATAAAAATAGTACAGGATCAGGAAACCAACAATAAAACAGGTAAAGGTTGAAAGAAGCAGATAAGTAATATCTACATTATACTTCACCAGCCTGTCCAGAAGCAGAAAAATGAAAACACAAATCAGCACGTTCAGTGCGGCCAGCTTGAATATCCGGGGAAGCATGTTCACATTCTTGCTGTTGTTTTTCTGTTCCATATTAATCCATTCGCTGAATCGGCAAATGTCGGGAATATTGACGAATCAAACCCCAGATGGGGCAAACCGCCTCTCTCACACCTGTGTATTGAATAAAAACATGTTTCCCCATCAAAATATCCCCGTTCGATGGTTGAAAACCCTGAATGTCTTGCACATACAGGGAGCCCAGCCTGACACTCATGGGTCGTTTTGAGGCTTTGGTGTGTTCAAACCCACTATTTCAGCTAATAATTCTTCCCCCTGAACTGTCTTTTCATCTTGCCAGGACCGGTTTTCAGCCTGGCCTGGTCGATTGTGCAGGGCCTTTTATAAACTTCAGAGCCGTTTTTGTGCCATGAAAAAACAGGGTCATCGAAATACAATGTCCTGGAACAGGCGTAAATGCTGGACTTTCAAAATGTGTGCTTGATACAAATTTGAACCCGCATTTGAATGCTGAAAAACCATGGTCGTCGAAAAGGCCTGTAAATACTTGAATACGCCGGGCTTCCCAAACTAAATTAGCAGTGAACATCAAGCCCCCCTGTACATGAAAATCACTACAATCTTCACCTTAGCCCTGAATTTCGCCCTTGGCAGCCTGGTGGCCCAGAATTACGGCGAAAATCTCTACCTGCATTCGTCCGGCGGAACACGATTGTGCGATGCGCTCACCATCAGCCAGCATTCTAACAATCCTGGTTATCTGATGGCGGGCTACAAAGCGTTAAGCCAGCCAAACACCTACAATTTTGCACTCGACAGAACTTTGCTGGGTGGCGCCTGCACAGGGGTGAACGGCAGCTTTCAGAAGGTGTATCAGATCCATGCCAACCTGAGTGAAGAATGTGAATACAACATCAGGCCCGTTTTGAACTGTGCCGGTGTAAGTGTGATCGAAACAGACGGGCCTATGAACTCCCATGTTTCGGGCATCACTTATGCGCTGGCCGGGGCTTTCAGCAGCGGATGCTTTTTCTCACTTCTGGATCAGAATGGTAACCCTGTTATGTCGACTTCCTTTATTTTTCCTTCCAGAAATTATACCACCGTCACACAACCTAAACTGATGGAGTGCAGTCAAAGTCCCGGCGATTACATCATTTGCGGCGGCATTGACAGGACCATGTATGCACTTCGCATCAATTCAGCCGGCGCCATCATCTGGAGCCATTTTTACGCCATTGAAGGTGAAGTAAAGGATATGATACCGGCGGCATTCGGACCTAACAAGAACGATGAATTTGTTCTGGTTGGAAAATCCTATTACGATTATGCCAACAGCGGTATAGACGGTTTTCTGATGCTGCTGAACCAAAGTTCAGGAAACGTGGTCATCAGCCGCAGGGTTCATATTGCAACTGTGTTGCCCGGTAAAGCAGGCGATCAGTATTTCAATACCATAACACCCGTTGTTAAAGAATACCCTCAGGCCCCCTTCAATTACAATACGAACCCCTTTGGTTATCTGGTGGGTGGATTTGCGGACCAGTTCAGTTTCGCGGTTCCGGGTAATGTTTGGCACTACCGTTGCGATTCAAACCTGGTAATGCAGGCCAGCGATATTTACACCCTGCCTAATGATTCGGCCGGAGGAGAAATAGTAGATATTGTGGGCCGGAAGCGTATTAACTCCAATATCCACGATTATTATATGCTTTGCCAAAGCGCCACCGGTATGGATGTGATCCGGACCGTTGGCTTTACCACCATGGTTTACCCCTTACCATTCAGAAGGCAATTCCACTATGTGCTGCCCGGTCAGGTGCCGGAAGCAGGAAAAATAGGCATGTTAAACAACATCAATTCCCCTTACAGCGGCTTGCAGCTTTACGGCACAGATAATACGAGCGGTTATGGGGCGCATTACCTCATCAAATCCTATTTCAGCGGTGAAACAAGCTGTAATTCCAGCACATTGTTACCAACGTATTGCAACACTTCTACCACGCATCTGGTGGACGCTTTTACGCCTTACGGCGGATTGGTGGCCTGCCCTCAGTTTATGCTCACCAACATGGAGGAGTACGCCTTTTTCGAACGCTGTGGACCGGATGACTCCCTCAATGGAGGCAGCAACATGCGTGCCGTGGAGCTTAAGCATCAGGCTGCTACCAATCCCGGCATTCAGCTCAATGTATACCCCAATCCCGCAAAGGACCAGAGCAATCTCGAATACCATCTGAGCAGTCAGGGCCAGGTTAACATTGCTTTGTATGACATGCTGGGTCGTTCACTCTTCAGCCTCGTGAACGATGCAAAAAGTGCAGGAACCCACACCCAGACGATAGATCTGAAAGGCAGGGGACTCAGGAGTGGAATATATTTTCTGAGATACGATGCAGAGGGACAGAGCGGCATGTATAAGTTGCTTTACGATGGGGAATAAGATCAGTCACAAAAAAACCCGGACCATAAGTGATCCGGGTTTTTTATTTCAATCAGTTTAAAACTATTCGGCCAGTACAGTGACCTTGTTTTTTAAAACTTCCAGAACGCCTCCTTTGATTGTGAATTCCAGTTTATTTGAATTCTCTTCAAACAATTCCACTTTGCCAGCACGAAGGGTCGCGATCATGGGTGCATGGTTATCGAGTATGCCGAAACTGCCTTCACTTCCCGGAAACACAGCGGATCGCACAGTGCCTTCGTAAAGTTTGGTGTCTGGTGTGATGATTTCAAGTTTCATGTTCTGAAGCTAAAGGTTCTGCTGTTTATTTGCTTTCGGCGAGTATTTTCTTGCCTTTTTCTATGGCCTCTTCAATGGTACCAACCAGGTTAAAGGCAGCTTCAGGATATTCATCCACTTTGCCGTCCATGATCATGTTGAAGCCCTTAATGGTGTCTTCGATACTCACAAATACTCCTTTTAATCCGGTAAACTGTTCAGCCACATGGAAGGGCTGTGAAAGGAATCGCTGCACACGGCGGGCACGGTGTACCACCAGTTTATCTTCCTCGCTCAATTCGTCCATACCCAGGATGGCGATGATGTCCTGAAGTTCTTTGTAACGCTGCAGTATGTTTTTCACACGCTGTGCGCAATTGTAGTGTTCTTCTCCGAGAACAGCCTGGGTAAGGATACGCGAAGTTGAATCCAGAGGATCCACTGCCGGATAAATCCCTAACTCTGCGATCTTACGGCTGAGTACAGTGGTGGCATCAAGGTGAGAGAACGTGGTGGCAGGAGCCGGGTCTGTAAGGTCGTCAGCAGGCACATACACGGCCTGAACGGAAGTAATGGAACCTCGTTTTGTTGATGTAATACGCTCCTGCATCTCGCCCATTTCAGTGGCCAGTGTTGGCTGATAACCCACAGCTGAAGGCATACGACCCAGAAGGGCGGACACCTCTGATCCCGCCTGGGTGAAACGGAAGATGTTATCGATAAAGAAAAGGATGTCTCGTCCGCTTTGTGAACTTTCGTCGCCGTCGCGGAAATACTCAGCCATGGTTAGTCCTGAGAGGGCCACGCGGGCACGGGCTCCGGGAGGTTCGTTCATCTGGCCAAACACAAATGATGCCTGTGATTTCTCGAGTTCCTTGAGGTCTACTTTGCTCAGATCCCATCCGCCTTCTTCCATGGAATGTTTAAAAGCTTCGCCGTATTTTACAATTCCGGATTCTATCATTTCACGAAGCAGGTCATTTCCCTCGCGGGAACGTTCACCCACACCGGCGAAAACCGAATAACCCGAATGGCCTTTGGCGATATTGTTGATAAGCTCCTGGATGAGTACGGTTTTGCCTACACCGGCACCACCAAACAAACCAATTTTTCCACCTTTGGCATATGGCTCGATAAGATCGATAACCTTAATACCGGTAAACAGAACCTCAGTGGCTGTAGTGAGATCTTCAAATTTGGGCGGGTGTGCATGAATGGGGCGACCACCGGTGTTTTCAACGGCGTTGATGCCATCAATGGCTTCACCCACCACATTAAACAAACGGCCTTTTACTTTATCGCCCACAGGCATTTTTATGGCTGATCCCGTTGCAACTACTTCCATGCCCCTGTATACACCGTCGGTGCTGTCCATTGCGATTGTACGTACAGTGTCTTCTCCGATATGTTTTTGAACTTCAAGTACCAGTTTCTGGTCACCACGGGTGATTTCAAGTGCGTCGAGTATATTGGGGAGTGTGCCTCCATCGAGGTCGAAACGAACATCAATTACTGGACCAATTACCTGGGCGATTTTGCCGATTTGTTTAGACATGACTTAATGCTTAAATTTTATGGGCGCAAAGGTAGTACTAAAATCTAATCCTGTGATGAAAATTGCCCCAAATATTAAATCGTTTTTAACATTTTCGGGACTGCAAATCAGTACCATGGATCAAGAGGGGTGCCGCTTCAAATCCTGTTTTAATCCACACATTCATTGGGGCCACTTGGCGGTATTCAAGCCCGAGCCATCATTGGAAAAGGCCGGTTATTCAAATTCCTGTATTTTTGCCTCATGCTGGTGATTCGAAATACCCGTGAGTTCAGGATTGAAAGTCCGAGTATTGTAACCATTGGCACTTTCGACGGGGTTCACCTGGGCCACCAGAAAATACTTGACCGGCTGGCGGAAATCAAAGCCAGAACCGGCTTGCTTACGGTGGTACTCACCTTTGAGCCTCATCCGCGAAAAGTGCTCTTTCCCGAGCAAAAGGACCTCAAGCTGATCACATTGATCGAGGAAAAACTCGATTTGCTGCGTGCCTCATCTGTGGATGTAACTGTGGTTTATCCCTTTGACCTTGAATTCGCCCATAGCAGCTCAGCTTTTTATGTGGAACAGATACTGGTGAAACAACTTCAGGTAAAATATCTGGTTATCGGACACGACCACCGTTTTGGTCATAACCGGAGCGGCGATTACACCACCCTGCTGGCCTGCTCTAAACAATTTGGTTTTCAGTTGGAAGAAATTCCGGCTCAGGATATTGATTCTATTGCCATCAGCAGCAGCAAAATCCGGAAGGCCATTGAAGAAGGTAAACCTGAACTGGCCCAGGCCTATTCCGGGCACATGTATTTTATCAACGCCCTGGTGATAAAGGGTAAACAACTTGGACGACAATTGGGTTATCCTACAGCCAACCTGTTGCTCAACGACGCCGAAAAGATCCTGCCGGCAAAGGGCATTTATCTGGTTGGGGTGGAATTTGAAGGCAAACACCATTTCGGCATGATGAATGTAGGCACCAATCCTACAACCGACACGGGCAATGACATTAAGCTCGAAGTGCACATTTTTGATTTTAATTCCGACATATACAATAAACACCTTACCATACGTTTTATAAAGCATCTGCGTGACGAAAAAAAATTTCCGGATCTCGAAAGCCTGAAAGCACAACTCCGGAAAGATGAAGAAGACTGCATGAACCTAATCAGCGCTGTGAAATGAGAACTATTTGTACATTGTGTTTTTACCTGTGTTTTGCGCTTGTGCTGAAGGCGCAGGACAACCTCCTCGATTCCGTATCGCTGGCCCTTCAAGCAGAATACACAGACCTGAAGGAAGCGCTCCGGAACCCGGACCAGGTGATCAAACTGAGTCTGCGCAAACAAGGATACAAGGAAGTGCCTGAGAGTATATTGACCTTCAGGAACCTCCAATACCTCGACCTGGGTAAAAACAAACTCAAGAGCCTGCCCGACTCATTGGTGAAACTGAAGAGTCTTCAGTTTCTGATTGTGTCAAAGAACGATCTAGAAGCCCTTCCAAACAACATCGGCGAGCTTAGCAACCTCCGTTACCTCAACCTCAGCCAGAATAAAATAGGCCGTATCCCATACAGTTTCGGGAAACTCGAAAACCTGGAATACCTCGACCTGTGGGATAATGAACTGGATTATTTTCCCGAAACCATGAAAAACCTGCTTCACCTCGAAGTAATGGATTTACGCAACATCCTCATCCCTCAGGAGGAGCAGGATAACATACAGGCCATGCTGCCCAACACCAAAATCTACTTCAGCCCGGCCTGTAAATGTGCCTGGTAAGAACCCGGCTTTTAACTTTCGGCTTTTGATAAGTTTCCCCGGGCACACTTTTTTTTCCTGCCTTTTCTTACAACTTTGTCTTGTATTTTAACATTTAAGTTATGGCCCAACTTAACAAAATCACGATTTTATACCTGTTTTTATCCTTTTTGTCGATAAAAACCAGCGCTCAGTCAAGAAGCGTGCTTGAAGATGAAGCGTATGATTACCTGAACAACGGCGACTTCATCAAAGCCTACGACGCCTTTGACAAGCTGCATGCCCGCTACCCCAAGGAGCTGGATTACCAGTTTAAGCTGGGTATCTGCTGCCTGAGCTATCCTGAAAAGAAAGAAAGGGCCATTGAGGTCTTTCAGGATATGGTGACCAAATACAAAACCAAGGAAGCCGAATTTTATCTTGGCAGGGCATACCACAGCAATTACAAATTTGATGAGGCGCTTGGTGTTCTGAAGCCCCTGGCCACAGCCCTCATGGACAGCAAGAAAAAGGAAGAAAAATCCATGTATGATGATGTGAAAGTGATCATCAGTAATTGCGAAAACGGAAAAATATACTTTAAGAACAAGACCAATTCGGATGTCAAAAACCTGGGTGGACCCATCAACTCCAAGGAACTCGAGGCTGTACCTGTTATTACCGCCGACGAATCCATGATGATCTTCACCTATCAGGGCAAAAAAAGCATGGGCGGAAAACTCAACGCCAGTCTTGAACCGGACCCCAAAGGAGAATACACTTCTGATATCTATATGAGCACCCGGGTGAACGACTCCACATGGGGTACCCCTGCCCCTGTTACAGCCTTAAACACAAAAGGCAACGACGCAGCCATTGCCATTTCACCCGATGGTTTAACCCTGTTTACGTTTTTAAGTACAAACGAAAACGAGGGTGACATCATGGTGAGCAAGCTGCAGGGTAGTGAATTCAGCACACCAGAGCCATTGAACAGCAACATCAACACGCCGGAATACTGGGAGGGCTCCTGCTCCATTTCGGCGGACGGTAAATTCCTTTATTTTTCAAGTGAGAGGCCAACCGGCCTGGGTGGCAGGGATCTTTACGTTTCAGAATTCATTGACGGAGACTGGGGACCTGCCGTGAATCTTGGTCCAAAGATCAACACCCCACTGGATGAGGATGCGCCTTTTATACACCCCGATGGCGTGACGCTTTTTTTCAGTTCAAAAGGACACATGAGTGTGGGTGATTACGACATCATGTTTGCCACGAAAACAGAAGAGGGCTGGTCGATGCCAAAAAGTATGGGCATGCCGGTTAACACAACGGAGGACGACAGGTTTTATGTGATCAATTCTAAGGGCAACAAAGGTTACTTCAGTTCAGACCGGGCCACTGCCGACGGCCGCGGGGGACGAGACATTTACATGGTAACACCCGGTGTGATCGGGGAGCGTCTGGTGGTTGGCTTGTTTAAGGGAACCGTTTACGGCGACGATAAGCCCATTGAGGCCAGGATAGATATTGTGAAGAATTCGAACAAGGAAAATCTGGGACCCTATTTCTCGAACAAAAGCACCGGTAAATACCTCATCACGCTGAAACCGGGTTCGAATTACAGGATAAAAGTATTCGCCGATGGTTACCAGCCTATTGAAGAGGACATCAACATTGAAACGCTGGCCGATTATTCTGAGATCAAAAAAGACTTCTATATGTACACCCCGGCCTTTGCGGCCAACAACGCGAGCAATCTGAAAAGCGACCCAACCAAGCTGGATTTTTCACCTCCTCCTGCAGTTGCAGCTGTTACGCCTACCGAAAGTCCTAAAACAGAACCCGAAGTCAAACCCGAAACCCCGGCGGTTGCAGTGGTGCCTGTGATAGAGCCTAAGAAAGAAGAACCTGTTGCTGTTGCGCCCGTGAAGGAGGAACCCAAAGTGGAGCCCAAAACAGAGAGCAAGTCAGAGCCCTCAACCGCTAAAAAAACCGGTTCAGCGCCCTGTGGATCAAGTTTACCTGATATGAGTATTCTGAAAGGCAAAAGTCTGAACGATCCGGCCAACTACAACATGTTGCTGGAGATGGCCGGCAGCTATTGCGCCAGCAACATTGTCTTCAAAGTACAGATCGGTGCCTACCGCAAGCCTGAGAATTTTAAATACGCCAATCTGAAAGGACTCGGCAAAGTGGAATCGAAGTTATATCCTGACGGCATAACGCGCTTCACCCAGAGTCAGTTCAATACCATTAAGGAAGCAGAAGTCCACCGGCAAAAAACAATTGGAAAAGGCCAAACCGATTCGTGGATCGTAGCCTTTGTAGACGGGAAGCGTTATACGGTTGAAGATTTGATCATGCTTGATTTTATGAGCAAACCGGTGAATTAATAAGGCATTAAAAATATGAAACCCCTGTTCTGCAGGGGTTTTTTTATTGAAGTTGTCAGGAAAATTGCTTCACGTCATCCTCTGAAATTTCTTTTGATCCCAGAATAAGCAAGCGTTCCATTACATTTCTGAATTCTCTGATGTTACCGGGCCAGTTTCTCTTGCGGAGCGCTTCAAGCGCAGCGGATGAAATGTTTTTTTTCGCGATACCCATTTCGGTGCAGATGCTGTTGATGAAATGATCCGCCAGTGCGGGAATATCGTCTTTGCGTTCGTCGAGAGATGGCACGTGTATGGGAATCACGTTCAAGCGGTGATAAAGGTCGCGGCGGAAGTTTTCCTTTTCAATCTCTTTTTCGAGATCCTTGTTGGTTGCTGCAATCACCCGCACATTCACTCTGATCTCCTTGTCTCCACCCACGCGTGTGATCTTGTTCTCCTGTAAGGCCCGCAGTACTTTCGCCTGTGCGCTCAGACTCATGTCACCCACTTCGTCGAGAAACAAGGTGCCGCCTTCGGCCAGTTCAAATTTGCCCTTACGCTGTGCCACCGCGCTTGTGAAGGATCCCTTTTCATGACCAAAAAGTTCGCTTTCTATGAGTTCCGAAGGAATGGCCGCGCAATTCACCTCAACCAGCGGGCCTTCGGCACGGTTGCTCTTTTCGTGCAGCTGGCGCGCCACCAGTTCTTTTCCACTGCCATTCGCGCCGGTGATCAACACCTTGGCATCGGTTGGCGCCACTTTGTCGATCATGATTCTGATTTGTTGAATTCCTGCTGAAGCGCCAATCATTTCACTGCCCTTGCCGATCTTGCGTTTCAGCACTTTGGTCTCGCTCAGGAGGGTATTCTTTTCAAGCGCGTTGCGTACGGAAACCAAAAGCCGGTTCAGGTCAATGGGTTTGGCCAGGTAATCATAAGCTCCTTTTTTAACGGCATCAACAGCTGTCTCTATGTTTCCGTGTCCGCTGATAATGATGACTGCTGAAGGCACCTGGAGTTCGGTCAGTTTCTGGAGAAATTCAAGGCCATCGAGCTTGGGCATTTTGATGTCGCTCAGAATGATGTCGTAAGTGTTTTTGGATGTCATCTGAAGGGCATTGAGACCATCTTCAGCTTCATCCACCTGATGTTTTTCAAACTCCAGAATTTCGCGAATTGAACGGCGGATCGCTTTTTCATCGTCCACCACCAGTATTTTTGCCATAGTTTATACGGTCTTAAAATTAGGGGATTTATCCCGTATGTACTCCACCACCGCGCCTTCCTTTAGAGAATATGTTGAAACCCGCATCCTCTTCAGGTTAAGGGACTCGAGCACAAAATCCACAAGGATGCAGGAAATTACAATCATATCGATGCGCATGGCCACCAGGCCTTTAATGTGTCTTCTTTCTTCTAGTGTGGAATACCGTACCCTTTCTGAAATGATGCGGTAATCATCCAGTCTGATCAGGTATTCGTTTTGGCCCTGCCGAAGGGCCTCGCCATTCAGTTCGCCGTGTATCATTTCCACAATGGAATCAAAAGCTCCTGATGAACCGAGCAATTCGGCGCAGGGCAGACCGGCATGCTCAGTGAGCAGTGGTTCAAGTTTTAACCTGAGGTAATCCTGTATGCTGCGGAATTCGTCTTTTGTCATAGGGTTTGAGGGCTTAAACCGGTCGAGCAGACGGGCGGCGCCAATGTTAAAGCTGTGCTTCCAGAGCGGCTTCTGACCTTCGGTAATAATGAATTCCGTGCTTCCCCCTCCAATGTCCATGACGAGACTGCGTCCCGGCAGGGCAGTCACAGCAGCCATCACGCCGCTCGCGATGAGTTCAGCTTCTCTGTTTCCATCAATGATGGAAATGCTGATGCCGTAACGCTCGTTCACAAGTCTCACAAAATCTTCACCATTGCTGGCATCTCTTATAGCCGATGTGGCGTAGGCCAGCACCTTATTGACGGGGAAACGGGCCATATCCGCCGAGAAAGATTCGAGCGCAGTCAGGCCCCGGTTAAAGGGCATCTCAGAAATATAACCCTGGTTGATGGCGCCTTCACCCAGTTTTACAGACGCGCGTGTGCTGTAAATTTTTCTGAATTTACCCTCGTCCAGAATCTCTACGATAAGCAGATTAAAGGTGTTGGTGCCGCAATCAATTATGGCCAGGCATTCGGGCATAGGTCAGAAATTCGTTAAAACTGCGGGCTTTTATGGCGGGATGTCCTGAAAACCGCAATCCACTTCGTGAATAAATGTAATTACTTTTTGGGAGTTTTTGCTGTTGGGGGGGAATTCAGTAAATTTAGTGGAGATAAAATAAATGTTCTGAATGTTCAAAAACGTACTTTTTGCCTTCTTGATCCTGGGTTCCGGTCTGGCGTTCTGCCAGGAGATTTTTCCGGCTTACCGAGACGGACAGGTTTATGTCAAACTGAAAAACAATTCCTGGAAATCGCTGTTAAAGGAGAATCCGGACAATGTGCCTGTTGGCAAAGCTGTTTTGCTGAGCGATCTGGCAGCTGCATACGGCATCACACACATCAGCAGGCCATTTCATCAGGCCAGCGACGATAACTTTCTGCCCTGGGTTTTAAAGATCAGTTTCAGTAAAAAAGAAAAGGTAAACGCTTTTATCCGCGATCTGGAGAAACGCAGTCTGGTGGAGTTCGCCGAAAAAGTGCCTCTGCTCAGAACTGACGCCGTTCCCAACGACCCTACCATCCCCGTGCACCTCAATCAGATCAACGCCCCCAACGCCTGGAATGTTTTTAATGGCAATTCCAATATCACCGTAGCCATAGTTGACAATGCGGTGATGTGGACCCACAGCGACCTGGTAAGCAATACTTACACCAATACTGCGGAAATTGCCGGCAACAGTATTGATGATGACGGGAACGGATTCGTGGACGATGTGAATGGCTACGATGTGGCGGACCTTGACAACAACGCCGTACCCACCAATACCGCCATGGACCACGGCACGCACTGCGCCGGCATAGCCGGGGCTGCCACCAACAACAGTTTGGGAATTGCAGCCATTGGCTGGAACATCAAAATTATCCCCGTCAAATGTGCTTATAACACCAGCGGCACCAGTGCTATTGACGCCGGATACGAAGGTATTATTTACGCAGCCAAAGCAAAGGCCAGGGTGATTTCCTGTTCCTGGGGCGGATCAGGCGGCGCCGCCGTAGAACAAAGCGTAATCGATTATGCCTGGAACAAGGGTTGTATAGTGGTGGCCTCTGCCGGTAATGCTGGCAGCAACACACCCAATTATCCCGGTGCATATGCCCGGGTGTATTGCGTGGCTTCTGTGAATCCTTCTGATCAGAAATCCGGCTTCTCCAATTATGGTATCTGGGTCGACATTTCTGCCCCTGGCGAAAATATTTACAGTACAGTGCCCAGCGTAAGTACCGGTACCTATGATTTTAAATCGGGAACCTCCATGGCCACCCCGCTTGTTTCAGGTCTCGCTGCACTCATGTTATCCAAGTGTTCATGGATGTCGAGCACTGATGTGTTGAATTGCATATCTTCAACAGCCGTGAACATTTACACCCTTGGCGCCAACAGCTCTTATTCGGTTGGCAACCAGCTGGGTGCCGGACGCATTGAAGCCTTTCAGGCCATGACCTGCGCCAGTGCTTTTCTGACCATACCACCGGTGGCTAATTTTTATGCCTTTCCTTTGGTCTCATGCCCCAACACCCCTGTGCAATTTTATGACAGCTCTCTCTATGTGCCATTAACTTACACCTGGACCTTCCAGGGTGGAAGTCCGGCTGTCTCCAATTCACCTTCCCCTTCAGTGCAGTGGTTGAGTCCCGGCACCTACTCCGTTACGCTTTCGGTAACCAATGCCAACGGCAGTAATGCGAAAACCAAACTGTCGTATATCACCATTGCGGGTCCGCAAAATCTTCCCTTCGCCGAAGGTTTTGAAGGCCTGGCTTTCCTGCCACCCAACTGGACACCGAAAAATGTAAATTATGACAATGTGTATTGGAGCCGTTACAATGGTGTTGGCGGTTTCGGTACCAGTACGGCTTGTGCTATTTTCGATAATTACAATTTTGTGAGTTTCGGTGACAGGGACGAAATGCGTTCCCCGAAATACAGTTTCAGCAATGTGGTGTCGGCACGGCTTCGTTACGATGTGGCTTACGCCAGGTTAAACCCAACCTATTCGGATACACTTGAAGTGAAGTTGTCGGTGAATTGCGGAAGCACCTGGAGTGTGGTGAGCATAAAGGGCGGCACCACATTGGCCACCCGGAGCGATCTCGCATCTCAGTTTGTACCCACCAGTGCACAATGGAGGCGCGATACATTCGACATCAGCGCGGCCACTGCCGGGCAATCCAATGTGATGTTCTCCTTCATCAATCACGGGCAGTACGGTCAGGGCATTTACCTTGATAACATCAATCTGTATTTCCCAACACCCACACTGAATGTGAATCCAATCAATCCGGTTTGTGTGGGGTCAACCATAAACCCTGTAAACACAAGTGTTGGCGCGGGTAGTTACACCTGGAATTTCCCGGGCGGTTCACCGGCGAGTTCATCGCAAAGCAACGCCAGTGTGAGTTACACAGCTCCCGGCGTTTACACGATTCAGCTTATTGGCGCCAACGGTAGCGCTACAGCTGCTTTGACCAGAACGGTTACGGTGAATGCTTATCCGGTTATAGGTGTAAACAACCCAACGGTGTGCGCCGGTTCAGCTGCCGTCTTTAGTTTAACCGGTGCAGCAAGTTATACATTGCAGCCCGGTTCTCTAAGTGGTTCGGTCATTACTGTTACGCCGCCTTCTACCAGTATTTATACCATAACTGGAAGCAACAGCGGCTGCAATTCGCTTGCGAATGCCACTGCCTATGTCAACCCAAATCCAACCCTTAGCGCGAGCAGTTCAACAGTGTGCAATGGTAGCCCGGCGGTGCTGACTTACAGCGGGGGTACGAGTTATACAACATATCCCGGGGGACTTAGCGGGCCGAGTGTCACGCTCAATCCAACAGCCACCACAATATACACCGTTACAGGCAGCAACGGTTTTTGCATGTCCAGTGTAACCACAAGCGCTGTGGTGAATCCCATACCGGTGATCTCGGTGAACAGCGCAAGCATCTGTTATGGCGAAAGTGTGGCACTGCTGGCCAATGGCGCCACAACTTACACCTGGAACACAGGGTCCAACGCAAGTTCAATAACCGTTACACCATTGAGTTCAGTTGTTTACACGGTGAGTGGCAGCAGTCTCAGTTGCACAGCTTCTCAAACAGCCGCAGTGCTGGTAAACCCGGCGTTCACCGTGAGTGCGAGTTCTTCTTCCAACAATGTGTGCAGCCAGGCGTATTGCCTGCTGAGTGCCGGAGGTGCCGCCACGTATACCTGGAATACGGGTGCCGTAAGTCCAAGTCTGGCTGTTGGTCCGCTGAGCAGCAGTTCGTATACCGTTACCGGATCGCTGAACTCCTGTACAAACCAGGCTGTAGTGAGCATTACCGTGATACCAACTCCCAGCATCAGCATTTCTGTTAGTCCTTCATATAGTATTTGCAGCGGAAGCGCGGTAAGCATGACGGCGAACGGCGCTTACACCTCATTCAGCTGGGGCATGCCGGTTGTCATAGGTTCGGTGAACGTGGCTTATCCGAATGTCAATACAGTATATACACTCAATGCCTCCAATATATCAAACGGATGTTACACATCGAGTTTGATTCCCGTAACTGTGAGCAGCATGAGCAACGCCCTGAGTACCGGAAGCATACTTTGCGGGGGCACCTGCACCGGAACCCTGAACGCCACTTATTCAGGAGGCATAGCGCCCTACTCTTTCAGCATTAGCAGCACAAGCTGCAGCAGCTTACCCTGCACAAGTCTCTGCGCAGGAACATTTACTTTTCATCTGAATGACGCCATTGGCTGCAGCATCAACCAAAGCTTCACCATCAGTGCGCCACCGGCAATGGCCATCAGCAGTGTAAACATCAGCAATGCCAGTTGTGCTTCTTGCAACGACGGCTCCCTTTCTGTAATGGTCACCGGCGGCATAGCGCCATACAGCTACACCTGGATACCCGCAGGAGGCACAGGCAGCGCGGCCCTGAATCTTCCCCCGGCCTGTTATACTGTTAACATTGTGGACGCCAATCTTTGCGTGGTAAGTTCAACGGCATGTATAGGCATTGGCACATCGCTCGGGGCTCAGGTTGCTGATATGCACAGCGCCCTCTTTTTTCCGAATCCCGTCCGTGACAAATTATTTGTTCAATGGGAAACACAGGAATTTGATCTGAGGCTATTCAACACCCTTGGGCAGATCCTGGCTGAAAAACTAAATCAGCAGAGCAGTACTGAACTCGATCTTTCAGCTCTGGCCAATGGTATCTATTACGCTGAACTCAGGCAGGGCACCCAGGTGCTCCGAACCAAGCTGGTGCTGGAAAAATAAATGTTCTTTCAGTGAAGCTCCCTGAGGAAGGTAAAGTCTATCTGGTTCATGCATTTGAAGTGTCCTTTGGGACACTTTCCAAAACCAAGCTTTGAACACGGTCTGCAGGGCAGACCTCTTATTTCCAGAATCCTGTTCTCTTTGGTAGGCAAATAGGGTCCCATGCCAAACTCAGGAATGGTGTTACCCCAAACTGAAATGATTTTCTTTTTATATGCAGCGGCAATGTGCATCATGCCAGTATCGGAAGTGATCACCCATTCGGCCAGGGAAACCACGTAAGCGCTCTGGTTAAGGCTAAGCGTAGCGCAAAGGTTAAGCACCCCGGGGAATTTTATACCTATTTGATCTGCAATATCCTTATCCTCTCTGCCACCCAGTAATACCAATGGCAAAGTGGACTTGTCTGCAATCTCAAGAAGTTTGTGGAGGGGTATCTTTTTGGTAAAATACGATCCACCGATCACAAGGGCTATAAAACGGGGTGGCAAGGACCTTCCTTGGGGCAGGGCCTTGTCCTGCTCCGATATAAAATAATCCAGTCCTTTTCCGTCGTTGTGTACACCAAGACTTTTGCATGTGTCCAGGTAACGGTCAACAATGTGAACAGCAGGCAGGAGTGAAACCTGTTTGAAATTAACGGCAGCGAGTTTACGCAGGTTTAGTTTATTGAAGCTGATGCTTTTTACACGCAGGAGGGTCTTTAACCTGAGGCTTCTCAGGTTGCGGTGCAGGTCAATCATCAGATCATATTTTTCAGCTTTTAAGGCTGGGAGGATCTCACCTATGTCCGTTTTAAAACAATGGAGTTTGCTGATATACGGATTGTGTTCCAGAAGGTCACGAAAGGATTCCTTGCAGACAAAATGAATCTCCGTTTGTTCAAGCTGAAGTTTACAACAACGGATAACGGGCGTGGTTAAAACAATGTCGCCAATTGAACTGAAACGGACTATGAGAATTTTCTTCACCTCTAACTAAAGTACATATTATGATTCAATTCTTTTCTTTGATCTTCTTCAGGTAAGAATTGAAAAAAATTGCACCCAGTATGATCAGTACCCCCACATAAAAACTCGGCTCTACTTCGCGGTTTTCGCTGAAAAAGAGTATGGCCCAGATGATGCCGTAAACGGTTTCAAGATTCACCGTGAGTACAATGGTGTATGGGGATATGTGCCTCGACAGGTTCACGGCTGCGATAAAAGGAAATACCGTACACACGATGCTCAAAAGCAGTAAACCGGTAACCGACTGCCGGTCAAGTTCAAAGAAAGCGGCATTCATGTCGCCTTTTATCAGTATAAATATGGTAAGCCCAAGCAGGGCCGCGCTGAGTTCATAAATGCTAATGATACCAGAGCGAAGCTCGCGCGCGAGAAGACTGTTGAATACCCCGAAAAACGATGAGGTGAGCGCGGCCAGTATGCCCAGAACAATGCCCAGCCAGTAATGCGTTTCAATTGAAAAGATCAGTGCAATTCCGGCAATAATGATCAGCCCGATGACCACTTCATAAGCCCTGATGCGCCGTTTAAACAATATGGGTTCAATGACCGCGCTGAAAAGGGTTCCTGTACTGAAGGCCACCATGGTTACGGAAATGTTGGACACTTTAATGGCACCGTAAAAGGCAAGCCAATGCACCATGATGATGAGACCGATGCCGCTTAATTGCCAGAACTGTTTGCGGCTGACGCTGAAATTGTGCCGGCTGATCCGGAGATACGCGTACATCACCGAAACGGCAAGGAGAATTCTGAACCAGACAAGCTGCCAGGTATTGGCTGTGATATAGCGCCCCAGTACCGGTGAAAAGCCCCAAATGAAAACAATGAAGTGGAGCAGCAGAAAATGTTTATTTATACCTTTAAGCACCTGAAAAATGGCAGTAAAGGTAAGCAATGAGCAGGATTAACAAGGTTATTTATCTCGACAATAACGCCACCACCAGAACCGATCCCAGGGTTCTGGAACGTATGCTGCCTTATTTCAGCGAACACTATGGTAATGCCTCCAGTAAACTGCACCCCTATGGATGGGTTGCAGAAGAAGCTGTTGACAAGGCCAGGGAACAAGTGGCTGCATTGCTTTCTTGTCGGCCAGATGAAATTGTTTTTACCTCGGGCGCCACTGAGGCGGTAAACCTGGCCCTGTTCGGACTGTTTGAAACATACCAGAATCAGGGCAAGCACATCATCACCGTGAAAACAGAACACAGGGCCGTGCTGGATACCTGCGAAGCCTTAACACAACGAGGCGCCAGGATCACCTACCTGGGTGTTGATCCTGAAGGCCGCATTGACCAAGATGAATTGAAAGCAGCCATATGCCCTGACACCATACTTGTGAGTATTATGGCGGCCAACAATGAAACCGGTGTGCTTCAGGACCTGGAACAGATTGCCGAACTCTGCCGGCATTACAAACTTTTGTTCTTTAGCGATGCCACCCAATATGCCGCTAAATACCCCATTTCAGTAAAGGAAATCGGCCTTCATGCCTTGGCCTTCAGCGCGCATAAATTTTACGGACCAAAAGGTGTAGGCGCCCTGTATCTCAGCCGAAACAAACCCCGTTTGCAGATTCAGACCCAGGTGTATGGCGGAGGTCAGCAGGATGGCATACGCGCCGGCACCCTTAATGTAGCCGGCATTGTGGGAATGGGTGCAGCCGCAGAGATCGCCCTAAGCGAATATTGGGAAGAAAGTGCGCGGATTTCGGTCCTGCGCAACCACTTCGAACACCAGCTCCTGGAGCTGAATGGTCTGCGCATCAATGGCAGTACAAAATACAGACTCTATAATACCAGCAACCTCTGTTTCCCGCTTAATCTAAAACTCAGATCGCTTTTGCCGCGTTACGCCTTCTCCAGTGGTTCTGCCTGCAGCAGTGCCAGCGCAGAACCTTCGCATGTGCTCAAGGCCCTGGGATTAAGTGAAGAAGATATCCGGAACAGCTTTCGTTTTTCATTCGGGCGTTTCAGCACCATGGAAGATGTAGAGGCTGTTGTAAAAGACATCCTGAACCTATGCGCTCAGGTGTAAAGAGATATACCTTGACCGGAAAGGGAAGCCTTTGGATTGCCGGCTTTTGCTGTATACTGCTTTTCCTTTCCTTCAGCCAGGCTCCAATTACTCTTGCGCCAGATTATGAAAAGCCTTTTGTGATCGTTCTCGGCACCACACAGGATGCCGGCTCACCCCAGGCAGGATGCAGCGGTACTTGTTGTTCAGCCTTGTTCGAAAGACCCGACCCTGAGCGTAAAGTGAGCTGTCTGGGCTTGGTTGACCAGGAAGCAGGAAAAACCTATCTCTTTGAGGCTGGTCCGGATTTTAAACAACAGGTTTATTTGTTGCAGAAAGAGTGTAAAGTTAAATCCCCAGGAAGTCTGCCCGATGGCATATTTGTGTCGCACGCGCACATAGGCCATTACACCGGTTTGATGCAATTGGGCCGGGAAGCTGTGAACAGCCATAACATTCCGGTGTATGTTTTGCCAGGGATGAAAAATTTTCTCGAAAATAATGCGCCCTACAGCCAATTGTGCCGGCTGCAGAACATTCGTTTACAAACATTAAGGCGGGATTCTATTCTTCAGCTTGGACAGGGCCTCAGCGTTCAGGTGCTGCAGGTGCCTCACCGGGATGAGTTTTCTGAAACTGCTGCCTATATCATTCGGGGCAGGAAACAGAAAGTGCTTTTTATTCCGGATATCGATAAATGGGAAAAATGGGACAAGGATATCCTGAAGATCATACACGAGGTGGACTGCGCTTTTATCGACGGCACTTTTTACACCCAGGATGAATTGCCAGGCAGAAACCTGAAGGAGATCCCGCATCCTACGGTGAAAGAAAGCGCGGCCCTGTTCGCATCACTTTCCGCATCAGACAAAGCAAAGATCCACTTTATACACTTTAACCATAGCAATCCGCTTCTGAATGCTAACAGCGAAGCCTGTCGCGATCTGAAATACCTGGGTTTTAACCGGGCGACATACTTGCAAAAAATAATCCTGGATTAGGTATAAGCTTTATGCTCTCAGGCTGGTGGGAATCTGTTCCCGATGTTCCGTTGATCAGGCAACAGATGCCGATCTGGTTTTAAAAGGCATGAGACAAGTTGAAAAAAAACTGTTTGTCCTCTTTTGATATGGCATAATCAAACCTCAGCACCGTATTGACATTCCAGACAATTCGTAAACCAAGGCCGGAATTATAACGGTAATTTGAAAAATACCCCAGTCCCGAAAGCTCATCCCACACACCACCGGCATCAAAAAATGGTACAGCCACAAAAGCCAAATGTTGTTTCAACAGGGTAGTCTGTGCGAAGCGGTACCTGAATTCCAGATTATTAAAAGTCATCACGCGCGACATGAAACGAGATTGTTTATAGCCCCTGATGGTATGTGCGCCTCCCAAACCTTCTATACTGCCTTCTGAACTCCATTGGTCCTGATATTCAAAAAAGGGCGCGTCGGCGTAAGTGTATCCAATGGCCAGCCTGGCCGCCAAAATCAGCTTTTTGTATTTTCCGGGAATCAGATTTTGATAGATGTTCAGGTGCGCAAATGTCTTGTTGAAATTGTATGCTGAGCCTGCGGACTTTAGGGACAGTTCATTGGTCAGTTCGGCGAAAATACCCTTGCCGGGATCGGTTTCAAGGTCACGGGTATCGTAAATCAGTCCCAGCTGCAAAATGCCAACCAGGCCCTTGCCCAGGCCGGAGATCTTTTTACTTGCAAAATCGTTTTGTAAAAGTGAATTACCCTGAAATGTTGAAATGGAAACATGCGCTATCTCATACCCGATAAGGGTTCTTAAAGTACCGTCCAAAAATGAGCGTTCTCCGCTCACATTCAGGATGTATTCTTTTTTGATATACGTGTGGTAGAACTGATTCACACCAATCAAACCATTTTGTTCATAATTAGCATAAGTGGCGTTGTTAACAGGCGTCAGGGAACTGTCAAGGCCAGGATAATAACTCAGGCCTGCAAGACTTTGCTCGGTGTTACCGAAATAAAGCAGGTTTGGGTTGCTTTCGTAACCCCCTTCCAAACGGCATCTCCATTTGGTATTAAACACATATGGCACATCGAGCTTGAGCATGATTTCCCTTTGAGCGCGTGTGGTGTTGAAGAGCACCAGATCCAGTCTGGCCCTGTAGGCCGTATATGCGAAAAAAGGATCACTGCGTTTACCATTAAAAAACAGGGAGCCTTCTCCGCCATATCCAAACCCATTCACAGGATCGGAACTGAAATCCGGCACGCCGGTGACATAAGTACCTTCCCTTTTGTTTTTCAAATCCTCATCCGATAAGCGTTTTTCATCCGCAATAGCGAAAGGCAGACGAAGTGAATCCGGCGACTGAGCGAAAGTCTTGGCCCATAATCCCAGAATCAGAGCCCAGAAGAAAAGGTATTTCATGAGTGGTGCTGCTTGTTAGGGATCTGCTATAGGGTAATCGGGGAATTGAAGCTGGCTCTGTTTACACACATGGGTGTCGTAAGCTAAGCAAACCTATACAATAAATTCAAAAGATGCTCCGGTCAACAGAAATTCTTACCTGATCAGGGTGCAGAGCACAAACTGAAGTTGTTCACCAGGCGTGTAGATTATTAAACAAGTATCAGCATAATATCGGGGTTCAACCACGAAAGCCATCAACAGAATTCGCCTGCCGGCATTTAAAGGCCATCTTAACGCAGACGCTGCAATCCCAAAAACTCAATTCAATTGTGTCTGAACAAACTCTTTGCAATAATCCTTGATCAGGCTTCTTACCTGGCGAAAGGCTTGCATGATCTCTTCCTCCGATCCCCTGGCCTTTGCCGGATCTGGAAAATTGCGGTGAAACATCTTGGCCCTGGAAGGGAAGTAAGGACATTGTTCTTTCGCATTGTCGCAAACGGTAATCACATAGTCAAACTCTATACCGATGTATTCATTCACATGGTTTGAAGTGTGCATGGAGATATCTATGCCGTCTTCTTTCATCACCTGAACGGCGCGTGGATTCAAGCCGTGCGTTTCCACGCCTGCACTGTATATCTCGGCTCTGCTTCCGGCAAATTTCCTGAGATAGGCTTCGGCGATCTGGCTCCGGCAACTGTTGCCGGTGCACAGAACAAGTATATTTTTTACACCAGCAGCCAAAGCAAATTGATGATGCTGAACTTAGGGTCAAACCCGAAGAATACCTGCAGCAAAACCACCGACGACATAATCAACAATGGTTTCATATTTTTAATGACAAAGGTTTTCATTAACAGCAGCCTGATCCGGGTTTACAACAATCGTCCTTTTTAGCAAACACGGTAATGCTGAATATGCCAGTACCCGAGGCTTTGAATGTCCTGATTTCATCCTGACTGATGTACTGTGCAAGTATGTCGTCGGGAATGATGATGGCCTTTTCCTTTTGAACATGGATGTTGGTAAAGCCCGTTTGTTTTATCAGGTGCAGATATTCCTCTTTCTGAATCGCACCGGCTACGCATCCGGCATACATTTCGGCAACATTTTTGAGTGAATCTGGTAATTGACCGACCAATACTACATCGGATATACAGAAGTGTCCGCCTGGTTTCAGTACACGATGAATTTCCTGAAACACGGCTGCCTTGTTTGGAACCAGGTTCAACACGCAATTGCTCACAACCACATTGGCAATATTTGAAGTCACAGGCATTTTCTCGATATCACCTTGTCTGAATTCCACGTTGTGAAAGCCGAGTTTCTCTGCATTGGCCCGTGCCTTTGAGATCATCGCTTCCGTAAAATCGATGCCGATCACCTTGCCTTCTGATCCTGTTTCGTGTCGTGCCACAAAGCAGTCGTTGCCGGCCCCGCTCCCAAGGTCGATCACCACATCGCCTTTTCTGATGTTTGCAAACTGGGTAGGCAAACCACAGCCCAAACCGAGGTCTGCATCGGGATTGTAGCCTTCCAGCTTCTGGTAGTCTTCGGACATGATGTTGTAAACAGCATCTCCGCAGCAAGACGATGTTGCACCGCAGCAGGAACTGGCATTGGTTTCTTTGTCCTGGAGGGCAATTTCACTGTACTTCTGCCTTACCATGTCCTTAATTTGTTCTGTTGTTTCCATATTTTTATGAATTATTTGTGATAATAAGATGTATTAGCAGCATTTGGCTTTGGCAGTATAGGCCACAAAAAGGCTATTCAGATAGCTTTCGGCCTGTTGCCATTCCTTTTCATCAATGCAATAGCACACTTTCACCCCGTCTATATCTCCTTTGATAAGTCCTGCGTCCTTGAGTTCCTTAAGATGTTGCGAAACGGTACTTTGCGATAAAGGTAACTCGTCCACAATATCACCGCAGATGCAGGCTTGTTTTTTGATCAACACCTGCAATATGGCCACACGAGCCGGATGTGCAAGGGCTTTCGCGTATTTGGCGATCTTGTTGTCCTTAACTGTAAACTCTTCTGATTTGGTGATTCCCATGGTACAATTTTATCGTAATATTACGTTATAACAAAATGGCATTTGCTTTTTTATGTTGCAAGCGTCTAAATCCTTGAAAATCATCATCATTATTTTAATGTCCGCGTTTTCAAAATAGGAAAAGCCCTTTTGTACAGGACTGAAAAAGCTTTCAGAGCTTCTTTGGTTTTTCGCCTATTTTCGGATTACGAGATATTTACGGCTTTTTTTGTCCCCGCCTCTGTCCCTTTGAATACCATTTTTACGGTCCGCCTTTAACTATAAGACCTTTGTTTTAGCAAAATCGAGCATCTGGGGTCAAATTAGGGGAGTATTACAATGTGATAAATCTATACCTAAACACGACAATAGAAAATTAAAAAGCTGATAACTAAAAGTAATTTTAAACACTGAATAACAAATAGATAGACTCATATCATACCATATATTATATCAATTAACACCTCAAAAATAAACCGCTAAGGCCATCGCCTGGTCTGCAGCCGATTTTTCAATATAAATTAAAACTGCTGTTCAAAGTGGTGACCGGTTGCACTGATCAGGAGCTAATCCAATGAATGAGTATCCTATTCTGCTACGGACTTAGTACCAGGGCTAAAAAATGGAGAATTATTTGTGCACCGTAAGCCTTTTCTTCAGAGAATGGCCAGAAGGACTCTCTAGTTCAAGAATGTAAATTCCGTTTTCAAGGCTCGAAATAGGAATTGATGCCTTCTTGTTTTTAAAGCTTAATTCCACTTTAAGGACCAGCTGCCCTAAATTATTGTAAAACGAAACCGACTTAAATGGTTCTGAAATATCCAGTGAATAATAAACTTGAATAAAATCAGAAGCGGGATTTGGAAAGAGTTTAATGTCATTTTGATATGCTTCCATTTCTATTAAGCCGACGCCACTCAAACTCACCAACACGGTGTCCCATTTCACCAATCCGCAGATTTCCTGCCTAACGACGTAAGTACATGTACTAGTAGGTTTGATCCAAAAACCAGCTATAGTGTCAATTGGTGTAATGCCAGGTAACTTGTACCAAATACAAGCTTCATTAATTCCAACATCTGGCTCACGACCAAGAAATAAACTGTCGCCCGTTATCAAAGTTGTATCTCGGCCAGCAAAGGCTGGCAAGTCCAGTTCAATAACACTGGCATCATCATAAAAAATGTCTGTTGCATATGCAGGCAAGGAAGCTGGATTAATTAATATGGTTGCTGTGTTTGCATCACTTTGAAAGTTGCCTAATAAAAGATACTTCTCAGTGCCGGTTGCTACAAAAGTGCCACTTATTAGTGACCATCCGAGAGTATCACTTATTATGTTACCGACTGTATTATGAACTTGAGGAACTAAATAAGTTAGCGGCAACCTACAATAGTTTATAGTATCAATTAAGTTGTTACCAAAAAAAGCAGCATGAGCGTCTATAGCAACACTATTATAGTTTAGATTGTTAATGTAGTATTTCAAACAATATGCAGTATTAGCTTTCAGCGGACATTTTAATCGGTTCCTAGGATAATTTCTAGAATTAATATAAATGCAAGTATTTGTGGCGCAATAAACTGTGGAAGCAATCATACTTTTACCAGACCTTGGAATTTGATAACCACCAAAATATGGCAAATTTGAAAGCGGTTGATTTATGGTGCAATACATAAATGCAAATCCAGAATCCAACGCTCCCCAGTATTTAGGTACAGAGATATAAGGTGGAGTCAAACAGTTTACACATTCCTCGAAGCTTCCATTGTTTACGTAGTTAATGACCTGCGCCTTTAAAAACAAAGTATAACAAAAAAGCGAAGAAAATAAACTAAGTCGCCACATAGCAAGATTTATTTCGAAATGATAAGTGTTGTATTGAACTTGAAATTAGCTGAGTCTAGTAAAGAAACCAAATATGTTCCATTATTTAGTTTTGGGAATAGAATTGATTGAATAAAAGCTGAGGTGTTAATAGGGGGTTAAAGGGGGCGAGTAAAAAGCAAAAATCCTTCCCACATTTCGAGTGAAAAGGATAGTTTGCTGCCTAAAAATTGAGAGGTTTTTGTCCAGTAAGTTCTGCTGCCTAACTGCTGCCTAAACTCTCTGTAAAGCCCATGAATAGGGCACTTCTGGCGGTCAGGGGGGGATTCGAACCCCCGGTACGGCTTAACACCGTACGCCGGTTTAGCAAACCGGTGATTTCAGCCACTCATCCACCTAACCTTTTACTCTAAATACCAGTTTTTACCTGGTATTTTGGCTTCTTATTTTGTTAGGTGGATAGCCTCCCACAGACTCGCCAAAATGTCCTCCGGACATTTCGCGTCCACCTAACCATACGGGATTTTCACCCGAAGGATTGCAAATTTACGTAATTTTTAACACCTGAAAATATTTTTTTTGACTTTGTCAATCCCCCTCCAGATACAGCTCTATCAAGCCCTCCGGCGCTTCGTAATATATTGTTTTAAGGTCATGGTCTATACGCTTAACAAATTCATCCACCATTGGCAGGATCACCTCCTTGCCTTCAAGGTTTAAGTGTAAAAGACTTTGCTGCCCGTTGTGGCTTATGCCGTCTATCTTGCCCAAAGACCCCCTGTTCTGATCCACAAGCTCAAAACCCAGCCAATCCTGTTCTCCGGCTTGCTGAACCAGATATTTCTCCTCGGCAAATAGCGTCCTGTTCAGCAAGGCCTTGGCCTTTTCCGGTGAATCAACGCCCTCCAGGCTTAAAATCAGCTCTCCCCCAGCCTGCTTGGTTTCCAGAATAAAATATGGTGCCTTTGACCCGTTCTGTTCAATGAAAACCGCCTGCATGGCCCCGGCATCAAATTCCAATGAAGTCTTTAATACCAATTGACCTTTTGTGCCGTGTGTTCTGCTGAAATATCCCAGCTCTGCCAGATTCATTTCGCCAATGCCGCTTTCACAAAATGCACAAAAAGCGGGTGTGGTTTCTCTACCGTGCTTTTGTACTCCGGGTGGAACTGTACACCAATAAAAAATGGATGTGATGGTATCTCTACAATCTCTGCAAGCCCGGCGTCAGGATTGATACCTGAAATTACCATGCCGGCCTGAACAAACTGTTTGGTGTATTCGTTGTTGAATTCGTACCTGTGCCTGTGCCTTTCCTGAATGTCGGCGTGGCCATAGATCTTCCAGGCCAGGGTGCCCTCTTCTATCCTGCATGGGTAAGCGCCCAAACGCATGGTGCCCCCTTTGTGCGAAATATTTTTCTGGGCCTCTAGCAAATCTATCACCGGGCTGTTGGTGGCGGGGTTCATTTCCCTGCTGTGCGCATCCTTAAGTCCAAGTACATTCCTGGCAAATTCGATCACCGCGCATTGCATACCCAGACAAATACCAAAGAAGGGGATCTTGTTTTCACGCGCATACCTTATGGCAATCACTTTTCCTTCAATTCCCCTGTTTCCAAATCCCGGTGCAACCAATATACCATTGGCGTGTTTTAACCTGACCTCGATATTCTCTTCCGTGAGGCTTTCGCTGTGAATCCAGTCGAGCTTGACTTTGCAGTCGTTCACAGCTCCTGCATGAATGAAGGCTTCGGTTATGGATTTATAAGATTCCTTAAGCTCCACATATTTACCCACGAGGGCTATGGTGACTTCCTTTGAAGGATGATGAAGTTTGTGAATGAACTCCCTCCAATTGTCTAAACTGGGTTCCGAATCAATCGGCACATTCAGTTTCTGAAGTACGATCTCATCCAACTTCTCCTGCTCCATCAGCAGCGGCACTTCATAAATGGTGGGCGCATCAAGCGCCTCAATCACTGCGTCGTTCGATACGTTGCAAAACAACGCAATCTTTTTGCGGATATCTTTGTTGATGGGGTATTCAGAGCGGCACACCAGAATGTCCGGCTGCACACCATATTCCAGCAAGAGTTTCACAGAATGCTGGGTGGGCTTGGTTTTCAACTCACCTGAAGTGGCCAGGTAAGGTAAGAGGGTAAGGTGCACTACCGCGCAATCCTGACCCATTTCCCATTTTAACTGACGCACAGCCTCAATGTATGGAAGCGATTCGATGTCACCAACCGTACCGCCAATCTCTGTTATTACAAACTGGTACTGTCCTGTTTTGCCAAGTAATTTTACCCTGTTCTTGATTTCGTCGGTAATGTGGGGAATCACCTGAACCGTTTTGCCGAGATAATCGCCCCTGCGTTCCTTTTCGATAACCGATTGGTAAATCCGGCCTGTGGTGATATTATTGGCCTGAGAAGTGTTGACATTCAGAAAACGCTCGTAGTGGCCAAGGTCCAGATCGGTTTCGGCGCCATCCTCGGTCACATAGCACTCCCCGTGTTCATAGGGGTTCAGTGTACCCGGATCGATGTTTATATATGGATCCAGTTTCTGAATGGTAACCGAATACCCTCTTGATTGTAATAATTTGGCCAGAGAAGCGGCCAGGATCCCTTTTCCGAGAGAGGAAGTTACACCGCCTGTAACGAAAATATACTTGGTTTTGCCCGACATAACAGTTTTAAAAAACTGTGAGCAAAAGTAACTAAAATTTGCTGGCCCTAAGACGCGGAACGGACTTATCTTGCCCTTAATTCACAGGAGTTTAAGCCAAAGCCGTTTTCAGGAGAAAAATTTACGAATAGAGCCGGCTACCGCTTCTATGCTCTCGTTTTTGAGTCCGGGATACAAGGGCAGACTCAGGCAAGTGGAGGCCATTTTCTCCGCCAGGGGGAATTGACCCTTTTTGTAGTTCAATTCCCTGTAAGCTTCCTGCAGATGCGGAGGAACGGGGTAATGTATCAGGGTGCCCACTCCCGCCGCATTCAGGTGTTCCTGCAAGGCATCGCGTTTCGAGGTCCGGATCACATACAAATGATAAACATGTGTACAACCCGGACTTAGCATGGGCAGAACAATGTCTCCGACCCCGCTCAACAGCTGATTGTACTTGGCGGCCGTCTCAACCCGTTCGGCGTTCCATTCGTTCAGATACTTCAGTTTCACATCCAGAATGGCGGCTTGCAGCTCATCCAGCCGAGAGTTCACGCCTTTCACCTCGTTGTAGTATTTTTTCTGTGAACCGTAGTTGCGAATCACCGTAGCCTTATGGTACAATTCTTCGCTGTTGGTGGTAATGGCACCTGCATCTCCGAGTGCTCCGAGATTTTTACCGGGATAAAAACTTGTACCGTTGATATCGCCGAAACTTCCGGTAGGCTTGTTGTTGCAGCGCGCACCTTGTGACTGGGCATTGTCCTCAACAACATACAGCTTGTGTTTACGTGCAATCTCCATGATCCTGTCCATCTCGCAACTCTGCCCGTATAAGTGCACTGGCATGATGGCCTTCGTTCTGTTCGTTATGGCAGATTCGATCAAAGCCGGATCGATATTAAAGGTCGATTCAACAGGTTCAACCGGAACGGGTTTAGCCCCTACATAAGACACAGCGAGCCAGGAGGCAATATAGGTGTTGGACGGCACAATGACCTCATCCCCCGGACCTATGTTGAGGCATTTCAGCGATAGAATAAGGGCATCGAGACCGTTTGCCACGCCTGCGCAGAAACTTGTTTTGGAATAGCGCGCATAATTCTCTTCAAACTGCTTCAGGGCCTTGCCCATGATGTACCAATGGCTGTCGTATACATCTTCAAATGCCTTGCTGAGTTCCGCCTTCAGGGGATCGTGCATGCCATGGAATGATAAAAAGGGAATGTTCATGAGTGTTAAGGGTGCTTCTATTTGAAAATATTCTTTTTCTCGAGTTCCTCAAAGGTGCTGCGCTGGCCTTTGTAGAAGGTGACTATGAAGGCCTCTGTTTGTCCTGCATTCACCACTTTTTTATTCATGTTAAAGGCAGCCTTCAGGGTTTTGAAATTTCCGCCAATGGTTAACCTGGTGTAAGAATCACCGAGCATCATGCGTTCGATCTTGCCCAGCTTGGTGAGTTCGGGATATGAAAAGTTTTTTCCGGATTTAAAAGCCGCGAACTGTACTTTGAAAACCAGGCCCTCCACACTGATGTCGCCGTACTTTTCCACATAGCGCATGGTTTTTTCCTGGTATTTGGTGCGCGGCACAAAACCGTCTTTTGATTTTGCAACTACTGCCGAAGCAGTTACAACTGCTGCCAGGGTTGGACTTTTGACCGGTTCAGTTGTAACACTTGAACTCAGCATGGATGTGACAGGGCTCAGTGTGCTGCTCTCTGAAACAGGGCTGGAAGTCGGGGTGTTCGATGTCGCAGTGTTGTTGTTAACGGCCAAGGGTGAAGCAAGCAGAGAATCCTGACCGGTTTCCAAATCCACATTCATCACAATTTGCCTGTAAGCTTCTGTATTGGCGGCATCCAGGTCCATTGTGCGTGTCTTCAAATCTTTGTATCTGAATTGTACCCGGTAACGCGAGCCCTGTGGCATGCTGAGCAGGTAAGATCCCGTTCCTTTGTTTGAGTGGGCTGCGGAAACCGCTTTGTTTGTATTCAAATCAATCAGCTGAATGTAGGCTTCAACCGCTTCCTCTTTCGCTTTCACCGTGCCTTTAACAAGTAAGACCGGTGTCAACGGCGTGCCGAACTCTGGTTTCACCATGTATATGTCCTTTAACCCGAAGCCCCCCTTTCTCCCGCTGCTGTAATATCCGGTTTTCCCATCTGCAGCAAGCACAAAATAGATATCGTCGTCCGTTGAATTGATGGGCCATCCCAGATTTTCAACCGGCAGCGTGAAGGTGCTGTCTGTCTGATTCAGCATTGTTCTGAAAATGTCGAAACCCCCTGTGCTCGTATGCCCTTTTGAACTGAAAAAGAATGTGCGTCCGTCTGCGAACATAAAAGGCGCGTCCTCGTCGAATCGCGTGTTTATGGTATCTCCAAGATTACTGATGTTGCCCCAGCTTGAATCTGCAAGCAATTCGGCCTTGTACAAATCACGACCGCCATAGCCACCAACACGCTCACTGCTGAAGTACAGGGTTCTTCCGTCCGGCGCAAGACAACAATGTCCGTCCCAGGAATAAGAATTCAAACCAGGAGCCTTCTTGGGTTTGGTATAATATGTTCCGTTCCACACACTGGTATAAATATCGCCGTGCCCGTCATCCAGGTTCTGATAAAGGAATAACACGCGTCCGTCCATGCTGATGGATATGGCTGCTTCAGGCAGGTTGCTGTTGAGGCTGTCAAGTGGTTTGAACTTGCCGTAAATACCGTTTGATTTAAACGACTGGTAAATATCTTCGTTGTAGAAACCTTTTGGATCGGGCTGCATGTATTCGTTCTGGCGGCCACCGATGCTGTTTTCGCCGGTATAGGTGTAAATCATCATGGAATCATCGGCCGTAATGGCGGGAACATATTCATCTCCGGGCCCGTTGATGTTCTCACCAAGATTGCTCACCAGGGCTTGCGTGGGATGGCTTGAATAATATCTCGCGTACAGGATGTTTTTTCGCAGGGCGTCGGCTTTGCGTTTATCCTGCAATGACAGTCGTTTGGAGGCCATGAACTTGTCGAGATACTCTTCGGCTTCGTCAAAATGCAGATTGTAAAGGGAGGCCAGTGCAATATCATACTTCATGTCCGGAATATCGTTGTATTTGGGATAAAGTTCGGTCAGCAGCAGATAGGCTTCTTCGTGTTTGTCGGATCGAAACAGGGCTGTTTTCGCAAACGAATACTTCACAAATTCTTCTTTTGGATGATTCCTGTGTATGCCTTCGAACAAGGGGCAGGCTTGTTCATACATGTGCTCATCATAAAGAAAGAGCGCGTGATCCAGTGAATCCACCTCAGATTTACGCCATTTACGAACATTGGTAATTTGTGCCGAAGCGAGACCAAAAGCAAGGGAGAACAGTATGAGCAAACAGCGTTGCGGCATCAGAATTCGAGGGACTAAATATAATAATATTACATGGGTGCAAAATCCCCGAATGGGAATTCCCGGGTCCTGAAACAAAAATTATGAATTCAGACCATATCTCAGGCAAAGATCAGGTTTGAGTGAGGTGTTCAGTTTTGTACCAGCAGGCGGAACAGTTCGCGTTTACCGGCCTTTTCAAGGCTAAGAAGGTAAAATCCTTGCTCAAGTCCCGAAACATCTATGCTGCCATCCTCATCGCCACACCTAATCTCATATTCCCTTCCGCTCAGGTCGCAAACCCTGGCGCTGAAGGGCTCATTTGAGGGGGAAGAGGAAATGTAATAGAGTTTTTTACCTGCCTGTACAGGATTTGGATAAACACCGGATTGATAGGCAGGTCCGGACTGCTGCTCACTCAGACCAACAATGGAATTGCCCCAGAACAGTACCGAATCACGTTTGATGATGAGCACATCCTTATCACCTGAGCCAAAACTGCTGGTGTATCCGCATGAAATATAGCCCTTGTCTTTTGTTGCCGAAATATCAAAGATCTCATCATCCTGCGGAAACCCAAAAGCCCCGCTGTTGGGGCCCCCATAGTATTCGGCGCTGCTGTTCATGTAAATGGTTTTGGTATCTTTCTTATATCCTGGTACTTCCTGCGTAGTGTATACTGAAATGTAACTTCCAACCAGCGGATGTGCCGAAGCGATGATCTTAAAGGCTTCCTCATCCTCGTTGTTCATGCCGTAATGACGTGTCCAGAGGTGTGATGGCGTCTGGTTAAATTTGGCATAGGCTGCCTGACTGCCCATATTGGTGTAAGTGAGCCCGCCCGCCAGAAAAATGCTGTCGTTTGCATCCACAATAATGCTGTTGGCCACATCACGGTCCTGCTGGCCGTAGCGTATTGTGAACAGGGTATCACCTGATGAATTCAGTTTTAGCGCGTACATATCACCGTTCAGTTCTCCAAAACTGCAGGTGTATCCGCAAGTGTAAAATATGTTCCCGTCTTTAGTGAACACGCGCCTGAGTTCCTCATCTTCTGTGCCACCATAGTGTTTCTGCCACACCAGATTACCCTGCAGATCACATTTCACAGCATAGGCGTCCTTCTTTCCGAGGCCGTTACTGTATGAGTAGCCTACACACAAAAGATTGCCATCAGCCGTCAGCAGTACATCATTTCCAAAATCCCAGTCAGTACCGCCGAAAGTTTTTTGCCAGAGCAGTGCACCTGTTTTATCGGTTCTCACCAAATAAAGATCATAGCCTCCAAATCCGAATGAATTGGTATATCCGCAACACACGTATCCTGAATCAGGCAACTGAAGTACCGAATGCCCCACCTCAATGCCAAATCCGCCTATGAATTTTTCCCAGCTCATCTGCCCGAGTGAATCCATTTTGATCAGATACAGGTCGTTTTGCCCAAACCCTGTGCTGGTGCTGGACCCCGCAATGATGTATCCGCCGTCGAGGGTTTGTTTACAGGCATGCGCCACATCGTCACCCTTTCCACCAAATGTTACATAAAAGCTATAGGGTACCTGCGCCGAAACCGTGTTCAGTATGTACATGCCTGCCAGGACCAAAATCGCGTGTTTCATCTTATTTTAGTTTTTTGGCCAGTGTAAGGTAAATGCCCTGTCCTGAGGTTTTTGAAGGCAGGAGAAATCCCTGCAAACTGTTGCTGCCTAACTTAATGAACCAGCCATCCGAGTTCCAGGCGGCAGAAAGACCTACGTTTAATCTGGTGTACCCGCCGTAGCCGCTGTGAAAACCAAATGTGAAATTCCTGTACCTGTATTCAGGTTCTACGAATACATAAGGGATGTAATTGGCGTTAAAGATGTGTCGAAAACCAAAGGAAAAACAGAATTTCTGCTGCCCGAAATAGATCTTGTTGATGAGGATGAGGTTGGTGGGTATGTTCACATTAAAATTCTTGCTGTAATTGTTCAGTAAACGCTCACGGATGCTGTCGCGGGTAAGGTTGCCAAGGGTGGTGTCGCGCAGATCGTTGATGTCGTTTACGCTGTAGCCTTTGTAATTGTAAACCGAATCGCTGCTGTACTGTACACTTTGTTTTCTCCAGTAAATGAACCCTATGTTATTGGCATTCACAATCAGCAGGCTGCGCTTGCCCAGCTTGCTTTTGTATTCGGTTTCGAAATAAATGTCGGCGCTGGCACCCACGCCGTTAAAACTACCCAGGCCTTTTTTGGATGTATCGCTCAGGGCCAGGTTAAAATCCGAATTCCAGGTCACTTCACTGCCATCTGCTGAAGTATAAAAACTTGAGTTTTTCCCACTCGCCAGGTAGAACAATTGCTCCCCTTTCAGCAGGGACACCGAAAAGCCGATCTTGCCCATAGAATCCACTTTATTCATCATGGCGCCGAACTTGAATTCCTGAAAGCGCAGCGCATTAAAACTGCAATTGCTCAGATCGGCCTGCTTCCCCTTGTAATCGGCATTTCCATAAAAGAGCAGGTGATAAAAATCACGGGTAAAGTAACCGTTGGTGAGTTCCTGGTTTTTTATACCGAAAACCAGATCGAATTTTTTCCCGCCTTTTACAATGGCATTGAGATCATAATTCAGGTTGACACCAAAATTGTTATAGGCCTTCAACTTCCCGGCTGAACGGTCTTTCATGGCTTGGTTGATATACCCACCCCACATGAGGGTATTGGTGAGATCTGAATTCATGGCATTGCTGCCGGCAGCATATTCCAGGTTCAGGGAAACACTCCGGCCCATGCCTGTGTAATTCACAAAATTCGAATTGTATTGTGCAGCAGCCATTTGAACCAGCAGTAAGGCCGGTATAAGAAGGTTCAGTTTCAGCTTAAAGCGCCGGGATGATGGCCGTATGAATGGATATGTTCTGATGGTATGCCTCACCTTTTTCCTACACTTCAACTTTATACCCTAGCTCTGCCGTAATTCTGATATTCAATTTGTAACGTTCGTAAAGCTTGATGAGCGGGGGGTTGGGCGGCATTTTGAAATACGAGCGAATTTCTATGTTGCGGGTTTTTTTCAGGGCTTCAATGGTACCCTTGCTGATGGGTATGCTGATGTTCGACACATTGCTTTGCACCACCTCGTTCTGCGCGTTCAACTGTCCTGCGGCGATGGTGTTTCCGCCGGGAAGGAAGAGTGAATCCAGAACCAGGCCTTTTTCGTCCTTCAGATAAGCCTGAAACCGCGCTTCGAAGGGAAAACCATTTTCGGCGTAAACAGCAAACTCACCATAATTCACCCGGTTGAGCTGCTGTTCGTTTCCCGCAGTGAATGCCGAGCTGGACTTGAGCAAAAAGTAATCCGCACTGTAACGCAATGGAATATCCACATCGGCAAACAGCCTGAATCCTGTGTTGTAATACGCAAAATCATTGTAACCGGACACATTGCCAAGCGGATTCAGTTTCACCTGGCCCTCGTATGTGATCTTATCGGGAAGATTCGACAAAAAAGCCGCGACATTGCTGTTGGAATTGGTGAAATAAAGGTGTTTGGTGCTCGGGTATACGCGTCCTCCCGCCTGGTTTGCCCGGTTGAGGTTGATGCTTGACAATTGATCTGAATTCAACGCTACCGTATTTCCTGAAACCGCATTGATGGAAAAAATGTTGCTGAGGTACCCCGAGAAATCACAGCCAACTTCATTCTGAAGGTAGAAGTTCATGTTCACCTCATCGAGTAAAAAATTACCCGCGGTGATGGATTTGGAAATATCAAAACGGCTGGTATCCAGGGCTATTTTAATGGTCTGCTGGCCAAAATAACCATCCACATATTCCGGAACTATTTTTGTGTAGGAAAGTTCGGCTTTGGCGCCTTTGCCATAAGTAACCACCACGGGATTAGCCTGTGCATT
The DNA here is from genome assembly GCA_035429925.1 of Bacteroidia bacterium. Classification (GTDB taxonomy): domain Bacteria; phylum Bacteroidota; class Bacteroidia; order B-17B0; family Aurantibacillaceae; genus Aurantibacillus. The sequence goes on along the minus strand of DAOMFS010000006.1, from coordinate 79,461 downwards.
CACAGTAAGGGTGTAGGCCTGTGAAATGGTGTTATACTTATCCCCGCTCAATCCCCGCATGTTCATATGATAACCACTCAGATCGTAAGTTTTCTGGAGTGAATTGATTCCCGGAGGTATGGTTACCTGTATGGTAAGGGCCTGTCCATTTCGTGTGGCATTGGGGATGATGTAAAGCAGGTCGAGGGCCTCAGAGAGATCGTTGCTGAATTTGACATTGAGTAGCCCGGCATGCACATCAAAATTCTTCAGGGCCACCCCATCCTGACCAAAATCGAAAGCCAGTTCAGAGGGAGGAAAAAAGGTGAGTGATTGGCCGGGTTGCAGAATGGTTGGTTGCAAAACCGGAACCGTGAAAGAATTCACAATCGAGGTGTCAGGAATCTGGAAAACGGAGTCCATTTTATATGCAAACACCTCACGGTTCAGACTCAGGTGCAGAAGTCCCTGGGCATCAGTTGACACCAGGGTGTCGCCAAAAAAATGATGAATATCCAATCCTGCGTTCACCACGGGTATGCTGATATCTACATCCCAGGTCACATTGGTGCCTTTTCGGCAAGCCTGTAAGCCAAGCAGGATAAGGGCCGTAACCGTGATTTGTTTCAGCAGGGGCATGTTTACAAATATAGACTATTTGCGGGTTTTTAGAGGCGGGTTGGCGTCAGGGCATGCATTTTTTTGACTACATTTGTATGCCTGAAATCATGAAGATAGGTTTGAGATTTTTTCTGTCCTGGTTGTTGTCTTCACTGGTCATGTTCACCCTCTTTTACCTGTGGCATGGGGTGTTTTTGAACGACTTCAAACGCTTGCAATTTCCCTTGCTCTGGTTCCAGCTATTTGCGGCTTTTACCTACCTGCTGTTTGGTGTTGGCTTGTATTTTATGTTTGAATCCTCTTTTTTCCGCAAGGTTAAAAACCTGCCCTTGCGGGCCGTGTTTTGCGGAACGGCATTGGGATTCACCATTTTTATGGCCGCCAGCATCGTTAACATTTCCCTTACCCGCCACCTGAGTCCGCAACATCTGATGATAGACGCTGTATGGCAAATGGTTGAGCAAATTGTTGGCGCCATGGTTGTGGTTCTGCTCAAGGTTCTCATTCACGATACTCACCCGGAACACGTCTGAACAAAAGGCCCAGGTTTTCCATTCCATGTCGCAAATCTTCAGCTTTTTTAAATCACGTAATTTTCTCCTGCATCTGGGCCTCGCTTTGCTAAGCCTTTTAGTGATCTTATTGATCACCCTCCGCTGGCTGAGTTCATATACCAGCCACGGTGAGTTTGTGGTGGTTCCCCGTTTCACCGGCCTGCACGTGAGCGATCTCAAAACCTTTATTCAGGATAAAGACGTGAATTACATGATCATCGACAGCATTTACGACCCTTCTAAAGAAAAAGGTATCGTACTGCGCCAGGATCCCGACACTGGCGCCCATGTGAAGCACAATAGAACCGTGTACCTCTACGTTACTGGTCTTGTTGCCCCGCAAATGCAAATGCCCAAGCTAATTGACCGCAGTGAACGCCAGGCCCGTCTGATCATAGAAACCTATGGTTTGAAACTGGGCAGGATTACGGAAGAAGCCTCTGACTGCAATGGTTGTGTGCTCGGACAGTACAGCGGAGGCAAAAGCATAGAACCCGGCTCTCTCATTAAAAAAGGCAGTGTAATCAATCTGGTGGTGGGACGCAAGGATAGATTCTTTACCAACGCCATGGAAGACTCCCTGCAACAGGGCGCTACAGGTGAAAAACAGGAGGAATGAGAAGGAATATCCTGCCCCTGCTGGCCTGTACACTATTCTCCTGCCTTTCTGCCCAGGAAGGTCTGCGCGAATTAAAAAGCAACCTTAACATCCTGTATCCTGATCTTCGCCCCCAAACCATTAAACCAACGGGAAGCGAAGCACAGCGAACCAGTTCCACCTCCCTGCAAATTCCTTTTCTCGACGATTTTTATTACGCCAACAAATCAGCGTATCCACTGATGCTGAAATGGCAAGACTCTTCGGTATATGTGAATACAGGTTATCCCATTGCGCCCCCAAGTTTTGGTGTGGCTACTTTCGACGGGCTCAACAAATTCGGTTACCCCTATGAACCTGATTATGTGAATATGAGCGAATCGCGGCCTGCAGACACCCTCGAAAGCCGGAATATTAACCTCTACCAGTCAGGCGCGCAGATCCTGCAGTCTTCTGACAGTGTGGCCCTTTCGTTTTATTACCAGGCCCGGGGCAACGGCGAACCGCCTGAAGCCGGCGACAGCCTGCTTCTGGATTTTTTTAAACCTGCACAAAACATCTGGAAATGCAATGTGTGGTTCTCCAAAGGCAACAGCAACCCCAACACCAACGACACCGCATTCAAACGGGCCTTTTTGTGGCTGAGCGATACAGCCTATCTGCACGACAATTTTCGTTTCAGATTCCGGAATAAAGCCACCACCTCAGGAAATTTCGATCATTGGAATCTTGACTATGTTTTGATCAACAAAAACAGAAGCATGAAAGGCGACACGGTCTTCAACGATCTTACCTTCGCCCATGTGCCCAGTTCTTTCCTGAAGAACTACGCATCAATGCCTTACCAGCAGTATAATACCCTGGAGATGGCGAGCAAAAATTCTGTAAGGATTAAAAACAACGGTTCACAAGCCATTGCCATGTCGTATGAAAACCGGATCTACGACAAAACCAATGCTCTGGTGCACTCCTACAATGGCGGGGCTGACAACCTTGGTCCCTTTAAACCTACGGGCTACAGCACTTACCCGGCTCACGCGAACCCACCCTGTAACTATACCTTTGCCCCACAAATGTCTGACAGTGCCGACTTCACAATCAAACACTTTCTTTACCGGGCACAAGGCAGTTCTTCGGATTACATCCTTGAAAACGACACCATTTTGCAGCACCAGGTCTTCCGCAATTATTACGCCTACGACGATGGCTGTGCTGAAGGCGGATATTATGTGAATGCTGTGAGCGGGAAAATGGCCTTGCGTTACACCCTGAATTATGACGATACGCTAAGGGCATTCCGGATCTATTTCGATCCCGCAGGTGCGCTCACCTCCGCTCAGCAGATCAATAAGTTCAGGTTATATGTTTGGTCCAGCAACAATGGCAACCCGGGTAATGTGATCTACCGCGACTCGGTGATGTACCCGAAATACGCCGACAGCGCCTTTAAAGCCGTGCCTGAATTTCGTTTGTCGGGTAAACAACTTATGGCAGCCGGAACATATTTTTTCGGCATTCAGCAGGAAGTTGCCAGTGGTATCGTGATCGGCTTCGATAAAAATTACGATTATCACCAGAACCTCTTTTACAATCTGGGCTCAGGCTGGACCCAGTCCCAGATCAAAGGCTCGCTTATGCTTCGGCCCGTGTTTGGTAAATTTATTCCGTCTCCGGCCTCCTTGTACGAATTCCATCACAACCTTCCGCCTGCGGTGAATGTTTTTCCCAACCCAAGTACGGATTTTTTCCTGGCCAGTTTCAGCGAATCGGCCGATCGCCGCCTTGTTCTTGTAAACAGCCTGGGCATTAGCGTTTACGAAGGCCGTTGCAGCGAAAAAGAAGCCAGAATTCAGACTCTGGACTTAGACCAGGGACTTTATGTGCTGCGGGTATTCGAGTCAGGAAAAGAAACCTGCCGGAGTAAAGTGATCATACATCATTAAAGTTTATGGTTATTGCGGATGAAGAACCCGATGAGCTCAACGGAGAAGGCGACCAATCCCTCTTTGAACATTTCAACTTTAAAGTGGATAAGGGTCAGGATATGCTGCGCATCGACAAATTCGTCATGGCGCGTATCGCCAACACCACCCGCACCAAAGTACAAAATGCCTGTGAAGCCGGCTTTGTACTGGTAAACGGTAAAGCGGTCAAATCGAATTACCGAATCAAACCACTCGACGAAATTTCTATCGTTCTCACAACCCCTCCGAGAATACTGGAGGTTGTTCCTGAAAACATTCCAATTGATATCGTTTACGAAGACGATTACCTTGTTGTGGTGAATAAAAAACCTGGCATGGTGGTACATCCTGCATACGGCAATTACCGCGGTACGCTGGTGAACGCCCTGGCTTATCACTTCAAGAATCTTCCCAAAAGCCGGAGCAAGCTGAATAACGATTTGTATCTCGATCGCCCGGGTCTGGTGCACCGCATAGATAAAAACACATCTGGCTTATTGGTCATAGCCAAAACAGAGCTGGCCATGACCCGTTTAGCCAAGGATCTTTACGACCGGAAAATGGACCGGAAATACCTGGCGCTATGCTGGGGCGACCCCATAGGCGACACCGGCAGCATAAAGGCCAACGTTGGTCGCGATCTCCGCAACCGTAAAATCATGTGTGCTTTTCCGGAAGGTTCTGAACATGGTAAAAGCGCGCTGACCCATTATAAAGTACTCGAGCGCTTCGGATTCGTAAGTCTTGTGGAATGCGTACTCGAAACAGGACGCACACACCAGATCAGGGTTCATTTTAAAAGCATTGGTCACCCCCTGTTCAACGATAACGAATATGGCGGAGATGCGGTGCTGAAAGGCCTGAACACCGCCAGTTACAGGCAGTTTGTTCAGAATTGTTTCGACCTGCTGCCCCGCCAGGCCCTGCATGCCCAAACCCTGGGAATCACTCATCCACAGAGCGGAAAGAAGATGTTCTTCACAAGCCCCGTACCAGATGATATGCAAAGCGTGATTGAAAAATGGCGAAAGTTTAACACGGAAAGTACAAAATAAAATCGCTAATGCTGAAGAACATATTTCAGCACAGCGCTTTGATCACCCTGTTTCAATTCAATAAAATACACACCATCAGGCATCCTGCTTATATCAATCAGCGCCTGGTTGTTTGATACCTTAGTCAGACTGAAACCCTGAACCTCCTGCCCGAAGAGGTTGTATATCCTGACGCCGCTTTCCGACCATGCGGTGTTGGCGAATAAAAGGTTGAAGGAGCCATTTCCTGGATTAGGATAGAGAAAGAACTGACCCTTCATCATCACCTGTTCTTTTATGCCCACCGGCCCACACGACATCACCGGCAAAATGGCCAGGTTAAAATTTCGTGTACCACCCCATGATGTTTTCATATCGTGCCAGCTGTTATCGCTGTACTTTTCCCAGGCCGTGTTGGCAACACCTGTGTTCTTATCCAATATGGTTACCGTGTCCCCGGTACTTTGTGGAATTGACACAGAAGCAAAGAAACCTCCAGATGATGACACGGAAACAGGGCTGCTGAAAGTGAATTTAAAAGGCATGATCACGGGAAGTGAAAAGGCCAGGTTGGGATTGCCGCAGTAAGGCGCCGCATTGGTGTTGGTGGTGGCTGCAATTGTAGCCAGATTTTCAGTTTTGGATCCCAGCAAGCTTCCGGGCGCAGTATTCGCGTTTACGCCACTGTAAATTTTCATGTCCACATTTGCTGTTCCGTCAGTACCCATATTACCGTACTGGAAAAACAAAACGATCACCCCGCTCACCATCGGGTTTGTGATGGTGCTGTAGAGTGAGGAACTGATGAATTCGGCCTTCTCAAGATCTCCATAACAATTGGTGCCGGTAATATATCCGGCATTCCCCGGACCCTGAACACAACCAGGGTCGGTGGCACCGGCAGTAGCCCTTCGGTAAGAGCGCAGGGTATCGGTATTCGTAAAGTTGCTGATGGTATCAGAACAACTGGTTACAGGCGTGGAGTTGCAAAGTGTAGCGGAACTGGCCGTGAGTTGTGTCCGAAACGGACAGGACGCCATAGCCGTTTGTATTCTGGTGCGCTGGTCGGGTGTGAACATATACAAACACGCGTCATCGCTGTAATCCATAAAATTGATGAACATATCTCCGTTGGGTCCGTTGCTGCAGGTGATGCTGGGAAATGTAGGGCATCCGGTATTGGCCTGCTGCTGGGTGGGCGTGTCATTGCAATAATCTGTCGCGCAGGCTGCGTCGCCCCAGATGTGGCGTAAACCCAGCCAGTGACCCACTTCATGTGTAGCGGTGCGGCCTTTGTCGTAAGGGTTAAAAAGGGTTCCGGTATTGCCAATGGCCATTGACCAGCACCAAACCCCGTCGGTTGTTGCAGTTCCCAGGCCTGAGCTTAAACCAGCCAGGGAAGTACCGCTGGGAAATGTGGCGTAACCCAGTAAACCCACATTGGCGTTCACATCCGTGATCCAGATGTTCAGGTAGCGTGTTGGATCCCAGATGGTATTGGGTTTCACCACGGTTTCGATATAGTTCCTGAAATTGGTGGAGGTCGTGAAAGAAGTTGGATTGGCCCAGCTGTTGGCGTTGTAATTCACGCGGTGAATGCCTTTCTGCGTCAGGGCATTGCCTGAAGGATCTTTCTCAGCAAGACAAAAACTCACGTTACAATTGGCGATGAGGGCGGGTGAAAAATTTGTATTGACAATGTTGCCCACATTAAAACCTGTCCCCGCGAAATCATTGTTGAGAATGTTAACCTGAGAATTGATCTGCGCCTGAGATACATTTGGAAATGTGCCTTCCGATTGACCGCCATGAATGACGTGAAATACCACCGGGATCACGTAATTAGCAGCCTGATCCTTGTTGTATCCCTCTGTTTGGGTGAACTCCAGAACCTTCTGGTTGAACCAGCGGTCCCAGGCTTCCGGCGGTGCAGCTGTACCGCAACGTTGTTTTACATCAGGTGTTTGCGCACTGAGCATCAGTGCACCAAGGGTAAAGAACAAAACTAATCCTGGATTTTTCATGGTGAATCGGAATTGATAAGTGAAGATACATAAATATCAAAAGCGGGCCCCATGATTGAAATCAGCAGGCTAGTCGATTATCTTGCCTGGATTCAGGATTCCCCGGGGATCGAAAACCATTTTGAGCCGCTTCATGAGGTCAAGATGAAAGGCACTGAACACCAAAGGCATATAGGCTTTTTGCACCAGACCAATGCCATGTTCTCCACTTATGGTTCCCCCCAGCTTTTTGCATAGCCTGAATATTTCAGTGATGCCTTTGGGCAATTCGTGTTCCCAAACCTCATCACTCAATTCACCCTTTATGATGTTGACATGAAGATTCCCATCGCCCGCATGGCCGTAACACACGGATTTGAAACCATACCTTGCGCCGATCTCTTTTACACCCTTCAGCAACACAGGCAGTTCTGCTCTGGGCACCACAGTGTCTTCCTCTTTATACACACTGTTGCTTTTCACCGCTTCTCCTACTTTACGCCTGATCTTCCACAGTGCGTTCTTTTGTTCTGCGCTTTCAGCGAAGAGTATGTCATCGCAGGCATTCTTCTGCATCACTTGCCCGATTGTTTCGCAATCCTGCATCAAAATGTCCTGGTTGTTACCATCCACTTCTATGAGCAACAAGGCCTGCCATTCGGGTTTGATCTCAAAGCTCAGTTCGCCTGAATACCGCATGCTCCACTCTATGGCATCGCGTTCCATGAACTCCATGGCACTTGGCGTAATGCCGGCCATAAATACCTCTCCAACCGCCTTACAGGCCTGCTCTGCGCTTTTAAATGGTACCAGCATCAGCAGGTCATGTTGAGGTAACGGCAACAGCCTGAAAACAATTCTGGTCACAATGCCCAGAGTACCCTCACTGCCTATCATAAGTTGGGTAAGGTTGTAACCGGTTGAGTATTTTAGTGTGTTGGCTCCGGTCCAGATGATTTCTCCGCCTGGTAATACCACTTCCAGATTCAGCACATAATCACGTGTGGTACCGTACTTCACCGCTTTTGGTCCCCCGCTGCTGTGCGCAATATTGCCACCAAGGCTGCAACTTCCCCAACTCGCAGGATCAGGCGGATAAAACAAACCCAGTTTCCTGACCTCCTCCTGGAAAATGTAATTGATCACGCCTGGCTCAACCGTAGCCTGCAGGTTACGCGTATCGATTTCCAGGATCCGGTTCATGCGTTCCGTACTCAGTACCACGCCACCTTCCACCGGCAAGGCTCCTCCGCTTAATCCGGTTCCGGCCCCACGGGTTGTTAGGGGTATACGGTTTTCATGACAGATGCGCGCAATGGCTGAAACCTCTTCGCTCGTGCCTGGTTTCACAACCAGTTCGGCAAGGTACACCAGGTCTTCGGTTTCATCCTGTCCGTATTTTTCAAGCAGTTGAGGGTCGCTACTGATATGCTCTTCTCCAACAACATTCCTTATCGCCGCCAGGGTTATTGACGTTATCCTGTTATAATTCTGTGCTTCCATAGCTTGTAACGGGTATTAAAGTTAGTAAGTTTGTCAGTCCTGCTTTTCAGAGCAGTCAAATAATTTGACCTTGTTTATCAACACGCATACACACGCGCAGATTTACGACGCACAGGTCGAACTGGTGAACCTCGACCCCTCGCATTCCGAAAAAACCAAATTGTATTCATATGGTATACACCCCTGGAAAATTGATCCATCTGACCGGGATTACCAGATTCAGCGGCTCAGGCAGGTGGCTTCAGAAAAACGTTGCCTGGCCATTGGTGAATGCGGACTTGACAAATTGTGCCAGGTAGACATGCAGATTCAGGCAGATGTATTCATTGAACACATTCATCTGGCGAATGCCATTCAGAAACCCCTCATCGTGCATTGTGTCAAGGCCTTCAATGAACTGATCAACTGTTTGAACCTCAACGATAACAAAGTGCCTGTGATCATTCATGGCTTCAATAACAACGAAAACATTGCCCGCATGCTACAGAATGAAGGTTGTTCCTTTTCATTCGGTAAAGCATTGCTGGCATACGATTCCAATGCTTCCCGTGTAATCCGAAGCCTGGGCAGAAAGCAGATTTTTCTTGAAACAGACGACAGCGATATTTCAATCAAGTACATTTACAGGAAAGCCGCTGAACTGCTTGGCATTGGTGAAGACATCCTACAGGAGCAGATCCGTTTAAATTTTGAAACTATTTTCCATTTTCAACCATGATCAGCGACACCTCCTGGATGGAAAGGACCAGGCTACTGGTTGGCGACAAGGGTCTTGAAAACCTGAATAAAGCGCATGTGCTGATTGTTGGATTGGGAGGCGTGGGATCTTATGCTGCGGAAGCCATTGGGCGTAGTGGTGTTGGAAAGATGACCGTGATTGACGGTGACAGTGTAGACCCGACAAACCGCAACAGGCAATTGCAGGCACTCAGTTCAACGCACGGCATGAACAAGGCTGCCCTGATGGCTGAACGCCTCAAATTGATCAACCCTGAAATTGAAGTAGACGCCATTGAAGCGTTCAAAAATCCGGATGACATGAAACTTTTTATGAAACAGAAGTTCAGCTATGTCATCGACGCCATTGACAGTATTTCGCCGAAACTGTATCTTCTCCAAACGGCTTATTATTCAAATCAGCGTATCATTTCGAGTATGGGCGCGGGCGGTAAAATGGACCCCACCAGAATTCAGGTGGTAGACATTTCAAAAACACATACCTGCCCCATGGCCCAATACGTGAGGAAAAGGCTGCGCTACATGAACATATACAAGGGCATTGCTTCGGTATTCAGCACAGAGTTGCCGGCCAAATTTTCAATCATGAAAACCGACGGGAGCAAATACAAAAAATCAGCATACGGAACCATATCGTATCTCCCGGCGGCATTCGGACTCACCTGTGCATCGGTGGTGATCAGGGATATTTGTGCCTGGAAAGCGGTAAAAAGCAAAGGGCCCGGAAAATAGGCCATAAAAAAACCCGGTAGACCGCTCTACCGGGTTTACTTTTTTCATGACTTTCTTTATTCACCTGAATTGGTGATCACATAGAATTTGTTGAATTCCTTGATGGAATTTGTAACGGCTTCTTTATTGAAGGTGAACTTATCCATATCGGCCCAGATCACAGGCTGATCTTTCATGTATGGCTTCAGTTCCTTTTTGTAAAATTTATTGTTGATCTTTTTGAGTTCCCTCAACTTGATGTCTTCCCCTTCAGCCATGTTATCCTGCACAAAGTAAGCCGATTCTACTGCAGGCAAGCCGTCAATTTTTCCGTTGTACCGGAACTCGTAAAAATTCAGGCGTCCTCTGGCCAATACTTCCACATAGATGTCGGCACCGTTATCCTTGATCTGAACAAAGTGCCTGTCGTCGAAGCCATAGGCCTTTGCCTTATTGGCACTCACAGGCATCAGTTTCCCGCCTTTGGCAGGCTTGAACATAAAGGTGGTGTAAAACTCCGTCGGATCTTCAGGATTGTTTCTGACCTCTCCTTTCACCGTGTCGCCTTTGGCAACAACATAGTAACCCGGCGAAGTGGTAGCGGCCATTTTGGGATCCTTCTTAGGCTGGGCAGCCAGGCCAATGGCAGACCCGAGAAAAACAATACAGAGTAATTTTTTCATGTGTGGTGTTTTGTGTCTATCAAATATATCAATTACCGTTCCGAAATCAGTCCTGCAGGGCGGAATTTGACATTATTTTGCCGATTTGGGTTCAAAGGTCTTACTCATCCCGGACTATTTCTTCTCCAGAACCTCGTCTATCATGCCATATTCTTTGGCTTCCTGGGCAATCATCCAGTAATCGCGGTCGCTGTCGGCCCAAACTTTCTCGTAGGGCTGTCCGCTGTGCAGCGAAATGATGTCGTATAATTCCTTTTTAAGTTTCTGGATCTCGCGGGCGGTGATCTCTATGTCGCTGGCCTGACCTTCTGCACCTCCCAGAGGCTGGTGGATCATGATGCGGGCATGCTTAAGCGCGGTGCGTTTTCCCTTGGCACCTGCGCACTGCAACACGGCACCCATGCTGGCTGCCATACCAGTGCAGATGGTAGCCACATCCGGTTTAATGATCTGCATGGTGTCGTAAATTCCAAGACCCGCGTAAACGCTGCCGCCCGGTGAATTGAGGTAGATCTGAATGTCCTTTTTTGCGTCCACGCTCTCCAGAAAAAGCAACTGGGCCTGCACGATGTTAGCCACCTGATCATTGATACCGGTGCCAAGGAATATGATTCTGTCCATCATCAATCGTGAGAAAACGTCCATCTGAGCCACATTCAGCGAACGTTCCTCAATGATATATGGTGTCAGGGAAGATTGCACCCGCGAAACATATCGGTCATATGTCAGGCTGCTGATGCCAACATGCTTGGTGGCATATTTTTGAAATTCTTGGGAATCGAACATATAGCGTGTTTTAATGTTATAAATGGCTAAACCATCAAATTAAATGCAAATTACAGATAAAAGCGAATTTGTCATACAAATTGGCAGCTTTTGCAAAAATTATGGCTTTGGATTAACTCCGCCCTGTTATTAAATAAATTGATTCTTAACCTCTTAAAGCTTTAATCCGGACTAACTTCCCCGCATGTAATGGGTCTAGACAGCTTTTGCATATTGAACGGGCATCTCGTCAGTGTTTATGAACCCAGCGTTCCATTCACCAACCGTGCCTTCCGTTACGGTGATGCTTTATTCGAAAGCATACGGGTATGCAAAGGCAAAATCATGTTTCTGAAAGAGCATCTCACCAGGCTGAAACTCGGCATGACCGTGCTGAGAATGAACCTGCCGGCCGAATTCACCAGCGAAAATCTTCACGACCTTATTGCTGAATTGCTTAAAAAGAACCAGCACGGACAAAATGCCAGGGTTAGGCTCACCGTATTCCGGAATGGCGGAGGATATTACAGCCCTGAAAGCAACGATATTTCATTTCTGCTGGAAAGTCAGCTTATGGACGCGCCTTATGAGCTGAACAAAAAGGGACTTTGGGTTGACATTTATGCCGACATCAAGAAACCGATCAACAAACTGAGCAATATCAAAAGCGCCAATGCCCTGCTATACGTGATGGCCGGAATTGCCAAACAAAGCATGAAGCTCGACGAGTGTTTCCTGGTGAACGAGAACGGCACCATTTGCGAATCCATCAGTTCAAATGTATTTGTGGTTAAAAACGGTACACTGTTTACTTCTCCGCTCAGCGAAGGCTGTGTGGCCGGCGTCATGAGAAAACAAATCATGCACATGGCAACGGAAAACAAAATCCTCACATTTGAAAGTCCTATCACCATGTATACACTTCTGAACGGTGATGAAGTGTTTCTCACCAACAGCATCAGGGGTGTTCAATGGATAGGGCAATACAAGGACCGTTTCTACACCAATAAGTTTGCCCAGCTTTTTCAGGATAAATTACTTGAACTCTGCACCTGAACCGGCTGAACAAACCTGCCTGAGGAGTTCGCTGAGTTCGCGGGTGAGTGATTTACGGCTGTAAGCATCAATACGCGCATGGTCCGGTTTGAGAACCGTGCCATTAAACAAATCCAATAGATTTTTCTCTAGGCCATTTTCATCACTGAAATCTGAAATCAGTCCGCTTCCTGTTTTTAAAAGTATGTCGGCAATGTCGCCATCATCAGGACCAATGCACAGTATGGGGCTCCCGGACGCCATGTACTCAAAGAATTTTCCGGTGAGAATGCCTTTTGCGTTTTTGGTCTGATTAACCAGAAGCAGCAATACCCTTGATTTCTGTTGTTCGATCACAACTTCATTGTGGGGAAGGTATTCAACCTGTTTCACATATCCGCTTAATCCGTAGTAGTTGATCTGTTCTTTCACGGCATAATCGCATTTACCGACGAGCTTGATTTCTAGTTTGTTTTTGAAATCATCGTGCTCACCGATGAGTTTACGCAGTACTTTCCATAACACTTCCGGATTCCTGTCTTTCACCAAAGTGCCGATGTGAGCCAGGCTAAACTTCTGGTCTTTTTCAGGACTTTGTGCCGGCAGGTCTTCTGAATCAAACCCATTGCTTATCACTTTGAATTTATGCAGATCCTTTCCGCCTGAAGCCTGGTAAAGCGCCATGAAGTCTTCGTTCATGGTTTTACCTATGCTTAACACGGCATCCGCCTCCCGCAGTACTGCGCGCTCCATTTTTTTGTGGAGGCGATCCGCAAAAGGGCTGAGCATAAGTTTATCGTAAAAATCTATGTTGGTCCAGGGGTCCCTGAAGTCGGCAATCCATTTCAGGTTTGGGAATCGCCTGCGAAGACCAAGGGCGATCAGATGCATACTGTGAGGCGGACCACTGCTGATGATGCAATCTACCGGGTTCTGCTGAAGATAGGCGCTCAGGAAACGTTTGCTGGGTCTGATCCAGAACAGTCTTGCGTCGGGGATAAAAAAATTCCCCCTGATCCAAACCGAAACTTTTTCAGCCAATCCGGTTTTTTTGTTCTCATTGAGGAATGAAGCGTTGATTCGGTCGTCCTTTTTCCTGCCGATGAACCATTTGTAAAGCTGGTAAGGTTCCCAAATGGGTTTTTTCAGAACCGTCACGCCCTTTGGAATATCCTTGATCAGGCTTTCATCCAGAACGGGCATTTCCCCGTTTTCAACAGTGTACACCAGGGGTTCCCAACCAAAATCGCGGAGGTATTTCACGAACTTGAGCCAGCGCTGAACACCTGCGCCACCCGCCGGAGGCCAGTAATATGTTAAGATGAGTACTTTTCTCACGCGTTTGTAAATCTAATCAAAGCAGCGTTAAAGGTAAAGAACCTGAAATTGATGTCTGTGTTGTGTTCTGAAATAATTGATACATTAGTCATTCATAAAGAAGATCGGCTCACGATGGTACTGTCAATAATAATTCCGGCTTACAACGAAGAAAAAACCATACATCTTATACTCAATAAGATTAAGGGCACCCAACTGATTGCCGGATTCAGCAAGGAGATCATTGTGGTGAACGATTGCTCAAAAGATAAAACCCGCGAAGCACTGGAATTATACATGCGCGACAATCCCGATATGCCCATGCGGCTGATCCACCACGAGGTAAACAAAGGCAAGGGTGCGGCCCTGCACACGGGCATACGGGAGGCAACCGGCCATTATCTTGTTATTCAGGATGCCGACCTGGAATACGATCCGGAAGAATACAATCTCTTGCTGAAACCCATACTGGTAGCTGGTGCAGATGTGGTTTACGGCAGCCGCTTTATGGGCAGCAAACCGCACAGGATACTATTTTTCTGGCACTCCATCGGCAACAAATTCCTCACCACCCTGAGCAACATGTTCACAAACCTGAATCTTACCGATATGGAGACCTGTTATAAGATGTTCAGGCGAGACCTCATTCAAGGGATTGTTCTTCGCGAAACAAGGTTTGGCTTTGAACCCGAAGTAACGGCCAAAATAGCCAGGATACCGGGCATTAAAATTTACGAAGTGGGCATTTCCTATTATGGCCGCACCTATGAAGAAGGTAAGAAAATTGGCTGGAAAGACGGATTCAGAGCCATATACTGCATACTCAAATACGGTTTGTTTAAAGCCTGAATACCCAGTTGGAGGGTAAGAACAGGTGAAAATCTGATATTCTGCTTGGTTTTCCGATAATTTATATTACTTTTGTATGTCATTCATCAAATTAACACCGATTCAAGCGTCTAACACCTGCTGAAAATTCTTTCCCTGTTCTTCAACAGAACCATTCTAATTGAAAATTTCGGAGTGCATTACAGATGGGAAGTTACCATGCCCGGGTCGTGTTTTTTTATGAGAGATTAATCAGGTTGGGATATCCCCTTTTTTTCAACCGGGTTACAAATAGAATATAAAAGGGAAAAAAACAATTACAATGGAAAAAGGAACTGTAAAATTTTTTAATCAAACCAAAGGCTTCGGCTTTATCAAGGTTGAAGGTAGCGGAAACGAAATTTTCGTACATGTATCTGGTCTGAAAGACGAGATCCGTGAAAACGACCAGGTTGTGTTTGATGTACAGGAAGGCAAAAAAGGCCTGAACGCGGTGAACGTGAAACTGGCTTAATGCCCTGCTGTTTGCTTTTCGTTTAAGTCAATTAGTATAGATATTCAAAAGAATCTTTTATACGGATTTCGATAACTAATCCACAAAGCAAGACAAAAAAACCCGGAAGTCATTCCGGGTTTTTCTTTTTCTATACTGTCATAATTTCTTTCTCTTTTTGTTCGATGTGTTTATCCACCTTACCCACATGTGTATCAGTAAGGGTCTGGATTTTGGACTCGGTGTCCTTGGCGCTGTCCTCGGGTAAGCCGTCTTTCTGCATCTTCTTGATCTGCTCCATAGCTTCCTTGCGGTAAGTGCGTATGCTCACTTTTGCGTCTTCGCCAAGCGAACGGGCTGTTTTACCCAGTTCCTTACGCCTCTCCTCAGTTAAGGGGGGAATCACGATCCGGATCAGTACACCATCGTTCTGAGGATTCAGACCCAGATTGGCCATTTGTATGGCTTTTTCGATCGGCGTGAGCATTGACTTTTCCCAGGGCTGCACAACCAGGGTCCGTGCATCCTGTGAATTGATGCTGGCCGTATTGGAAATAGGAACACGGCTGCCGTAATAATCCACCATCACGTTTTCGAGCATAACCGGGTTGGCCTTGCCTGCTCTTACTTTCTGAAGTTCCGACTCAAGATGCTGAATGGCTTTTTCCATTTTGCTTCTTGTACCGTCTAATAAGGGTTTCACATCTGTCATAACATTTGTATTCTCTGATTATTAAACTTTTTCCTTTACCCTGAATAACTCCACAAGCTTTTTGACCACCAGGTCAACCTCTTCCATAGTATTGAACTTTGAAAAACTGAAACGCACAGATGGCCTTGTCATATCGGCGCCTATGCCTTTCAGCACGTGACTGCCTTGTTCACTGCCGCTGCTGCAGGCACTTCCCCCGCTAGCCGCGATGCCGGAAATATCCAGATTAAAAAGCAGCATTTCTGCATCCTGATGTTTTGGAAATCTGCAGTTCAATACCGTGTAAAGTGATTTCCCGGCTTCCGTTTCCCCGTTGAATTCCATACCGGGAATGGATGCGATGAGGCTTTCCCTCATATGGTCTTTAAGAGCCTGAATGTGCTTTTGGTGTGCGTCCAGATCGCGGTAACAGATCTCCAGCGCTTTGGCAAGTCCTACTATGCCTGCTACATTTTCGGTACCACCACGCATATTCCTTTCCTGTGAACCACCATGAATAAAAGGTGCCACCTTAACCGCTCTGTTGATATAAAGAAATCCCACACCTTTTGGCCCGTGAAACTTATGGGCGGCACAAGTCACAAAATGGGCTTTCATCGCCTGCAGGTCCATGCGGTAATGGCCCATGGTTTGTACCGTATCGCTGTGGAAAATAGCGCCATATTGTTCACACAGGGCTCCGACCTTTTCAATTGGCAACAAGGTACCCAGTTCGTTGTTCGCATGCATAAGCGACACCAGACTCCTGGATCCTGATTTTAAATAGCCTTCCAATTCATTCAAATCCATATTTCCCCGGGCATCTGGTTTTAGCCAGCTCACCTTTATCTTGCCTTTTTTCTCCAGTTCTTTCAGGGTGTGTTCAACGGCGTGGTGCTCTATTTCTGAAGAAATTACATAGCTTATGCCATAACTCTCTATGGTTTGCAATAAAGCCATATTATCGGCTTCGGTACCTCCAGAAGTGAAGAATATCTCAGACGGGGTGGCGTTCAGTAAACGGGCTACCGTTTTACGTGCATTTTCAATCGCAGAACGGGTTTTGCGTCCAAACGCGTGGATGGAGGAAGGGTTACCGAAATCCTCTTCCAAAACAGGCAGCATGGCCTGAAGGACTTCTTTATCAAGTGGCGTGGTGGCGGCGTTGTCGAGGTAAATCTTCATTTCAAAAAAGGCTTCAGCGGCGTATTACAGGGGGCAAATTTACACAAATCCCGCTTACTCAGAACCTGAAAAAGATCCTCGGTTTCTATACCGGTTTTAACATTAAAACGCCGGTCTACTGGCTGATCAGGCGGATACTCTGGCTTTTTTGCGCTCTGGTAATACTCAGCACATACAATCCTTTTGCAGAATCCCTCAGATCGATTTCATGTGTTCCCGCGCCAAGACTTGTTTCCAGGATAACACGACCCAGCAAATCTGTGATCTGCAGCCTTGCCTCTTTGTCCAGTTCTACATAAAACCGCCCTGCATTCGGATTCGGGTATACCTTCAGATCTGTTTCCACTGAACCATTATTCGTGATACCAATGCATTCTGACACAGACTGGGTGTATACCGCCGTGTTCTTGCAATTGTTCGCGTCGATGCCGTAAACCGTATAGGTTGTGGTAATGGTTGGTGAAACCACAATGGTACCAACCTGCTGATTGGAACTCCATGAATAGGTGCTTGCACCGGAAGCGATGAGTTGTACACTCTCGTTCACACAAATGACGGACGACGATGCTGTAACACTCAGATTTGGCAAAGCATTCACGTTGATTGTGACACTGCTTGTATCACTGCATGTTCCGCTGCTGCCTACAACAGTATAACTGGTGGTTACGGTTGGAGACAAAACTATGGTGTTGGTAGTAACCCCGTTACTCCAGATATAATTGGAAGCGCCATTGGCAATCAGGTTGGTGTTTTCTCCGAAACAGATGGTGGTATTTCCATTTACAGTCACTGTCAGTGTATTCACCACACTCACCGTGATCACAGCGGGACTGGCTGAAATACAACCGCTGGCATCGGTACCCATGATGGCATAGGTGGAGGTGCTCACCGGTGTTACGGTAGCTGAACCGCTTGAATAGGTGTAAGTGAGCGCTCCGCTCGGCGATATCACATAAGAATTACCCGGACAAACCGCGCCGCTTGCCGCGGATATAACAGGTAAAGGTATCACGTTGATGGCCTGTGCAGTTACATTCGAGCAACCAGTGTTGGCAACACCCACCACGCTGTATGTATTCGAAGCAGTTGGCGTTACTGCCACAACAGATCCTGTTGCGCCTGTGCTCCAGGAATATGTGAGAGCCCCGGAGGCGGTAAGCGTGGTGGTACTGTTATAACAGACATTATTGGTTCCGTTGATCAGTACATTAGGCAATGGTACCACAGTAACATTGGAAATGGCCGGTGTGGGCGATACGCAGCCAAGTGAACTGGTTCCTGTTACGGAATACGAAGTACTCACAACCGGACTAACCGTGCTGCTTCCGTTAAAGAAGGTATAAGTCACCGCGCCACCAGGTGTCATGGTGAATACTTTTCCTGAACAAATGCTGCCGCTGTTCACCGTAATGATCGGCGATGGCGCCACCGTTACATTAGACACAGCCGTGTTGCTGGAAATACAACCCATAGAACTGGTTCCGATAACGGTATAAAAAGTTGAAGTGAGAGGAGACACCACATTGCTGCCACTTGAAAACGTATAGCTTGAGGCGCCTGATGGATTCATGGTGAAATTCTTGGTGGCGCAAATGCTGCCGCTGTTCACGCTTATGAAAGGCCGGGGATAAACAGTAACGGTGGAGACAGCCGTGTTGGATGAAACACAACCAACCGAACTGGTTCCTGTTACTGAATATGAACTAGTAAGGCTGGGTGAAACAACTGCTGAACCGCTCGAAAAAGTATAGGTTGCAGCGCCGGACGGGATCATGGTGAAACTTTGGGTATCACAGATTGTTCCGCTGTTCACCGAAACCACGGGCAAGGCTATCACTGTTACATTGGCCACAGCCGGTGAGGCTGAAACACAACCCAGAGAGCTTGTTCCGCTTACAGAATACGAACTTGTTACAGTAGGTGAAACAAAGGGCGTACCGCTCGAATAAGTATAACTCACCGCGCCTGAAGGAACCATGGTGAAGGTTTTACCAAAACAGATCGTGCCACTGTTGACCGAGATAACCGGAAGTGCATAAACTGTTACATTGGAGACAGCGGTGTTGGTGGCCGGGCAACCCAGAGAGCTTGTGCCAACTATGGTATAGAATGTGTTTACGGTTGGCGACACAACGGGTGTTCCGCTTGAGAAGGTGTATGTGGCGGCTCCGGAGGGGGTCATCGTGAAACTACCGTTCAGGCAAATGGTTCCGCTGTTCACACTTATCAGTGGCCTTGGATGCACAGTAACCGTAGAGATAGCCGGGGAGGCTGAAACACAGCCGTTCCCGTCGGTGCCTGTTACAGAGTATGTTGTTGTGAGTGTTGGTGATACTATCGCAGTGCCGCTTGAAAAAGTATAGCTTACCGCGCCGGAAGGATTCATGGTGAATGAAAAGCTCTCGCAGATTGAACCGCTGTTCACGGATATCAAGGGTAAACTGTTCACCACAACAGTGGAAATGGCCGGTGAAGCGGATACACAACCGTTGCCGTCGGTTCCAGTAACAGAATAGGTGCTGGTGGTGGTGGGTGAAACCACAGCTGAACCACTGGAAAAAGTATAAGTAAGCGCTCCGCCCGGATTCATGGTGAACGAACTGCCGAAGCAGATTGGGCCGCTGTTAACAGAAATAATCGGCAGTGCGTTTACTGTCACATTGGACACGGCCGGAAATGCAGACACACAACCATTGGTGCTGGTGCCACTTACTGAATATGAGGTATTGGACAAGGGTGACACTACGCTGCTTCCTCCGGAAAAGGTGTAGGTGAAAGCACCACCCGGAATCATCGTAAACGATTTGCCGCTGCAAATCGCGCCGCTGTTCACACTGATTACTGGTAAGGCATAAACAGTAACGTTAGATACGGCAGGGGATGAAGAAACACATCCATTGTTGTCTGTTCCGGTCACCGAATACGAACTGGTTACTGTAGGTGAAACAACGGCCGAACCGCTGGAGAAGGTGTAGGTTAATGCACCACCCGGTATCATGGTGAATGAACTGCCGGAACAAATCGTTCCGCTGTTAACCGAAATAGAAGGGAGTGCATTTACCGTTACATTCGCTACGGCAGGTGAGGCTGATACGCATCCGTCGGCGCTGGAGCCGCTTACTGAGTAGGTCGAATTCACTGTTGGAGACACAATGGCACTGCCGCTTGAAAAAGTATAAGTTGAAGCTCCGGAAGGATTCATAGTAAAGGACTGACCAGAACAAATGGCCCCGCTGTTTACTCCAATAACCGGAAGAGCGGTTACACTCACGGTCGATAAGGCCGGAGACAAGGAAATACAACCGTTGGTGCCGGTTCCGCTTACGGAATAGGTGCTGTTGGTTGTAGGCGAAACAATGGCCGAACCACTGCTGAATGTATACGTGGAAGCACCTGAAGGATTCATGGTAAAGGCCAGGCCACTGCATATAGAACCACTGTTAACCGAAATTACCGGTGCAGGCAGTATGGTGATGGATTTGACAGAAGACGGACTGCTTCCACAAATGTTCTGAGCCAGAACACCCACAGTGAATGTTCCGGGGCTTACACCCGCAAAATCAACGTTCACCACATTCGTCGTACCTCCGCTTACCACTGAGGCGCCCGAAGGAAAACTCCAGGCATAAGCTGTGCTGTTGGCCACAGCTCCAACGCTGAATACCTGGGCACCGGGAGTAGACTGACAAAGCGAATTGAATGAACTGCTGATGGCCCCGGGTGTTGAAGGCACTCTGCACACTTCAATCAGCTGAGTGAACTGAGGACTGGTACCGCTGGATGTGCTGAGATCCATTTTTTTGGTATAAGTACTGCTACTGATATCGAATTCAAATATTACGCCAAGATTGTTTGCTCCCCCACTTTGTGTTAAGCCGTAGAGCTTGCCATTGGAGGCCTGACGAAGCGCGCCGAACGGTGATTGACCGTTTGCGGCGCTAAAATCGTAAAGTTTGGTGTATGTGCTGGTGACAAGGTCATATTCAAACAAGGCACCTACTCCATTGGCCCCTCCTGTTTGTGTGAGGCCATACAATTTGCCGTTGCTGGCCTGAATTAGGGTGCTCTGAGATTGGGAACCTCCTCCGCTGCTCATGTCAACCAGTTTTGTATAGGTGTTCGTAGCCGGGTTGTATTCGAAAAGAACGCCCATAGCGTTGGCGCCTCCATTCCGGGTCATACCATAAAGTTTACCATTCGAAGCCTGAATCAGGGAACCAAAGGGATTGGAACCATTCGCCGCGGTTAAATCTACACGTTTGGTATACGTGTTGAGGCTGTAATCATATTCAAAAAGACTACCAAGGTTTGATGAACCTCCCGCATTGGCGAGGCCATACATCTTGCCGTTAGAAGCCAGGCAGAGTGCACCGTAAGGCGAGTTACCACCCAGGTTGGTCATGTCAATCTTTTTTGTGTAGGTATTTGTGCTGTAATCAAATTCGAAAATGGCCCCTGCTCCACTTGCCCCACCCGTGCGGGCCAAACCGTACAACTTGCCATTCGGAGCCTGTATCAGTGAACCATTTGGCAGGCTACCACCGGCGGCACTCATGTCAACCACTTTTGAATAGGTGCTGGTGCTCATGTCGTACTGAAAAATGGTGCCAAGGTTAGCGCTTCCTCCTAAAGAGGTGGTGCCGTAAAGTTTGTCGTTTGCGGCCTGCAGCAAAGAACCTAGGGGTGCCCCGCCATTGGGCGCGTTGTTAAAATCGATCTTTTTCAGGTAACTGCTGGTGGAAATGTTGTATTCAAAGAGCGTACCTACATTGCTATTTCCGGCTTGCGTGGTGACACCGTAAAGCAGTCCGTTTGTGGCCTGAATCACCGCGCCGAGCGGAAGTGATCCGTTGGCGGTTGAAAAGTCAACCAGCTTGGTGTAAGTGTAACCACTCGGGTTAAATTCGTAAAGACTGCCCAGTGCATTGGCTCCACCCGTTCTGTTCATGCCATAGAGTTTGCCATTAGAAGCCTGAATAAGCGATCCGGTAGGGAATTGACCTGTTGCGGGCACCATGTTGTACACCACTGCGTATGTATAGGTAGTAGGATCAAGTTCATAGATCACGCCTCCTGAATTGCTTCCACCGCCGCTCATGGTACCATAAAGTTTGCCGTTGGATGCCTGGTAAAGTGAACTGTAGGGTGCTGAACCGGTGAGGGTGGCCGTACAACTCACCAGCATGCTGTAGGTACTGGTGCTGATGTCGAATTCATAAAGGGCGCCCTCGTTGGTTGTACCTCCTGCGTTTGCACTGCCGTATAACTTACCATTGCTGGCCTGAATCAGGGCCGCATAAGGATTGGCACCCGTAGCGGAAGAAAAATGATATAAGGCTGTATAGGTGTTGGTAGAAATATTATACTCAAATAGTGTGCCAAGGGAATTGAGTCCACCAAGCCTGTTCACACCGTAAAGTTTTCCATTGGACGCTTCAACAAGGGCAGCGTGGGGTTGCGAACCCGTTCCGCTTACCATATCAAACAACTTGGTAAAGGTGCTGGTGCCAATGTTGTATTCGAAAATGGAACCCAGATTGTTCGCGCCACCTAATCTGGTGGTGCCATAAAGCTTACCATTGCTGGCTAATAAAAGCGAGGTTTGAGGGTTGGCTCCATTGGATGTGCCCAGAAAATCGACCAGCTTACTGTAGTTGCCTGTGGAAGGATCGTACTCAAACAATACCCCCAGGTTTGCTGAACCACCAATGTTGGTTGTTCCGTAAAGTTTGCCATTTGAAGCCTGCACCAGTTTTACATACTGGGGACCACTGCCGGGGTAACCAATAAAGTTATATTGGCTGTTAAAGGCTGTGCTTCCGGTGTTGATACTGAACAAACTGCCATAGCCATTTACACCTGCAGCACTAAGTCCCCAAAGCGCTGGTGTTTGCCCTTTCATATAAAGGTGCCCGACGAGGAGGCTAAAAAATATTGGAATGAAGAGTATGTTTCTTTTCATAGCTGCTTCTTTTTCAAATGATTGAATTAAAGATACAAATAAATTCCGAACCCCAATACCAGAGGTCCAAATATTCATACGAGAGAAGTGCAGTAAAGGTAAGGTCTGCAGCAGGCTATTTTTCAACAATCTTCCTGATTTCGGTCATGATCCTGTCAGCCAGGTCTTTGGCCGATCTTGCATCAGGACTTTCCGTATATATACGGATGATGGGTTCGGTGTTGCTTTTACGGAGATGCACCCATTCCTTGTCAAATTCGATTTTCAAGCCATCGGTTTTATTGATCGTATGGGCTTTATACAATTCTTCCATTTTGATCAGAATAGCATCCACATCAATACCCGGTCTTAATTCAATTTTGTTTTTGGACATGGCATAATCAGGGTAAAGGGCCCTGAGGCCTGAGATCGTTTGACCTGATTTGGCCAGGTGGGTTAAAAACAAGGCGATGCCTACGAGGGCATCCCGGCCATAATGCAGCTCAGGCACTATGATTCCACCATTGCCTTCTCCGCCAATGAAGGCCCTGGTTTCTTTCATAACGTTCACCACATTCACTTCACCTACTGCCGAAGCGTGGTAGGTGCCACCATGTTTTTCGGTGATGTCGCGAAGGGCTCTGGTGCTCGAAAGATTGCTCACGGTGCTTGTTCCGGGCCGGAAGCCCAGGATATAATCCGCAACTGCTACCAGTGTGTATTCTTCACCAAACATTTCCCCGTTCTCGCAAACAAAAGCCAGACGGTCTACATCAGGATCAACACTAATACCCAGGCTCGCCCTGGTGTTTCGTACTGTTTCACTCAATTCAGTAAGGTGTTCTGGCAGGGGTTCAGGATTGTGTGAAAAGTTACCGTTCATCTCGCCATTCAGAATCTTGATTTTGTTCACACCAAGGGCCTTCAATAATGCGGGTACAGCAATTGCGCCCGAGGAGTTGATGGCATCAATCACAACCGAAAATCCGGCCTTTTCGATAGCCGAAGTGTCCACATAAGGCAGGGCCAGAATGGCTTGAATATGTTTTTCAAGACTACCACTCACTTCATGTATTTGACCCAGTTCTTCTACCGGGGCAAAACGGAGATCGCCTTGTTCCGCTACCCGAAGCAATTCCCTGCCCGTTTCTTCACTTATGAATTCACCCTTTTCATTCAGCAGTTTCAGGGCATTCCACTGTTTGGGATTATGACTGGCTGTCAGAATGATCCCGCCGTGTGCCCCCTCCTGCACAACAGCCATTTCAACGGTTGGCGTGGTGCTGAGCCCGAGATCCAGAACGTCTATGCCCATTCCGCTTAAGGTAGCCGACACCAGAGCACTCATCATTGGTCCGCTTATCCTGCCATCCCTTCCAATCACCACCTTTAGTTTTTTAGACTGGTGTTTTGTCCTCAGCATGCTCCCATATGCCGATGTGAATTTTACGGTGTCAATTGGTGTTAAGGCTTCTCCGGCCTGTCCACCAATTGTGCCCCTGATGCCTGATATACTTTTGATAAGTGTCACGTTCTTTTTTATGCAAATATAGAAAATGTGATTGCCTGCCTGGTCCGGAGTTCTGAACGGGAAACTGTTCATGTTTTTTTGAGTAATTTCAGGGCCATGATTTCGTTATCAGGCTATTACCCATGAACACCTGCAGCAGATACCTGTTTTCTTCGCTCTTTTTCATACTATGCCGGATTTGCACAGCAGGTCAGGGTTTTGACGCTTTTTCGGAACTTACCTTCAGATCATTTGAATCTGAAACACAGTGTTTCACCGATATCGAATGCACGTGTCAGTATACTGAAGTAAGGTTTAGTGGTGCTGAACTCCACACCCATAAACCGTTCCGGCTGCTGCAATTCCTGAATCGGAAAACGACCAACAAAAAGCTGATCGCGGCGGTACTTGCATTCCCGTTTCCATTCGGCATTGTAGGATTGCACCGGATTTACCTCGGTACCGCAGCCTATGTGCCGGTTGTTTACATCGGTACCCTGGGTGGTGTGTTTGGCGTGTTGCCCTTGATCGACTTTATCGCCATATTAATTGAGAAGGACATCAACCATTATATCTGGAACAACAAAGTGTTCATGTGGATGAACTGAAAGATCATGTGTGGTATCGCGGGCCTTATCCTGAAAAAAAATAGTGAATTTCCCTGGTCAGAGCGTTTCAAAGCACTCTCTCAGCTCCTGCAGCACAGGGGACCCGACGGTGAAGGTTTTATGCTTGCAAATGCTGATTCTGCCAGAGCCTATTGCAGAATAGCTCCGGTTTCTGTTTCAGGCGTAAGCGGAACATATCTGAACCCAATGGACCTGAATACTGTTCCTCCGGATGTTAAATTGGGCTTCGTTCACCGTCGTTTATCCATCATAGACCTCAGCGAAAAGGCCAGACAACCGATGTCTGATGCCAGTAACAGGTACTGGATCACCTACAATGGCGAACTATACAATTACATTGAATTGCGCCGGGAGCTTCAAAACGCAGGCCATACATTTTACACAGAAAGCGATACCGAAGTGATCCTGATGGCCTATCAGGTTTGGGGTGAATCGTGTGTGAACCGGTTCAATGGCATGTGGTCCTTCTGCATTTATGATTCTCAACAGCAAATTTGTTTTGCATCACGTGACCGCTTTGGTGTAAAGCCCTTTTATTACTGCAACACCAGCGAATATTTCGCCTTTGCAAGTGAACAAAAGGCTTTGGTAGGCTCAGGACTATGTAATTCCCGGGTAAACGAAGCCGCGCTTCACAATTACCTGGTGAACGGATTGCTTGAAACGACCGAACAAAATTTTTTTGCTTCCATATACGAATTGCGGCCGGGATACAACCTTCGGTACAACATAAAGCTTCAGCGCTATGAAAGCAAACCGTATTTTGATCTGGCATCGCAAATTCACCGTGGGAATGATAAACTCAGCGAAAAGGATCTGATTCAGCAGATCAGGGAACATTTTCTCCGCTCGGTTTCACTCCGGCTAAGAAGTGATGTGGATGTGGGCACCTGCCTCAGCGGAGGCATTGACAGCAGCGCGATTGCAGTGAGTATTGCCGGTGCGGTAAAAAAACCATTTTATTGTTTCACTTCTGTATTCAGGACCGAAACCTTTAACGAGGAAAACTTTGCGGATGAGGTTGCCCGCCAATGTGGCGCAATTCAGGTGAAAGTTGAACCCAGTTTGGAAGGTTTCAGGAAGGAACTGGATACGCTTATTTATTCTCAGGATGTCCCGATCTGGGACACCAGCACTTACGCGCAGTATAAAGTGATGGAACTCGCCAAACTCAAGGGCATCAAAGTTGTACTTGACGGCCAGGGTGCAGACGAGTTATTTGGCGGTTACCACCACCACTTCCTGGCCACCTGGAACCAAATGATGCGCGCGGGTCATTACGCCGACGCAATCAGAAGTATTCAGGACAGCAGAAAGTCCATACCAGGACCCTTCCGTTTCTATTTTAAGGAAAGGCTGAAACAAAGCAGACACTTTCGCAAAAACGATCTGGGTGAGATGTTCAGTAAAGATTTTCTCACTGCATACCCCTTGCTAAACCCTTCCGCACGCTTTAATGATCTGAATCAGCAATTGGTAAACGACATTTACGAAACCAGACTTAAATCTTTCTTAAAGTGCGAAGACCGATGCGGCATGTGGCATTCTGTTGAAAGCCGGGTGCCATTCAGCGATGACATTGATCTCATCCTGCTTCTGTTCTCTTTTGATCCAGGTAAAAAAATACAGCATGGCGTATCCAAATATCTGCTGCGTGAGGCGCTCAAAGACCTCCTGCCACCGCTCATTTACAACCGACACGATAAAAAGGGTTTTGATACGCCCATGCACAGCTGGCTTGCCAGAATGAAGTCTGAAATGATCCGTGAAGTGAAGGATTCTAAATTCAGTTTTGTGACAGGTAATTCTCTGGACCGGATTCCTGAAAGCAATTTCTACCGTTACAAAATTCTGTTCAGGCTATTCGTTTACAGCCGTTGGAAAAAAATGTTCAGCACCGCTTAACGGGAGATGATCTTGAATTCGGTGCGCCTGTTCCTGGCTTTATGTTCAGGACTATCGTTGGGAACCTTAGGCTGGCTGTCGCCATAACCTTTATAACTCAGGCGTTCTGCCGGAATTTTGGCTTCTTTCATCAGATAATCGTAAACAGCCTTTGCCCTGTTATTCGATAGCAAATCGTTCTGCTTTTTATCTCCGCTGTTATCCGTGTGACCACTCAACTCCACTTTCAGTCCCGGATTCTGATTGAGGAATGCTGAAAGTTTGCCTAACTCGGCGCGGCTCTCGGGTTTAAGGTCCCATTTGTTCACTTCAAAGAAAATATTCTTCAATTCCACCACACTGCCCACATCTATGGGCTCCAGCGCAATATCGAGTCGGTAAGGTTTATCAATACTTGTGTTCACGCCTTTCAGGCTAAAATTATCGCTGTAAAAAAGAAACCCAGCCTTATTTACATTTACCAGGTAGTTTTTATTGGCCGTTAGGGTCACCAGAAATTCACCATTTTTCTGCGAATAAGATTTGGTAACCTGGTTTTGTGTTTCGAGATCATACAATTCAAAATTGGCCTCGAGGGCCTCACCCGTTTTAGCGTTGATCACTTTGCCTTTCACATAAGTGATGGCTTCCGGCTTGAGTTCTTCGGGTAAATTAAACTGATAAAGATCCAGAAGACCAAACCCCCCGCTTCTGTCAGACGCAAAATAAGCGAGTTTGCCACCAGGGGCCACCAGCAAGCTGTTTTCGTCGGCAGCACTGTTAATCGGATAGCCCAGATTCACCGGATCGGACCAGGAGCCATCTGCTTTACGTTTGCTCATAAAAATATCCAATCCTCCCATACCCACATGGCCTTCACTTGAAAAATACAGGGTTTGGTTATCAGGGTGAATGAACACCGACTGCTCATTCTTCGTTGAATTGATGTTAGACGGTAACTTTTCTGCCTGGCTGAATTTTCCATCTTCTCCAACCTGAGAGAAATAAATGTCGATGTTTTTAACCGTGCCGTTTCGCATGGGTGTGCCTCTGATGAAATAGAGTGTTTTGCCATCACTTGAGAAACTGGGCTGCGTTTCCCAGTTGGCTGAATTGATTTTTGGACCCAGGTTTACGGGTTTTGTCCATCTGCCATTCACCTTTTGCGTATAAAAAATATCACAACTGCCCAATCCGGTGGATTGACCACCCATGTAGCTGCCATCCATTTCCTGGCTGATGGTAATGAACATGTAATTACCGTCGGCCGAAACAGACGGCGCGCCTTCGTTTCCGTTGCTGCTCAGTTCCCTTACTGCTTTGGCCCCATCCCACTCCGCATTTACTCTTCTGGTCACAAAAAGGTCTTCCTGATACCTACTGTAACATTGTTCGCAGTCGAGACGCCTGGTAAAATAAAAAGTGTTCTCATCAGCTGTTAGTGTGGGGAAATACTCGCTGAACTGGGAGTTCACAGCCGGTCCCATGTTGGTAAAGTTTATTTTTTTAGGATTTTTCTTCGCTTCCAGGGCAAAATCGCAACACCTGATTTTGAACCCGGCTTCGTCCTTATCATCCGGATTTATCCTGGTGAAGCGTAAAAACTGCATGTAATGCGTTTTAGCTTTATCGTATTCCTCAATGCCGAATTCGGTCTCCGCCAGATTGAAGTAATTTTCCACATAAATCTTTGGACCCTTTTGTATGGCCTGATTAAGGTGGTAGATGCGTTCACTTGTCCTGTTTTGTTCAAGACAAAGAATGGAGATGATCACATGGGGTTCAACAAAGGTATTGTCGGTTTCAATGGCCTTCAGAAAATATTCCTCTGCCTTTTTATCTTGCCGGGCGTCGTAAAATCTTTTGCCCTCGCTGAAATACTTCAGAGCCTTTTTGTTGCTGCTGGTGTATTGCCCGGGCGGAAGGTTTTCCTGGGCATGCAGCATTGATTTAAAGCCTGATGACAACACAACCAGACAGAAGAATGCAAGACTATACCGGATTTTTTGAATCATAAGTGTAATCAAATACCTACCCAGCTTTTAAGCACCTCGCGCTGGTGATCTGTCATATCTTTGTTCAGCGAAATCTGGTTGTAGCGCAGCACTTTTACCTTTCTTGCGGTGGCACTGAGCTGAAGACTTTTGTATTTCCCGCGTTTATTCTTAGGACGATTGATGTCGAACAAAACTTTATCTCCTTCTTTTGCCGAATTGTAAAATTCAGAAATGATCTCCCGCACTTTCTCAATTTTTAATTCCTTGCCGTTAAGCTTCAACCACTCATCGCCAACCTTAAACCCCATCTCTTTTCCGAATTCATTCATGTTGTCGATGCTTTCCACGTAAAGGTGGCCAGTTTTTTCATTGTAATTCAGATCTGCCCCGCCCAAACTGAATTCATAGGACAACTGTTCCTTTTCAAAATTGATGCCAACCCTTTCCAGAATGTCTTTTATGGGTAAAGGTTCATGTCCTCCCACATGGCGATTCAGAAATTCCCCGACTTCGGGGTAAGTGAACTGTCGGATGTCGTTGAAGAGATCCTTGTCTTCAAAGGATCTATCCTTTCCGTACTTTTTAGCCAGATCCTTCATGAGATCGCGTGTGCCATACTTGCCAGAACTCAGGTCGCGTAAAAGAATATCAAGACACATGCCAATTACCGCTCCCTTTTCATAAACGTTTCCGTATTGTTTATGGATCTTTTCCTGCAGCACATTTTTACTCATGAAGGTGAAGCTCATGGTATCATTATATTCCTTAAGGCTGTTGCTGTACTTTTCCATCATGGTGTTGATCAACACATCCGCGTCGGTGATGTTTCCAAGGGCCTGGGCATGATGTGCTGCGTATTCTGTCACGCCTTCGTACAACCAGAGGTGTTCACTCATTTGCGGGTTGTTAAAATCAAATTCACCGATCTCGCGCGAATGAATGGTGAGCGGCGTTACAATATGAAAAAACTCATGTGCCGATACATCTCTGATCTGCTGTTGAATATCAAGACTGTCGAATTCAGGTAAAACATAAAACGAAGAATAAGAATGTTCAAGGGCTCCGCTGGCTCCGGAAAGCGTTGGTTTGTCAGAAAAATAAAAGAGAAAAGCGTATTTGTCTACCGGCAGATTTCCGCCAAGGTAATCTCCCTGCACCACAAGCAGTTCGCGAAGAGTGTTCGCAATAAAACGCGCATTGACTTTCCGGTTCGGCGAATAGGCCGAAACCAGAACCCTTGTGTTACCAACCTGTACCGTACTGGTATCTGGCCTTGTGTAAAGAATCGGAGAGTCAACCAGGTTGTGATAGCCCTGGATCGTGATAAGGTCTTTTTCTTCACCTGTTATGAGATTCGATGCGCCTGTAGAAGGATAAAATCCTGCCGGCTTCTGAAATTCAAGTTCAAAAGGGTTTGAGAGGTGCGAGCTGAAATAGCCAAAGAGAGAATGCGTGTTCAGGCAAAAGTTTTTGCCCGATTCAATATTGGTGCCACCGGGTTCAAAAATGATCTTCTCTTTTGTGCCTGGCAAATCGCAGGGGTCAAAGGTGTCATCTACCTCATAAGTGATTTTTTCAATATTGGTTGCAGGAGAAATTTTATACGTGTTCACATCCAGCTTGCTCACCTCAACCTTGCTTCCGTTCTTGCCGCTTACTTTAAAATTGGAAATGAAACGGCCAAAATCATAAACTTCATATGTTCCCGGCACCATGGATGGAAACCTGAACAGCACCTCATTCTCACTAAGATCAGGCGGAATCAATACAACACTCACCTTATCGTTATTCACCCTGTTCAGATTCACACTGTAATGGTAGGCGTTATCCGCCAGAGAAGGTCCGAAAATGGTGCAACAAAGCATAAGAATAAGGTGTTTCATAAATATCTATTTAATGATCAGTTTAAAATTCTTCCATTTATATTTCCAGGCAAAGAGGCTGAACGAGATGCCTGCCATAAGCAACCAGCCCAGCATTTCACTTTTGGGATCTTCTGTTTTTACAGAGAACAGAGAATACGTTTTGATGACTGAATTCGGAGAACTGATCAGTATGCTGCTGACCATGTTATTCGCAAAGTGGATGCCAATGGCCAGTTCAAGGCCTTCGTCCAGCAAGGTTACGGCTCCCATGAAGAGTGCGAACAGGACATAATAAGGCAGCATGATTTCCCAGCCAAAACGACGCACTTCCGGATTACTCATGTGTGCAAGCCCAAACACCAGAGAAGTGATGATGAGTGGAACAACCCCGTTTCGCAAAACCTGGGCCAAACCCTGAATCAGGTATCCCCTGAACACGACTTCCTCCAGGCCTGTTTGAATGGGCATGAGCACAAGCATGATGAGCGCAGAAATCAGTAAACCGGCCGGTTCAGCAGAAAAAGTGAATTCACCGGGATTCAGTACATATTGAATTCCGAGAAATACAACAAGCAACGCAGACCAGGTAATAAAAGCAAATACAAACCGGGATGTTCTGAATTTATCATAACCCGTCAGTACACTTTGCAGTGTTTTCTGATGCATGAATCTTAAACCAATGAAAAA
The DNA here is from genome assembly GCA_035429925.1 of Bacteroidia bacterium. Classification (GTDB taxonomy): domain Bacteria; phylum Bacteroidota; class Bacteroidia; order B-17B0; family Aurantibacillaceae; genus Aurantibacillus. The sequence goes on along the minus strand of DAOMFS010000006.1, from coordinate 48,246 downwards.
GCCGGCAAAAGCAAAAGCGAACATGCCCAGTTCAAGTACAAGCAGGAGGTTACGGTCCAATCCCAGCGCGGCGCTGTCGAAGAGCAAATTAGGATCCGATTCAATTTCAGACCGGTTGTAGCCCCGGGTGAAAAGTCTTTGTAAAAGCGGAAAGAAGGCCAGAAACTGAAACAGGATATAGGCAATTACAAGAAAAAGCAATGTGCCGGCATACATCCAGAATTTATTCCAGCCATTCACCAAGCCTGATATTAAAAACAGATTCTGAAAGGGAATTTCCCTGCCCTGACTCTGGCTTTGTTCCTCCATGCGTCTTCTTTGTCTACCGCCCTGCACGGGGCTTTAATCCTTAAATGTATTGCTTTTTCTTTATTGTTTCCGGGCCTGATCTTAAATTATATATTTTTTGGTAAAAAGCCTATATTCGGCTTATCTCTAACGCCTCATCCTATGAAATCTAAATTATTCTGCGGTTTGATTTTGTTTGCACTCTGTTCCTGCGAAAGTGCAGGACCAGAAGAGCTCATTCTCTCTGAATCTGAATTGGGAAGAAAACTCTTTTTCGACAGCATTCTCTCGCGTGATAATTCTGTTAGTTGTGCTTCCTGCCATAAACCAGAGTTTGCGTTCGCCGATAACAGTCCGGTAAGCAAGGGTGTTCGGGGCCAGGCCGGCGGACGGAACACCCCAAGTGCCATGAACCAAAGCGACCGCAATTTCTATTTCTGGGACGGCAGGGCTGAAACGCTCGAACAGCAAGCCCTGGGCCCCATAGAAAATCCGGTTGAGATGGACCTTCCCCTCTCGATTGCCGTAAGGCGGCTTGCCCAGAATAAAACTTATAACCAGGCCTTTCGCACCATTTATGGCAAAGCACCATCGCGTGAACTGCTGGCGAGCGCCATTGCCGCTTATGAACGCACACTTGAAACAGATAATTCAGCTTTCGACCGCTATATGCAGAACAAGGATACAATTGGTTTCAGTGAGAGCGCCAAGCGGGGTCTGGATTTGTTCAACAACAAAGCCAAATGTTTTGACTGCCATTTTGGTGTGGACTTCACAGGAAACGACCAGTTCAAGAACATCGGAATTTACAACGGCAAAGATTTAAACGATGTGGGCCGGTTTGCGATCAGCGGAAATAAAAAAGACCTGGGCGCTTTCAAAATACCCGGATTAAGAAACATTGCCCAAACCGCACCCTACATGCACAATGGCATGCATAAAACGCTGCGTGAAGTAATTGATTACTACGACGAGCCCGATAAATACATTGCGAATTCAATCAACAGGGATTCTTTGTTGAACAAGCCCCTGGGCCTGAGTGAAAACGAAAAGAAGGATCTTGAAAATTTCCTCCTGAGTTTAAGCGATGAGCGTTTTCTGAACCGTCCTTAAAACACTTTATACAACACCGGTTTACTCGGACTGGCATCATTCACAAAAGGTGCAATCTGCAGGTTGAGCAGGTAAGTGCCGTCCATAATTTCATTTGGCACATAGATCATTTCTGTGATGGTTTTATGAAGTTGGGGTTTGTCAGGGTAATTCCAGAAAGCGTGGTGTGCGGCCAGCTTACCGCCGTCCACTTCCTTGTCAACACTCGGCATATCAATCAGCAGATGTTGAATGCCGGCCTCATTCATGACATCTATGGCATCTTTCTCGAGAAAAGGCGGGTTTGTATTGCTGTAGTTCTGGTGAAGTTTTTCCGGGCCATTGCCCAGGGTCCGGATCACCAGGGCTTCCACATGTGAAGTTTCCTTCAAGGCTTCGCGTATTTGCGAAGCGCTGATCACATGATCACCTTCTTCGCGGCTTTCTGGCAATACAGTAATGAGTTCAGCCATAAAAAAGAAGCGATTCAGGTTTTCGTTCAGGCTAATAAATTCCTTACTGATATGTCCAACACATTCGGTATGGGTACCATTCCCGTGCGGGTTAAAGGTTACGGTCCTGAAATTCACACTTCCGCCTCTGTTCACATCCCCTATCCAATTGCCCATAACTACGGCTTCCAGTTTCATGGGTTCCACATACCAGGCTGAGGTTCGGCCCTTTTCTGTACTCAAAGGCATAGAAAGGTCGATGGGCTGGTACAAGTCAACCTTGTATGTTTTGCCTCTGTGAAATATACTGGCGATCATACCTATACGGCCACCGGGGCTTTGATGTGCGGGTGCGGGTCATAATCCATGAGCTCGAAGTCATCATACCTGAAATCGAAAATGGATTCAACCTTTCGTTTGATCTTCATTTTGGGTAGCGGTCTGAAATCCCTGCTCAACTGCAGTTTCGCTTGCTCAAGGTGATTGGTATAAAGATGCGCATCACCCAGCGTATGTACAAACTCACCCGGTTGCAAATCGCACACATGGGCCACCATGAGATTGAGTAAAGCATAGGAGGCAATGTTAAATGGTACGCCTAAAAAAATATCTGCGCTTCGCTGGTACAACTGGCAGCTCAGTTTATTGTCGGCTACATAGAACTGAAAAAAGCAATGGCATGGTGGTAATTTCATTTTATCAATATCCGCTACATTCCAGGCACTCACAATCAGGCGCCGGGAATCAGGATTGGTTTTGATCATGTTCACCAGGTTGCTGATCTGGTCGATGTGCCTGCCGTCAGGACACGGCCAGCTTCTCCATTGGTAACCATAAACAGGACCCAGATTACCCTGGGCATCGGCCCATTCATCCCAAATGCTCACCCCGTTTTCCTTCAGGTAGGCAATATTGGTTTCTCCTTTCAGAAACCAGAGTAGCTCGTGTATGATGCTTTTGGTGTGTAATTTTTTGGTTGTGAGCAGGGGAAATCCGGCCCCCAGGTCAAATCTCATCTGGTAACCAAATACACTTTTTGTTCCTGTTCCGGTTCGGTCGGTCTTCTGGCTGCCGTGCTCAAGCACATGCCGCATCAGGTCGTGGTACTGTTTCATGCAAAATAAATCTTCTCTTCCCTGTAAAAATAAAAATCCCCCCGTGTAATGCCGGAGGGATTTTTAAAAAGTTTTAACTGAATCACTTCAGTACAGTCACATAGCCTATATACTCTTTCCGGCCTTCTCCATGCGCTCCCACCACTTTCACTTTGTATATGAACACACCGTCTTTTGCCACCTGACCACCAATTGTTCCATCCCATCCCTTGGTGTAATCATTTGTGCTGAACACATTTGTACCCCAGGCATCGGTGATCTCCATTACAAAGCCATCGGCTTTAAATCCTGATCCCTTCACCATGAACACATCGTTTAGACCATCGTTATTCGGTGTGAAGGTGTTCGGAATAAAGATGTTATAATCATCCCTGATTTGCAGGTAACGGGTTACAGTATCAATACAACCTTTGTCAGTAATGGTTTGAACAATAATGGGGTAAGTTCCGGCTACATCATAATTCACGTGAGGTGTCGGTAAATTACTGGTATCATATCCGCTTACCGAGCTGTTAGAGATCATCCAGGTGAATTTAACCGGATCTACCACATTGCTGGTGAAAAGCGTGATCTGGTCAGTTACAGTGGGCGATTCAGGCTCCCACTTCATTTCCGTTCCGGCCCTTGGGTAAACCAGAATGGGCGCGGGATAGGTGTATGTACCACTGCAGCCATTCGTACCGGTTGAGATCACTTTTAGTGTATAGGTTCCGGCCTCGAGGCATTTGGTTATGGAATCACCCTGAAATTTAAGCACGCCGCCAAAATCGTAAGTTGTGGTGAAGGCATCTGTGGTATTGGCGTTATAGATCTGGCAAAGAGGTGCGCAACCTTCTTCCAGCCTGAGGTGCATGTTAGGCTGAGGAGGTTCATTCACAAATACGGTGAAGGTGGTGTTAACAGTATAACCCGGGCAAAAATCGTCATGCACATTCAGATTGTATACGGTTGAGCCATATGGAACGCCGGTTTGTACACTGCCTGTTGATGAACCCAGGTAAATAGACGGATTCCAGTAATAGGTATTGTTTCCGCTGCCTCCCATCACGCCGCTTTCCAGAAGAATGGTATCGCCACGGCAAATGGTTCGGGTTTGGGGCACCAGTGTGAATTGAATGGGTGTGAGTATGTCAACCAGAGTGGTTCCGGTGGTGACGCATGGACCCAGAGAAACATTCAGGGTATACGTACCCGAAAGATTGGGCTGTGCCACAGGTATGGCAATGTTTTGCGTACTGGTTGAATACCCGTTTGAACTGGTCCACGAGTATGTGGTTCCTCCGGCTGGTCCGCTGATGTTGAGCGGATCGCCGTAACAAATGATCTGGTATGGACTAAGCGTGAAATTCAGCAGGGGATTGACCGTAAGCATCACCGTATTGGAGTTGCTGCAGGTTACCCCATTCACGAAATAAGCCGTAACAGTATAAATACCGCTTGCAGCAGGCGTGGGATAATATACTATGGCGTTTGCCAGAGGCACTGGGCCGTAATTGTTGGGTCCATACCACACATAGCTGCTGGCACCTATGGCGCTGGCCTGAAGGTTGGCATTGTTCGGCTGGCAAACCTGGCCCGGAGGAATAACTGTGATGCTGTTCACTGTTACCACGTTGATCTGAACCGATTTGGTGGTTGTGCAAAGGATGGAGGTTCCACCGGTGAAGTAAGCGTAAACAAAATATGTTCCTGAAATACTCGGTTGCACTGGTGGTCCTATCAATGTGATGGATGGGCTGGAACTTGAAAAGCCGTTCGGACCCGACCAGCTGTAGGAGGTGGCGCCCTGTGCACTTGCACCAAGACTTACCGAGGTGCCCGGACAGGCATTGGATGTGGCCGCAACCACAGGTTGGTTCACGCCCACAATAGATACGGTCACCACAGCATCTGTGTAACAGGTGATCATGGAATTGAAAAACAAGGCCTGTACTGAGTATGTTCCCGACATGTTGGGGATCACCGAGGTCAGTAAGGGATTCTGAAGGGAAGAGTTGAAGCCCTGCGGGCCCTGCCATGTATATCCCTGGGGGGCTCCACTGGTAACACCCGCGGTGAGGTTCAGATTGGTGCCTTCGCAAATGGTTTTGGATGGGGATGCAGAAGCTACCACCGGACTTGTACCCACCACGTTGATAGAGGTAGTGGCCTGACGGGGACAGGTTACGGTATTAAAAATGATGTCAGCATAAACAGTGTATAAACCCGACTGATTGGTGGAATTGCACACTATGACGTTATTCGCTGATGAAGAGGTATAGCCATTCGGTCCTGTCCAGGCATAGGAAGTGGCAGTGGTAAGTGAGGAGGTCAGGTTAACGTTGGCGCCCTGGCAAACATTACTGGGGGAACTCACAGCAATCTGATAGTTTGGTGCTACCGCAATGGCCGTAACACCGGAAGACAGACAACCATTAATAACTGTAGTTACCGTGTAAGAACCATTGTGCGGAACCTGTGTGACATTGGGGATGGTGATCACATTAGAAGAAGATACGATATTGGCTACACCCGGAGGCCCTGAAAGCGTGTAGTTAACGCCCCCGACAGGAGCTGTGATGATCGCATTATCGCCATGGCAGTAATCGCCCTGGTTACTAAGGGCCAGAGGCGGGGGTGCATTCACAAAAATGGTGAACTGGTCGCAGGAGTTTACCGGCACACTCAGGGAGGAGCCAATTGCGCACAGGGTATAAATGGTTGTAACCGTTGGCGTGGTGATGTTGAAAACCGGATTGTTGCTTTGGATGATATTTCCAGGATTCAGTGTGTAGGTGATGTTGCTTACATTGTTCCAGGTGGCGGTTACCGCCAGGGCCTGATTGGGACAGGCTGTGTAATCCGGAACAGTGAGCTGGGCCAGGGCCGGACGGCTGAAAAAGCTCAAGAGCAAGAGGGCAAAACGTATTCTGGATAAAAAACTCATCTACTATGTTAACTTAATTTCATGACCTCAAGTCAAACTTATTGCAGGATTGAGGCTTAACTGACAAATTTATCAATAAATACCGAAGTTCAAAACCCTGGTTTCGCCCTTTTTCAGCAAAAGTCAGGGAACATGAACCTGAGATCAAAATTAAGGAAAACAAGGTTTTTTCAAGCTTTTTTTACTAACCCGAAACAGCACTTTACTCAGTTCTTATGCCAAAATCCGTCTTGTGCTTACCCACTATATAATATCCTAGCCTCTTTGCCTGTATCTTAACAGGGGGATGCTTCCCACTGGCATGCAGAATTCTTCTATTTTTGTGCAAATTTGAAGTCCTTTACAACGCTATCCCTATAACATTATGAAAGGTATAATTCTGGCCGGTGGTTCCGGTACTCGTCTCCATCCCCTCACGCTGGCCATGAGCAAGCAAATGATGCCGGTGTACGACAAACCTATGATCTACTACCCTTTGTCGGTGCTGATGATGGCCGGAATCAGTGAAATCCTGATCATTTCCACGCCTCATGACCTTCCCCATTTTGAGCGGCTTTTGGGTGACGGAAAACGTTTGGGTTGCAGTTTCTCTTATGCCGTTCAGGAGGTGCCGAACGGACTGGCACAGGCCTTTGTCATAGGCGAAAAATTTATCGGAAAGGATAAAGTGGCCCTGATCCTGGGTGATAATATTTTTTACGGCGTGGGTCTTGGCGGCAATCTGAAACGCATCAACAATCCCGATGGGGGTGTTGTTTTTGCATACCACGTGAGTGACCCCGAACGCTACGGTGTGGTGGAATTCGACGACAACAACAAGGTGCTTTCCATTGAAGAGAAACCCAAGGAACCCAAATCGAATTATGCCGTACCTGGATTATATTTTTACGATAATCAGGTCATTGAAATTGCAAAAAATCTGAAACCCAGTCCCCGTGGTGAATATGAGATCACAGATGTAAATAAGGTATATCTTAAAATGGGTAAACTTCAGGTTTCTATTATGGACCGCGGAACCGCCTGGCTCGACACGGGCACCTTCAACTCGCTGATGCAGGCGGGGCAGTTTGTGCAGGTGATTGAAGAACGCCAGGGTCTAAAAGTGGGCTGTATAGAAGAGGTAGCATATAACATGGGCTTTATCACAAAAGATCAGCTTGTACAAGCCGCACAGGGCCTTACCAAAAGTGGTTACGGCAACTACCTGCTCGAGATCGCAAAAAACGCCTGATTACCTTGAGAACCTACGAACAATTGTTCAACCTCTTTACGGAGCATTTATCTGCATTCCGGGGAGAACTTGACAAACAAACGCCGCCTGAATTATATGGTCCCGCTGTTTATATAACCGGACTTGGTGGCAAACGCCTGCGCCCGGTATTGGCCCTAATGGCTTGCGAAGCGCTGGGAGGCGATGTCAAAAGAGCTCTGGATTCCGCGCTTGCCGTGGAGCTTTTCCATAACTTTTCTCTGATTCACGACGATATTCTGGATAACGCGCCGCTTCGCCGGAACCAGGCCACGGTGCACACCAAATGGAACCAGAACATTGCCATTCTGAGCGGAGATGCCCTTCTGGTGAAGAGCCTTCAGGTGCTTGGCCAATATCCGGCTGAAGAGCTGAAAAGCCTTTCCGGTTTACTGATCAATACCGCGCTTCTGGTTTGCGAAGGCCAGCAACTGGATATGAATTTTGAGACCCTGCAAAATGTCAGCATAAACGAATACCTGCGGATGATTCGCTTGAAAACCGCTGTTCTATTGGGTTGCAGCCTTCAAATGGGTGCTATAAATGCCGGCTCAGATCTCATTCAGCAGACGCATCTTTTCCATTTTGGAGAAAATATCGGAATTGCTTTTCAATTGATGGATGATTACCTGGATGCCTTCGCGGATGATCCTGAAAAATTTGGCAAACAAACCGGGGGAGATATTATGGCGCGTAAAAAAACGTTTTTGCTGCTCAAAGCCCTCGAACTGGCTTCCCCTGATGAAAGGAAAGAAATAAACAGACTCATGCAAAGCCCTGAACGGAACGCCAAAGAACATGTCTCCCGTATGCTGGATCTTTTCAGACAACTGAAGGTGGATGAGCACTGCAAACGTGAAACTGAACGCTTCACCAATCTGGCCCTTGAAGCTTTGAACAATCTGCAGGCCAGCCCTGAAAACAAACTGCGTTTGCACGGATTTGCAACAGAACTGATGAATCGTCAGACATGATCAAATTTAAGGACTACAAACACATGACACCGATTCAGGTGAGGTTTGCCGATATCGACAGACTCAATCACGTGAACAATGCCTGCTACCTCACCTATTGTGAAGTAGCCCGTGTGGGTTATTTCCGCGAAGTTTTAAAGGATGCCGTGAACTGGGAAAGTAATGGTTTTATCCTGGCCAGATCAGAGGTTGACTACCTTGCACCAATATTTCTTTACGACGAAGTGTATTGTTTCACCAAGGTCAGTTACATGGGCACCAAAAGTATCTCTGTCCTGAATGAGATCCTGAAAAAACAAGACGGTAAGTGGACCGAGTGTGCCACGGTTACCGGAGTATTGGTTGCCATGGACTACCGGAACAATTGCAGCATTGAGATTCCTTCTGCCTGGCGGGAATTGATCAGCAAATACGAATCCTGATCACTTCAGATCGCTCCTACGGAGTACCATCAGATTGTATTCTCCCTGAAAATAGAGATTGTCACCCGCCAACAGAACAGGATCGCCGGTGCTGATTTCATACATGAGTTCATAGTTTGGACTGATGATCACGGTTTTTTCTTCGTTGCCAAGTACCATCATGTCGCCCCATTTGCCTTTGAAACTGTAAAGGTCTGTGAAGTGGTATTCGTATTGTATCAAATCGCCGTCGATGCCGTAAATTTTGTTGTTGTCAGCCTTAAAATAAACCAGATTCCCATTAATGAAATTCAGTGGCACATAATACCCTTCTTTAAAGGTGTAAAAGGCATTGCCATCAATGAATTCCACAAAACGCCCGTATCGGTTCTCATCAAGGGCCAGAATGGTTTTCAGCCGGGCATCACCGGGTTTCACCTGCAGAATTTCAACTTTGCCGGCAAACACTATGCTGTTCTCATACGACATAAAATCCGCCAGATTATCTATTTTGCTCAAATCATATTCTTGCCTTATGCTGCCATCTGAAGGGTTAAGCATCAGGATAAAAGGTCTCCCCCAATTCACAAATCGCTCGCTGTGAACCGCCAGTCCGAAGTTCACCAGCGCCAGTCCGGAATCCGTTTTCATCAACATCATTTTGGACACGGGATACGACCTCAGGTCAAGGCTCCAGAGCATTTTTCCAGTATTGTCTATGGCCAGACACTTTTCCTTCGAGGCCAGGTAAATGACATGCTCATCCGTAAGAATATTGGAAGCAAGCTGGCTCACAACATTTTCATCTCCGGCTGTGTGTACAACGCGACTCACCTCCTCGATGCTCTTGTGCTGAGCCAGAGAATACACAAGGGCCTTTGCCGTGAGCATTGAAGTTATGAGCGGCACAGACCAAAGCAGGCCCTTTCTGAGATGGAGGGCGTGCAAACCGGCCGAAGCCACCAATAAGACCGAATCACCCTGCAAGCAATGGTCAACCCAGTCTTCGTTTTCGGGCAAGGGCGCTAACCATCTGCTCAGGCCGCTTCTCAGGTCCAGGCATTCCACTGTATCCCGTTTTTCTTTTCTGAATGCCAGCGCCAGCTGAGTACCAGGAATCACCACATGAACTGGGGCGGGGTAGCGTAACTCGTCGAAACCGGCTTGTTTGTTGTAGCGAACACTGCGTGTTGAGTTGGAAACAATCAGCGTATTGCCACTCAGTATGAGGTCATACAGGACGGATTCATTCAGCCATTTGATGCGGTTTGTTTTAGCATCTATGCCTGCAAAAATATTCCTCTGCATAGCCTGGCTGAAAGGATCGTTTTTCTGTCGGCAGGACACAAACAGACTCTGACTGAGCGAATCGTAAAGGCACTGGTAAATCGGGAAATCAAAGTGAAGGGAGAGTGCGGTGAGTGAATTTGTACTCATGGCCGAGAGACCGGCCTGTACGGTAGAAACCCTTACGCTTTCCGGGCCCCGTTGTGCAGCAGCAATTTGTAAATTGAAAAAGTAACAATACGAAAGGCATAGCAGTAACCGTATTGCACCATAGGATTTCATCAGACTTTTACGCCGATCACAAGCACGTCGTCCACCTGTTCCTGTTCACCTTGCCAGGTGACCAGTGTCCGGTTAAGCTCTTCCTTCTGAGTCTGTGAATCGAGCGGTGCGATCTGGAGCAGGAGTTTTCTGAAATTGCCCACCATAAATTTCTTACCTGTTGGCCCGCCAAACTGGTCAGCGTAACCGTCACTGAAGATAAAGATTTGATCACCGGGCTGCAGCTGAATTTCGTGGTTGTCGAAACTGGTTTTTTCCCCCACAAAGGAACCGATGGGGAATTTATTGGCCGGATGCATGATGAGTTCTCCCTTGCGAATCACGTACAAGGGGTTAAATGCCGCTGCGTACTGCAATTGCATGGTTTTGTAATTGATGGCGCAAAGCGTCATGTCCATGCCGTCTTTGGCCTGTTTGCCACTTTCGTCTGCGCGTAAGGTATTCATTACACCATCGCGAAGCTTGTCGAGTATCTCAGAAGGTTTTTCCGCGGGGGTATTCTTGAGAATATCGCGCAATATATTGTATCCCACAAGACTCATGAAAGCACCGGGAACACCGTGGCCTGTGCAATCTACAGCGGCAAAATACACCAGGTCACCCTTGTCTTCTATCCAGTAGAAGTCACCGCTAACAATATCTTTTGGTTTGAAGAGAATAAAACTGTCCGGAAGCAGCTTTTTGATCTTGTTGTTGGTGGGAAGTATGGCATCCTGAATACGCTTGGCGTAATGGATGCTGTCGGTAACCTGTTTGTAGAGGATTTCAAGCTCAACGTTCTTGTGTTCGATTTCCGATTTTTGACGCACAACCTCTTCGGTGCGCTCAATCACTTTCTGTTCGAGTACACGCTCGTTCTCTGCCAGGTCATCACGCATCATCAGCAAGGCATGTCCAAGCGTGTCATCCTTGCTCAGCGGCGTGTAACTGGCGTTAAAATTACCGGCACCAGTTTCTTTGGCGAAGTCGGTTGTACGGTGCATGGATTGTATGAGGTCATTCAGGGCATTCCCCATCTCGCCGATCTCATCGTTACGCGCACTGACCCGTTCTTCGGGCAAAATGCCCAGGCCCATAGACAGCAGCATTTTCTTCAGCACCTGCACGGGTTTGGTGATGGAGCGTGTGGTCATCACCCCGATCACAACTCCACCGATCATCAGCAGCACACTCAGCAACTTTACAATAAAGGCCAGGTTATCGAGGGCGTTGTACATTTCCTCCTTCACGTTGTCGGCGAAGGCTTTTTTCACACTGATGAGGCTGCTGAGCTGGCTGTAGATAACCATGATGTGGGACTCCAGGTCTTCATACTGGTTTTTGGCCAGCATGATGATGCTGGCGTCTTCATAGGCTTCCAGACTATTAAGCGGCAACATGATTTCTTCCTCAAACTCCTGGAAGAGGGTGTCAACCTTGTTGAAAATGCCTTTGAGCTGATTTTTTTCGGGTTCTGTCCAGTTCCTGGCGAAGGTATTCAGCACTTCGCGTTTTTTGGGGTACTCGCTTTTGATGATGTTGCGAAGTTCATCCCTGAATTGCTGATCGTTCAGGCTTTTGTTATAAATCCATTTCGAAATGTCGGTGTGTGAACGCTGGAGCATCAGATTGAGCTCCTTCAATTCGGTAACACTGGGCGTTACCTGGCCCACCATGGTTTCGGTCTTATACTTGCTGTCGATGATGGTTACGATGGTGAGCGTGAACGCCGCTACCGTCAACGAGATCAGGATGGCAAATCCAAGCCCTATCCTTCTGCCTATTGTGAACCTGTATCTCATTCGACCCCTTTACCCCCCTGAAGCTTTTTCTTCATTCACAATGATACCCAGGTCGCTGCACTTCTTTTTAAAATCCTCGTGTTTGGGCTTATCCAGGAGCATGCGGTAGATATAGTAAAGTGCTTCCACAGCTTTAGAATCGTTCTTATCCTTGTTGTAAACCACAAGTATGTAATGTTCGCTTTCTTTTGCCAGCTTCACCATGTTGTCCTGAACGGCTTCAATCTGGTCGAGGTCGGCGCCAAACTCCAGTTGCTTGCTGAGTACTACAGCTTCGTTGTAATGCAGTAAACCAAGGCCCATGTTGGCATTCCGGTTCTCTGGCTCTAAATCGAGCACCTTCCGGTATGCGTATTTGGACACCTCGAGTGATTTAACGCTGCTGTCTTTTGCATACTTGTCGTTATACACGGTAGAGGTGAAAAGATAGTACAGAATATCCTGTGATTTGAAATCAAAATTCGGAACAAGATCCTTGTACATGGCCTTATAGCGCTGATACGCAATATAACTGCGGTCGTGATCCAGGGAGTCCTGCAAGAGTTTAACACTGATGTTGTAATAGCCTTTTGCCAGTGAGGTGAGCAGGGTGTTGTTGTAAACACTGGTACTTGAATCCGGTTTGAGGGAATTGGATACGTGCACGGAAGAGATCACCGTATCGCGCAGCCATGAGTTCAGTTTGAATTTGTCGTTACGTTTGTAAATTTCGTAATAGATGGCGGCCCGGGTGCTCCAGGCTGTAAAATCTTTGTTTGTGGAAGGGTGGTGAATCACGCTGTCAATGGTGAACACAGCCTGGTCTATATTGGCAGGTGTTTTGCTTTTCAGCAGGATCTGTGCCCTGTACAGTTTCTCGGATTGACCAGGCAAAGTATGCACCAGGCCCAGACCCAGGAGGATCATAAGCAGTCGGATCATGTGCATATTTACTTTTGCCTTCATTCGATGGTGCTGATTGCCATGGCCTTAAAATCGTCGTTGGTTTTAAGTCCGGCTTTCACAGCTGCTGTTTTATTGTATTCGAATTTGAGTTTGCTTTCAAGGGTTACAAAGTTGATGCTGGCTCCTGATTTGCAGGCTCCGGCCGATTCTGCCACTACCAGTGCACCCTTATTCTTGTATTTCGCCGCGGCAGCACTTACTGGTTTAATGAGATCAGGGCTGAAATAAATGATATGTGGTACGATGGAGGCATCGTAATTCACCGAGCTCTTGATTTCGATGTCCTGGTTGGCCACTTTCTTTTTGGCCGCCAGACTTTTCAACTCCGAGACGAGGTTATCACTTTTGCCTACCACATAGATAATGAATTTCTCATTCTTCATATCCTCGGGCCACTCAAAGTATTTCGTAAAGCCGTAAATATACACGGCCTTTATTTTTGAAGAGGCATCGTAAGATGAGGGCTGCTGAAATCGGAACGAGATCAGACAGAACAAGATAAGTGAGTATTTAAATGCCCGGGTAAGCAATGTTATCAATCTTACAAAGATAAGATTTGAAAATTAAAATGAAAGCAAATTTAGCCTAAATGGACAGCGTTTTACAGCGATAAGATCAGGGAATCCGTGGGCAGAAATCCGGATCTTGTCGCATGCCTTTGAACGCGCTTTGCAAGGGCCGGGACGCCATCTGTGTGGCTCAGGTGGTCAGTTTCCGGAATATCTCTTCCAGCTTTTGCTCTTCCTTACTCAAGGATAAGACCGCGAGTTGCCTGGAAACCGCGAATTCGAAGACTTTCTTACGGAGATCCCCTGCCGATCTGCTGTAAAAGCGAAATCGCGCGGGGCTTATTTTTTCGACCCTGATGTCTGGACCAAGGTCACGGAAAAGCTCTGTCTGCGGCTCAGGATCGAATTCGGCTACCACCACATCCTGAAAGGCATTGCCCTTCAGATTTCCGGTGCTGTCGTTCGCCACTATCTGGCCTTTGTTGATGATGATCACCCGGCTGCAAATGGCCTCCACCTCCTGCATGATGTGGGTGCTCAGCAGAACTGTTTTTTCCTGACCCAGCCTGATGATCAGATGCCTGATCTCTTCCAGCTGGTTCGGATCCAGGCCAGTTGTGGGTTCGTCCAGAATTAATACAGCCGGGTCGTGTATTATGGCCTGGGCAAGTCCAACCCGCTGCCGGTAACCCTTGCTGAGAGCACCTATTTTCTTGCCCTGCTCCGCACCAAGTCCCGTCAGTTGAATGACTTCTGCTATCCGCTTCCGAACATCCTTCAATTTGTAAACTGAAGCAATAAAGGCCAGAAACTCCTTCACATACATATCGAGGTAAAGGGGATTGTGTTCGGGCAGGTAACCTACTTGTTTTCTCAATTCCACTGAGCCTTCACAGGCGTCCAGTCCATTCACCATGGCACTTCCGCTGTCCGCTGGAATATACCCGGTGAGGATCTTCATCATTGTGCTTTTGCCTGCCCCGTTCGGACCCAGAAATCCAAGGATCTCTTTTTTCTCCACGCTGAAACTGACCTGATCCAGCGCGGCTTGCGAACCATAATATTTAGAGAGTGCCTGTACCTGAATGGACATGTTGTGTTACCTTATCTGAAGTTGCCAAAAGTACAGTTTTTAGCGGTTGATGCCGCGTTCATCAAGCGCTTTCTGATATGCTGCTGCAAATTTGCGGTGTTGTTCGTAATTGACCGAAAAATCCGAATAGCCATTTAATCCGGGTTTGGCGCAAAAGAAAAGATAGTTGTGTCGGGTGTAATTGAGTGTGGCGTCAATGGCCTGGGTGCTCACCAGTGCGATGGGTCCGGGTGGAAGGCCTTTGTACTTGTAAGTGTTGTAAGGTGAGTCCATTTCCTTGTCTTCATCCAGAAGCCGCTGGGCATCGTAATTTTTGTTCGCGAATTTCAGGGTTGGATCAGCCTGCAGCAACATGCCATCTTCCAGGCGGTTAAAATAGACACCCGCAATTTTGGCCTGTTCAGAAGCTATGCTGCTTTCACACTGCACTATAGAGGCCATGGTGGCGATCTCTGGAATCGTGTAACCCAGTTTTCTGGCCCTTTTTTTTCTCGAATCGTTCCAGACCTTGTCAAAATTTGTTTTCAGCATAGAAAACAATTCTTCCGCGTCAGCTGACCAGCTCAGGTCGTAAACACCCGGAACAACAAGGGCGAGTGCGTTTTCTGGATCAAGTCCAAACCAGTCCCTGAGTTTTTTTTCATCGCTCAGCCAATCTTCCAGCTCATCGGTGCTCAGTTCAAGCTTTGAATCGCAATACTCAACAAACTCATCCAGGTTGTGAATCTGCGCGTTAAAACTGAGTTTCACTTTCTCTTCTTTGTGGTATCTGATCAGGTTAATGATCTGGCGGGCATTCATGCCATTCAGCACCCTGTAACGCCCGGGTTTAAGTTCCTCGTTCAGTTTCATCTGCCGCGCAAGCCAGTCGAAGGCCTCGATGTCTTCCACCACATGCTCGGAGTCGATTTGCGAAATCAGATCTTCATATTTGTCGTGTCTGCCTATATAAATGAATACGTAATCTCTGTCTTTCAGCCTCGCTTTGTTCAGGATATACCTGTTATACACAAAGTAAATTCCTCCCGCAAGGCAGAGTAAAAACAAGATCAGGCCAAGCCTGCTTTTGGATCGCTTTCTGCTCATGTTTTGTTCACAATCTGGTTCAGTGTTTGTCTGGCCCTGATATTCGAAGGATTTATCTTCAGAACCCGTTCAAGACACTTCCGGGCTTCTGTGGCGTTACCGGTTTGTAAATAATAGGTGGTTAAATTCAGCAGAAGGCTTTCGTTGTCAGGTTCCAGTTGAAGTCCTTTTTTCATAAGCTTTTCGGCTGAATCCATTCGCCCGTTTTTCATCATCAGGAATCCAAGATTAGAATACACGGCCCCGTAATTGGGGTTTTCGCTGAGTATGAACCGGTACTGTGCGAGTGCATCAGGTGTATTGCCATTCTGGGCCAGAGCCGTACCAAGTTTATTGCGAAAATCCAGGATATAGGGCGCGAGCTCAACGGCTTTTCTGAACCAGGTGATGGCCCCTTCAGCTTGTTTGGCATAAAGTTTAGCCTCAGCTATTCTGTACGCGGTCCAGGCATGCTGATTGTCGTAACTTTTCCGGTTGAGCCAGGTGTTTCTGACTTCGTCCTCATCGTTTGCTTTAAGCAATTTAAGTATGCCCGTGTAATCGCCTTTGGTGAACAAGAGTTGTATCCGTGTATGAAACACAGGCTTGTCAGCCGGACAACGGTTCAGATAAAATTCAGAGGAATCCAGGAAAACCGGATTCTGTTCAAATTTATCGTATTGATTCAGGTAAGCCCTTGCCCTGGTGAGATCCGAAGGTTGTTTTTCATTGACCGAAATTAAACCAAGAAATGTCCTGATCTTTTCTTTATCGCTCCGGTTGATCGGTTTTGCAATCCGGTGATCGTGCACCATCACATGGGGAATATCCGTTGAACCCGAGCCCGGCATGTGGCAGTCAAAGCAATTTTCCCTGGAGAAATTTTGCACCTGCGCGTGAACTTTTTTTTGTGCCTCTAGTCCGCCGTGACACTGCAGGCAAACCCCGTTAAAATGCGCGGCTTTGGTTTGTTTCACACTTTTGTGTGGGTTGTGGCAGCTCACACAGGTAAGGGCTTCCTGATAGGGCTTCAGTGCATTGCGGTTCTTTCGCTTTTCATACGATACCTTAAAGCAACGCGATTCCTTCAAACGGTCGGCATGCGAGGCCATGATGAATTCATCTTCGGCATTGGCATAGCGTGGTAAAAATACACTCATGGTTTTGCTCAGGGCCTGTCCGGGTTTAAAATCATAGAATGTTTTTCCTTCCTGCAACACAGTGTTTCCCTGCAGGTGGCAGCGCTGACAAATATCAAATTGCAGATCAATCGGCAACTTCGCCGGATTAACGATAGAATAATCTATGAATTTTGAAGTGTCTATTCTGCTCCCTGTTGATCGCTGCGATGCATGTATGCTTCCGGGTCCATGGCAGCGTTCGCAGTCAATTCCCCTTGGTATAAGGTCGTATTTGTTTTCCGAGCCCAATACCAGATGCGGATAGGCATTGTGACAGGTCATGCATTCAAGACCAATTTTCCTGCTGAACCTTGTGTTCATCCCGTTTTCAAAACCCGGAGGCATGTCCCATTTCTTTTTCTGGGTATAAAAGGTCATGGGCATCTGACAGAGGTAAGCGTTCGAACTCCATAAATGCGAATTGGTATGCTGACCTGACCCGATGATGTAATTCACCTGCCTGATGAGATTGTGGCTGCTGTCTTTGCCGTTCAACCTGTACTCGTGCATGTACAGGCTGTCGTTTTTCCAGAAGGCTTCATAGTGCAAATCCCGGTGCTTATCATAGAGTTTAGCTGCTGAGAAATCAGCTGAAGACTTGCTTTTCGAGGCCAGGTCAAAGGACTGGCCCATGCCGGTTTGCATGAAGGACATGTATATATCCTGGTGGCAAAGTTTGCATGTGTTCATGCCAACATAAAATGCCGTGTCGGAGTGGTTGAGATAGAGCGATGTGGATTCTTCCCTGACCTGATTTGTTTCCTGTTTGTTTTGGCAGGAACAGCACAGGATCAGCAGTATTGAAAAAAACCTGAGTATGATACCGCTTCTATTCAGATGGAAAGATAAACTGCAGGAAGCAAACGTCTTCGAAAGTGTTCAAACCCGTGCGGCTCCATGCCTTTTTTATGCCTGTTTGTTCAAATCCGGCTTTGCTGAAAAGGGCCAGGCTGGCCGTGTTCGACAAGTTCACGTGCGCGTAAATTTGTTTGAGTAGCAGGGTATTGGCACAATACGTTTTGGCCAGTTCTATACTTTCGAAAGCTGCCCCTCTGTGCCTGAAATCAGCGTGAATATAAATACCCAGGCCACAGCGCGCATGCTGGGGTTCAAAATCAAAGAAGTCGAGTATACCGATCACTTCACCGTTCTGGTTATCGCAGACCATGAGGCGGAGCTGTTTGCTCGTATAAATGTCCTGGTATGCGGTGTTGATGAATTCTTCCAGGATAAACCGGCTGAATGGTACCTGGGTAAAACTGAGGGGCCAGATATCGACCTTGTTTTCCCAGTCATACAGCAGTTCCGCATCGGAAGGTTCGAGGGCACGCAGGTTGATGTGTTCGCCGTGGAGAAACATAACTCCGAATTTGATTATTTGTCTGATTGGTGTTGCATTTCTCCTCTGAACACATATTCAGCGGGACCTATGAGCCAGATGTTGTAAAAGTTCTGCTCTAGTACCTTTTCAAATTTCACTTCCAGGCCTCCGCCCAGGGTTAGTATGCGGCAGGCGTTCCGGTTGTCGGAAACACCTTCCAGTGCAGCCACCAGGGCCGAAGCGGTTACACCGGTTCCACAGGAATAGGTTTCGTCCTCCACGCCTCTTTCGTAGGTTCGCACAAAAAGGCCGTCGTCGCTTCGTTCAATAAAATTCACGTTTGTACCCTCTTCCGAAAATCGCGGACTGTAACGGATCTTCCGGGCTTCTTCCAGCACGGGATATTCCCTCACATTCGTCACAAATTTTACGACATGCGGTGAACCGGTGTTCAGGAAATACAAGTCGTCGTTTTTCTCGATTGACTTTACATCGCACATTTTAAGCGCCACCTGAGCATTATCAAGAATCTCGGCTTCGTGCAGGCCGTCGATGGCCAGAAATTTGGTTTTCTCCCTGATCAGGCCAAGGTGGTGTGCGAATGCGGTGATGCAGCGCCCACCGTTTCCGCACATGCTGCTGGGACGTCCGTCGCTGTTGAAATACACCATTTTAAAATCCACGCCAGGCTCCAGTTCAAGGAGAATAAGTCCGTCGGCACCAATGCCAAAACGCCTTGAGCATAGATCCTGAATCTGTTCGGGCTGAAGCTGCAGGTTATGATGACGGTTGTCGATCATAATAAAATCGTTACCTGTGCCCTGGTATTTATAAAACTGAAGAAGCATGGCGATTAGTTAATTCTGGTCAGAAGATCGGGGTCCAGAACCCGCTCCAGGGGCTTAAAATCTCCTCCGTAGTTTACATGGTACACCTGTCCCGAAGCTTTTACAAAATAGTCGTTTTCGACCTGATAGAGCAGCACGTTATTGAAATCAACAAAACCATATAACATAAGCTTGTTCTTGGTGAAGCGATAACCTTTGGAGTTAAGCGGTGTTTTCCAGAATTCTATGGTGTACTGCTCTGAGTTGTTTTCGTCCACTTCCGCCAGACGGGCTGCCAGACTGTCGCTTCCACTGTCGCTGTTTCCGATCCGGATGAGTTTGATGGGCCTGATGGAAAGCAGTTCTTCACGGGCAATGTTCAGATCAGGGTCAGGCACTGTGTTCAGAATGCTGTCCGTTTCGGCATAGTCAGGTTTCTCTGTTTTTTTGAACTTGATCTTAAAGCGGTCCTTGTTATCTTTTTTCAAGTTGCCCTGACTGGGCACATTCTTTACGGGTTGCTGAATAACAGTAATTTGTCCGGCACCGGAGTTTTTCAATTTGTTGAATACATCGTTGATCTTAAAAATAAAAAAGCCGAGACCGGCGATGAGTCCCAGCGAGAGACCGAAAATGAAACTTGGTATTTTTCGTTTCAGACGCACGGTAAGCAGAACTAAAGTTAGGCTTTTTTTCAGTGCGGTTAAGCTTTGTTAAAAAGAAACTGACAAAATAACAAGCGCATTATTTTTGCGTTAGGCCTGTAAAATCAATTTCTTCCGAGTTATGAAAAAAGCAGTTTCGAATCTGGCCCTGGCCCTGGCAGGCGGTTTAGTTGCGGTGGCAGCAGGGTATTTTTTACCGAATCAGGAACACAAAAATTTCAGCCAGCTGAAAGGATCTTCTTCCGCGGATGCTATTCGTCTGGTGAGTCATGGCACTGAGGTGGCTAACGGAAATGCCGGCGATTTCACCCTGGCTGCCGAAAAATCACTGCATGCTGTAGTGCACATCAGAACCACCTCTGAACAAGTGAACAACCTCAATTACGATCCTTTTGCCGAATGGTTTTTCGGTCCGCAAAAAAGAAGTCAGAACTTCATTATGCAGGGTAGCGGAAGCGGTGTGATCATCAGCGATGATGGTTATATTGTAACCAATAACCACGTGGTGGCCAACGCTGATAAAATTGAAGTCACACTTAACGACAAACGCAATTTCACAGCCAAGGTGATCGGAACAGATGCCAGTACCGACATTGCCCTGCTTAAAATTGAAGGCAAGGATCTGCCTGTACTCGTTTACGGAAACAGCGATGCAGTGAAGGTTGGGGAGTGGGTTCTGGCGGTAGGTAATCCCTTTAACCTCAACAGCACAGTAACCGCTGGGATCATTTCTGCAAAGGGCCGGAACAACATTCTAAACAACGGACAGCGTACCATCGAGTCCTTCATTCAAACCGACGCTGCCGTGAACCCCGGTAACAGCGGCGGTGCCCTTGTAAACACTTTTGGTGAACTGGTTGGCATCAACACCGCCATTGCCAGTAACGACGGGGCCTACCAGGGATATTCATTTGCCATACCGGTTAACATCGTAAAAAAAGTGGTAAGCGATCTGGTGGAATTCGGCGAGGTTCAGAGGGCATATATTGGCGTAAGCATTCAGGATATAGACGCCAAATTCGCAGCTGAGAAAAACCTGAGCCGTTTGAAAGGGGTTTATATCAATGCCCTGAACGAAGGTGGAAGCGCCCAGGAAGCCGGCATGCAACCCGGTGATGTGATCATTGCGGTACGCGAGGTGCCAGTGAGTTCAGTGAGTGAATTGCAGGAACAGATCAGCCGTTTTCGGCCCGGCGACAAAGTAGATGTAACCGTTGAGCGCAACAACAAGGAATTGGTTTTACCCGTGGTGCTGAAAACGCTTGACAACACCACCAAACTGGTGAAGAAAGCCGAGCTGGAGAAACGAAGTGTGGATAAACTGGGTGTTGAATTTCAGGATGTGGAAGCTTCAGAACTTGAAAAAATGCGGCTTGAAAATGGTGTGCGCGTGAGCAAGCTTCGGCCGGGTAAATTCGCCCAGGTAGGCATACGCGAAAACTTCATCATTACCAGCATCGACCGTAAGAAAGTAAGCAATGCAGAACAGGCACAAAAACTGCTGGAAAACAAAAGCGGTAACGTGCTGATCGAAGGAAATTATGCTAACGGGGTGAGGGCTTCCTACAGCTTCGTACTCTGATCAATGTTTAACGGAGCGGGTAAGGCCCGCTCTAATTTTTTATGAGCAAACGCCTCCTCTTTGTCTGCCTCGGCAACATCTGCCGCTCTCCTCTTGCTGAAGGCATCATGAGTCATCTTTCTCAAAAACACGGTTTAAATCTTTTCCTCGATTCGGCCGGCACGTCCGATTACCACAGAGGCGAGGCACCAGATCCGCGCACCATTAAGAATGCGCGAAAAAACGGAATTGACCTGAGCGGTTTAAGGGCAAGGCCATTCAGAACAGAAGACTTTGATGCATTTGACTTGATTTTTGCAATGGACCACTCCAATCTGAAGTACATTCAGACGCAGTGCAAAAACCCCGATCATCTGAAGAAGCTCCATCTATTACCACATCCTGAACTGGAGCATGGCCGGGTGGAAATTCCGGATCCATATTATGGCAACGATGGCGACTTTGAATCGGTATTCCAGCTCGTGTACAAATCCTGTGAGAAATTGTGCGCGGAGCTGAAAATAAAATGAACAAAACCTGTACCTTGCCTCAGAAACCTTATCAAGTTTCATTCAAGCACAAATGACTGGGATAGCCTGCCGACTATGAAATGCGTTTTTCTGTTCTTGCTTAGCGGTATAGTTTGCACATCCCTTCAGGCGCAAAGCCAATCCGATTCCCTCAGACAGAAGTTCGATAAGGATTCTGCACACATATACCGATATCGCAAAATAAAGCATTATGCCAACATCGATTTTCGCAATGCTTATGTGGACAATAATTTTCTAAGCCTCGCCGGACTCCGGCTTGGGGTTACCATTAACAACCGTCACACAATCGGTATCGGAGGTTACATCCTCAATGAATTCGCGATTCTGAAATCGAATCGAGTAAGGACTTACGAGTTTGACAAGGTAAGTTATCTTACACTTATTTATGAATACATTCTCCACGACGGCAAATTCCTCGACATCCTTTTCCCTATTGAAGTAGGATACGGCTCATACATAGCCAGACCTGTGGGCTCTACTGCACCGGAAGAATCGCTGCACTCTGCCATGGTGCCCACCGGCCTGGGCGTGAAATTCCTTCTCATGCCTTCGGCATGGATCGGACTCAAGTTGGGCGGAGGCTACCGGTACGTATGGGAAGAAAACTCGCCGGTTGGACTGGACGGACTCTATTTTTCAATCGGTGTTCGGATCGATGTGGCTAAAACCATTCAGGACCTGCAATACTACCAGCTGAAAAAGAAATTCAAACGTAATCTGAAGACCTTGTCCTGAGTCTTCAAAAATTGCTTTCTTTCAGGAATGGCTTGAACAAAAAACATATCTTTGCCCTGCTAAAAAATCACCCATGTCCCAAACATCAGCAGGCCGTAAAGGTCCCATTTCCAATTTCATCACCGAACATTACAGACATTTTAATGCTGCTGCGCTGTTAGACGCTGCTAAAGGATACGAGACACACCTGCAGGAAGGTGGCAAAATGATGGTGACCCTTGCGGGGGCCATGAGTACCGCTGAACTCGGAAGATCCCTTGCTGAAATGATCAGGCAGGGAAAAGTGGATATCATTTCCTGCACAGGAGCCAATCTTGAAGAGGATATTATGAATCTGGTGGCGCACAGCCATTACAAACGTGTGCCCAATTACCGCGATCTCTCTCCTCAGGATGAATGGGATTTGCTTGAAAATCACTACAACCGAGTTACAGACACCTGTATACCCGAAGAAGAGGCTTTCCGCCGTCTTCAAAAACACATCCATAAAATATGGAAAGACGCTGATGATAAGGGGGAGCGGTATTTCCCGCATGAGTATATGTATAAGATACTTTTGAGCGGAGAGCTGAAACAATATTATGAGATCGATCCGAAGAACAGCTGGATGCTCGCTGCCGCGGAAAAAAATCTGCCTATTGTTGTACCTGGATGGGAAGACAGCACGATGGGAAATATTTTTGCCTCGTATGTGATCAAGAAGGAAATCAAAGCCCAGACCATGAAGAGTGGCATCGAATACATGGCCTGGCTGGCCGACTGGTACGTGAAAAACAGCAGCGGAAAAGGAGTTGGATTTTTTCAGATCGGCGGAGGCATAGCAGGTGATTTTCCGATTTGTGTTGTACCTATGCTGTACCAGGATATGGAAATGGAAAATATTCCATTCTGGTCGTATTTCTGCCAGATCTCTGATTCCACTACGTCATACGGTTCTTACTCCGGTGCTGTACCCAACGAAAAGATCACCTGGGGCAAACTGGACATTAACACGCCAAAATTCATCGTAGAGAGTGATGCCACTATTGTTGCACCTCTGATCTTTGCCTGGATACTGGGTTGGTAAAAATTCTTCTGCCACTTGTTTCAATTTTACGGCCGGCGGCAAACCAAAGCTTGCATGGCTTCACTTTGTGACTATCTTTGATCTTAAGGGCTAGATGTTATGATATGAAGCGTGCCGCCGCCCGAAATCAATACACTTCCTCATGAAGAAATCATTACACGATTCGGGCCTTGTGGTTTGCTTGTTGTTCATTATGGGACCCCTTTTCAATTTTGCACAAAGCAACCCAAACCTGAACTGGCAGATCTTCTCCAGTTCCATGAACGTTTACACCAGCCTGCGGCCCTTTGCAAAACCCCTTCAATACGAACCTGCACTGAACCTGGTGAGTTTCGTGCAGCGAAAATCAGATACCTACACCTGCACACCTGATCCCGGTGGAAGCGGTCAGTCAGGTGTTATCGTGGCCATGCTGAGTCCAAATTGGGGTAGCCACTGGGACAGTACCTGTTTGTGGACCAACCAAACCTATTATGGCCGCTATCCCCAGGGTGCTGTGTACAATCCGCCGGGCAACCAGTCGCTCACAAACGCATACTGCGTGAGCTCCGGGCCGGTGGTCACAACCGCAGGGTTCAGCGGTTTTTACACGGCCAGCAAGGTGCTGGGACCCGGAAATTACAACAACAGTCCCGGCACAGCCAGTAATTCCATGCAGTATTTTCCCAATTCCTCTTCACTTGGTTTCTGCTATTATGCCGACAACGCCTTTTCGGTGAGCGGTGATGGTGTGGTTCACAGCCTTGGTTACCTCAGTGATCCGGTGGTATCACCCATGCTCCGGGGGGCAGCGCTGCTAAAGGGCACTTTTTCAGCCAACGCCTTCACCTGGTCTTCTGATTCTCTGGTTTGCGGGGCTGCCTATTACGGCGGGGGATACAAGTGTATGCACAGTGAGGCTATGATGGCCTGGAATCAGGCCGGCACAGTAGGTTATGTGGTGTTCATGGCATCGCGTTTCGGCAGTGTTGCTTCAAACAGAGGCTGGCAACCCCTGGTGTATAAAAGTACAAACAGCGGAAACAGCTGGACCCTGACGCCATCCATGGATTTCAACAGTCCGGGAGCAGGGTTTCTGAAACAACATCTGGCCCCCGTTTACGCAGGCAGTCCGAATGCAGGGATGCTGATCCCTCAGGTGGATTGTAATGAAGGATGGGACCTGACAGTTGACAAGAACAACTGTTTGCACATTGTGGCCCTGGTGAATGGAGCCAGACATTATAATCTCGATTCTATTAGCAGCAGAAGATATTATGGAAGCGAAGGTTACAAATGGGAGCACAAACCCGGACGCAGGCCATACCTGACTGATTTTATGCTTTCTTCCGCCGGGAATTGGACCTATGGTTTGATTGATTCCCTTTCATCGGAAGCGCCAGGTTCAGGTACTGATCCGGGCTCCTCTTACAACCCATGGAACGGAGCAGGGGGCATTGGGGTCACCAATCTTGCCAGGGTGCAGTGTTCACGCAGTGCTGACGGAAATTATGTTCTGGTAAGCTGGACCGAGACGGACAGCACCCAGAACCTTCAGCAAACCAAATGGAACAGTAAACCGGATATCAAAGTGCGGCTGATTGACTGCAACACTTACAACATTAGCCCAAGCGAACTGAATGTGAGTACAAGCTCCGGAACGCTTGTGAGCGGAAGAGCCAGTCTGCATTTTATGTCCCCGGTCAGTGACACCGCGCATCTTTCAGGCGGACAGATCCATGTGAGGGTACCGCTCAGCATCACCAATCAGGAAAATTACTCCACACTGATATCCTGTCAGCATTGGTTTGCCGGCGATACACTCCACTTTTCCGGAGCATTGATTCCTTTTACTCAGAGCATCACAGCCACCTCAGTCAACGACTATTACCCTCAGGTTTCGCTTCAAACGGGTGTATTTCCAAATCCTTTCAGCGACCGCATCACCGTGACAGGTTTGCCAGATGACCAGAATGAGTGGAAGGTCTCCGTTATTTCAACACTGGGAACTGAGGTGGCCTCGCTGAGTCTGAAGGGCGGAAAGCGCGATATTGACCTGGGATATTTGCCTGAAGGTGTTTACTTGCTAAGACTCAGTTCGGTCAACAGCGAATGCTGTTTCCGTATTCTGAGGCATTAGCTTGCTCACTTGTTTTCGTAACACTCTATGATGCTCTTCACCAAGTGGTGACGTATCACATCGGTGTTGTCGAGTACAATGATGGCGATGTTCTCAACCTTTTTAAGAATACGCATGGCCTGAAGCAAACCGCTGGGTTGCCGGCTGGGTAGATCCACCTGGGTAACATCGCCGTTGATGATGAACTTCGCGTTGCTGCCCATGCGTGTGAGAAACATCTTCATCTGGCTTTCGGTGGTGTTCTGGGCTTCATCGAGTATCACGAAGGCGTTATCCAGGGTGCGGCCCCGCATAAAGGCCAGGGGTGCGATCTGTATGGTGCGGTTCTCCAAATAGTGATTGAGCTTTTCCGTGGGAATCATGTCAGCCAAAGCATCGTAAAGGGGCTGCATGTAGGGATCCAGTTTCTCTTTCATGTCGCCGGGAAGAAAGCCCAGGTTTTCACCGGCTTCAACCGCAGGTCGTGTGAGAATGATGCGCTTCACTTCCTTGTTCTTGAGGGCTTTCACGGCCATGGCCACGGCTGTGTAGGTTTTACCCGTACCTGCAGGCCCGATGGCAAACAACATGTCGTGCTTCAGCATAGCGTGCAGCATTTTTTTCTGGTTCTCGGTGCGCGCTTTGATCACGAGGCCGCTGTTACCAAACACGATGATATCGCTGCCTTCGGTTTCTTCTTTATGTCCGATGAGATTCTCGCCTGTCTGGCCAAGCAGGCGCTCCATCACCCTGTCGGTTAGCACACCGCTTTTATGGTAATGGGCGATGAGCAAATCGAGATGCTGCTCAAAGCGGTGGATTTCTTTGCTCTCCCCCATGACCTTTAAGGAATAACCTCTGGCCACTATGCGGAGTTTCGGAAAATGTTTTTTGATGATGTTCAGCTTGATGTCGTTCGTGCCGTAAATATCAATCGGGTCTATGCTTTCGAGTGTGAAGACTTTCTCTGTCATGTGCTGTGCGCGAGTCCGGGCTTGTTTATAACCCTGTTAATCTATCTTCAAGTTTGTAAAATTCAACGTATAAATAATAATTATTTTTGAACAAATGGGCATTGTTACGCTGACTACCGATCTGGGTTACCGCGATCATTACCTGGCCATCGTAAAGGCCAGACTGATCAGCAAAATGCCTTCGGTTCAGATCATCGACCTGAGTTGTGAGATCCACAACAACAATGTTTCCGACGCTTCGTACGTGCTCCGCAATTCCCTGCCCCATTTTCCTGCGGAAACAATACACCTTGTGGCCATTAAATTCACGCAGGAAAAAAGCGAACTCAACGCCATGTCTACAGTCGACAATTCCCGTTTTCTGATGACCCGGCTGAACGATCAATACATTCTCAGTCCTGATACCGGATTGTTTCACCTCCTGGATCCCAATTTCAACGAGACTGTATATCAGATCTATTACAACGAGGAACACAAAAAACATTTTTACCTCAAAGACATATTCGCCGATGCGGCCCTTCATCTGCTGGAAGGCAAGGCGCCTGAAGAAATTGCGCACCCGGTGAAGGACTTTCACAAAGCCACGCAGTTCGAGAGTTTTCTGAACGGCAATATCCTGAAGGGTCGCGCCCTGTATATAGACGATTTCGGGAACATCATCACAAACATCACCAGAGACAAATTTGAAAAAGCAGTAGGCAACAAAACCTTCAGCATCACCCTGCCTGGCCGGCGCATCAACAGCATCAGCCAGACCTATGATGATGTTAAGCACGGGGCAACCCTGGTGTTCTTTAACAGCGCCGGTTATCTCGAAGTAGCCATCAATGGCAACAACGCGTACAACATGCTCATACCAAAGGATCCGAACAAGAAATTTGATTTTAACCTCCTCATCGAAATTCATGATTAAGCGCCTTGTGAAAATGGAATTCAGGCCGGAACACACCGAAGCCTTCAAAACGATCTTCAGAACCAATTGGACCAAGATCAAATCCTTTGAAGGCTGCCAGCACGTTGAACTCCTGCAGGACGAGAACAATCCCTGCGTGTTTTTTACATACAGTTTATGGGACAGTGAACAACACCTGAACGCTTACCGCGACTCCGCTCTGTTTGCGGCGGTTTGGAAGGAAACCAGGGCACTGTTCAGTGAAAAGGCCGCAGCCTGGAGCATGAAAACAGTGCTGGATTAGTTCAGAGAAAGGCTTCAACCGCTCTGGGCAGGCATTCAAATTCGAGATCCCGAATTTTTTTAGAAAGGCTTTCTGCCGTTTCGCCCGGTGCAATGTGACATTTGGCCTGGAGTATGATCTCGCCCTCGTCGTAATGTTCGTTCACAAGGTGTACGGTTACGCCGCTTTCTTTCTCGTGATTGGCGATCACGGCTTCGTGCACGTGATGCCCGTACATGCCTTTGCCGCCGTACTTTGGCAATAAGGAAGGATGGATGTTGATGATGCGTCCGGGAAAGGCGCGGATGAATTCGTCGGGAATTTTAAGGAGAAAGCCGGCCAGAATGATGAGATCGATTTGTTCCACCTTGAGAAACTCAACCAACTGGCTGCTGTATTTTTGCAGCGATTCGCGGCTCAGGATATGCACCGATTTTTTGTACCGGTTGGCCCTTTCCACCACACCCGCATGTTCGTTGTTGGTGATCACCAGTTTAAACCGGATCCTCGGATCATTCGCGAAATACCGGAAGAGGTTTTCGGCGTTGGTGCCTTCACCACTGGCGAATACAGCTGCATTGATCATGGCGCGAAATTAGATATAAAATTGCAGGAAATGTTTACTTTTGACGCCATGCCTTTAAGTTACGTCCATTGGAATCCATCCCCCGAGATCTTCACCATTCCAGGCATTGACTGGCCTGTTCGCTGGTACGGACTTATGTGGGCCCTTTCGTTCATTGCCAGCCACTTTATCATGAACAGGGTTTACAAAACCGAAGGCCGCAGCGACAAAGCCTTAGACACACTCACCTTGTACATCATTCTCGGAACCATACTTGGAGCCAGGCTCGGGCATTGTTTGTTTTACGGCCCCTGGTTTGATGAATACGATACCACCGGCCGCCTGATCAATGAGGGATACCTCTCGCATCCGTTGAACATCTTAAAAGTGTACGAAGGCGGTCTGGCTTCACACGGCGGAGCCATCGGGATCATACTGGCAATGATACTGTATTGCAGAAAAGAGAAAGAAAACATGCTCTGGCTTTTCGACCGCATGGTAATTGTTGTACCCCTTGCCGGCATGTGCATTCGCATAGGAAATCTGATCAACAGCGAAATAATAGGACGGGTAACCGACGTGCCCTGGGCTTTTATTTTTTCGAGCGAGGACGATCTGCCCCGTCATCCGGCGCAGTTGTACGAAGCTGTGTATTGCCTGTTCCTGTTCGTGTTCATGTACTGGTTCTGGAAAAACAAAAGGCAGGCGTTTGGACCAGGATTTCAGTTCGGACTTTTCTGCGTGCTGCTTTTTGTGGAGCGTTTCGTCGACGAATTTTTCAAAGAGAACCAGGTTGGTTTTGAAGGCAGTCTGCCCATCAACATGGGTCAGATCCTGAGCATTCCATTCATAGCACTGGGCATCTATATGATGTGGCGTTCGTTCCGCATCAAAAGGGAAGAACAGCTTTCCTGATCAAGCTTAAGGAAGAAGGGTACTGATCACATCCTTATGGTTTGTGTGCGGTCTGGCCCGACCGATACGATAGAGATCGGTGTGTTCACAGCCTTTTCGATGAAGCGGATGTATTCCATCAGGGCTTCGGGCAGTTTTGATTTGTGATCGATGGCGGTCAGGTCCTGGTTCCAGCCTTTGAGTTTTACCGTGATGGGTTTCAGGTAAGCCGGATCAATATTGAAAGGCAGATAGTCAATGATCTTGCCGCGGTAATTGTAGTGTGTGCACACTTCAATGGTGCTGAACACGCTGAGCACATCGGCCTTCATCATCATGAGTTCGGTAACGCCGTTCACCATCACGGCATACCTGAGGGCCGGCAGGTCAAGCCAACCGGTGCGGCGTGGGCGACCTGTGGTGCTGCCGAATTCGCGACCCACCTGGCGCATGCGTTCTCCGGTATCATCGTCGAGTTCGGTAGGGAATGGGCCGCTGCCCACACGGGTGCAATACGCCTTGAAAATGCCGATCACGTTGCCGATGCGGTTGGGGGCTATGCCCAGTCCGTTGCAGGCTCCGGCACAAATGGTGTTGCTGCTGGTCACGTAGGGATAAGAACCGAAATCGATGTCGAGCATGCTGCCTTGTGCGCCTTCGGCTAAAACTTTCTTGCCGTTGATGATGGCGGAATTCAGGTAATGCTCGCTTTCAATGAACTGCAGTTGTTTGAGGAAGTCGATGGCTTCAAACCATGAGGGTTCAAGTTCAGAAAGTTTGTATTCGTATTGGTAAAAGGAAAGCAGTTGCTTGTGTTTATCAACCAGGGCATTGTATTTCTCGCGGAATTCCTCGGTCTCAATATCGCCTATGCGCAGACCGTTGCGGCCTGTTTTATCCATGTATGTAGGACCTATTCCTTTGAGCGTGGAGCCGATTTTGTTTTTGCCCTTTGAAGCTTCACTGGCCGCGTCAAGTAAACGGTGTGTGGGAAGGATCAAATGGGCGCGTTTGCTGATGAGCAATTTGCTTTGCACATCAACACCAAGTTTGAGCAGAGCTTCAATTTCTTTGCGGAAGATCACGGGATCGATCACGACGCCGTTTCCAACCACATTCACCGCTGTGGGATGGAAGATGCCGCTGGGTATGGTGTGCAACACGTGTTTGATGCCGTTGAACTCGAGTGTGTGCCCGGCATTCGGGCCACCCTGAAACCGTGCTATGATATCGTAATCCGGTGTTAAAACGTCTACGATCTTGCCCTTTCCTTCATCGCCCCATTGCAGTCCTAACAATACGTCAGCTTTGCTCATATCCTCTTGAATTAAAGGGCAAATTTAGCGTAAAAGCGAAGGATTGAGGGCTGTTTTAATAAAATTTTAAAATAAAAGCATGGGCCCGGCGAAAGCGGATTGTTTTGTATTTTAGCATGATGCAGAAGATCACCATTGCCATCGACGGCTTCAGCAGTTGCGGGAAAAGCACGCTGGCCAAGGCATTGGCCCACAAACTCAATTACAAGTACATTGATACGGGAGCCATGTACAGGGCAGTGACACTTTATGCTTTGGAACAAGGGTACATCTCCGAACAAGGACTGATTAACGAGGAAGGGATCATTGCCCATCTCGACGAGATAGAATTGGGATTCGTAAACAACGAAGACACGCATCATTCCGACGTGACGCTTAACGGTGTGAATGTGGAGAACAGGATACGCGGCATGAAGGTGAGCGGCCTGGTTTCGAAGGTAAGCCAGATCAGGGCGGTGCGTGAAAAGATGGTGCATTTGCAAAGGATGATGGGTCGGCGCAAGGGCGTGGTGATGGACGGTAGGGATATTGGCAGCAATGTATTTCCGCATGCCGAATTAAAATTGTTCATGACGGCTGATCCTGAAGTGCGTGCCACCAGGCGCATGGATGAGTTCAGCAGCAAGGGTCAGTTCTTCAGCATGGAAGAGGTGAGAAAAAACCTCGAGCAAAGAGACCATGAGGATCTGAACCGCAAAGAAAACCCACTGATCAAGGCGGAAGACGCGGTTGTGCTTGACAACAGCGAGCTGAACCGGGAACAGCAACTTGAGTTTGTGCTCAAGCTGATTGAGGATCTGCAACTCATCCCCGAAAAGAAATAAACTTACACAGACACGTTATTCTCGCGCAGGGCTTCGTTGAGTGAGGTTTTGAGGTCGGTGCTGGCTTTTCGTTTACCGATAATGAGGGCGCAGGGCACCTGGTATTCACCGGCCGGGAATTTTTTGGTGTAGGAGCCCGGGATCACTACGCTGCGTTCGGGTACATAGCCTTTGAGTTCAATAGGTTTTTCTCCCGTTACATCAATGATCTTGGTTGACATGGTGAGCACCACATTGGCGCCGAGAACGGCTTCTTTGCCCACGCGCACGCCTTCCACCACAATGCAGCGGGAGCCTATGAAACAATTGTCTTCAATGATCACGGGTGCGGCTTGCACAGGTTCAAGTACGCCGCCAATTCCAACGCCGCCGCTGAGGTGCACGTTTTTGCCGATTTGCGCGCAGCTACCCACAGTGGCCCAGGTATCCACCATGGTACCGGAATCCACATAGGCGCCAATGTTCACATAGCTGGGCATGAGTATCACTCCCGGGGCCAGGTATGCGCCATAGCGTGCCACGGCATGGGGAACCACGCGTACATTGAGAGCAGGATAGTTTGTTTTGAGGGCCATTTTATCATAGAACTCAAGGGGACCGGCTTCCATGCTGCTCATTTTGCGGGTAGGGAAATAGAGGATCACAGCTTTTTTTATCCAGTCGTTCACTTTCCAGGAACCGTCGTTCAGAGGTTCGGCTACCCGAAGCAAACCTGTGTCAAGATGTTCGATCACCTGGTTAATGGTATTCAGTACTTTTTTATCCTTGAGCAGTTCGCGGTTTTGCCAGGCAGATTCGATAATGTCTTGCATAATTTGGGAGGCTAAAATGGCTTGCAAATTACAAAAAAGGTGTATATTTGCGGCCCTGAATGTGAGTGATAGCTTGCATACAGGCTGGCTCAAATGTAGCACATTTGCCCGGTTCCGTAGCTCAACTGAATAGAGCATCTGACTACGGATCAGAAGGTTAGGGGTTTGAATCCCTTCGGGACCACAATGAATGAAAAAAGCAGCGCAAGGCGCTGCTTTTTGTTTTGCACCGCAGGAGAGGAAAGCTCGCTTTCCGAGCCGGAGGTGCAAAACAAAAAGCCTGAAGCGGAAACGCCTCAGGCTTTTTTCATTCTCAGCTGGGGCATGCCCAAAGGGCTCTTTTCCGAAGGAAAAAATCCCCATCTCCGATTTCCGCTTCAGGCTTTTTTCATTCTCAGCTGAGGCATGCCCAAGGGGATATTTTCCGAAGGAAAAAATCCCCATCACCGATTTCCGCTTCAGGCTTTTTTCATTCTCAGCTGAGGCATGCCCAAGGGGATCTTTTCCGAAGGAAAAAATCCCCATCTCCGATTTCCGCTTCAGGCTTTTTTCATTCTCAACAGAGGCATGCCAAAGGGATCTTTTCCGAAGGAAAAAATCCCGTCTATTTGTTGGCACGGAATACAAAACCGCGCTAACGGGGTCTGGATGAAGGTTTGTCGCTGTTACGCGTTTCTTGAATTATAGAGAATATTCAGAAGTTTCACAGGGTCTTGTCTGTTATCCCAAAAAGCGGTAATAATGATAAGGTCTTTTGTGAACTTATAATAAATACTAAAATGTCCGAGAGCAGAAACATAGGTTTCTGGAAAATCAGATTTCTTAAATAGGCGGGGATTACTCAGGATGATTTTGATTTGTTGAGAAAGCAGCTTTACTAACTTCTCAGCGTAAGCTGTGGTTCCATTTCGTTCAACCCAATACTTTAAAATTGCTCGGCGTTGTCTTGACGCTGTTTCAGTCCAGACTACAGTTCTTTTAGCCATTTAAGGTCTGCTTTGTCCAATTGAGATTGTGAAACCAGTTTTCCTTCAGCAATATCCTTATCACTCATTTTTAACATTACAATCTGCTCATCCGTTAATTTGACTGTATCGTCATCAACCGGACTATTTTTAACCAATTGCAATAAAGCAGTTAAATAATCCTTGTTTGAAATGGTAAGCAGTTTTTCAATAATTCCATTTCGGATATGGTCTGTTGTAGTCATCATGGCAGAATTACCATAAAGATAAATCTATTTGGTTTGAAGTCAAAATGTGTGGTATTGGCATCAGAACCAGATCAACAAATACCGCTTCAGGCTTTTTTCATTCTCGACAGGGGCATGCCCAAAGGGATCTTTTACTAAGGAAAAAATCCCGATCACCGAATCACGCTTCAGGCTTTTTTCATTCTCAATAGGAAAATTCGCGTAAAACAAGCGGGAATTTAAGCGAAGATACTCAAACGCGTCATTGCGAGGCTGAGCAGCTTGCCCTGAGCCAGCCGAAGGGCAGCCGAAGCCGAAGCAATCTCTTGGTAGTGTTACCAAGCCAAGAGAACAGATTGCTTCGGCCGACAATGTCCCGATTGCCTCGCAATGACGGGGCCTGTTGTGTTTGCGAAGCCATCTCTATGTGAAGGTTCAGCACAACTTCATCAGTACAAAAGATGACTACTTAACAAGCTGAGATTAGAATTCCGCGCCAAGAAAAGCCTGACTCACCTCGCTACCACAAACCGCCTTTTGATCAGCTGACCTGAGCTGTTCCTAAGCTCAATGGAATACACCCCGTTACTGAGATCATCGATTTGAATCCTTGCTTTCTTGTTTCTGAAATCTATTGAGTCTTCACGAATGATCTGACCAAGACTGTTGTAAATAGTGCACCCTTTAACAGGATCAGATACATCCAAGGTATATTGAAACTGAAGATAATCCGATGCAGGGTTTGGGAATACTGAAAAATCATTTTCGATTGCCTCCAATTCATTTATACCAACCCCACTTAAACTTACCACTACAGTATCCCATTTAACCCCACTGCACCAGAGCTGCTGCCTTACAACATAAGTTGAGGTTGATATTGGTTTCACCCACAAACCGGCAATGGTATCAATGGTAACACTTGTTGTTGGGCTGGTCATGTTGTACCAAATACATGATTCATCAATTTCTACATCACTTTCACGGCCAATGTAAACGCTATCTCCTGGTAAAAACCACCTGTCAGGGCCGGCGTAGGCTGGTAAATCGATTGGAATGCAGGAGATATCATCAACACCCGCTTCAGTTACAATCCAAGGGAGATAAATAGGATTGACTAATAAAGTAGTTGTGGCGATGGAGGATCTAAAGTTTCCAATTATAATATGCTTTTCATTACCATTAGCGACAAAAGTACCAGTTATAGGTACCCAATTTAATGTATCTGTAATAATATTTCCAATTGGGTTATTCACTTGAGGTGATAAATACGTTAATGGCACACCTCCAGCAGTAATAGTATCAATTGAATCATCAGTAAAATAAGCAGAAAATCCATCCATGCCAGCGGTAGAGTAATTTGAAATGTTTATATAGAACTTCACACAGTATTTCTTTCCCTGGACAAGTGTTTGTTTAAGTCTATTTCTTAAGTAACCTCTTGTAAAATATGATGCACATGGTGGGCTGGAACATAGCATATCTGTTGTAACATAATTACTACCTGATCTTGGGAATTGATATGTAACTGGACTTACAGGAACGCAATTTATTCCACTACAGGAACTACAAACGAAAGGAAAGGAAGTTATAGAATCAATGCTTCTCCAGCCCTTCGCTAAGTTTAGTATATTTGGCATTTGACAATGATACAAATCTTCAAAACCGCCGTTTGAAACATAATTCGCAATTCCCCCACCGGACTGTGAATGGCCTTTTGCAGGATACATAAACGAGAGTGTGATCAAGCCCAAGAAACAGAAGGCATCCGCTAATAGTGAAATTTTCAGAGGTCTTGCATAGCGATTCATCACTTGAATTTAAGAAATAAAACCGCACAAGATTCAATTTTAGGACATCAATACCTCTTAGAGTTGAGTAACCTCTAGCCCATTTCGAATTAAGGGAGATTCTGACTCACCTCGCTACCACAAATCGTCTTTTGATCAGCTGACCTGAGCTGTTCTTTAGCTCAATGGAATAAACCCCGCTACTGAGATCATTAATATGAATCCTTGCCTTTTTACTTTTGAATTCAATGGCATCTTCACGCATGATCTGCCCAAGACTGTTGTAAATAACAAACCTGGTAAACAAATCAGATACATCCAAAGTATACTGAAACTGAAGGTAATCTGAAGCGGGGTTTGGGAACATTGAAATATCATTTTCGATTGCCTCCAGTTCATTTGAACCGACCCCGCTTAAACTTACCACAACCGTATCTCTTTTTATATTACCGCAAATATCCTGTACCACCATATATGTTGAAGTAGTAGTAGGGCTTACCCAAATGCCGGCTGCTGTGTCAATTGCCGTAACTGAATTTGGTAATTTGTACCAAACACAGGCTTCATCTATGCCCACGTCTCTTTCGCGGCCAATATACACTGAGCCTCCTGATACTACATAGGTGTCAGATCCGGCGTATGCAGGTAAATCGATGTCTATGCATGAAACATCATCAAGACAAACATCAGTAAAAACGGATTGAGGCAGTGAAGAAGTTATTAGCAGGGTGTGTGTATTCAAATCATTCTTAAAATTTCCGATAAGCATATGCTTCTCATCTCCGTTTGCAACAAATACTCCTAAAATTGGGATCCAATTAAGGGTATCTGAAATAATATTAAAAGCAGGGTTCTGAATTTGAGGTTGCAAGTATACAAGAGGTACACCCGTTTTTGTAATTGTATCAATGCTATTGTTTCCGAAATAGGCAGCAAATCCGTCTGATGCAAAGGTGCTGGTGTTCGCAATATTCACATAGAACTTGACACAATATGTATGTCCAGACTGTAGTGGAGCTTTCAATCTATTTCTAAAATATATTCTTGAATTGAAAGAAGTACACGAAAAAGCTTCATCGCAGAAAAAAGTGGCCACGCCGTAGTTATTTCCCGTTCTTGCAACTTGAAATGTATTAGCATTCCACGGAGCGTTACTTAATCCAGCGCAAGTACTACAAATAAACGGCGACCACGACACGGAATCAATACTTCTCCAGTATTTTACTTTTACAAGGTGCGGTGGCCACGAACAATCAATCAATTCCTCAAAACTTCCATTACCAACAAAATTCACAGGTTGAGCCTTAACAAAATAATATTGAAATAGAAAACAATAGAGATAAATCAGAATTACATTACTATTTTGATATAATAAGTTTTTTGACATATTTATTTCCCTGACTGTCTATTAAATTTACAAAATAAATGCCAATGAATTACAAACCCTCGCGAATTGGGACTCACCTCGCTACCACAAATCGTCTTTTGATCAGCTGACCTGAGCTGTTCTTAAGCTCAATCGAATATACTCCGTTATTGAGATCATTTATTTGAATTCTTGCCTTTTTGTTTCTGAATTCCATGGCATCTTCACGCATGATCTGCCCAAGACTGTTGTAAATAGTGCACCCTATAAAAGGATCAGATATATCCAAGGTATACTGAAACTGAAGGTAATCCGATGCAGGGTTTGGGAATACTGAAATATCATTTTCTATTGCCTGAAGTTCATTTAAACCAACTCCACTTAAACTCACCACCACCGTATCCCATTTCACCCCACTGCACCAAAGCTGTTGCCTCACCACATACGTTGTTGTCGCAACAGGTTTTACCCACAAACCGGCAATGGTATCAATGGTGACACTAGTTGTTGGGCTGGTCATTTTGTACCAAATACAAGATTCATCGATCTCAATATCGCTTTCCCTGCCAATGTAAACGCTATCGCCTGGTAAAAACCACTTGTCAGGGCCGGCGTAGGCTGGGAGGTCAATGTCAATGCAAGAAACTTGATCTACACAAACATCAGTACCTATGCCAATTGTTGAAGTTGGATTGATACATATTTTATTCGTGGCCGCATCAGATTTGAAATTACCAATCAATAAGAATTTTTCACTTCCAGTAGCGATGAATGTGCCAGATACAAGTGTCCAGTTCAAAGTATCAATAACAATATTCCCATTTGGATTCTGGACTTGAGGATATAGATATGTTAATGGAATATTAGATTGGGTTATTGTATCGATGCTGTTATCGCAGAAATAAGCTCCAAAACCATCAATTCCATAAGTAGAGTTGTTGCTAATGTTGACATAAAACTTAACGCAATAAGATTTACCCTGCTGTAAATTAGATTTTAACCTATTTCTTAGATATGCTCTGTTAAAATTAACAGCACATGCAGGTGGAATACATAAGAAACCTGCAAGCATATAAGTGTTCCCATTTTTTGGCCATTGGTAAGTGAATCCATTTTGTGGCACACTGTTGTTGCAAGTGCTGGAATAAATCATCCCACAACTTATTGAGTCAAGGCATCTCCAATGTTTAGGAAGAGGGAAGGTACAGTTTCCAGTTTCTTCATATCCTCCATTAGGAACAAAATTCGCAATTCCCCCACCAATTTGTGAATGGCCTTTTGCAGGATACATACACGAGAGTGTGATCAGGCTAATGAAACAGAAGGCATCCGCTAATAGTGAACTTCTGAGACGTCTTGCAATTCCTTTCATCAATTAAATTTACAAAATACCCGGCATCTATTCTCCCGGTTATGCGCAATGCGCTGTTTCGGGCTCACACAATTCCATTTCAAACACGGGAATCTTTAATCAAAATTATTAACTTCCCGTTTTAAATTCTTTTACCGCTCATGAGCCACAAACACCTGATCTCTCTGCTCCTGATCTTTTCCGCCGGACTGCTCCCCGCCCAAAACCTCGATTTCAGAATTCTGAAATCCATCAACCAGTACGAATACCCGAAATGGGACCAGGCCATGCGCCTCACTTCAGAAAGCGTGAACTACAGCTGGTCTCTTGTTATTATCGCTCCCGGTGTTCAGGGCCTCGTGAATAAAGACGCCGTGATGCTGCGCAACTCGGCCAAAAGCGCCATCAGCATTGGCCTGGCCGGCCTCATCAGCAGCAGCCTGAAGCTGAGCATCAAAAGACCCCGGCCAGCCGTGCAGTATCCCAACGACATCATTGCCCGCGACGAAGCGGGACCCTATTCATTCCCCAGCGGTCACACCACCTTTGCCTTTGCCAGCGCCACGGCCCTGAGCCTCACCTACCCCAAATGGTATGTGGTGCTGCCTTCATACCTTTACGCCGGCCTTGTAGGCTACTCACGCATGCGTCTGGGCATGCACTTTCCGAGTGATGTGCTGGCAGGCATGGTGATCGGTATTGGTTCTGGCCTCCTCACCTGGAAACTGGACAAGGCTCTTTACGGTAAATAGTTTTCTCCCCCCTTCCGATATCCTTCCAGGAAACTCAGTATTTAACACACCTGCTTTAGGAAATGCAATAAATTTTTTCTATATTCGTTTTATTCCCCATGAAAGCCGGTTTCCGATTCCTTCAAATTACTATCATCAGTCTAGGACTAATACTTTTTGCCTTTTGCAGGAAGCCAATGCCCAATCCTGAACTTCAGGTAAGCGGAGAACCCAATTTACCCGAAAGCACCTACCTGTATTTTGAAAAGCATGGCGTGAACAGCGATATGGCCACCCTGGGGCGTGTGTTGTTCTACGACAAAAAACTTTCGGTGAACAATGCCGTATCCTGCGGTTCCTGCCACAAGCAGGAATTCGCTTTTGCCGATAACGTAGCGCTGAACAAAGGCTGGGACGGGCAAAGCCTCAAACGCAATTCGCCTTCTATACAAGGCATCAAAGGTTTTTTCGACAGAGATTCTTTTTTGGTCATTAACGGTAACTGGGTTTTTTTACCGGCTGCCGGCATTCCCAGGGCTTCCAACCAGGTGCCAAGCCGTTTGTTTTGGGATGCCAGGCAAAACAATGTAGCCGACATGGTCCTGAACCCAGTGCTGAATCACCGGGAGATGAACATGCCCGATTTTGAAAGCCTGGTGAAAAAACTGGAAGGCACGCGTTATTATCCGGCCCTGTTCACTAAAGTATACGGGGATAAAATGATCAGCAAAGAACGCATCGCCTTTGCACTTGAGGCTTTTCTTGCCTGCCTGAATACCGTCAAAGGAAATAAGCTGACCAGTGACTTTTCAGGAGGCACACCGCTCAGCGATCCCCTCGCAGAACAAGGCCGCATACTCTTCCACAACAAATACAATTGTGCCAAATGCCACGACCCCAGCAATAGCGGCGATTACGGTGGCAATACCTTCAATGCGCAGGTGGGTTTATTCAACATTGGTCTGGATGAAGTGTACAGCGACAGGGGTGTGGGCGCGGTGAGCGGCAACCCCAAAGAAGACGGCGTTTTTAAGGTGCCCACATTAAAGAACATTTCTGTGACCGCACCTTACATGCACGACGGACGGTTCAAGGATTTGGGCGAGGTGCTGGATCACTACAGCCACAACATCAAGAACAACCAGAACCTTTCACCCTTGTTTCGCAATTTAGACGGTACACCCAGAAAGCTCAACATTTCCGCGGCAGAAAAAATTGCCCTCATCACTTTTCTGAATACCCTGAAGGATCCGGATTTTCTCAGCAATGAGATGTATGCCGATCCCTTTAAAAACTGAGGCTTGAAACAACTGCTCGTATTGATACCGCTTCTTGCGCTCCTCAACTGTAAAGGGGCCAGCGCACAAAACTGGGACAGCACCCCTCCCAAAAAAACCTATTACAGGTATTTGGGCATACAAGCCAATCTGCTTTTGCAGCAATTCATTTCATTCAACAGCAATGCCTCCATCAACAACAACCCTTATCTCTTTGTATATTCCAAGAACAATATTAGAACAGGCGCTGGCACTTGTTTTGCCAGCGGGTTTAACCTGAGCCAGAACGCGAGCAACGACGGGGTGTCGTTTGTAAACAACCAGCTTTTTAATTTTACCTTTCGTTACGGGTACGAAAAAAAATACCTGCAGCTCGAACGGTTCATTCCCTTCTGGGGTGTGGAAATGGCTGCAGGACTGATTTACAATTCCGTGTCCTCCGGTTTGAACCAGAGTTTGGGTAATACGCAGGTGAGTGTGGAAACCACCCGGTATTATGCGGGGCCCTCATTCAGGGCAGGTTTGCAGTATGCGCTGTCGAAACACATATTGCTTGGCACTGAGTTTTTCTTCAATGCCCAGGTATCTTACACCGAACAATTCTCGAGCACGGGGAGCTTTAATGAATTTGCCCCTTTTAACCTGGGTTTCCAGGCACCCACCGCCTTGTTTCTGGTATTCAGATATTGATGGGGCTCAGACCTTCACCAGCTTCCAGCTGCCTTTCCTGAAATAAGCGTAATAAATGCCGGTGATGACCGCTTCGGAAGCCGGTACTGCAATAAAAACACCTATGGGGCCCAGTTTAAAATATACCGCCAGCACCCAGGCCAGTGGAATTTGTATCAGCCAGAATCCCACAAAGGAGATCCAGGTGGGCGTTTTGGTATCACCCGCACCATTAAAGGCCTGCATGAGCACCATGCCAAAACCGTAGAGAATATATCCTGTACTGATGATCCACAAGGCCTGCACGGCGTAGTAGTGTTGCAGCACTTCAGTACGAGGAATAAAAAAACTTACCAGGGGATCGGCCAGGAAAATAAAAAAGCACATCACCACAGCCATGAACAGGGTGTTGTATTTGGCAATGGTCATTACTGAACGATGCGCCCGCTCGGGTTCATTGGCTCCGAGATTCTGACCCACCAGTGTAGCAGCCGCATTGCTGATACCCCATGCCGGAAGCATAAAGAACATGATGAGACGGATGGCCGTTTGGTAACCACCGCTGGCGTTGCTTCCGCCCCGCGCCACAATGGCGGCCAGAAAGATCCAGCTGGCCGACTGTATGATAAATTGTACAGTTGCCGGTGTGGCAATAGCGGAAATGTTTTTGATAATGTCAGCATCGGGCAACCAGGATGCCTTGCGCATGTCTAACATGGCATGGCGCGTGATGAACAGATGTTTCAGCTGATAGAGCACACCAATTCCTCTGCCGCATACGGTTGCAAGCGCGGCACCTGTGATGCCGAGTTCGGGAAAAGGTCCGTAACCATTGATGAGTAAGGGACACAGGATAATGTTGGCGCCATTCCCAATCCACAAACTGCGCATAGCCACAGAGGCATTGCCTGCTCCCCTGAAAATGCCGTTGATCAGAAACAACAGCACCACCACGGCGCAGCCGGCCATAACAATTCTGGTATAAGATACACCCATGCGCACCGCGGCCTCTTCGGCACCCATGATGCGGAGGATGTTTTCAGCGAACACAAAACCCGGGATGCTGAGTGCAACGATAATGAAGCCCGACACGATAAGGGCCTGTGAAGCTGCCCGAGCCGCTCCTTCAGGATTCTTCTCGCCTACCCTTCTGGCCACAACGGCCGTGGCAGCAGAACTCAAACCAATTGCCGCGGAATACACAAGGGCCAGAACAGCTTCGGTAAGGCCCACCACACTTACAGCATGCGGACCCAGGCGGTTTACAAAAAAAATGTCAACTACGGCAAACACACTCTCCAGGCACATTTCAAGCATCATGGGTACAGCCAGCAAAAACACTGCCATGCGAATACTCCCCTTGGTGTAATCATAATCCTCCCCTTTCAGGGCCTGACGGAATATCTGCAGAAAGCGCTTTAGTGTC
This sequence comes from Bacteroidia bacterium, assembly GCA_035429925.1. GTDB lineage: Bacteria > Bacteroidota > Bacteroidia > B-17B0 > Aurantibacillaceae > Aurantibacillus. Next base: position 6,423 of record DAOMFS010000006.1, on the reverse strand, counting down.
ATCTTACCAGGTGCCATTCATTTGCGGTGATCAATATCATTTTCTTTACTGAGCGCTGTTCTGAACCGAAGCTCTAAATTTAAGTAAATTTGCCTGCACGGTTCATACTCTGTTCATGAAAAACAGCTTGCCTTTTTATCATTGTGGTTTCACCGTCGCTCTGATGCTACTTACAGGCTGCGGTAAAAAAGCCGAAGAATACACGCTGAAGGAAGAGCCGATCACCGAATCGGTTTACGCTTCGGGCATTGTGAAAAGCCGCAACCAATACCAGGTGTACCCGAAAGTAAACGGTATTGTTGAGGAGGTATACGTGGAAGAAGGTGATCTGGTGAAAAAAGGACAGGCCATACTCCGTATCGGCAACACCTCCTCGCGCCTCAGCGCGCAAACCGCCAAACTTGCGGCGCAACTGGCCAGCGCCAACGCCAGAGGAGAAAAACTGAAAGAGCTTGAAGCCAACATTGAATATTCGAAAGCCAGGATGAAAAACGATTCGCTGTTGTGGATCAGGCAGCAAAATCTCTGGAGCCAGCAAATTGGCACCAGGGTGGAACTCGAACAAAAGGAACTGGCCTACAGAAATTCGGTTACCGCATACAGCACAGCGGTTCTGCGTTACGAAGACAGCCGCAAACAGTTGCAGTTTCTCGCCGAACAGGCCCGCAACAATTCTGAGATTTCTTCAACCCAAGAAGATGACTTTGTAATCCGGAGCGAAAGCGATGGTCGGGTGTTTATTTTATTCAGGGAAAAAGGCGAAATGGCCAGCGCCATGAATCCCATCGCCATCATCGGCGATGCCGAGCACTATTACATGGAGCTGCAGGTGGATGAATATGACATCACCCGGCTGGAAGTGAACCAAAAGATCTACATCGGCCTCGACAGCTACAAGGGTCAGGTGTTTGAAGGCAGGGTAAGCCGTGTGAACAAACTTATGGATGAACGCTCTCGCAGTTTTAAAGTGGAAGCCGAGTTCACCAAAGCACCCCCAAAACTTTTCCCTAATCTCAGCCTGGAGGCCAACATAGTTATTGCCTCCAAAGACAGGGCACTCACCGTACCCAGAAATTATCTGATCAGCGACTCCTTTGTGCTGAACCGCAAACAGGAAAAAGTACGGATCTTAACCGGCCTGAAAGATTACAAGCGGGCCGAAATACTCAGCGGCTTGCATGCAGGCGACGTGATCGTAAAACCAAGCCGATGAAGTCGGGACTCATTTTTACCATTGCCCGCTCACTGATGCTGGCCCGGTTCAAGCAAAGCCTTGTTGCAGCCATAGGTGTAACTTTCAGCATCATGATGTTTGTGAGCCTGCTAGGTTTTATGAATGGTCTGAACGAAATGCTCGATGGCCTGATCCTGAACCGTACACCTCATATTCGCCTGTTCAACGAGATCAAACCCAAGAACAAACAAGCCATTGAACAGGCCAGGGAAGAGGGACATCAATTCATACGATCGGTTAAGGCTTCGGGCAGCCGAAAAGAAATTTATAACATAGGGGCCATTACCCGTGTGGTGGAGTCTGACCCTCGGGTACTGGGCTGTGCAGCCAAGATCAACAGTCCTGTGTTTTTCAACGATGGCAATATTGAGATCAATGGCATTATCAACGGCCTGGATGTGGAAGCCGAAGCAAAGTATTTCTTTTTCAGGGATTATGTCACCTCCGGAAATCCCATGGACATTAAAACGGTTTCCAACAGCATCATACTCGGGCGGGGTTTGGCCAACAAACTCCTGGTCAGCCTCGGGGATGTGGTGCACCTGACCAATCCTCAGGGGGAGCGCTTCAGTCTGAAAGTGGTTGGATTATTTGAATCGGGCCTGATGGAACTTGACAAGGTGAACAGCTACGCTTCAATTTCCACTGCACAGAAAATACTCGGAAAAGACAACAACTACATCACAGATCTTCAGATCAAACTCAAGGACCTGAATCAGGCTCCGGTGATGAGCAAGGAATACGCTGCCCTGTTTGGTTGCGACGCTGAAGACATTCAAACCGTGAACGCGCAGTTTGAAACCGGTTCACGGGTCAGAAGCATCATATCTTACGCCGTGGGTATCACCTTGCTGATTGTGGCAGGATTCGGTATATTCAACATACTCAACATGATGATCTTTGAGAAAATGGAATCAATAGCCATTTTGAAAGCCACAGGCTTTTCGGGCAAGGATGTGCGAAGGATCTTTATGGTGATCGCCATCAGCATTGGACTGCTTGGTGGTCTAGCCGGAGAGATTACGGGTCTGCTCATGTCGAACCTGATCGACAACATTCCCTTTAACACACCCGCCCTGCCCAGCATCAAAACATTTCCGGTGAGTTATAATCCCAAATATTATACCATTTCATTTTCATTCGCCCTCCTCACAACCTACCTCGCCGGTTACTTTCCGGCCCTAAAAGCCAGTAAAGTTGATCCGGTGGTGATCATTCGCGGAAAATGACTGCACAAAAAATTCTTGAAGCACGGCACATTACCAAGTATTTTCACGATCCGGTGCGCGTGGAGGTTCTGAAGGACATCGGCTTTTCGGTGAACCGCGGGGAGTTTGTTTCGGTGGTGGGCAAATCGGGCTGTGGAAAATCAACCCTGCTTTATATTCTCTCTACCATGGACACAGAATACGAGGGTGAGTTGTACATCGGTGAGCAGTTCATGGGCGACAAAAAAGAAGAAGACCTGGCGCGTGTGCGGAATGAGCACATTGGTTTTGTGTTTCAGTTTCATTATCTTTTGTATGAATTCTCGGCCCTGCACAATGTGATGTTGCCGGGATTAAAACTCGGACGTTACAGCCGGGAGGAAGTGGAACACCGCGCGATGGAGCACATGAAGCGTCTGGGCATAGAGCAGCTTGCCTTAAAGCGGGCCAACCTGCTGTCGGGCGGTGAAAAGCAGCGCGTAGCCATAGCCCGCGCCATGATCAACGATCCCGCCATCATTATGGGCGATGAGCCCACAGGCAATCTGGATAAGAAAAACTCCGAAACAGTGTTCAGCATATTTCAGCAATTGGCCAGCGAGTACAATCAAACCATGCTGATCGTAACCCACGATCCGGATTTTGCCTCGCGCAGCGGGAGGGTGATAGAGATGGAAGACGGGAGGATAGTGAGGCAGTGAGGGGGGCTTGGACTGCCCTTCGGCTGGCTCAGGGCAAGCTGCTCAGCCTCTCAATGACGCGGTAGGGTGACTTCGCATAGAATGCAATTTCGCCAAAAATGCCTATATTGGATATCACTTCTCGGGCCCCAACGATGGCACGGTTTGGGAAGGCAACGAAATGTGTTCAAACTTTTATGGCATGGCGCTCACAAACTCAGCAGTTATTGGTGAACAAGGCTCACAAACTTCCGGTAGCGGTAATTGGTGGAGGTGGAGCACTCTTTTGGGCTGTGACCCGTGGGGACAGGGAGGTGCAGTCAACCAAACTTATTGTGAAGACAGCGATCCAATTCAATCAAAACTTAATGTGATTTTTGTAACACCAAATTATAACCCGCAATTTAATGCTGGGAATGCGAACCCGGGCAACTATATTGTATCAACAGGACCCTCTACTAGCCCGAATATAGACCTCGCCCCCAGCAATAGGTTAAGCGATTGTACGGGCAATCACATTTACGGCCCACCACCAAGTTGGCGTTTGACAAGTTCGATTGATGAAAACCTAAACGAAACAGAGAATCATGTACGCATTTATCCCAATCCATGTTCAGATTACTTTGTGCTAGAAAGTTTAGAAATTTTAATTGGTTCAACTTGCCGTATTTATTCCGTTTCAGGGGTTGAATTGCTTTCAAAGACCATTACTGTTAATTACAAAACAGAAATTGATATTTCGCAACTCTTACCGGCATTATATTTTATTCAATTAACGGATTGTTCTGGAAAAGTATCAAATTACAAATTAGTAAAGTCAGAATAAGAATTTTGAGCTAATAAAACATGGAATTTAATAAATATTTAATTGGGATTTACTTTTTGATTCTTTCGGGTCAGTTAAGTTCTCAGGCAGAGTTTTCTAAATGGTATTTTGGGATTTATACAGGATTAGACTTCTCCACTTCTCCTCCTATAGCGATACCAAATAGTTCTGCAAACATTGCAGAAGGTGTATCCACTCTATGTGACGCATCTGGCAATTTGTTGTTTTATACAGATGGCCTGACCATACGAAATAGTAACCAAGCACTTATGGCCAACGGTAGCGGTTTGAATGGAGGAACAGGTGGGTCTGGAAACACCACCCAAGATGGCTTGGCCGTGAAGCAACCTGGAAACAATCCTAATTATTACATATTTTCAATCCAATCCTTTGGAGGTAATATGTATTACTCAATTGTGGACATGAGCCTTGCGGCGGGCCAGGGCTCTGTGGTAACCAAAAACGCCTGGGTGTATAATCAAAGCACGGAGAAACACGTGGCCATCCGGCATTGCAACGGGCGAGACATCTGGCTGCTGAGCCATGAATTTGGGAGCAATAATTTCAGGGCCTATTTGCTAACTTCCTCTGGCTTGAGCCTTAACCCAGTGATTTCTGCTGTGGGCCCAATACCTATTGGAACAAACCAATCCAACATGGGAGAACTTAAAATTTCACCGGATGGCAGAAAACTGGCCATGGCAGTAGCCTGGGAGTCGAATCCAATAAGTTCAGGATTACCTGGCTTTTATCTTTTTGATTTTGATGCCTCAAACGGCGTGGTGAGTAATTCACTTACACTGAATAATGCCCCTGGGGCCTATGGTATAGAATTTTCACCGGATGGTCGTAAATTATATGGCGCCACTTCAGTTGTCAACAGCTTTACCAGTACCATTGCCAATAATCTATACCAGTGGAACATCTGCGCCCCCAGTGCCAGTGCCATTGTGGCCTCACAGTACTCCATTGGCCTGGGTAACATCATCTCCGGCAGCCTGCAATGGGCCATTGATGGGAAAATTTACTTGGCAATTTCCGGTTCCTCCAGTATCAGTGTGATTAACAATCCAAATCTTACCGGAGCGGCTATGGGTTATTCGCCCTATGTGCTTAGCCTTGCTCCGAAGTTTTCGGCTTTAGGTCTCCCAAATTACCTCAATCGCTACACACGGCCTGCTCCTATTGCATTCAGCAGCAGCATCAGCTGCCAGCAGGTGGGTTTTAATGTGCCTGCTCTACCCACTTTCAGCAGCGGTTGCTCTTCCACACCTTACCCACCCAGCGGCTATCTCTGGAATTTCGGGGATCCTTCTTCTGGCACGGCCAACAGTTCAACATCTTCATCACCCACGCACCTTTATGCCAGCCTGGGCACCTATACAGCCCAGCTTATTGTGTACAATGCCTGCGGCAACGATACCCTCAGCCAGGTGCTCAGCATAAGCAATGTTGGTCCTGTACCCGCTGTCGCCGGGCCCAGCCTCATTTGCAAGGGTGATCGCTACACCTACAGCGCTTCGGGTGGCAATACCTACAACTGGAGCACCGGCGCCACTACAAACACTGTAGCCCTCAACCCTACGGTCACCACGGTATACACCCTCACAGCCACACAAAACGGCTGTTCTGTAGCCAAAGTTTTCACTGTAAACGTTAACCCCTGCCTTGGCATAGAAGCACAAAGCCAGGGCGCGGGGTTCAGCATTTACCCCAACCCGGTTCAGGATCTTTTGACGGTCCGCTCGGCACGTGCGTGCCATCTAAATATAAGCGATATGCAGGGAAGAGAAGTTTTATCACAAGACCTACAGGCCGGAGAGAACAGTCTCAACACGGCGGGTCTTGCGCAAGGCTTTTACACCCTGCAGTTCAGCGATGCCGGCAGAACCTGGTGGATGAAGCTGCTGAAGACAGAATAGAGTTTTTCCTTTTTGAAGTTTTATAAGTAAGAGCGTAAGGACGACGCGGCGGTTTTGTGGCTTCGCGATGATAACATGCCTCGTCTTTGCGAGGCATTCGGGAAAAGCTTAGCTGAAGCAATATGTACTGAAGGATTTTTAGTCTAAATTCAAAAACATGTTTTCAATTTATTTGCCACTTTGTCTTGACACAAAGTGGCGCAAAAGTCAAGGCTTCGGAGAAATTTGTCGAAATCTACGCCTCATTCAGCCGAAGCTTCGAAATTGCCCTGTCGCTATTTTATTCCGGAAGCTCCAGGGCAACGAAGCTTCTTCGCACAGCCCTCGCAGAAATGATGATTTGCCAAACCAGTAATGCCTATCCCTCATTTCTGCTCCGCATTGAATTCGGCTTGATTTCCTGACAAATTTCTCCAAGGCCGATCTGCCGGAGGTGCTTACGCGTCCAACAAAATGGCTTTGTTTAATTTAAAGTGCGAAAGCTTGACGCGGCGCTGAGCAGCGCATGTGTGAATTGGTTTTTCCGCAGAAAAGCAGAAAAGGCCAATTCGGT
>DAOMFS010000005.1:93013-114935 GCA_035429925.1 Bacteroidia bacterium | reverse complement strand
AACAGAGCAGGAAAATCGAGAGCCTCTTCATCTAACAATAAAATCCTCTAAAAATACAATATTAATCAAAATCATTCGAGCGTATTCTGCAAATAATCTAACAGCAAATAGTTAATTACAAAGCGTTTAATCAAAAAAATCAGGATCAAGCCTAAGCAGAAAAAGCTTCTCTTTTGCCCGGGTAAAAGCGGTATACAGCCACCTCAAATACGATTTGTTTTTCTGTTCGGGTGTAATAAAACCAGGATCGAGATAAACGGCACTCCATTGACCTCCCTGTGCTTTATGACAGGTGATGGCATAACTGAACTTCACCTGAAGCGCGTTGAAATAGGGGTTGGAACGGATGTAGTTCAGTTTTTCATGCCGCCTGGCCTGGGGTGGCAGATCCTGAAGTACAGCATGAAACAGGCGATCCTGTTCTTCCCGGCCAATGTTTCCCTTATCTGAATAGAGTAAACTTGTGTTTAGTTTTAATTTCACTGACTCGTGAGCAGGATAATCGCAAAAGCGCAGCTCGCAATCACAGAATTTAAATCCGTAGAGCTCTTCCCGTCGCCCTAATTTAACGATCTCCACTTCTTCGCCATTGGCGATAAAACCAATCTCATCCTTTTCGTCGAGCCAGAAATAATTATTCTTCACCACCATTAACCGATCGCCGGTACAAATTGCCTCTTCAAAGCCGAAAATCCGGTTGCGTACACTCCGGTTGTATGAATCCGCTTGCTTGTTGCTGCGCGTGATGATCAGTACCTCGTCTTCACCGTATGTTCGAATGGAACTGTGCAGGCTGTCTTCAAGTTCATCACCGGAGAGCCTTATAACATCTTTACCATAATCGAGTCTTGGAAAAGCAAATCTTAACGCTGACTGAGCGTTCCTGATCAGGGTGGCACCGCCGAGTATCTGACTATCTGAAGCCTGGCGCCAAACTTCCTGCAGCTCAGATAATCGGATATCAAGTTGAAAGTTTCTTCTCAGAAATTCCGTGTCCAGAGCCGGACTTTCCTCGCAATTCACAGGTGGAAGCTGGGCTGTGTCACCCACAAGAACAAGTTTGCAATCTACACCTGAGAACACATATTCAAACAGATTTTCAAGCAGGTCACCAAAAATGGGATCAACATTGCTGTTGCCGATCATAGAGGCTTCATCAACAATAAAGAGGCTACGTTTGTGGCGGTTCTCTGCCAGTCTGAAGATCATGCTTCCGTCGCCCTGCAGGCTTTTGTTAAATATTTTCCGGTGAATGGTTTGGGCTTTCTGCCCCGAATAATTTCCCAGGACTTTGGCCGCACGCCCTGTTGGTGCAAGCAGCACAGTATTCCATCCGGTCTCAGGCAGAGCTTTTACCATCGCTGAAACAAGTATGGTTTTACCGGTTCCTGCATATCCTTTCAGTACAAAAACACCGCGATCTGATTTGTTGAGGATAAAATCTCCCAATTGCCTTATAGCCTCCTTTTGTCCGGTATTCGGCGGATGCGGAAAAGCGGATTCAATTTGCCTTTCAATACGCTGGTTTGCAGTTAAGATCAAGGTACAAAGATAGCAAGCATGCTGAGCCTGCAGTTGCTGTAAAACAACCTTTAACTGAGAAGCACAATGATATTCGTCATTCACCCGGAATGTCTTAGATTTGCCCTCCGGTGTTCAACGATTCTTACCAGAGTAAATACTATTGCGCACACGCCTTTGATCCGGGTGACCAGATTTATCTTTCCCTTTGGATTGGTCCAGGTTCGGTGCAACACGCTATTTCGCTGAACGGTTTTAACCAGGTATTTGAACTGGGTCATCTTGATTTTGGAATTTCAAACCTCAATGCAGATCACCTGAATTTTTATTTCCATCATTTTTCTTTGCAGAACAGAAAATTCAGCGCTGTTAATGCAGCTGTGCTGAATCATGATTTTGCGCTGATTCCGCAAAGTTTTTCGGGTACAGATGAAGCCCGACAGTATCTCCGGTTCTCATCAGGAAAAGATCAACTCAGAAATGTATTCAGCCATGGCATTCGCGATATGCGGTTCTGTTATACACTTGACCCGGAGATCCTGAGTACATTGGAGGCATTATTCCAGGGGGTTTCGATCAGACACGCAGGTGCCGTCAACCTGCAGCTCTTTTACAACCACCGTTCTCTGGTTCGCTGTGGTGCCGCCGTTTTTCTGAACAACGGTGTGCTCGAACTGGCCATACGCGATCAGGAAAATCTGCTGGTATACAACGCGTTTGATACAACAACTGCGGACGATATACTGTATTTTGTACTGGCCTCACTCGAACAATACCGGATTGATCCTTCTGCCGTGCAATTGGGCCTGGCCGCGCAAAGCCCTCTTGATGAAGATTCCATAACGCGTTTGCGTCGCTACTTGCCACGGCTTCAACCCGTAGTATGCGGCGAACCTGTAAAAACACACAAAGATATTTCGAAATTGCCCGGACATTATTACTTCACGCTTCTGAACCAGCATTTGTGCGAATTATAGGCGGAACACATAAGGGCAGGGTCATCAAAACACCAGGGGATCTTCCACTCAGGCCAACAACCGATTTTGCGAAAGAAGCCCTGTTTAACATCCTGAACAACCAGATAGATTTCAGCACCATGGATGTACTCGACCTCTTTGCTGGTACAGGTAACATCTCCCTGGAATTCGCTTCTCGCCAATGTCTTTCAGTAACGGCCGTGGAAAAAAATCCGCAATGTCTGAGGTTCATCTCAGGCATGACAGCTTCGCTGGGTCTAAATGTCACAACAATAAAGGCCGACGTATTTGAATACCTGAAGCATACCGGTTCGTCTTACGACCTGATCTTTGCCGATCCGCCTTATGATTCTACCGGTCACGAAAACCTGCATCAACTGGTATTTGGAAAAGGCTTACTCAAACCAGGAGCCCTGCTGATCATTGAACATGGTCAAAAGACGCATCTTGATCAGCTGACACACTTTGTTCAAACCAGGCATTACGGTGCGGTGAGGTTCAGTTTCTTCCGCGCTGATAGCTGAAAGAGTTTCAGCGCAATACCCCGCTGCCTTTACCGAGTTCTGTAAAAAATGCCCTGGCTTTATTGGCTGTGGCTTCGTCACCTGTTGCTCTCAGATATGTTTCTGTAAGGGTCACCAGGTTCTGATGATAAAATTTTTTCATCTCATCCACGCTCATGCTTTTGGTCCAGAGATCAATCCTTAGCGTATTGTTCTCACGGGCGTCCCAAAGGGCTACCATCAAACTGTTGCACTCACTTTGTTCACCACTTTCCGGTGCTTCCCATTCTATTTTTTCAGGCAGATTGTTCTCGTCTACACTCACTTTAAACCGGATCTCCGTTGTTTTCATTTGGCTGATTTGTTATTGATGATCTTAAATTCTATTCTTCTGTTCCGTGCCAGTTCGGCTTCGGTGCAGGGGTGTTTGTCGTCGCATTGTACCAGGGGCATAGACTCACCGTATCCCTTCGACACAATGCGATCCGATTCAATTCCGGCAGCTAGTATGTAGGCGTGCACGGCCTGGGCCCTTTGCTGGCTGAGTTTCATGTTTTCAACTTCGCTGCCCTTGTTATCGGTATGTGCTCCTATCTCAATTCGGATCTGCCTTTGATCGTTCAGTACAAGAATGATCTTATCAAGAACTTCCCTGGCCTGCACGCTGAGTTCATAACGGTTGTTTTCGAAGTGTATGCTCTCCACGATGAGTTTGTTGTGAATAGAATCAATCCCAACGGCTTTGGGGTCTTCATCATCCATAAGACGCATCCAGGGATCTTCGATCTCCACCTCCCTGAGCTCGTTAATTTCCGGTGCTAAGGGTTTATATACAAATTTTTTACCCTTTTGATGGGTCATGATCTTGATCAGATGCTCATCATTGCTGTAGATCAGAATATTTCTGAATACATCAAGTATATTGTCGGAGTTATCTGCATCCAGGTAAAATCGTTTCAGGAACGGTAGGTACTTAAATTTAAAATTTCCGAAATCGTTGGTGAGTACACTGTCAATGGGTTCATAGGCATCGTTCAGGAGAATGATCTTCATGTTCCCGATAGGGTTGTTTACATTATCACCGAAAATGTTGGCCTTGATGTCCATCTGCAATTCGTTTTCTGCCACCAGCAAATCATTGTATGGTAAATCGAACATGGAACTTAAAGCGCAGCTGATCTTATCGCCTCTCAGGCTGTCAAGTCCAATTACGAAGTGATCATCTTTGTTCAGAATATCCGCTTTCTCTCCGGGCCAAAGTTCTGAACGGTCAATACCTATGAAATAATTCTGATCCGGCACCACATCATTGAACACAAAGGCACCGATCATATTGGTGCTGGTTTTTTCAATTATTGTGTAATACTTATTGAGGAGATAAATGTTCCTGTCGGCGAAAAATCGCTTTTCTTTAGCTGAAGAAATGACCACTTTTCCGCCAAGGTGTGCAGCAAAATTATTGTCAGCCAGGCGCTCGAAATCTTTTTTGTTCAGGCTCAGGCTGCGCAGTTCATTTCCACCTGCCATTTCCCCAAGAACCTCGCCTTTGTTGTTCAGCAATTGGATGGTCGTTCCCCTGAGGGCCGTATCGATCACTGTTAATGTCAGTTTGAATTGTTCAGCCTGCGCATGGCTTGTAAAGGCGAACGCATTTAAGCGGTTGATTTGCTGTTTGCGAATGTTTTGATTGTGTTCACCTGATATTTCCATCTGTACTCGGTTCAGATCAGCATAGGGCCTGTCTTTACACCGGAAACTTCCGGAATAGATTGTGAGACCGGGCGCAACCAGGCTGGCCCGATCCTGGTTCTGCTTTTTAAGTATATGATTCGAGAACTGTGTGTTGTAAACTGTATCAGCCACCATTTTATTCTTTCCATCAAACACAATGCGGTGAAAGGCCTTTCTGAATACTACGCTGTCTATGTCCTCATCGCGCTTGTCCACCAGAGGCACTTGCAGCTCGTATGTCATCCTGTAGGCGATATTGTCAGCCGGTATACTGTTGGCCAGCACTTCAAAGTAAATGTCAGGACTCCGGTTATTCTGAACCACAACCCGGTACATTTTGCCAAAGGGCAATTTGAGCATGAACTCAGAGCTTGTTCCCGTATTGAGGCTTTGGCTGAGCACGGATCCTGTGTATACCATCACCTTGCTTTGCGCCATAGGTTGCCCGTTAAGCAGAACTCTGCCAATAACGTTGATCTGCCCCGGGTCAGGTAATGAGAATAGCAGCAGAACTATCAGTACGATTGTCCTTCTCATGCGCAATGTGCTTTAAATGTAGGTGTTTTGGGCTTTTTAGCCAAAATTTTCCAGAATGAAATGTTCAATCCTTTGAACATGTTCGTTTTCCAATCCGGAATGGTAACGATCAACCGAAATGTGCAACTGGGGAATGTGCTTTAGCGAAGAGAATACTGTGGCGTATGACCGTTCTAATTTTTTGAGGTATCTGGATGTAATGCCCTGTTCATAAGGCCTTCCGCGTTTTGAAATATTGTTCAGCAAGTGTTTGGTATCCGTGTTGAGGTGTATAATCAGCCCGGGTTCAGGCAATTTCAGGAGTATGGTTTCATATTGCTTCCGGAAGAGTCTTAGCTCCTTGGCTTCCAGGTTAGCCAGGCCGAATACCAGACTTTTGTAAATGCTGTAATCACTCACTACCCGGCCTGGATTCTTTTCAAAACAGGCCGACATTTTTTCGAATCGGGACAGAAGAAAGCTGAATTCCAGCGAAAACGCATAAAGCTTTGGTTTTCCGTAAAACAAAGGCAAGAGGCGCATCTCCCCGTAATCCTCTTCAAGGAATTTGGCCTTAAATCGCTTTTGAAGGACCCTGGCCAGGCTTGTCTTTCCCGAGCCTATATTACCTTCAATGCAGATAAAGGATGGCAAATTCACGGTTTTATAAGGGTGAACGGCCAGCCTGTCCTGACACCTTTTCAGTAAAACCCGGATACTGCTCCCAAGTACAGGGTGTTTCAGGCTCGGAGCAATTTCGCAAAGGGGTACCAGCACAAAGCGCCTGGAGGCCAGCCGGGGGTGAGGAATTTGAAGCTGCTCCGTTTTAATCACCTGATCCCCGAAAAACAGAATGTCGATATCAATGACCCTGTCCGCATTCTTCCTGCCGCTTCTGCTCCGGCCCATCAAGGCTTCGATCCGGAGTAAGCGCTTCATCAGCGATTCAGCTCCCAGCGAACTATTGATCTGAATAACCTGATTCAGAAATTTTCTTTTGGATTTACTTCCCCAGGCTTCCGTTTCATATAAGCCGGATTTGACTGTGATTTTTCCGCATTGCCTGGTTATCAGTTCTCTCGCCTTTCTCAGGCTCCCCGAGCGGTCTTGCAAATTACCACCCAAACACAAAAACACCACGTTCATACTTTCTTCTGGTCTGGCTGCTCCTTAAGCCTTAATTTTGTCAAAATTATAATTTCTCCTCAGGTAATTTGTGCCGACCAGGAGATAAATGAAAGGACAGAGCGTTTATGAAGCAGTTTTTTGGAGCATTTTTTGGGTCAATGGTAGGCATAGTACTTGCCCTCATTTTGGGTATCGTGATTGTGGTTGCCCTGGTGAAATCCAGTTTTAAAAATCTGGACAAGGACGAAGAAAACACACAATTGAAGGAGAATTCCATCCTGCGGTTGGTTATGGACGGGCCCTTAACCGACCGGGAAGCCTTGAATCCCTTCGAAGGACTGGGAAATCTGGCCCCCCTTGGAGACGAAGAGGGTCTTGGCCTGAACAGTCTTGTGAAAAAAATTAAGGACGCCGAGAGCAACAAAAATATCAAAGGCATCTACCTGAGTTTTCGGGAAATGGAAGCAGGCTTCGCCGCGCTGGAGGAGTTACGCAATGCCTTGTCGGATTTCAGAAAATCGGGCAAGTTTGTGTACAGTTACGCAGAATATTACACCCAAAAACAATATTATCTGGCTTCAGTAGCGGATAAGGTGTTTCTGAACCCTCAGGGCTTTTTCGAGTGGAAAGGTCTCCACATGAATCTGATGTTCTTTAAAAATACATTTGAGAAACTTGAACTTGACGTACAGGTGTTTCGCCATGGTAAATTCAAAAGCGCTGTGGAACCTTTCCTGTTCGATAAAATGAGCCAGGCCAACCGCCTGCAGTCGGAAGTTTTCCTGAACAGCATCTGGAATAATATGCTGCTCAACATAAGCAAATCAAGGAAAATAGAGGTGGAAGAACTGAATACCATGGCCAATAAACTGGCCGTGCAGTTTCCGCATGATGCCCTGGGTAAATTTATTGATGCGCTGGCGTACGAAGATGAAGTGCTGGATGAATTGAAAAAGAAAACCGGACTGAAGCCAAAGGATAAGCCGAAATTCATCAGTATTTCAGATTATAAGATCAAAAATCAGTCAACAGTTTCAAAAGCCGGTAAGGTTGCCGTGATTTACGCCATTGGAGAAATTGGAGGCGGTGACGGAGACGATGAGAAGATTGGTAGTGACCGGCTGGCCAAAGCCATCCGAGAAGCCCGCACCGACAGTACTGTAAAAGCGGTTGTGCTGCGTGTAAACTCACCTGGTGGAAGCGCGCTGGCAAGCGAAGTGATCTGGAGGGAAATGAGCCTCTGTAAAAAAAGTAAAACAACCGTGGTGAGCATGGGAAATCTGGCTGCGAGCGGCGGATATTATATTTCCTGCGCGGCCGACCACATTTTCGCCCAACCCAATACCATTACCGGTTCAATTGGAGTATTTGGACTAATACCCAGTTTTCAGCGCATGTTACAGGGAAAATTCGGTATAACGCTGGATACCGTAAATACCAATGCATACAGCGACATGGCCTCCGGTCTGCGACCGCTTTCTGAAACCGAATACGTGTATATCCAAAAAACAATTGAGAATATTTATGATGCCTTTACGCAAAGGGTAGCCGAAGGTCGCCGGATGAGCCAGGCCGAAGTGGACAGCATAGGGCAGGGTAGGGTGTGGTCTGGTATGGATGCTCTGAAGATCAAATTGGTGGATGAACTCGGAGGCTTAAACGACGCGATCGCATACGCCGCGCGAAAGGCTGGCCTGAAGGATTATAAACTAAGGGAACTTCCCCGTCAGGTAAACCCCCTCGATGGTATATTAGGAAAAAAGGAAACAGAACTTGAAAACAGAATACTTCAGAAGAATCTGGGCTCAACTTACCGGTATTTTAAACAGGTGAACAGCATTTTGGATTTGAAAGGATATCAAGCCAGGCTTCCATTTGAACTGGAATTGAATTAATCTGTTCCGCTTAGAAGCTTGCCGTAAAGCCTGTTCATGTCTCCGCACAAACGCTCGTAACTGTATCGTTTGAGTATTTCATGCCGGGCCTCTTCGGTCTGGTGCCGCAACTCGCTGAAATGTTCGAGCGCGTGAACCAGGTTTTTGGTAAAGGCTTTCTCGTTTCCCGGAGGAGATAACAATCCGCATTCTGGGATAAGGATGTCTGCAATACCGCCAACATCAGTGCTGACAATGAATTTACCTGCAGCCTGGGCCTCAATGAGACTAACCGGTGTACCCTCATTGAGTGAGGTGAGGCATACCAGGTCAAGGCCGGCCAGTACCTGATCTACTTCCCTGATCCAGCCGGTGAAGCTTATCAAAGCACGCGTTTCCTCTTGAATGTCAAGCTGAGTGATTCGCCGTGCAATATAATCCTCCATGTCTTTTCGGGTGTGACCATCACCTATAATAAAGGCCCTGAATCTGATACGTTTCTTTTCCGCGGCAGCAAACACCGCGTCAATAAATAATTTATGGTTCTTAACAGGCGCAAGCCTCCCAATTATGCCTACAGCAATCTCATCGTCCTTTAAAGCAAAAAGTGACCTGAAACCGGTTCTTTTTTCGGTCTGGTTTTCAGTGAATCGTTTCAGATCAAAACCCAGAGGGATGACGTGCAGCTTGTCTGCCTTACAAATCCTGTGTAGTTCACTCAGTTCGTTTTTTTGTTTATTGCTGATCGCGATAATAGCTGTAGTGCGCCTGGCGAGAAATCGCTCCAATATCTTTAACAATGCACTTTGCCAGGCCGGAAAATACCCACTGAACACATGCCCGTGAAAAGTGTGCACTATCACAGGAACCCCGCTGCGCCAGGCGGCCAGCCGCCCGAGTAAACCGGCTTTGCTGGCATGTGTGTGCACCAGGTCGGGTTTAAACTCGCGTATGATTTTCCGGATTTTGCGGTAAGCCTTCAAATCTCTGAAAAGATTGGGACTGCGCCGCATCTCAGGAATCAATACAGGTTCAATGCCCAGTGAACGGGGTATGAACAAAGAACTTTCTTCATCCGCTTCTTCCGGCCCTCCGATCAGCAAGGTTTCGTAATCGCCAGGCAGGTAACGACTGAGATACGACACATTGTAAGTGATACCGCCAAGATTAAAGCGGTTGATGATGCGCAGGACTTTGGGCATGTTTGAGAATATAATCTTTGAAATGAAAGGTCCAGTTTTGAAAAACCGCTATGGCCCAAATCCTTGCTGCGCTGTCACCTGAATCTCCGGATTTGAGTTTTTGCATAGCCTGCTTCACCGCTTCAAAGTCCAGGAATCCTTCCTCTCTGATCCGCTCCTCGGCAAGCCAGTTGTTTTCTAGTTCGGAGTTGAGCCTGCCCAGAAGCCAGCTTTTTAATGGCAATTCAAATCCTTTTTTCGGGCGGTGTAGTGTTTCAGCTGGTAACAGGTGCGCGAAGTGTTTACGAAGAGGAATTTTTTGCTGCCTGATCTTTATCTTCTCGTTATCTGCCAGGTGCAGGGCGTGATGCACCACGCGGTAATCCAGAAAGGGATTTCTGATTTCGAGTCCATGCCGCATGCTGAACCGGTCGGCCTTTACAAGCATGTCATCGGCTAACACAGATTGAACATCAAAGCAGTCTTCTTCCTGGCAATTCTGGAAAATAGTATTACATGTAAACAGCGACTTAAAGTATGCGCTGCTTACATGCTGGCCCAGAAGCATCCTGCATGTTTCATCGTTTGAAATACTGGCCAGCATTTCTTGTTGTTCTGTTGAACTGAGCCTTGTCAAAGCCTGCATCTTCCGGATTTGCCTTATTCTGTTCGGCCAGGTTTTTTCTCTTGAACTCATTGCCCAGACTGGCAACAAGGTGCTTGCCTTCACCAGAAAACGCAGGGCGGGGTGTTTGCCAAAAAGCAGTGCCCTGTGTTTCAGATAACCTTTGAACAATTCATCGGCGCCATCTCCGCTCAGTGCCACCCTCAGATCAGTACCTGAAAACCTGGATAACATGTATACGTTGAATGCAGATGAGTCGGCAAATGGTTCGTCAATACTGCGCATAAAGCCCGGCATTTCATGAACAAAATCATCTTCGTGCAGCAATAGGGTTTTGTGATCTGTTTGAAGGTGTGCCGCTACCCTTTCTGCATAAACACTTTCGTCGAGGTATGCATTATCCCTGAACCCAAGGCTGTATGTTTTCAGATCAGGTTTGAACGATTTGGCCAAGGCGCTCACAATGGAAGAATCGAGTCCGCCACTGAGGAATGCTCCAACAGGCACATCCGCATGCAACCTGATTTTCACCGCGTCGCCAAGCAATTCAGGGAGGGACTGACCGGCATCAAAAGCCGGAACACTGTACCATGTGCTAAAGCTAAGTTGCCCGCCTTTCCACTCGAGACAGCTGCCGGGTTGGAGCCTGAATATATTTTTAAAAATGGTTCGGGTGCCCGAACAGTAATTTAACCTGAAATAGCTGTACAATTGATCTGTGTCAAGGGCCTGGGGCCCGGTGATGCGCAGCAAGGGTTTCAGTTCTGATGCGAAAACAAGTTTTTCATTATCCGCGTAATAATAAAGGGGTTTTACACCATAACGGTCTCTTGCAAGCAGTAAACGTTTTTGACCCTCATCATAGAAAGCGAATGCAAAAAAACCATTCAGGTCCTGCAGTGTTTTTTTACCCTTCTGTTGCAACAGGCTATACAAGACTTCCACGTCTCCGATTGGTTCCGGAAGACCGTGCTGATGCGCCAGTGCCCTGTAATTGAAGATCTCTCCGTTGTAAACAAGTGTTTGAACCGCATGCGCCGTTTTGAAGGGCTGATTGCTGTGCGCGCTGGGATCCAAAATAACCAGGCGGCTGTGGTAAAAGTCAGCGCCAGGTACAGAACAGTGTTTCTGCAAATCCGGACCGCGGTGTTTCAGCAGTTCAAGCACATCCTGGTGGTCGCTGAAAGTTCCGGTGGAT
The DNA here is from genome assembly GCA_035429925.1 of Bacteroidia bacterium. Taxonomy (GTDB): domain Bacteria; phylum Bacteroidota; class Bacteroidia; order B-17B0; family Aurantibacillaceae; genus Aurantibacillus. The sequence goes on along the minus strand of DAOMFS010000005.1, from coordinate 103,681 downwards.
TGATGATTTCCGTACACTATCCCTGCTATGCCGCACATATCAGGGCAAATATACCACAGTTTAGGATGTTGAAATAATAATTATATTCGGTGATTGATATGCTTATGAAAAGATCAGTTGCCATTTTGATCACCTGGCTTTTTGTTCATCCGCTTTTCCCTCAGCAGCTTCGCTTCAAACAAATCACCAGTGAAGAGGGATTGAGCACCAACTTTGTGAAAAGTATACTTGAAGACGACAAGGGCTTCATGTGGTTTGGCACACAGGATGGCCTGAACAAATACAACGGGTATGAAATGCGGGTTTTTAAAAACAATCCCGCTGATTCCGCTTCCATATTCTGCTCTGATATTACGGCGCTGAATCAGATCCGTGAAGATATCATTCTTGTGGGTACCAGCGAGGGCCTCACAAGCCTCAATCCGGTTACCGAACGTTTCACTGAACTGAGCGCCGCACAGGCCGGATTCAGAACCAGAGTGAATGCCATCCTGCGCATGGACGATCAATATGCACTTATAGGTACCCAAAAGGGATTATACCAGTACAATTATGTGACTCAGAAAATCAGCCGCTCGTATCTCCCCGGCCAGGATATCAATGTGCGCTGCCTGACTAAATTTAATAAACTCATACTCGTGGGCACAGAAGATCAGGGTGTCTGGAAACTCGATGGACAGAAATTTAGTCCGGTTGAATTCAATATTCCTGAATATTCGGATTTCAAGGCTGAGGATCTGCGTTCTGTTTCCTCCATCCGCATTCTTAACAACATGATTTATATCTCCACACTGGGATCTGGTATTTTCAAAGCAGACAAATATTTTGAAGTGGATAAAAACATTGTGTTTAAAACCGATGTGAGCAATGTGAATTACATCCGCGACTTTGTGATCCGGAACAGTAAAATTGTTGCCGCAACAGAGAGCGGGCTGTTGGTTTACAATCAATTCAGCGAAGAAGAGAATTTTTACCAGAAGAAAGACCAGCCCCTGGCCCTGAATGCCAACCGCTGCAATACCATCCTGCTCGACAGTCAGAATAATTTGTGGATAGGTACTGAAATGGGTGGTGTGAACATTTCCTTTTTCCGTTCTCTTAAATTTCCAACATCTACCCGGTCCATTGAATCCCAATTCGAAAACATTTACAGTTTTTACGAATTGAACCGCGACAGGATTCTGCTGGGTGGATTGGGTGTTTTGCATGAAATTGACCTGCAAAGCGGCAAAGTGGTTTCACATCAGCAGTTGCTGCAGTCGGTTGCCGCACTCTGCATAGAACGCGAATCCCAGAATGTGGTTTGGGTAGGCAGTTTGGGCGAAGGACTTTACCGATACGAACTGGACCAGAAAAGGGGTAAAAGGATATTGGGCGGTGAAACTGGGGGAACCATAGTCTGCCTTCGGCTTGAAGCTCCTTTTCTCTACGCCGGTTCCATTGGCGATGGTTTGTTCAGAATCGATCTGCGTACACAGGAGGTGATGAATTACACCACCAAACAAGGCTTACCGAGCAATAATATCAATTCAATTTTTAAGGACTCTGGAGGAAAAGTCTGGATCTGCACCAATGATGGCGGGCTGGTGAAACTATCAGGATTCGGAAACGGTGATAAGCTACCAATTGAAAAGATCTTCAACAACACGGGTAAACTTGGCCAGATCGCGTCCAACATGGTATTCGGGGTGAATGAAGACAAGCGGGGCAACATTTGGGTAGCTTCTTCAACAGGACTAAGCAAACTTCTCACAAACCAGAGTTTCTATAATTTTTACGAAAAGGATGGCCTGGCCAGTACATATCTCTATTCCATATTGCGCGACAGTTCGGGTTGTTTCTGGATGAGTTCCAATTCCGGCATCATCAAATTTGACCCCAAGTATTCCGAAAAAGAGATCACGTTTAAGAACTACAACATTAAGGATGGTTTGGTGAACACCGAGTACAACATGGGTGCAGCCTTCGCCTCTGCGAGCGGCATGATGTACTTTGGCGGGGCAAAGGGCTTCAATGCCTTCAGGCCTATGAGTATCAAAGACAATCTGCATGTTCCGAACGCCTATGTGATTGGTTACCAGCGGGGCGGAAACGATGTGGTGGTTGATTCGCTGATCACATACAAAAGACACCTCAGCCTCGACTGGAGCGAAAATTACTTTCAATTCGAACTCACGGCACTGGATTTCACCGACCCTGAGAAAAACAAGTTCCGCTATAAACTGGAGGGTATGGATAAAGACTGGTCGGCCCCAACATCAGTGCGATATGTTTCATACACTTCCCTGCCCGGTGGCGACTATGTATTTAAAGTAAAGGCCGCCAATAACGACGGGGTTTGGAATGAAAAACCCTTCGAGATCAGAATTACCGTGATCCCACCTTTCTGGAAGACAAAAACGTTTTATGTATTGGTTCTGGTGATCGGCCTCGCCCTTATTTATGGCTACACCCAGTACCGTACCAGGGCGATAAAGAAGGAAAACCGCATACTGGAAGGCAAAGTGGCGCTTCGCACCAAACAACTGGAAGAAAAGAACAAAGACATCACCAGCAGTATTGAATACGCCCGGCGTATACAGGAAGCCATTCTGCCTTCAAAAGAACAGATATTTAAAAAACTGCGGAAAATATTTATACTCTATCAGCCCAAGGATATTGTGAGCGGCGACTTTTACTGGTTTGCAGAAGAGAACAACTTCAAAATATTTGCCGTGGTGGATTGCACCGGACATGGTGTACCCGGAGCATTTATGAGTATGATCGGACACAATTTATTGCATCAGATTGTGCTTGAAAAAGGCGTTACCGATCCAGGGGAAATTCTGAATAACTTACACAAAGGAGTTCAGGAAGCGCTGAGGCAGGGGCAGAATGAGATCAACACAAACGATGGCATGGACGTGTCCATCATTGCGATAAACGACCAGACCCGTGATATTCGCTGGGCCGGAGCCAACCGACCCCTGGTGATCATCGACAAAAATAACGAGACGGTCAAACTGGATGGTAACAAGTTTCCGGTTGGCGGTGCCCAGCTCGATAAAAACAGGGAATTTAATACCCGGAAGGTAAATCCTTCAACCACAGCCATGGCATACATGTTTTCGGATGGATACGCCGATCAGTTCGGAGGTGACAGGGGTAAAAAATTCATGGTGAAACGCTTTCACGATTTGCTGACAACGATCCACCACCTTCCGGCCGAAGAACAAAGGCTTGAACTGAAAAAGAACTTTGAGAACTGGAGAGCCAACCACGAACAGGTGGATGATGTGCTGGTAGTGGGTATTGAAATTTGATCTTAGGTGGATTGGGGTATTGAAATATAGTACCTTGCCGATTTGTTAATTAATTAAAAAAATTATATTTACGGAAAATTACCGGTCTTGTCCTTTCTCGACATATACGACATCTACGATAAGATGGAGCGAAACAACATCCTCCTCTCCTTCAAGGGTGAAATTACGTCTGAACTGCTGACATCCATTCTTCAGATCATGGAGAATAAAATGGATAACCTGCAGGAAGAGCCGAAAATGAAAAAGAAAGTATACAATGTGCTCGTTGAATGTTTACAGAACCTTTACCACCATATGGATGAGGTGTCGGAACACAGCGACTTGGACAAAAACCGATCCGCTATTTTCACCATTGGTAAGCAGGGCGACCGGTACACCATTGTGACAGGCAATTACATTCTGAACGAAAACATCAGCGGATTGCGTTCGCGCCTCGACGAGGTGAATTCGCTCAATAAAGATCAACTGAAGGAGTATTACAAGAAGGTACTCAACAACGGCGAAATGTCCTTAAAGGGCGGTGGAGGACTCGGAATGATCGACATAGCCCGAAAAACGGGTGAAAAATTAGAGTATAATTTTTTGGAAATTGACAATAAAGTTTCTTTCTTTACGCTCAATATAAAAGTCAGCAATCAACAAAATTAAACTACACTACCTATGGAAAAATACTCTATTGAAGGTACACCAAAAACACCGAGCATAAACTTCGATCTGGAGAACGGGGTGCTGGAGGTGAAAGGCCGTTCCATCCCTGAGAATTCCATTGAGTTTTATAAACCTTTGGTAGACGCTCTGGATAAATATGCCAGCAGTGCCAAACCAGTTACAACGGTGAATGTTCAACTCGAGTATTTTAACACATCCTCTTCCAAATGCATTCTCGATGTTTTTAAGAAACTTGAAGGCATCAACAAGGGCGGAAGCGCAGTAACCATCAACTGGCATTATGAGGAAGATGACGAGGATATGCTTGAAGCCGGTGAGGATTACCAGGCTATCATCAATGTGCCTTTCAAAATGATCATGATCAACGAATAATTTTTACCCATGCAATGATAACCCCGCCTTCAGCGGGGTTTTTTCTTTATATTTGTGCCCCTTAATAACCTGATATGTCAGTGAAAATCAAAGAACTATTGGGCCCACAGGCCGATTTTTTACTTCAACACACCTGCAAAACCATTTCCAAAGAGCAGATTCACAGTCCAGGTCCTGATTTTGTGGACCGCATTTTTACACCCAGCAACCGAAACCCACAGGTACTGAGAAGTCTTGGACAACTATATAATTCAGGGCGTCTGGCAGGTTCGGGCTATATGAGCATTTTACCCGTTGATCAGGGCATTGAACACAGTGCCGGCGCCAGTTTTGCACCTAACCCCATTTACTTCGACAGCGAAAATATTGTGAAACTCGCTATTGAAGGCGGGTGCAACGCGGTTGCTTCTACCTATGGTGTGCTGGCCTCGGTTTCCCGTAAATATGCCCACAAAATTCCCTTTATCGTTAAGATCAACCATAACGAATTCCTGTCTTATCCCAACAAGTATGATCAGATCATGTTTGGTTCAGTAGAGGAAGCCTGGAACATGGGAGCAGTAGCAGTTGGCGCCACAATATACTTTGGTTCGGCCGAGTCTTCACGTCAGATCGTTGAAGTGGCCCAGGCTTTTGAACGGGCACATGAGCTGGGTATGGCAACCATCCTTTGGTGTTATACCCGTAATGCTGCATTTAAAAAGGATGGTGTGGATTACCACACAGCGGCCGACCTTTCCTCACAAGCCAATCACCTGGGTGTTACCATTCAGGCCGACATCATCAAGCAAAAACTCTCCGATAAAACCGGAGGGTATACTGCACTTAATTTCGGGAAAACGCATCCTAAAGTGTATTCTGAACTCAGCAGTGATCACCCCATAGATTTATGCCGATACCAGGTGGCAAATTGCTACATGGGACGTATGGGTCTTATCAACAGTGGCGGAGAAAGCAAGGGCGCCAGTGACCTCGCCGAAGCGGTAACCACAGCAGTGGTGAATAAAAGAGCGGGTGGTCAAGGACTCATCAGCGGCCGCAAGGCTTTCCAGAAGCCCATGAAAGAAGGTGTCGCACTGTTGAATGCCATTCAGGATGTATACCTCGATAAATCCATAACCATTGCCTGATTCCAGGGGATCCGGATATCAGTAAACAATCAAAAAATACACCATGGGTTGGTTCAAACGTTTAAAAGAGGGCATCACCACCTCCACCAGTGAAAAGAAAGAAACACCAGAAGGCTTGTGGTATAAATGTCCCAGCTGTAAAAAGATCCATACGGTTCAGGATCACTCAAACAACAAATACGTTTGCGTGGACTGCGGGCACCACGAAAGAATAGGAAGCAAACAGTATTTCGAGATACTTTTCGACAACAACAGTTTCACCGAATTGCATGAAAATCTTGTGAGTGGCGATCCCCTCGAATTTTCTGATACCAAAAAATACACCGACCGTTTAAAAGAAACCATACGCAAAACTGGCATGAAAGACGCCCTTCGCAGCGCTTTCGGAAAGGTGAATGGCCAGGACCTTGTGGTGTGTTGCATGGATTTCAGTTTCATTGGAGGCAGCATGGGATCGGTGGTGGGCGAGAAAATTTCACGCTCCATTGATTTTTGCCTTAAAACCAGAACACCCTTGCTGATCATTTCAAAAAGTGGTGGAGCCAGAATGATGGAAGCAGCCTTTTCTCTCATGCAAATGGCTAAAACTTCCGCTAAACTCAGTCTGCTCGCACAACATAGAATCCCATACTTCTCCTTGCTGACTGATCCAACCACCGGCGGCGTTACCGCAAGTTATGCCATGTTAGGTGATCTGAACATCGCCGAACCGGGTTCCCTTATTGGTTTTGCCGGCCCCAGGGTGGTTAAGGAAACCATAGGCAAAGATCTTCCAAAAGGCTTTCAAACCGCTGAATTTGTGCTGGAGCATGGTTTTCTTGATAAAATCATCCTCAGAACAGAATTAAAAGAAAAGCTCTCCCAACTCCTTCAGTTTTATGCGAATTGAGGATTTGAGTCCAAATTCCTGCTTTTCAGCGAATTATTACTTTTAACTTACCCAACTTTTCGTTATCTTTATTCGTAAAAGTCAATAAGACTTTGCCACGGATATGGACGTTCAGCCCAGGTTGATTGCACTTTGCATAAGGCAGGACAGAAAAGCCGAGTACGAATTGTACCGGATTTCTTACTCCTATCTCATGAGCATCTGTCTGCGCTATTCAAAAGACCGTGATAGTGCAAGCGAGTCAATGAACGTAGCCTACATGAAGATCCTGAAAAGCCTGAAGACCTATAATCCGGTTATTCCTTTCAAAACCTGGATCAGGCGAATCACAATCAATACCCTGATAGACGAGTACCGGAAAAACAAAAGGGAAGGGGAGAAGATCAGCTACGTAGATTCTTACTACGACAGCGTGTCGTATTCAGAAGCAAATGAAGCGCTGAGCCGGATAAGCTGCAAACAGATTTACGAACACATCAGCCATCTGCCGGAAGCCACACGCAATGTATTCAACCTATATGTGATTGATGGTTTTTCGCATAAGGAAATAGGTGAGCTCCTGGGAATAAGTGAAGGCACATCCAAGTGGCACCTGAACGCGGCAAGACAAAAATTAAAAGAAGAGATCGGAGAAGCGGTCTTCAGTTTACTGCAATAACATGAAAGCCGAAGAGGAATTTGACGACATATTCAGACGCAAGATCGATGAGGCCAGATTCTCGATCAGGGATTCGGATTGGGAGAATGCCAGAAGATTAATTGACCGCAACCGAACCGGAACTGTGGCTACCAGCTCCGCAAAAATGTACTGGCTCGTTTCCGGCGTTGTGGCACTGGGCGCTTCAACACTGCTTTACCTTGCAGTGCCTGAAAGCGGAAAAAGCACCCTAGCTGACGAAGTGATACAGGAACAGGAAAACACGCCCGAACCAAAAACAACCAGGGATTTACATCAAACCCTTGTCCTGGCCAGTACCGCTCAGACTCAAAAAACAAATAGCCTGAAGCATGAAACAGATTTGTCTGTGCATCCAAACACTCCGGTTAAACCTACTTCATTGAAGATGGGATCTGCATTTGCAGGCAAAGCAGGGCATAACCACGCTAATCTTGCCACCAATCATACGGCACAAGGGCCAAATCTGAATCTTGCCCTTTCAGGAGAAACCGCACAACAGGGTTCTGCGTTCAATACACAGGACTACCCTTCAGGCATGTCTTCAGAAAGCCTGGATGCTGAACACAGTCAGGATAAGCATGAAATATTGTGGTTACCTTACCGGAGTGCCTCCATGCTCAGTCAGTTCATGCTGCCGGCTCAACCCGAAATTGGGATCAAAACAATTAAGGGCACTCACAATGATTACTATGTGTCAAGGCAAAACAAACGGAATTATCTGGATGTGGAAGTGGGTGTCCTCTACCTGAATGGCTGGGAGAATAAGGGAATTGAGTCCGGTAAAGGACCTAATCTTTTTGCCGGAATCAATTATGGTTTCCACGTTTCAAAAAACCTGATCGCCTCAGTTGGTGTGCAGGTATACACAGTCAGGCACATGAACGATGAATTTTACAGCGTTAAAGGAAAAACATATGGATTCAGCTCAAGTGAAACGCAAAGTGTGATCAGCTGTCAGTCTATGGCATTCGCTTCTGTTCCGGTCAAACTGTATTATAAAATGGATGATCAGAATCTTCTGGGATTGGGTGTTAACGCAGGTTACCTGGTATCAGCCCGAAATAACCTCGATACTTATACCCTTAACGATGGAGCGCCCACACTCGCGCAGAGTCAGAATAACAAACAGCAGTATGAAAACATGAGCTCCCTGAACCTGGTCTTGAGTGCAGGCTTACAACATGAATTCGGATCAGGCTTTTCAGCAGGCATAGAATACAATTATGGATTGAGCGATCTGATCGCCAACTCGCAAATAAACAACACGCTACAAAACACCAGCGGTTTCAGGCTGAGTCTGAAATACAAGATCCTCGAGCGCTAGAACTATGAAATTCACCGGATATACTCGTCTCATTTCCTTCCTGTCATTGCTACTTTTCAGTACCTGTAAAAAAGAGCCATTACCTTCACCGGCGGATAAGGCGGTATCTCCTGAATTTTATTGTGAAGCCGACATCAACAACACACATACCCGCTTTGCTGCAGGTGATGAGCGTTATTTCATGGAGGCATCCCACTTCCTCGACACAAACAATGTATATGTTTTAAAGGCTGAATTGAAGCAAACCTCTTGTCCGGCTTCCTGCGGGTATGCCATCACTGTACTGATCAACGACACAAAAACGAACGAAACCGGAAATGCCCTTGAAATCAACAAGGCCCTGCATAAAGGCAATTATGTTTACAACGACGCCAGTCTGGCACCTTTGTATTATGAAATGGTATTGAAACCGGTCAGAGATGAATCAGGCGCTGAAAGTTACAATTGGATGCTCAACGGAAAAAATTACAAATCTTACAGTTTAAGTTCTATTGTGGAAAATGGCACGAAAGTAAATCCGGTTCTGAATTTTGAAGATAATGAGGCTGGATGCAGCACAAGCAACCAAAATCAGTATAAGGTGGGCAGCCGTTTACAAGTTTATATTGTTGCTCAGAAAGAAGGTGCTCCGGATGTACTGATGTATTCTTTCAATCCTGTAATTACAGGTCAGCCACCCTATACCTACCTATGGCAATTTGGTGACGGAAGCAGCAACTCAGGATCGGAGAACCCTTTCCATACATACCAGGCCCAGAGCTTTTACAATGCAAAACTTACCGTAATCGATGGCAGAAAGGATACCTGCATTGCTCAATATCAGGTTCCGGCCTTTGTTGACCCACGTTGTGAAGCCAATTTCACTGCCAAATTTAACCCGATCCCGAATTCTAAGGCATATTCGGCGGTGACCATACTTTTAACTGCCCCAGACGGAAAAGTGTATAGTTCAAAAAACACCATTCAGCCTGAACTCAGCACATTTGAAATAACCGAAGTATCTGATTATCAGATTAATAATAAAAACGAACCCACCAAGAAGATGAAGGTGAAATTCAGTTGCACGGTTCAGAATGGTTCTGATAAGATAAACATCAGCAATGCTGAGGCAGTGCTTGCGGTATCGTATTAACAGTTTTTAGGCAACCTTTGACCTTTTTCATCGTTGAACAATCAGGTTAGTTGGCTATAGAACTTAGTGTATTCTTTAGTCGTAGTGTTTGGCAAAGACCTTTTACTCTTGTAAAGGGTCTTTGTTTTTTAGGTACTTTGCAAGGCCTTTACCCTTTCTTCGAGATCTTTCAAACGGAGTTTCTTTTCGGCAAAATCCTTTCGCTTGCCGTATTTGAACAAGGTTGAAGGTATGGCACCCGACCACTCTGTCGACACTTTATCGATATAATCGTTACCGTTCAGCTCATCCAGCAAAACGCATTGGCTACTGATATTCTTTTTTTTGAGGAAAGGCCTCACTTTACTGCCCAGGTCCTCTTTAAAATCCAGGCAAACCAGAATAACTTTCACATTCTTTCCGGAATAGGCCGTACCAAGGCTGTCAAATGCCGGAAGTTCCTGCACACAGGGTTTACACCATGTAGCCCAGAAATTGACAACATAGAGCGTATCCTTTGACTCCAGACGATTTAAAAGGTCGTTTATCTTGTATACAGCTGACACGTCCTGTGCGCGAAGGGCATTTGCCAGGATAATGAGGCTAATCAGCCATTTTGTTGCGGTACTCATATTCTTTTATTAAAAGTTTTATGTCTGTGATCAGACGGTTCACATCCAGGCTATCTGTACCGTCGTAGTACCCTCTGATATGCCTTTCCTTATCCACCAGGGCAAAGTTCTGGGTGTGGATGAAGTCGGCAGGACCTCCGTCACCCTGATCGGCATTCAGAAGATAAGATATCCTGGCCTGCTGATACAATTCTGATTTAGGTCCTGTAACAAACAACCAGTTCGAGTTGTGCACACCGTGAAGGTCAGAATAAGCCTTTAAAACGGGTACAGAATCCTGTTCAGGATCGACCGTGTGTGAGAGGATCAGAAAATCTCCCCTGTTGCCGAACATATGATAGATCTTATCCAGGTTTGAATTCATAATAGGACAAATGCTTTTGCAGGTGGTGAAAAAGAATTCCGTTACATAAATCTTGTTCTGTATGGTATTTGAATCGGTAGCCTTTCCAAACTGATTCACAAAACTGAACCCTTTTACCCTGTGGTAAATTGTATCGTCATTTTGTCTGCTGTATTTTGGGCCATAATAGGGCAAGTACCTCACGGGCTGGTCTTGT
>DAOMFS010000005.1:0-92983 GCA_035429925.1 Bacteroidia bacterium | reverse complement strand
ACCAAACCATTAAGATCAGGGGGATGACCAACAATAACCAGGAAAACTTTACTTTTGAATTCACAGGGTAAAATTACAGAGTATTTCTCAGATGGATTTTTTTAAAAATAGGATCAGAACGGTTCAGGAGCTGGGTTTCGGTTCTAAAGAATACAAGCAATCGGTTCGGTTTCTGAACCCTGACGGCTCGGTAAACGTGCGACGAACCGGTTTGGGCAGATTCGGTAACATCGATATTTACCATTGGCTCATTTCCACAACACGAACAAAACTGGTCATGGTGATTGTGATTTGGTATATCGCCATAAACATGTTGTTTGCCGCTTTATATTTTAGCATAGGACCCGAACATTTCGGAGGCTTAGACGGAGGTCCAGGAGCCTTACAGCATTTTTTTGGCCTGTTCTTTTTCAGTGCACAAACCATAACAACACTGGGGTACGGCCATGTGTATCCGATAGGAAATGCCGCAAGCGTGGCGGCAGCATTTGAATCACTGCTTGGACTATTGAGTTTCGCGGTTGCCACTGGCGTATTGTATGGCCGGTTCTCAAGACCCATGGCACATGTACTCTACAGCAAAAACATACTGATCGCCCCTTACCGTGATGGACAGGCCCTGATGTTCAGGCTGGCCAATAAAAAACAGAGTGAGCTGATTGAATCAGAAGTTAAAGTGAGTGTGACATTTAATAATCCTGAGACCCGTAAAAGGGAATTTTACAACCTGAACCTCGAAATAGAAAAGATCCATTTCCTGACCTTAAGCTGGACGATTGTACATCCGTTAAACGAGGAAAGTCCTTTGTTTGGATTCAGCAATTCTGATTTTGTGAACACCGACATTGAGTTCCTGATTTTGTTGAAATCGATCAACGATACTCTTTCACAAAATGTATATTCGAGATATTCCTATAAGGCAAATGATCTTGTTGAAGGCGCAAAATTCAAGCCGCTTCAACAAATTGCCGACAGGAAAGGGAGAATAATAATCTCAGTGGATCATATTCACCAATTCGAGAAATTATAAAGAGTATACGGAAGCAGCGGCTTCTCTCAGGTTATACCGGTTACTCATCACTTCTCCATATGCGCCGGCGCTGCGAATCACTATCAGATCACCGCGTTCGGTTAGAGGCAATTCAACGGCCTTTCCAAAACAATCGCTGCTTTCACAAATTGGACCCACCACATCGTACTTGTGATCAGAAATTTTGTTGAACTTGCTCAGGTTCTCGATTTTGTGATAGGCCTGGTAAAGCGCCGGACGCATCAATTCTGTCATGCCGGCATCCAGAATTACAAAGTGTGTGTTAAGGCCATGTTTGATATAAAGTACACGGCTCACCAGATTGCCGCACTGTGCAACAATGGATCGTCCAAGTTCAAAATGTAACTCCTGTCCTGGCAAAGGTTCAAGCAGAGTCTTAAAAATGCTGAAATAGGTTTTAAAATCCACAATTTTGTTTTCATCCGGAAGTCTGTAATCGATTCCCAATCCCCCGCCTAGGTTCAGATGTTTGGAAAGGAAGCCTTGTTTTGCGAACCAGGTATTGATGTCGTTCACCCGGGTGCAAAGATTTTTAAAGGCTGTCATATCGGTTATCTGTGACCCAATGTGAAAATGGAGTCCCTCGAAATGCAGGTGATCTGAAACCCGGAGAATATTCAGAACTTTTTCGAAATCATACGGGTTGATTCCGAACTTATTTTCCTCCAGACCGGTTGTGATATATTGGTGGGTATACGCGTCTACGTTGGGATTTACACGAATGGCCACACGTGCTTTTTTTCCAGCATTGTCAGCCATCTGATTCAAGACTTCAAGTTCCTGAATGCTTTCGGCGTTGAAGCAGAAAATATCCAGATCCAAAGCTTCTTTGATTTCCCTATCGCTTTTACCTACACCGGCGAAAACGATCTTAGAGGGTTTAAATCCACATTCAAAGGCCCGTTTTACCTCATTGCCACTTACACAGTCGGCACCGAGTCCGGCTTCCATGACCAGTTTCAGGATCTCCCTGTTTGCATTGGCCTTGAGTGCATAATGCACATGATAGCGTTCAGGCAGATGTGTGCTGAGTTCATGAAGCGTATTTCGGAGCAGCTCAAGATCGTAATAGTAAAAAGGCGTTTCAATGGAACGGAAGCGCGTGAGTAAGTTTGGATCAAGCATGGTAGAATCAGTAATTGAATAAACCCTTGTTGAGAGAGAGCAGGGCTTTGTTTTTATACTCGCTTTTTACAAGCACAGAAATGTTATTGGCGCTTCCGCCATAGGATACCATGCGTACGGGGATATCGCGTAAACACTCAAGTACTTTATAGCCTAATCCGGCTTTTTCACGTGGCAGTTTCCCAACAATACAAATGATGCTTTGGCCCCTTTCAATCTCGATCTGGGCGATGTTTTTGAGTTCAGCGATTATGGCGTCGAGGTTCTTATCATTATCAATGGTGAGGGAAACGGCCACTTCGCTGGTAGTGATCATGTCAATGGATGTTTTGTGGCGCTCGAAAATCTCGAATACAGCCCTTAGAAATCCGTATGCAAGTAACATCCTGTCGCTGGTGATATTAATGGCGGTAATGCCATCTTTTGCGGCAACGGCCTTGATCCCTTCTTCCTGCTGAAAATTGGCGATCAGTGTGCCTTCCGCCCCGGGTTGCATGGTGTTTTTGAGTCGCACCGGAATATTGGCCTTTTTGGCTGGAAGGATGCAGGTAGGATGGAGAATCTTGGCCCCGAAATAGGCAAGTTCAGCTGCCTCATCAAAACTCAGTTGTTTGATGGGATGGGTTTTGTCAACCACCCGGGGATCGTTGTTATGCATGCCGTCAATGTCTGTCCAGATCTGAATTTCGGAACTGCCAATGGCTGCCCCGATGATGGAAGCCGTGTAATCGCTGCCACCCCGTTTGAGGTTGTCTATTTCGCCGTAAGCATTTCGGCAGATATAACCCTGGGTGATAAAGAGCGATACCCCTTCATGTTTCCGGAGTTCTTCCAGAAGATACTTGCTGATGTAAGCCATGTCAGGTTCCTCATTCGAGTCGATGCGCATGAATTGAAGGGCCTGAATCAATGCCGAAGAATGGCCTTGTTCTTCCAGATAAAAGTGATATAAGGCCGTACTCAGCAGTTCGCCCTGCGCCAATACAGCTTTCTCTTCATTCATGGTAAACATGTCGAGGGTAAACGTGCGCAGGTATTCAAAATGATGGTTCAGAAGCTCATGACCTTTGCGAATGGCCTCTGCCGAAGTGAAAAGATCGTGTACCACCTTTCTGTAGGTTTGTTCTAAACCGGCTATCTGATCGCGGGCTTTTTCCATGTTTCTGGCATAAAGCTGTTCGCAAATTTGCACAAGCGCGTTGGTGGTGCCACTCATGGCACTCAAGACCACTATTTTAGGGGTCTTGTTTACTGTGAGATGAACCAGGTCTTTGATCCGTTGCGGACTTCCAACACTGGTGCCTCCGAATTTCTGTATCAGGTATTGCATAATAATGACAGGAATGGTGCGCAGGTAATTTTGATCAAGGGCCGTTTTGGATATGCGCAGGTGCCGTACCTTTAAAAACAACCTAAACCCATGAAAACTACCTTTAACCGCGCACAAAGAAAGAGAAAAATCCCTTAACTATTTAGCCGGAGAGCTTTCCGGGTTTCTGAAGGTAACAACTATAGGCTTTAAACCGGCTTAGGTCAGGCTCCTGTTTGTACAGGCCATAAACTGTACTGCCGCTTCCGCTCATTGAGGCATACACGGCCCCTGTATCGTAAAGGTTTTGCTTGATCCGTGCAAGTATTGGATGCTGACTGAAGGCTGATTCTTCGAAGTCATTCATCAGATGGTTTTTCCATTCTTCAGGACCATATTGGCGAACCAGGTGCATCAGGCTTGTGCGGCCCTTCCGGGGGTGCACAGCGCGGTAGGCATCAGCAGTGTTGCAATGTATACCCGGGTAAACAAGCAGGATGAAAAAGGCTGAAAGATCCAGTTCAACCGGATGAAGTATTTCACCCCGACCGCTGGCAAACCGTGGACTGTTTTGTATAAAAAAGGCGCAATCGCTTCCCAATTGGGCTGCAAGTTCAGTCCTGAGATCCTGGCTAAGATCAAGCTTGAATTTTTTGACCAAAATCTCAATGCAGAATGCGGCGTCTGAGCTTCCCCCGCCCAGTCCGGCACCCATGGGTAAATTTTTGTATAGGTGAAACGCCAGTGGAGGAAAACGGAACCTTTGGCTCAGGAGCAACCAGGCCTTATAAATCAGGTGTTTTTCCCGGGCAATGCCAAGTGGGGCGGGGTATTCCTGGAGGCTAAAGGGATTTGATCCTGGATCCTTGTTTTCCAGTACTTCCAGAGCGTCGGTCCAATTGATGGGGTAAAAAACCGATTCTATATTGTGGTAACCATCAGCTCGTTTTTCGGTGACATACAAGCCCAGGTTGATTTTGCAATTTGGGAAAACCAACATTTTTTTGGACGTTTTTTTTGCTGAATTCTAAACTTTTGCTAAATTGCAACAAAATCTCTCAAATCGATACAGAAATGAAAAAAGTAAATTACGGTATTGCCTTCTTCGCGCTTTCCCTGGGTCTGTTTCTGGCCTGTAAGAAAGAACCCAATGTGGCACCCACACCCGACACAGAGCTGCAAACCTCCATCGATGCCTCTTACGCTACGTTTCTGGCTTCTGATGTTGAAATGGTAGCCAGTGTTATGGGCGAAGACGCTTCGGGTTCAAAAGCTCAGTTCTACGAGCCAGCAGCGAACTCTACCGGTACAACAACCGTGATCCGCAATGTTCAAACCAACCGTTTCAGTTATACCTTCAACAACACACTTTGTAAAGACGGTCACCTGCGCGACGGTTCAGTGTGGATGTACTTTAAAGAGACAGCTTACGCTGTGAACCCCATCACAGGAAACGAGAACTACACACGCGATTACAATTTCACCGGCAGGATCACACTTGAAGAGTATAAAGTAGATGGCTGGCTGATAGACAATAAAGATTATATGAATTCCGACCCGGCTACCAACAACACAACCATACTGTTGAGAAACCTGAGGCCAGATAACAAAACGCCAATTGCTGGTAACCTGAAGTGGTCATACAGCGCCGGTCTTACCATGAAGAAAAATCTGGATTCCATGGCTTGGTATGGCACACTCATCAAAACATTGGAAAACACATCCGACACCAAAGTGTTTGCCGCGAGTGCACAATCACCCATTACCTGGAGCCTCGCCGTTATTTCCTATGTAGGCGACGCGAAAGGATATACACCCGGAAACGTACCATACACAATCAAATATTATGAAAAATACCCGCTTAAGCGCGATTTCACCTGTTCACCGGATAAGCTGGCAAGTGTAACACTCACCACAACCGGTATAGATCCCCATAACTCAGAATTCCATCCCCTGGTTGGCGGTATAGCTTCCTTTACCACAGGCAGTGCTTACCCCCGTGAAATATATTATGACAATACAGGGAACACCTATGGAGGAGATGAAAATCCAGTGCTTCTTCCTTCACAGTGCGATAATAAAGCCACCGTTCAGATCAAAGGCATTTATTATCCCATTGACATGAAAAAGTAAAAAACCCATTCACTTCAAGCCGCCCCCTCAGGGCGGCTTTTTTATTTCCCGTCGACGATTTCAACAGCTTAGTCTTCGCAATTTTCTGATTCAGACTTTGAGTATTGCTGATAAAACAAGTAATATTGTTAGGCCAAGGTCAAATACCTATCCTATTCTTGAGAACACTCCGATTTGAATTCAGCAAGAAGTCCTCTAAGGCAGCATCCCTTTGGTTTGCAATATGTTTGCAAGCATACACGGGATTACTTGCCCAAACAGGCATGAAAACCAATTTACCGGATTCCATAGCGAGCAATTCGGAACTTGTGTTTGAAGTCAGCATTTACAAAACACATTTATCGGATTTCGCGAAGTATCAGATCGACCTGCCTGAGGGTTCAGCCGCGGAAGAGGTAGAAAGCCGTGGCGGCACTTTCTCGTTTGAAAACAAAAAAGCCAGGATTGTCTGGGTAATTGCACCGCCTGATTCTGTCATTAAAGTTCAGATGAAACTGATCACAGGTCCCTTAAGCGGGGTATTTGAGATCAGGCAAAAATTGAATTATATAGAAGACGGTAATCGAAAAGAAATAGATGCGCCGGTTCAGAAATTAAAAATTTACAAGATCAGGCAGGAGAAAAAGATGATATCCGGTCCAAAGGCCACGGATACCAGGACCGTTGATAATGCAGTGAGCCAGAACAGGCCTGCTGATAGCCAAAGTCTGCAAGCTGATAACAAGAACCCGCTTTCAGAGGTGAAGGCCCAGGATCCGGCTGTGAATCCGGTAAACGTGATGCAACAGGCGCAGCAGTTCAGAGCCGATTCCAAAAAGGCCTATGATTTGGGCACCAAGGAAAAAATGGAAGCGGAAGCCGACCTGAAAGCAGCAACAGAAATGCTGGCAAAAGCTGAAACCATCAGCAATGAAACGGAAAAGAACACTGAACTGAACAAGGCCAGGATGCTCAAGCAGCAAGCCGAAAACAACAATGCCACTGCAGACAAAATACTCTCACTATCCCGGAGCCTTGAAAACGAGGCCATTGAACTGGAAGCTTCAATAGGCTTAGCGCCCGGAGGAACACTGACTGTGAATGGGGAAAATCCAAGTGCGCAGGGGAACGCAAAAAAAACCGAAGAAAGCCTTATACCGGCTTATGAAAACACCAAGGTTGACCGCATGTCGCAAAAGGAAATTCAGGAACTCCGGCAACAATCCATACAGTTCAGAAAAGACGCGGCAGATGCCAGGGAAGTGGGTTTGCGCGAGAAAGAAAATGCATCTAAGGCACTTTCTGAAGCAGAGGCAGGCCTAAAGAATGCGGAAGACATCAAAGACAAATCGGAGCGAAAAGCCGTATTGTCTAAAAATGAGAAAGTAAAGGCGAAAGCAGAGAACGACCTGCAAACGGCTGAGAAAATCCTGATCCTGGCCCAGACCTTAGAGGAGAACGCTGATGAGATAGACAGACTTGTGGATTATATCCAGCCTGCTGCATTAACGGCTACTCAAACGGAGGTGCCTCAGGCGGCGAAGGACATGCCTGCAGAGGTTAAAACAGAAGAAGGCCAAACCAAAACGGAACTATCTGACCGGGCCAGTTCAGACCTCATTTACTGTGTTCAGGTTGGCGCATTTGTGAATAAACCAGACAAGTCTATCCTGAAGAAAATCGGCAAGTACGATATGGTTCATGAAGACAATCGGTATAAAGTACTCGTAGGCCGTTTCAAAACCCGTGACGATGCCATCAAAAGAAGAGCAGAACTCCTCAGCATAGGCTTTGATGGTTTCATTGTGACCTACCAAAAGGGCATGCGTCTGAAATAAGCAGGCAAGGCGTGCCAGCCTGTCATTCCAATCTGTCATTTTTTTCAAATCCATGCTTTGGGATATGCAATTTTGGCCCCTTAAAGCCTGAGAATTGGCATGGCATAATTTGTGAGGAGACTGGGCAAAACTTACAAAACTCACCAAGATTATGACAAAAATAAAAGTGAAACCATTGGCTGACAGGGTGTTAGTTGAGCCTGCCCCTGCGGAAACCAAAACTTCAGGAGGAATCATCATTCCTGATACAGCGAAAGAGAAGCCCATGCGTGGTAAAGTTGTAGCGGTTGGAAATGGAAAACCTGAAGAGCCTATGACCGTGAAGGTAGGAGACATGGTGCTTTACGGGAAATATGCCGGAACCGAGATCAATGTTGATGGTACAGAGTACCTCATCATGCGTGAAAGCGATATTTACGCGATCATTTGATTTGTTATTCAATTTAAGAGAAAACAGAATTAATTAAACTATACAATTATGGCAAAAGACATCACCTTTAATATTGAGGCACGCGACGCCCTAAAACGCGGAGTTGACGCATTGGCAAATGCAGTCAAGGTTACACTTGGACCCAAGGGCCGCAACGTGATTATTGATAAGAAATTTGGCTCTCCCGTTATCACCAAAGACGGTGTAACTGTAGCCAAAGAAATCGAACTGAGTAATGCGGTAGAAAACATGGGTGCACAACTGCTTAAGGAAGTGGCCAGCAAAACCGCTGATGTGGCAGGCGACGGTACAACAACTGCAACCGTGCTCGGCCAGGCCATCGTAACAGCCGGTCTGAAGAACGTTGCAGCAGGAGCCAACCCAATGGATCTTAAGCGTGGTATAGATAAAGCTGTACTTGCGGTAGTGGAACACCTCAGGAATCAGTCGCATACAATCGGAAACGACAATAAAAAAATTGAACAAGTAGCTACCATTTCAGCCAATAACGACAGTGCCATAGGCAAGCTGATTGCTGAAGCCATGGGTAAGGTGAAGAAAGAGGGTGTTATCACAGTTGAAGAAGCAAAAGGCACCGATACTACTGTTGAAGTGGTGGAAGGCATGCAATTCGATCGCGGATACATTTCACCTTATTTTGTCACCAATGTGGACAAGATGGAAACTGTTCTGGAAAATCCATATGTGCTGATTTATGAAAAGAAGATTTCGGCCATGAAGGAACTCCTCCCCATTCTTGAAAAAGCAGTTCAAACCGGTAAACCACTCCTCATCATCGCCGAAGACCTGGATGGTGAAGCGCTTCAAACCCTGGTGGTGAACCGTTTGCGTGCCAACCTGAAAATTGCAGCTGTGAAGGCTCCAGGTTTCGGTGATCGCCGCAAAGCCATGCTGGAAGATATAGCCATCCTTACAGGTGGTACCTATATCAGCGAAGAGCAGGGCCGTAAACTCGAAGATGCCCAGCTCAGCGATCTGGGCAAGGCTGAAAAGATCAGCATTGATAAGGACAACACCACAATTGTGAATGGAGCCGGTAAAAAGGCCGACATCACTGCCCGTGTTAACCAGATCAAGGCACAGATTGAAACCACAACCTCAGATTACGACAAGGAAAAACTTCAGGAACGCCTGGCTAAACTGGCTGGTGGTGTGGCTGTGTTGTATGTAGGCGCCGCAAGCGAAGTGGAAATGAAGGAAAAGAAAGACCGTGTAGACGACGCACTGGCTGCTACCCGTGCTGCTGTTGAAGAAGGTATTGTTCCGGGTGGAGGCACAGCATACATCAGGGCTATTGCCGCCTTGGAAAAACTCAAGGGTGGGAATGAAGATGAAGTGACCGGTATTGCTATAGTAAAACGTGCCCTTGAAGAGCCGCTTCGCCAAATATGCGCGAACTGTGGAATTGAAGGTTCTATTGTGGTGCAGAAGGTAAAAGAAGGCAAAGAAGATTTTGGTTTCAATGCCCGCACTGAGAATTTTGAAAATCTATACAAGGCTGGTGTAATTGACCCAACCAAAGTAAGCCGTGTTGCGCTTGAAAATGCTGCTTCCGTGGCGGCTATGTTGCTCACAACCGATTGCGTACTGGCTGAAAAGAAAGAAGAAAAACCAGCAGCAGGTGGAGCTCCCGACATGGGAGGCATGGGTGGCATGATGTAATACCCAGCATCTTATAACACAAAAAAGCCCGGATTATCCGGGCTTTTTTATTGGATTAAAGTGTGGTTAGGCTGTTTAAACCCTTACACCGATGACCAGCACGTCGTCAATTTGTTCAATATTGCCTTTCCAGTTCTCGAAGGTTTCGTTGAGTACATGCCTTTGCTCGGTCATTGGCAGAGCAGATATTTTCACCAGGAGTTCCTTCAGCTGAACAGACTTGAACCGCTTGCGGTTAGGGCCACCGAATTGATCGGAGTATCCGTCGGAGAAGGTATAGATACAATCTCCTTTCTGGAGATCCATTTCGTAGTAGGTGAACATGCCCACGGCATTGAAAGCCTTACCCACGTGCATTTTATCCGCTTTACACACGATCACTTCGTGATTCCGGATCACGTAGAAGGCGTTGTTCGCAGCAGCATACTGCAGCTTCATATTCCTGAGGTCGAGCTTGCATAGCACGGCGTCCATGCCGTCTTTACTGTCTTCAGTACTGTCTTCGGGATTAAGCGCTCTGGTGATCTCATTCCGGATATCGTTGAACACCAGATCGGGCCTGGTTATGTTTTTCTGGTTAATCGTTTCGTTCAGCTTGCTGATGTTGAGCAAGCTCATAAAGGCTCCAGGAACACCATGTCCAGTGCAGTCGCCGGTAACATACATAAAGCCACCGTTGGTAGGTGTGGCCCAGTAAAAATCGCCGGCTACGATGTCTTTAGGTCTGAACAACACAAAATGCTCAGGCAAGTGTTTGCTCAGCAATTTATCGTGTGCCATCAGTGCCGTTTGGATACGGCGGGCATAGTTGATGCTGTCAACGATTTCCTTTTGTTTTTCGTCTACTAGTTGTTTCTGGTGTTCAACCACTTTTTTCTGTTCAGACAAAAGTTGATTGGCCTTTTTACGCTGTATGTTGCTTCGTATCGCGAAGAGCAAAAAGATCACCGAGATGGAAGCAAGAGAGATGATGATGATGATAACCAGTTTTTGTTCGCCGATCTTGATGAGCGCGCTCGCGATCTCTCTCTTTTGGGTACTCATCAGCTTCTCCTGCTGGGCGATCAGGGATTTGTTTTCTTCAATCTTATTCTCAATTTTCTTGTATTCCACCACTTTCTCTTCAAACATCTGAATCCTCTTCTGAAGGGTGTCTTCTATTTTTTTTATGGTCGAATCCTTGCGTCTTTTTTCGAGTTCGAGATCATTGTAAGCGCCCAGCATTTTTTTCAGGTCGGCCTTACTTACTTTTACGTCCTTATCACTGGAATTTTTAAGGTAATAGTCCATCTTACCCATGATGTCGTTCCAGTCAGCTTCTTTGGTCACAGAAAGGGAGTACACCACCTCACTGGCTCTGAGACCAGCCTCGTTCATTTTTGTTTTGTTGATGATCCACTTCATGTGCCGGTCAACTTCAACAAATGACACCATGGCCTGCCTGAAATCGAGCAGGTTTTCGGCAACCATTAGTATAGGCCTGCCTTTGATTTTATTGTAAATCGCTTTGAGCTCTGTTTCGTTGGTTGTATTCACGACCAGAATCTCGCAGGGCACTATTTCCGATCTGTTTCTGCAATTGATTACCTGAAAAGGGGCTCTGTTCTTGAACTTGTTTGTGCCTGTTACAGAAACCAGGTTTTTTGCCAATTCTTCAGAATTCAAAACACAGATCCTGAAAACAGAAATTGACGCTTCATTAGGCCATGCAATGGATTTACTGAAGCTGTAAATAAATGAGGCCTTAATTTTGGAAGCCGATTGAGTTTCCTTCTTTGCAGGAGATTGGGCCTGCAGAACAGTAATTGAGATGAGTAAAAAAAGTAGGCAGTATTTAATTGTTCGGTTAAAGGTCATCTCCGGCAAAAAGGCTTAATGCTCGTAAAGATACAGGAATAAGGCAATTATGATAAGCCTGGTTCCGCAAATTATTACCATTACTTGTTATTTCATTCAAGAATCCCGTTCACTGAATTTGCCAATCCTTGCCCGAGAATTTCGACGAAACCCTGAAAATATTCGACAAAAATCAAGGCATTTAGAAATTTTCGGGAATTTGATGAAAGCCAGACCCGCTCAGGCCCGGAAACCAATCACCAGGATATCGTCTACCTGCTCATTCGCGCCTTTCCAATCCTCATGTTCCTGCCGGATGAGCCTGGCTTGCTCGCTGAAGGGCAGGTTGTGATGTTTTAATAACAAGTCCTTGAATCGCGCTGTGCTGTATTTCTTCTCCTTTGGGCCACCGAACTGGTCGGCATAACCATCAGTGAAAATATAATAACTATGTTCAGGTTTCAGGTTAAACAGATGTGTTGTGTAACAGATGGTTTGATCCCGGTCTGTTTGTCTTGTACCAATGGGTATTTTGTCTGCTTTGACTTCCCGCAATTCATTGTTGGAGATGACCCACAGCGGACGCATTGCGCCAGCGTATTCAAGGGTTTTGTTCCTGTGGTGGATCTTACAGATGGCAATATCCATTCCGTCCTTGGACTCGTTGTCGTTTTTGTACAAGGCTTCAATCACACCCCGGTTTAGCGCAAACAGAATGGCGCTGGGGTCGGTGGTTTTTTCCTCATTCACGATCTTGTTCAGGAGGTTATACCCTATCAGACTCATAAACGCACCGGGTACACCATGTCCCGTACAGTCAACAGCGGCTATGATGCTGTATTCTTCCATATGCGTGAACCAGTAAAAATCTCCGCTTACAATATCCTTGGTGAGGTAAATCACAAACGAATCCGGAAGGTGTTGTTCAATCAGGCGGGAAGGAGGCAGTATGGAGTACTGTATTTTTCTGGCGTAGGCTATACTGTCGGTGATGTCCTTGTTTTTCTGAAGGATGATTTGCTCCTGTTTTTTACGTTCTGTTACATCCGTATCAATAATGATGATCTTCTTAAGTTCACCCTGATTATCGAAGATCGGTGTGAGGGTAGAGGATTGCCAGACGGCTTGTTCACTGTTGGTCTTGGCATTCAGAGATTCATAATTCACCGACTTTTTATTGGACACTGCTTCCTGTACAATATCCCTAATATTGGGATGATTACTCAGCTCATAAATAGAACTGCCATATTTGTGTATCAGTTGTTCCTTGTCGAGATTGTGCAGTTTCACGAAACTCTCATTAATATACTCAAGCCGGCCTTCAGGATCAAGGATCAGAACCACGTTGTCTGTTTTACTGGCAACCAGAGACAATTGTTCCAGCTCAATGTTTTTGACTTCTATGATCCGGGTTTGTTTTTCAATCTGGGCGGTTCGTTCCTTTACTTTAATTTCCAGGATCATTTTTTCTTTCTGGAGTGCCCGCAGCCGGTAGCGGAAAACCAAATAAATAAGCGTGCCCAATATTGCCAGCACAAGAGGCCAGAACCACCAGCGTTTCCAAAGTGGGGGGTGAATGATAAAGCTGTAGGTTGATGGATAACTCCAGACGTCTTCCTCGTTCTTCACCTGTACAACAAAACTATAATTCCCCGGATCAAGGTTGTTGTAAAGCACTTCTTTACCTTCATCGCTGTAATTCCAGTTCTCATCAAAACCGTGTAGCCTGTAACGGTAACGTAATTTATCTGGGTTCTTCAGCCAAATTCCACCAAAACCGAATCCGAAATTATTCTGGTTGTAGCGGAACTCCGACAAAGAGTCAAAGTTGAAAGGTTTGTAATTCAGTTTAGCGCTTTTCAAATGCACAAGTGGCGCAATGGAATCGCTTCGCATCACGCCAATTCTCACAACCAGCAAGCCGCTGCCGGTACCTGAATACAGGTGATTTCTGTTTTGCTCAACAGCGTTAAGATTCGGTTCAAGATCTTCCGCACCCAGATCCAAATAGGTAACAAGTTTTGTTCTGATGTTGATCTTGTCAATGCCCTTGCTGTGTATGCTGTACACATGCTCACCGGAAGCAATGATTTGTTGCGGTTGCTGATCTCTCAAGCCTTCTGAAAGACTCAGTTTCTGCAGTGTTTTCCCGTTGTAGCATAGGATCCCGTCTTCACTGCTGATCGCCCAGATCTGATTCAGCGCATCGCGGCACAGGCTGAAGGCGGTGGAAGAGCCTGTTTTGCTTTTGTCAAGGTCAATAAATTTGTTTTTTTGAAGCATCTGAAGGCCTCCGCCGTCACTTGCCGTAAACAGAACCCCATTGCTGTCTGTCACGGATGAATACACATAGTTGCTTCCTAAACCACTTCCTTCACTGTATACTTTGTCTACGTTAAACAATTTGTATTCGCCTTCCAGATCAACAGTGGCTTTTATAAGCCCTCCACCCAGGGTGGAAATAAAAAGCGTGTGTCCGTCCTGAAAGTAGATGTGACTGATGTTGTTGTCTGAAATACGGTCTTCTTTGGTGTTGATGATTACAGAATTATCAGTTTTTGTGTTGAGCACGATAATGCCCTGGCCATATGTGCCAAACCAGATGTCTCCATCAGGTGCCTTGGTGGCGCAGGTGATGCTGTATTTTCGGAGATCATCTAAATCCTTTATCACCAGATCACCCGTTTCATTTTTCATCACTTTGGTAACACCGGCTGAACTGCCTATCCACACCGACTGATCGTTGTCGATAGCCAGAGCAAGAACTTTATCATTCATCAATCCTTCTTTCTGGCCAATCAACTGGTGACGTTTTTCACTGATGTGACAGATTCCTTTTTTGCAGGCCAGCCAGATCTGGTTTTCCCTGTCAAGGAAAGCCTGATTGATGCTGCTCCCCTGTGTCTGGTTTGTGTAATTGAATATATGCAGACTGGAATTCTGCACCAGGAGCAAGCCCTTGCTCTCCGTTGCAATGATGGTTCGTCCCGGCGGATAAGTGAAGACATTCAAAACAGGGCCCAAAGTCCATTCATTGAAAAAGGTTTTGCGTTTAAAGATGGCATGCTCAAGATCATAATAACACACCCCGGAGTCCTGCATGGCAATGGTTAGTTCGTTTTGGTTGAGCTCCAGATCCCTGACAATATTATCAGGTAGGCCCATTTTGTTGGATATCACTTTCCATGTAATTCCTTTCCCTGAAAATTTCATCTCCGTGATTCCTGCATCACTGGCGCACCATATTCTGTTCTGCTTATCACTGACGCACTTATAAACCACATTATCACTCAGGCCCTGCTCAATGCCGAATCTCATCATGGAATCCTTTTCCGTCAGGTAGATGCCATTCCCATATGTGCTAATAATCACCTTGTTTCGAAGTTCACAGAAAGAAGTGATTTTACTTGTGTTAGGCACTTTGCCCAGTCTCATGGTGTCAACCTGGTCACCTCTGCAACGGTATACCTTTCCATTACGCAGGCCTATCCAGATCATATTCTTGCTGTCGACAAAAAGTGCTGATACTTCTCCCTGAAGGGCCTTGATGTGTTTATACGGATTTTCGGATGATATGCCATCAAAGCGATAAACACCTTCATATGTACCCAGCCAGAGATACCCATTCTGATCCTGGGTAATTACATTCACTGGTACATCTTTTTTACCGGTAAGATTAAAGAAATTTCTGACCTGATACTGGGCATGCATCCAACCAGAGCAGTACAGAATCAGCAGGCTTATCTTGATCGTTCTGCTCACCGGAAAAGCAAATCAGGCTTTGGGTTTTAGGCTGGCTTTCACTTCAACCATGATCACAGAAGCAATTTTCTGGTTCACGACTTTGGGTATTTTGATGTTGTGGTCCTCTAAGGGTACATCAAAACTGGCTTCTACTTCAATAATATTGTCTTTGACTATGACCTTCACTTTTACTATTTTCTCCTTATCCACCCCGTGAATGCTGAAAACCCCTTTAGCCCTGATGTTGTAAGTACCTTTCTTTGAGAAATCAATATCCTCAATGATCTTACCTTTAAAAAGGGCGTTAGGAAACCTGGTGGTTTCCATATAATTTTCACGAAAGTGTTCTTTCTGAAGGCTGCTGTTGAAACCATCAAAGGAATCAATGTTTATGGAAAACACCACGTTTTTGTTCGTGCAGTCAAGCGCGCCAATGGCTTTGGTGGATTGCGCCTTGATCATTTCCAGCGGGGCTTCAGATGTGAAGCCTATATGTCCGTCTTTACAGGAATAAATCTGCGCTTTGACACTTTGAGATAAAAGGAATAAGGCCAGCACGACCCCGCATAGTCTCATACCAATGGGTTTACCTGAAGTAAATATAAGCAATTAGTTTAGTTCTAAAAATGTGGATTATCAGTGCTGCGGGAAATCAACCCAGGGCCTGAACCAGGTCTTCCAGAAGGTCGTCAATGTCCTCAACCCCTACACTCAGCCGTAAAAGGTTGTCTTCCACTCCGGCTTTTTCACGGTCTGCTTTCGGGATGGACGCATGGGTCATGGTGGCAGGATGGTTGATGAGAGATTCAACGCCACCCAAACTTTCGGCCAAAGAAAACACCTTAAAGGAGGAAGCGATTTTAAACGTGTTTTCAATATCCTTGTCTTTAAGTACAATGGAAATCATACCACCAAAATCGCGCATTTGTTTTTTGGCAATGTGGTGATTGGGATGAGAACTGAACCCCGGCCAGTAAACTTTATCGATTTTGGGGTGTTTGCTCAGAAACTCGGCCACTCTTTTTCCATTGTAACAATGCCTTTCCATGCGCAAATGCAGAGTTTTAATGCCCCTCAGCACCAGGAAACTGTCCATTGGCCCAGGTGTAGCGCCACAACTGTTGTGAATGAAGGCCAGCTGTTCGTAAAGTTTATCGTTGTTGGTGACAAGTGCGCCCATTACCACATCACTGTGCCCACCTAAATACTTCGTAACGCTGTGCATCACAATATCGGCGCCTAATTGTAGGGGATTTTGAAGATAGGGGGATGCAAAGGTGTTGTCAACGGCGCTGATAAGCTGGTGTTCCCTGGCAATGGAAGTGACCGCTTCAATGTCGATGATTTGCATGGTCGGGTTGGTTGGGGTTTCAACCCATATCAAGCGTGTATTTGAATTGATATAAGCACGGATCTTTTCGGGTTGCGTCATATCAATAAAGTGAAAACCTATGCCGTAATTGGCGAATACCTTGGTAAACATGCGGTAACTGCCTCCATAAAGATCGTCTCCTGTAATCACTTCATCTCCGGGACGCAGCAATTTGATCACAGCGTCAATGGCGCCCATACCACTGCTGAAACAGAGACAGTGCTTTCCGTTCTCCAGAGAAGCAATATTTTTCTGCAAGGCTTCGCGTGTTGGATTTTTGCCCCGGGCGTAAGCGAAGCCTTTGTGTTTACCAGGATATTCCTGTACATAGGTACTGGTCTGGAAAATAGGCGTCATGATGGCCCCGGTTCCGGGGTCTGGTTCGGCGCCGGCGTGAATAGCCCGCGTGCCGAAACCTGATGAATTAAGCTTGCTCATGTTGAGTTGGTATTGTGTTGCGTTTACGGTTAATGAAAAATGTCAGACCGAGAATAAAAAGCGCGGCAAGACTCAGTATAAATCCTTTTGCGAAAAAGCGGAGGTGAAAATCCATTTCAACATGATGTGAACCGGCCGGCACAAACATCCCGCACATCCCGTAATTCACCAGCATTTTGTCACATTCCTTCCCATCCAGATAAAAGTGCCAGCCCTTGTCATAAGGGAAACTCAGGTACATGATCTTATCATGATCTACCTTGATGTCGCCAACTATGCGGTTGGGGTTAAAACTGCTGATCACAAGTGATTCCTTTTTAAGGCTGTCGGTATTTGCAGCGAGATAATTCCAGTTAAACAGTCTCAGGTCCAAACTGTCATTAAGCCCGAGTCTTGTGAGGCTGCTTGCCTTTTCTGCCTCCTTGTCGTCCAGCACGCATGCCCGATAGCTCAGCAGATCCTTTTGTGTGCTTGATAATTTGTTGAAATCGTTTTGAAGTATATACGCCTTGTAGGTAAAGCCGAGTGGTAACACAAAGCGGTGTTTCATCACCACCACATCTCCGAATTTCGCGATGGAATCGTAAGTGCTTTGCCAGAGCGGGTTCATAGTAGTGCTTTTTGTGAGCATGTACCTGACGCCACTGAGCGGTTCAAGCATGGGTCTGTTCCGGAGACCGTCAACCCAGCGACTGGCATACTCGTTCGTTTTGTCGATCACGTCGAAACCGCGCATGAAGTTCACAAAGTTCATCTGGGCGAAGGAATTATAACTGCTGGTGCCATAGTAACCATGCACCTTGTGATCGGTTATGCTGCCATGCATGGCGCCCCCCGAAAAATAACTTTTATCGATCCTGTAAAAATCCTTATCAATCGATTTCAGATATTGAACCGCCTCAACGGAGTAATCGTTATATCCTGTTTTCTCATGCAATTCACGCTCGCTAACCACATTGCGTTTGTTCACCGAGATTTGTGACAGGTAGATCAGTTCAAATCCGACAAGCACAAGCAGAATGGTTTTCAGAACCGGCAGATTCTTACCGGTGCCAATGAGATACAGGATAACCGCGTAAAAAACCATAAAAGTCTTAACGAAAAAGGAAACCGTATCATCTGTTTTAAGTTCCTGAACCGCTTGTTGTCCGTTAGGGTAGGTAATGGTGGATTTGTATGTCAGCGCACTGAGTATAAACCAGAATGCCAGGGTACCCAGAAGCATCACCAGTGATATTTTCCGCTGGCGCAGAATGAGGTCGAGTGAATGAACAGAAAAAATGATGAACACAAGTGAAACGAAAAAGGAATAAGCCCGGAAGTAGTCGCCTGAAAAGAGCCAGAACGCGTATCGGAACCATGGAAAAACACTTGGTATGAGCCAGATGACAAGTAATGCAATGTAGAGTCGTCTTTTGTTTTTTTCGATCAGGCTGAAAACCTGACTGACCAGCAAAAGACTGATCAGGCCGCAATACCCGAACGGTGACTCAAGATAATTCTGCACACCCGTAAAACTGTTGCCGGTACCAAGAATATCGTTGCTGAACATGCGCATCACCGAAGAACCAAATTCTACCTTGTTCGATAAGGCGAACATAGGTGACCCGGAAAGTCTTGAAAAGTAAGAGTCGGGACCGCTACCGCGCGGCGATTCAATCAACTGGAAAATGTTCTCAAGCAGAAATGGTCCTGAAAACAACAAGCCAATACTTCCGTAAAGCACAATATTTCCAAGCAAGGTTAAAAATGCGCGGCGCTCAAATTTCTGGTCTGAGAGGAAACGAAAAGCCGCGTATGTCAGGATAAATAGCCCGAATGTGAAGAGATTCACAGGGAAGGAGATGCCTGTGAGAAAAATGCCAAGAGAGAAAATCAGACCTCCCTTTTTCTGGTAGAGTCTTTCAAATCCAAGAAGCAATACCGCCACATTCAGGGCCTCGAAAGTAAATAGGTACCAGCAAGACCCAATGACCATAAACCCACAGAAGGAAAAGAGCAGGGTTCCCATGATGGCAGAATAATTACTTGCTTTGATGGCTTTCAGAAAAAAGTAAAAGAACATGCCTGCCAGCACAATCTTCAACACCTCCATGTACACGAAAATCCCGGGCATTTTATCAGGCCCGGCCAGAATGGAAATGATCTGGATGGGATCACGCAGAAAACCCGACATGATGCCCTGACCCATTCCTTCGGCAAAGGACCATTGTGGCAGTCCGAATTCTTTCACATAATTCGCGTAATGCTTGTAATAGGGATACATGGCGTTGAGGGTGTCGCTGCCTATGTCCTTGTACTGAAACATGTTTTTGAACAGAAGAAAATCCTTATACACAAAAAAGGCCACAAACAGAACCAGGAAAAGGGCGAGCAAAAATGCCCTGTTTCCAAGTTGTTCAAAAAAATCACCCAGCTGTCCTGAATTGGTGTTAAGCGCTTTATCCTTTGGTTTATTCATATCATATGCAGGTCTAAAAATGAGAATTATTTGTGTAAAAACCCTTTAAAATCCCCTATAATACTGGTTTTGATGTGGGCGGTCTCTTGTGCTTCCAGCGCCGGTGACTCCAAAGCCAGTTAAAGGCCTGCTCCCGTATGTCCTTTTCAAGTTCTTCAACATAAAGTCTTGTAATGTCTCCGGTTTGGGTTTCGGCCGGGTGTTCGCTTAGGACCTTTACGTGCAAAACATAATGGCCCCGTTTCACTTTTTTTACCCCCAGATAAATCACCGGGTAGTTGAAGCGCCTTGCAATTTTTTCAGGTCCCATGTAAAAAGCTGTGTCCTGGTTCAGAAACTTGGTCCATACCGCGCTTTCAGGAGGAGGAGCCTGGTCAGCGATCAGGCCGAGAGTTGTTCGCGTATGACTGGCTTGCAAACGCAGCAATTCCGGATACACTTTGCTCATGGGTATGATGTGACCTCCTTTTCGGGTGCGCAGTTTGAACATAAACTCGTCGAAACTTTTGCTCGATAAGGGGTGGTAAACGCCGGTAATGTGTTCACGGAAATAAAACTGATGCGCGATAGCAGCCCATTCCCAGTTGCCACAATGCCCCATCAGACCTACCACGCTTTGATTTGTTCTGAAAAAATGCTGAAATGTGGCCAAGGCCCGCTTGTCAAAACTGCAGCGTTTCTTAAAGGTTTGTTCCGACATGGTCAGAAGCTTAATGGTTTCAAGAATCGTGTCGCAGAAGTGTACATAAAAAGTTTTGGCGATCTGCCTGAGTTCCTGTTCAGATTTTTCGGGAAAAGACTTTCTTAAATTTTCCAGTACCACCTGTTTCCTGTATGCCACAACATTGTAAAGCAGAAAAGCCAGAACAGAACTGAACGGGTACAGAAGGAAAAAGGGAATAAGGGAGAACAGGTAAAAAACCGGAACGACAAGTATTTTAAACAGCCAGTAATGCAATCAGAAATTGGGTTTAAGCAAGTACTTGCTGTAAAAGTCAACAATATGTTTTACCGCGTCATCCGCGGTTTCCACGATCTTAAACAATTCCAGATCGGGTGGGTTGATGTTGTGTTCTGCTCCAAGCATACTATCTCTCATCCAATCCATCAGACCACCCCAGTAATCCTTGCCCACCAGCACAACGGGATACTGGGCAATTTTGTTGGTTTGCACCAGGGTGAGTGATTCAAACAATTCGTCCATGGTTCCAAAACCGCCTGGCATGCCTATAAAGCCCTGGGAATACTTCAGAAAAATTGTTTTCCGCACAAAAAAATAATCAAAATGCAGACTTTTATCCTTATCAATATATTCGTTGTGTTTTTGCTCAAATGGCAATTCAATATTGAGTCCGACTGATTTTCCTCCGCCTTTGCTGGCGCCTTTGTTGGCTGCTTCCATGATACCCGGACCACCGCCGGTGATGATGCCGTAGCCTTCACGCACCAGTTTAAAGGCTATTTCTTCCGCCAGCTGGTAGTATTTGTGACCTGGTTTGGTTCGCGCGCTCCCAAAGATGGACACGCATGGGCCGATTTTTGACATTTTCTCAAAGCCTTCCACGAATTCACTCATGATCTTAAAGATCTGCCAGCTGTTCTGGGCTTTGATGTCGCTCCAGTCTTTAGGTGCAAAAGCGCTTCTGATTTTATCTTCGTCTTGTGATGTCATACTTGTGTGTTTAAATACCGCCTTCTTTGAGGCGTTCTGCGTTCTCAGCGAACTGAAGTTTATCGATCATGGTTTGAATATCGCCGTTTACAAAATTATCCAGGTCATACAGGGTGAGATTGATCCTGTGATCGGTAATGCGGTTCTGCGGATAGTTGTAGGTTCGTATTTTGGCGCTGCGGTCTCCTGTGCTTACCATGGTTTTCCGGTGTTTGCTAACCGCTTCCATGCGTTTCTGGTACTCCAGGTCATAAAGTTTTGAGCGAAGCATATGCATGGCTTTTTCACGGTTACCCAGCTGGTTTCTTTCGGTCTGGCATGTAACTACAATTCCACTTGGCTTATGTGTGAGAATAACCTTTGATTCCACTTTGTTCACATTCTGTCCTCCTGCACCGCCACTCCTGGCTGTAGCCATTTCAATGTCTGAATCTTTTATTTCTACATCAAGATCTTCAGCTTCCGGCAAAACAACAACAGAAGCTGCCGAAGTGTGCACACGGCCCTGGGTCTCGGTGGCCGGAACACGCTGCACACGGTGCACACCACTTTCAAATTTCAGGGTACCGTAAGCGCCCGGACCATTCACATTGAATATGATCTCCTTATAGCCCCCCATAGTTCCGGGATTGGAGTCCACCACTTCAATCTTAAAGCCTTTTTTTTCACAGAACCTCGAGTACATCTCAAAAAGATTACCTGCAAATATGGATGCTTCATCACCTCCGGTTCCTGCCCTGAGTTCCATCACACAATTCTTGGCATCCTCCGGATCCTTGGGTACCAGAAGCAGGCGGATTTCTTCGCTGAGTTGCTCTTCCCGCGCACGGTTCTCTTCAAGCTCTGACTTGGCCATCTCCAGAAAATCCTTGTCTTTCTCATTGGCCAGTACGTGTCTGGCGCTTTCAATATGGGCCAAAACTTTTTTATAGGCATTGATATGCTCTACCACCTGACCAAGTTCCTTGTATTCAATATTGAGTTTTTTGAACAAGGACATATCGGCGATGACCTTGGGATCAGAAAGCCTGGTTTCCACATCTTCAAAGCGCCGCTTAATCTCTTCCAGTTTTTCGAGCATCATCATTTTTAAAGACCGGTAAAGTTAATAAATTAGGCCTTTGTATTGGGTTTCTGAAACAAGAAAGCGCTTTACTTTATAAAAACTTGTTAAAGGATGCAACTGTGAATGAGGCCATAAATCAAACGAATCCATGAAAAAAGTACCCTCACTGATCACCTGTTATCTGATACTTGTCCTTGCATGTCAATATAATTTGCAGGCTCAGAATTATACCCATGCCGATACACTTCGCGGCAGCGTGTCTAAGGCCCGCATGTGGTGGGATCTTAACCACTATGATCTATCGGTAAGTTTTAATTACCGCGACAGCAGTATCCGGGGAAAGAATGTGATCCGCTATAAAGTCCTGCAACCCGAACAGATTATGCAGCTCGACCTTATGGAGCCCATGGTACTTGACAGTGTTGTACAGGACGGCCAGGCATGCCGGTGGAAAAAGGACGGTAACGCTTATTTTATTGAATTGGCCCGGGCACAGTTAGGGGGTGAGTACAAAACACTCTTAACCTACTTTCACGGCAAACCCAGGGTGGCTAAACAACCGCCGTGGGATGGGGGAATTGTATGGGCTCGTGACATCAGGCAAAGGCCATGGATTTCAGTAGCCTGTCAGGGTATGGCCTCGAGTGTGTGGTTTCCTTCTAAAGACCATCAATATGATGAGGTTGACAGCTGTGCCATGCATTTTACAGTGCCATCAGATCTGGTGGCGGTCTCCAATGGCCGTATGCGGGGGGTCAGGATGAACCCGGATGGCAGTGCTACTTATGACTGGGCCGTAAGAAACCCAATTAACAACTACAACATCATTCCATACATCGGCCAATACGTTCATTTCGGAGATACCTTGAATGGTGAAGGCGGGATACTGGATCTGGATTATTGGGTACTTCAGGAGAATCTTGATATTGCCCGGAAACAATTTGCACAGGTGAAACTCATGCTCAGGGCTTTTGAATTCTGGTTTGGGAAATACCCCTTTTACGAGGATGGCTACAAGCTGGTTGAGGCGCCTTACCTGGGCATGGAGCATCAAAGCGCAATCGCATACGGAAACAAATATAAAAACGGATACCTCGGTACTGATTTATCACTCACAGGCTGGGGTTTGAAATGGGATTTTATCATAGTACACGAATCGGGACACGAGTGGTTTGGAAACAACATGACGGTTAAGGATGTGGCCGATAATTGGGTCCATGAAGGCTTTACTGCATATTCGGAATGTCTTTTTGTACAAAGCCAATATGGCAAGAAAGCTGCGGACGATTATATCATTGGCACAAGGATTGGCGTACTGAACGACGAGCCTGTTATCGCGGCATACAATGTGAACAGGGATGGGTCGGGAGACATGTATTACAAAGCCGCCAACATGCTTCACATCATCAGGCAAATTGCGGGAAATGACAGCCTGTTCAGGAGCATGCTCCGTGATATGAATACAAAGTTCTGGCACCAAACGGTCACTTCCGTTCAAATCGAAAATTACATGGCAAACTACCTGAATCTCGATCTCCAGAAGATATTCGACCAATACCTCAGAACCACCAGGATACCCATGCTCGAATTCAAACAACAGGGCAGGAAGATCAGCTATCGTTGGACCAATTGCGTGAAACATTTTGATATGCCGCTCAAATTGATCTTGCCCACCAGAGAATTCTGGATCAACCCAACAGAGAAATGGCAAAAAACGGAGCTGAGCTTGGAAGAGTTCAGGCCGGACCCGAATTTCTTTATCCGCACCCGGCGTTTGAACTAAACGCGAGCTCGTTTTAACTGATTTTTGTCATAAATTCCGGTTGGGCATGCCTTAAAAACTGCGTCCAGCAAGGCTTGCAGACAAATACCCTATTTATGGTATTGTTTAAACTCATTCTAAATAAGACTTTTGAACCGGAAGAGAGGACAGGGCTTTTGTCTTCTTTAAAAGGTTTATTTATGAAGAAGTTAATATGGCTGGTCCTTTCAGTTGGCACCTTTAGTTGTTTCGGACAAAAACTAAAAATCAATCTACAAACCGGAAATGCCGATCCCAATGCCTGTAAAAATGCGGTGATTCATGTGGATGGTAACCTTGTGTTTCCTGACAGTAATGCCACATGTGAATTCATGCTTCACAAACCAGGTATGCATCAGCTTAACGTGCAGCTGATGGGATACAGGCATTACCACGCTGAGATCCAGGTTCTACATGATACACTTATCATGATCCAGCTCCGGCCTGAGGAGATCAGTCTGGAAGAGGTAACAGTGGAAGGGGGCCCTAAACAGACGTTTGCCATAGCATGGCTGCAGCCGGTTGAAGGCGCCGTGATTTACGCTGGTAAAAAATCCGAATCGGTAAAGCTGGAAGAACTTGGTACTAACCTTTCTGCGAATACGGGCCGCCAATTGTTTTCAAGGGTTCCGGGCATCAATGTTCAGGAGAGCGAGGGTTCAGGGGTAAATGTGAGTGTTGGCGGAAGAGGACTGAGTCCTGGACGTATGGCAAGCTTTAATGTAAGGCAGAATGGATACGATATTTCGGCTGACCCTTTGGGTTATCCTGAAAGTTATTACACGCCGCCTGCCGAGGCCATTGAGCGCATTGATATTATGAGGGGGGCTTCCAGTCTGCAGTATGGTTCTCAGTTCGGCGGAATGATCAATTACCGTTTCAGAGCCCCGGATTCAAAGCCCATCTCCGGAAACTTTAGACAAACACTGGGTTCATTCGGGATGTTCAATTCGTTTAACCAGTTGAGTGGCACAAAGGGCGCCTTGTCTTATAATACCTTTTACCAATACAAGCAATATACGGGCTGGCGTGATAATTCACAGCTGAATGGACACACCGCGTATGCTGCCCTATATTTCAAGGCCAGTGAAAAGCTTACCCTTCGGGGCGAATACACCTATATGACATATTTGAATAAACAACCCGGTGGCATGAGCGACGCACAATTTCAGTCAGATCCGTCGATCTCCACCCGGTCAAGAAACTGGTTTCAGCTTGGCTGGAATCTGGCTTCCGTCGGAGCAGATTATAAGATCTCAAAACAAACCAGTGTAAATGTACTGGGTTATACCATACAGTCGCTGCGCCAATCATTGGCTTATACAGGTAAACCTGATGGTCCAGATGATCTGAATGCAAACAGGAGTTTGTCAAAAGATGCCTATTCCAATTACGGAGCAGAGGTTCGTGTATTGCATAATTACAAGTTGTCTGGCCATTCTGATCACCTTGTTTTTGGCGGAAAGGTTTATAACGGTGCCACACACCGGCAACAGGGCGATGGCAGCAAATCTTCTGATCCGGATTTTGTGTTTCTGAATCCAGACAATCTGGAAAGCTCCGATTACAATTTTCCAATCACTAATTATGCCATCTTCGCCGAAAATATTTTTCAGATCACTTCCAAATGGTCCATTGTGCCTGGTGTACGGTTCGAGTACATTCATACGGCTGCCGACGGGTATTACCGCCTGATTAATAAAAACTCATCCGGAAGTGTAATCCTGGATACCAAAGTATATGAAAGCAAAGCGAGTAACCGGAGCTTTTTTCTGGCTGGTTTAGGCACGCAGTATAACCTATCAAAAGACATGGAGTTATATGGAAACATTAGTCAGAATTACAGGGCAATCAATTTTAACGATATGCGGGTTACCAATCCCAATGCAAAGGTTGATCCTAATCTGAAAGATGAAAGCGGTTACACGGCAGATGGGGGATTTAGGGGAAAACCAGGGCAGTTCCTGTATTTTGACGTAAGTGTGTTCTCGATCTTTTACAACAACCGTATAGGTTCTGTATCATATTTTGATTCGCTAAGCAAACAAACAGTGAGTTATCGCACCAATATCGGTTACAGCCAAAATAATGGCGTTGAGGCTCTGGCAGAACTGGACTGGATGAAACTGGCAAATCCCAGTACAACACAAAAACTATCGACTTTTTTAAACGTTTCATACATACAAGCCATATACCATACAGATAAATCAACCTATAACGGCAACAAGGTTGAATATGTTCCGGATTGGATTTTGCGAACAGGGATCAATTATGCTTACAAAGCGATTTCCTTTGCAGTGCTGTATTCTTATACAGCCCGGCAATTCTCTGATGCAGGCAACACAACAGTTGTGACGAACGGTTTAAGTGGCATCATCCCGTCGTTTTCGGTTCTTGATTTTTCAGGTCAGTACAAATGGAAGAGATTTACATTGATCGCAGGAATAAACAATATGCTCAACGCAAAATATTTTACCCGCAGAAGTTCAGGGATTCCGGGACCCGGCATTATTCCCGCCGATCCTGTGAATGTGTATTGCACCCTGGGATTCAGATTTTAAAAAAAACCTGAGGCCTTTTTGCGCCTATTCTTTGAAATTACTTGAATAAAAAAGTTCAGGCAAACGGTACCTATTTTATCAGAACGGAGACCGATCCGGCGGGAGGAAGTGCTTAATCTATTTCAGGTATCAGCCAGTTCCTGAGTGTGCACTATGTCTTGTTCGCTGAGAGTGGAAACCCTGGCCCGGCATGTCCGCAGGGCCCTCAGGGTATTCAGGGCCACAGGGTCTCAGCGGCATGATCTCAACAGATTTCATTTCAGGGCTTGGAGCCAATCCAACAGGAACTGTGATTTTTCTGACCCCTTATATTACTGTGGTCATTACATCCACAGCTCAGCATGTATTTTGGGTTTCAACCAAGGTTATGGGTTCAACCATGTCAGGAGGGGCTGGAAACCTCAACATCTATCCCGGTTTTAAACTTTCAACAGCGGCAAATATCACCCCCATTGGTGCCGGCATGTATGGACTGGCTTGCCTGCAAAATACCAGGCAGGTGCTCACCATATCCGCAAGTGTTAATGGTTTGAGTCCCGGAACATATTATTTTGGTATGGCGGGTGTATCGACTTCCTCAACTGACTGGAACTGGAATGAATACGGTTATGTCTCCTATATCCTCATGAATTAGGAACAGATGATCATTTGAAAAGGGATCCTCTTGGGGGTCCTTTTTTTGTTTTGCAGGAGCAATCTGTTTTGTTGCATTGAACCATGATCTTCTCGGCAACTTTTGGGGAAAGCAACACATTTTCGTGGTTTTTGTATCTTACCTTCATGCTTCCGTCGAAACCAAAAACGCGCTCAACCTGAATTTTTTCATTGAGTCCAATGTGAAGTTCGCTGAGGTAGTTCAGAAAATCAGGACTGTCTTCCAGAACACCTAAAACCGTACAGCGGCAACCTTCTGTGCTCTCCAGCAAGGGTCTTCTCTGACTAGGTGGCATAGAGCCTTCTTTGTCAGGTATGGGATCACCATGTGGATCGAAACGGGGTTCTCCGCTGAGCACAAAAATCCTGTCAAGCAATTTATCAGAATTCACCTGCTGTAGTAATTCCGCCAGTTCGTGCACCTCACTCCAGTTGAATTTGCAAACTTTTTGAAGAAAGGTTTCCCAGATCCTGTGTTTTCTGACAACCTGCAAAGCTTTTTTGTATCCTGATGGACTCAGCAGAATACCCTTCTCACGTGTGTATGTAAGCCATCTGGCCTTTTCCATATTTCGTATCCTTTCCAGAACAGTTGGCGCTTTTAATCCCAGATGCAGCGACAATTCATTGAGGCTGCATTTACCAGGATATTCGGCTTGACTAATCTGGTAGATGGCCCGTAAATACCTTTCTTCAGCGGAGGAGATCATGGTGTAAATTTACATAAAATAAGGTATACCTAATTATATTATTTAGGTAATAATAATTTTGTGCCATGCAAAAGATCCTGTTATTCTTAAGTCTCTTGTCATTACGCTTAATGTCACAGGAACCGGGTTATGCCGTAAAAGGGCGTGTTTTTGACCAGGATTCAATTCCTTTGCACATGGTTACGGTATTCCTGAAAGGCACAGAACACAAAGTATATAGTGACGAGAAGGGTTTGTTTGAATTTCCCGGTCTCCCGGCTCAGACCTATACGATCCAGGCCTGGATGAACGGATATGATTTGTGTGAATTTGTTGTGCTTCAGGGAAGGAACAGAGGCAGAATAAATCTGCGCCTGACCGCCAATGAGAACATTATCGATGAAGTGGTTGTGACCGGAACATTAAAGGAAGTGGGTAAATCAGAAAGTCCGGTGAATATTGACATTATTAGTCCCAGGCTCATGCAAAGGACGGCCGTGCCCAATTTATTTGAAGCCACTTCACTGGTAAACGGGGTTAAACCCCAGATCAACTGCAATGTGTGCAATACGGGTGATATACACATCAATGGGATGGAGGGACCGTATACACTGATTCTGATTGACGGCATGCCCATTGTGAGTGGTCTGTCATCCGTATATGGTTTGATGGGTATACCCGCGGGAATTATGGAAAGACTCGAAATTGCGAAGGGACCTGCAGCGGCTCTTTACGGCTCAGAAGCCATGGGTGGCACAATTAACCTCATCACTAAAAACCCTTCCAGGGCTCCACGTTTATTCGCGGATTTTTACCACACGAGTTATGGTGAAAACAATTTCGAGCTAAGCAAGAGATTCAGGTTAGGGAAAAGGGTGAATTGGCTGACAGGGCTTAATACCTTTTATTTCAACAGGGTGGTGGATAACAATGGAGACGGCTTTACAGACCTGACTTTACAGAATCGGATTTCTGTGTTTAATAAAATCAGTATTGCCCAAAAGCATGAACGTGAATTCAATTTGGCATTACGTTATGTAGCTGAGGACCGCTGGGGTGGAGAGAACAACTGGAATCCGGCCTTCAGGGGAGGAGACAGCGTATACGGAGAAAGCATTAAGGTGCAGCGCTGCGAGTTGATATCCGCTTATCAGTGGCCATTGAAGGAGAACATCAACACCCAAATTTCATATAATTTTCATGATCAGAATTCAGTTTACGGTTTGCATTCATTTATCGCGAGACAATCAACGGCATTTGTGCAAACATTCTGGAACAAAAACCTCTCTGAACGCAATGAAGCTGTAGCCGGATTGAATTATAAAAACATCTGGTACGATGACAATACACCGGTGACGTCTTTACCTGAAGGTACAGGCAATAAACCCGATCTGAGCAACACACTCGGCTTGTTTGTGCAGGACGAACACACCTTCGACAATCTTTCCAAACACAAGATTCTCGCGGGTATCAGAATAGATCATCACAATGTCTACAAATTCATAGTTTCGCCGCGTATAGCTTATAAGTGGACACCACACTACCGTTTCACCTTTCGTTTCAACCTGGGCACCGGCTTCAGGGTGGTGAATGTATTCACTGAAGATCATGCCGCATTGAGTGGTTCACGTGAGGTTGTATTCAAAGAACAGATCAAGCCGGAACGGTCTCTTAACGGCACCATGAATGTTGTGTACAAGATGCCAATGAACAGAACATCTCTTTTGATCTGGGATGCCTCGGTCTTCGATTACCACTTCAGCAACAAAATCCTAGCGAACTACAACATTGATCCGAATAAAGTGGTTTACGCCAATTTGGACGGATATGCTTATTCGCGCGGGGCTTCAGTCAATATAGAATCAGCTAGCTCCTGTAATTGGAAATTGAGTGCAGGTGTTACTTATGCCGATGTACAGAATGTGAGTCAGGATAGTCTTGGTCATTCGGTGCGTTCGTGGCAGGTGCAAACTCCCCGGTGGTCCGGAAATTTCCTGGTGGGCTACCAGATGAAATCCCGTATGCTTAGCATTGACCTCAGCGGTAACTGGTACGGCACACAACGTTTACCGGTATTGCCAAATGATTACCGGCCTGAATACTCGCAGGCCTATGGCCTGGTTAACCTGCAGGTTTCCAAAACACTAAAATCACATATAGAGTGCTACGCTGGTGTTAAGAATCTTCTGAATTTTGTGCCATCCGATCCACTGATGCGTCCCTTCGATCCATTCGATAAGCATGTGAACGACCCTGTTACCAACCCCAACGCCTACACCTTTGATACGGCTTATAATTACGCTCCCTTGCAGGGCATACGCTTTTATTTCGGGCTCCGTTTCAGTCTGAATTGATCAAAGGTCTGCCTCTAAAGCCCATACCAAAAAGCCCCGGTTTAATCCAGGGGCTTATTGATAAGTTGAAGCACAGTATGGTGCAGGCTTCTCTTATTTCAACTCACGAAGTGTATTGTTTACAAGTGTAACAAGATAGTCCTTGTGCGCCATGGACGAAGGATCACCGAGGGCATTGGACGACATTTTCCTGATCTCCTTCAGGTTTTGCACGGCAAGTGACTGAATTGAATTCATATAAGAGGTTTTATTCGGGCCGTTCAAAATATCAATTAAACGCCTGGTGTATTCTACCTGCAGGTTTTGGCGGAATGAATTCACAGTGCCTGCAATATCGCTTTTGAAAATGGCTGAAGTCAGGTCGCTCATCATTTCAGCAATGCTGTAGTTGTTTCCATAAAGTTTGGTGTCTACGATGCGCTGCAGGGTTGTGGGGTGCATCAGATGATCCAGGACCATTTTCTGATAGCCCAATATCCTCCTGTGAAGTTTGGGGTCTTCGCTGCGATCCCAGAAATTAAATCCCCTGCGCTGAATCTGAAGGTAGTTGTACAACTCAGATGTGGTTTCAAAGGCATCTGGTGCAAAAATGTACCGTGCGAGTGCGTTCATGGCCTGCTTTTGTTTTTCGGTTTCCACAGGCATCAGAGGTTTGCCGGCACCTTTTTGTCCAACAAAGGCACGATCAACATATACGCCGCCAATATATCTCGAAATGGTATTTGCCGAGATGGCCTGCTGATTCAGAAGTATGTTATAAGATACGGCATGTTCCTGGTAAGAATTGCCTGGGATGTTGTAACGCTTCAGTATTTCTTTTGACATGTTTCTGACCAATTCAATTCTGTCTATGGAATATTGAATGGCGTCGCTGCTCATATCATTCACCATTACCCTGGGATCAATGGCCTTTCCGGGTTCTCTCATGTCATCTGCATCGTTACCGAACATCAATTGGGCTTCTGTTGAACGGGCGAGCAGGTTTTCCCGGTCACTGGCACTCTGGCCTGGTTTGTAAGCAAATTCAATTGCCCAGTGGTCATAGGGTCCAGGCACAGTGGTCCAGTAATTCCCCTGGTTTTTCCTGTCACCGGAAAAATTAATCGCCGGATAATCCATCACCGAACCGGTAAGACCCATTTTTGAAGTAATGGTGGTGTTGTGTATATCCTTGATGGAATGCAATTGACTTGATTTCATGTTGTGGTTCAGGCCAAGGGTATGGCCCATTTCATGCAGGATAAGGAAGTGAAGGAATTCGTTGACCATTTTGCTCTCGTCGAGTTTGGATGCACCCATCAGTTTTAAACCAAGTTGTCCGAAAAGGTTGTTTTCTCTGGCGTACTGAGCGGCGAAACAATACTGGTGTGCAAAACGTTCAGGCTTTTGCTCAGCAGATTCATAGCCATAGGCACTGCCTAACAATTTGTCCAGGCGTATGCTGTTGGCCAGCGTATAATATTCAAGCATAATGTCGGCACCCAGTATTTGTCCGGTTCGTGGGTTCACAAAACTTGGGCCATATCCTCCAAAAGCCAGATCAGGAGAAGAGGTCCAGCGAAGCACATTATACCGGATATCACCTGCATCCCAGGATGCGGTGTCGGGTTGTTCCCTGATCACAACGGCATTTTTGAATCCAGCTTTTTCAAATGCAAGATTCCATTGTTCACCGGCGTGTTTAATGATAGGGCGAATTTCCGTTGGTGTGGTGTTCTCGATCCACCAGGTAATGGGTTCAATAGGTTCAGAAAGGCTGGCATTCGGATCCTTCTTTTTTAAGTGCCAGCGGTGAATCAGGTCGTGGTAGTTAATGGGATCAAGAGTTGTCATGTCGGTTATCTCAGTCGTGAAATAACCAATTCTCGGGTCATCCATCACCGGCACATAATCATTCTGTGGCATTTCAATCAGGCTATGATAAACTTTGATGCTCACATAACGCCCGTCGGCAATTGCCCTGGATCCTCCGTTGAGTATATTTCCTTTTGTATATACATATTCCACAGCCAGATCAGTGTTTTTGGGGTAATTGCGTATGTGGTTGATCTTGGTTTTATCCTTATCCAGTTCGCCAAGTGTAAAATCATCCGGTTTCTGTCCGGGGAAAGCAGGTGGCTTCACCTGCAGAAACAATTCCCGCAGGAAGAGCTGGTCGGCATCCACCAGGAATTTATCCTTGGCATCGTTCATGGCGGTAATTTTCAAACTGGCCAAGGTGCTGTTACTCATGTTTGCGTCGGAGGCCTTTGAAACGGGGTTTTTGGGATCGAAATACGAACTGGTATTCACAAAAACAAATTCAATCCGGTTGAAGTATTTTTGTACCCTGAAGATCTGGGATTGATTGTAATTTCCTCTGAAGGTCCATGCGTCCAGTACACCATCAGCAAACTGACTGAAGTAAATGAACTCTTTATCCAAATGCCTGGGCTCGATCAGCAAATGGGTTGCTCCAGAAACAGAGTCCTGGTAAAATGTGAAGAGCCCATCGTACCTGGCGCAGTGTTTTACCACCTCATCTATTTTTTTTGGCGCATCTTTGTCCACGGCTGCTGCGGGTTTGTCCTTGTTGTCTTTATCTTTCTTTTTCTTTTGGGCAATGCCATTTTGAGCGCTTAGCAGCGAAAGCACAAGCAGGATCAGAGATGATCGGCTGAAGATTTTGATTGCAGGTTTAAACATGGGGTTTGGGTTTGGTGGATTAAATATAACCAATCCGGCAAGGCCTGATCGTATTTTTCGGAATGAATACGTGGATGGTTATTTTAACGGTACAGGTGGCTTTCAGGCTATGCATGTTGGCAGGTCCTCAAAGGCGGACAGGGCTGATACACAAACTCAACATTACCTTAAGTCTGAAAGGCGCATCATAGTGGCAAATGACCGAGCCACAAGTCATAAAAACTATTTGCAGGAAGTGCATGAATACCTGAAAGACCAAAAGACTTAAAAGTGTAACTTAGCAGACCTTTCCATGTTAAAAAAACTGGCCATTTTACCGGTGCGTATTTACCAGCTTGCCATTCGGCCTTTGCTTCCCAATGCCTGCCGGTTCACACCGTCCTGCTCACAATACACTGCCGAGGCGATTCAAAAACACGGTGTTCTGAAAGGTGCCTGGCTGGGATTAAAACGCATCCTGCGCTGCCATCCATGGGGTGGTCAGGGATATGATCCGGTGCCATAGAGATAAAATTGTATCTTTGAACAAAGATGAAAAAATCAATTGCTTTACTTCTGGCAGTCCTTTTTTTACTCTCCTGCAAGAAGGACTCTAAAATAGAAGAAATAGAGCCTGGAAGTGTTCAACTGGTTTTTAAGGCAACCGTGAATTCGGAAGCCCTTGTTCCGGATACCAAATGGTACAGGAATTTCAGCGGTGACAGTTTTAACATCAGCAAATTTAATTACTACATTTCCAATCTTAAGTTCAGAAATACAGATGGATCGGTTTATACTGTGCCTGAAAGTTATTACCTGGTGCGCCATGTGGAAGGCGTTGAAAACTTTGTGATTAACGGCTTACCTGAAGGCACGTATAATCAGGTAGAATTTCTGATAGGCGTGGATAGCGCACGAAATGTGAGTGGAAGCCAAAGCGGCTACCTTGATCCCGGGCTGAATATGTTCTGGGATTGGAATACCGGATACATTTTTTATAAACTTGAAGGACATTGTAATACGCTTACACAGCCCCTTATGACCGGTTTTGCATTTCATGTGGGCGGCTTCAGCGGCAAAGACAATTGTCTGCAAAAATGTACCCTTAATCTGGGAGCCGGCTTAACCAGCAAGGCCGGCAGGCGTTCTTCAGTTTATATCAAGGCCAGAGTAGAGGAGGTCTTCCAAAATCCAAAAAACATTGATTTTGATTATTACTTTGGCAACATCTC
Organism: Bacteroidia bacterium; assembly: GCA_035429925.1. Classification (GTDB taxonomy): domain Bacteria; phylum Bacteroidota; class Bacteroidia; order B-17B0; family Aurantibacillaceae; genus Aurantibacillus. Next base: position 58,891 of record DAOMFS010000005.1, on the reverse strand, counting down.
CAATGCCATGCTCAGAGAATTGTCTGAGAACTACAAGGACATGTTTCTTCTTGACCGAATTGAGAACTGATCAGAGACTAAAAAACACAAGCTTTCCCTTTTGTGGTATCATACCTGGAATACACCTCCTGTTAGCATTCCTGTTTGTATTTTCAGGAGAATTTCTCATCTCACAAAATGTACTTGTCCGCGGCAAAGCCCACACAAGCTATATTGGCAAACCTATTCAATTATACACGGAAACCGATGGCGTCACACACATTCTGCATAAGGAAGCCACAGATACAATTGACCGGGATGGTTATTTCGAACTATACTTTCATACGGGGGATGTACAACAGGTGCAATTGAAAATTGAACAGGCCATTGCACGCTTGTATGTTCAACCGGATTATGTGTACGGAATTACGCTGCCTGAACTGGATCCTGCGTACAACTATGATAATGGGTCTGAGCTGGAGCTAAATATTGGTATAATAGGACTTGACAGCACTGAACTGAATGCCCTCATGATTGATTTCCAGGGTTTGTACAACAGATTTTTCAGCGGCGATGATCAGCGTTTTCTTTCCCGACCTATGTTATTTAAACGAGCGGACTCCCTGCAAGCATTATGCGACAGGCGCTACCGGAATATTCAAAACCCGTATTTCAAATCACACGTGATATATTCAATAGCCTCGGTGAATGCCAGCGCTTCAAGGGGAGAGAATATTCTGATCAATGCTTATATACTCAACAGACCCATACTTTATCATCATAAAGCATATATGGACTTTTTCAACGCCTGTTTCACGGGTTATCTGAAGTCAGCATCAACCGCTGATGCTTCACGTTCTCTGCAGCACCTTGTGAATACAGAAAACGATTACCAAAAACTGGATGCGGTTTTCAGATCGGATCGGTTTTTGAAGAACGACAGCCTGAGGGAGCTTGTTATTCTTCATAACCTCTGGTCGTTTTATTTCAGTTCAGACTATGAGCAGGAAGCCGTAAAGAGATTAATTGATCAGATTCACAGGCTGAGCAGAATTGATGAACACAGAAAGATTGCAGCACATATGCTTGCTTTTGCCAATAAAATGTTACCTGGCTCAGCCGCCCCAATGTTCAGCGCCTTAACTCCGGTCGGAAAGGCGGTTACTTTGAACAGCCTGAAGGGAAGATGGGTGTATTTGAATTTTTTCTCCACACGAAACGCAGAGAGCTTGCGTGAAATGCCCAAGATTGCCGCGTTAAAAAAGAAGTTTGGGGATAAGGTGGTGTTTGTGAGCATTTGCGTGGACGACAGCATACGTGCATGTCGTGACTTTGTGTCTTCCAATCCGAAGTACAACTGGCCGATTTGGTTCAACGGAGCAATAAACGGAAAGTCCGCAAAGGAATTGTATTCTGTATCCGGAACAGAAGCGTATTACCTGATCAGCAACACAGGTTATCTGGCCCTGTCACCGGCCTTATCGCCTTCACAGGGTATAGAATACAGATTTAACCTCATGTTCAAGCCCAAACGAAAAAACACCAGAACCGGAGTCCGATGAAGCCATCTTTGCATACTTCTGGCATACCCCAGGAACAAATTGTTTATGAAGACAATCATATTCTGGTGATTAACAAATTGCCTTCAGAACTGGTTCAAGCGGATAAAACCGGCGATGCAGCACTTTCTGATCGAATCAAAGGGTTCCTCAAGGAGAGGGACCACAAGCCGGGTAATGTGTTTTGTGGCGTAATTCACCGCCTTGACAGACCAGTAAGCGGACTGGTGATCTTTGCCAAAACGAGCAAGGCTTTGTCCCGTTTCAATGAATTGTTCAGAGACAAGAGCATACAGAAAAACTACCTGGCTGTGGTCAAGAACAAACCGCCAAAGGAAGAGGATACGCTTGTTCATTATCTGCTCAAGAATGAAAAGAATAACATGTCCAAGGCATTCAGCAAACCCGTGGCACACGCCCTTGAATCCAGGCTCAGTTACAAGGTCATTGCACGATCGGATAAATACCATTTGTTGAAAATAGATCTGCACACCGGGCGACACCACCAGATCAGGGCGCAACTTTCAGCCATTGGATGTCCGATAAAGGGTGATCTGAAGTACGGATTTCCCCGGAACAATGAAGGCGGATTTATTCACCTCCACAGTTATTCTCTTCAATTTATACATCCGGTCAGAAAAGAACAGATTGAGCTGAGTGCCTGGCCAATCACAAAGGATAGTATCTGGAATTACTTCAAATCGCAGGCAGAGCATAATAACATTTAGCATGCAGGAATTGATCAGGACCTTTTCGAAAGAAGCACTTTCGGCACTTATTCGCGCCAGACCAGGTGAACTTAAACTCGGTGAAAAAATTCAATTGTGTGGTAATGACTGGCCAGGTGATCTTAAAAACAGTTCTTGCCGTTTTGTGCTGTTCGGAATACCTGAGGACATTGGTGTAAGGGCGAACCAGGGCAGGGGAGGAGCCCACACGGCGTGGAAACCGGCGCTGGAAAGTTTTTTAAACCAGCAGGACAATGAATTCATTCATTCTGCCGACATACTTTTGCTCGGTGAAGTGAATGTGGATGACCTCATGGAAGCCTGTGAAGGAAAAACAGGACGCGATGTAAGCGATTTGGACTTTTTAAAGCAACAAGTTGCGCGCCTGGATGAGCGTGTAACACTTGTGATGAAAGCGGCTGTGGAGTCGGGTAAAACAGCGCTTGTTATCGGAGGAGGACACAACAATGCTTATGGAAATATAAAAGGAGCCAGTATGGCGATCAAGGCACCATTAAATGTACTGAACTGTGACCCGCATTTGGATTTCAGGTCACTCGAAGGCCGGCACAGCGGGAACGGATTCAGATATGCCTTTGAAGAAAAGTTCCTGGGGAGATATGCTGTGCTGGGCATGCACGAGCAATACAACAACAGAGCGGTCATGGAATCTTTCAGAGCAAATGCCGATCGTGTATACTCAGTAAGCTATGAGGATATCTTTGTACGTGAAAAGGTTTCCTTTCAGGAGGCTATACAGCACTGCCTGTCTTTTTTGGGCCAGGAGGCCTGCGCTGTGGAGATTGATATGGACGCCATTACAAATGTACCAAGCAGCGCCAAGACCAGCAGTGGAGTTTCTCCGCTTGAGGCCAGGCAATTTGTCTACCGGGCAGCGCTTGATAGAAACTGCGTTTATCTTCATATCGCTGAGGCTGCGCCTGTACTTTCTCACATCAAAGCCGATAACAAAACCGGAAAACTCATAGCATATTTGCTGAGTGATTTTATTAAAGGTGTAAGAGAACGCGAAATGGCATAAAAAAACCGCGGCATTTTGCCGCGGTTCTGTCATTCAGTTTAGGGTATATCAGTTCACCACAATTTTCTGCGACCATTTCTGATCACTGTTCATGGATTTGAGGAAATACACACCGGAAGAAAGATTATTCACTTCGGCTGTGAAATTGTTCTTCTCAGTGAGGGATAATGTACGAACATGTTGTCCGACCTCATTGATGAGTTCAAGTTCACCGGATTTGTCACCTTCCACTTTAAAATTGCCATTGCTGGGGTTGGGATAAACCTGAATGCCGGCAGGCAGGCCACTGAGCTCGTTGATGCCAAGGCAAAGGCTTACTTTTATGTTGATGCTCGCAATGCCTTTGCAGCCATTACTTGTACCAGTTACACTGTAAACCGTTGTGGTGTTGGGTGAAACCGAGACAGAAGAAGTGGTTGCGCCGGTTGTCCATGAATATGAGCTGGCTCCTGTGGCGTTTATTGTAGTGGATTCTCCTCTGCAGATACTTGTGCGTGTAGAGCTGGCAAGAACAGTGGGTGTGGGGTTCACCGTTACCAAAACAGAGTTGCTGGTGACGCAGAAATCAGCAGTTGTGACCGTCACGCCGTAAACAGTGCTAACAGCAGGGTTAACGGTGATGTTAGGCAAAGGTGAACCGTTGCTCCAAAGGTATCCATTGGCGCCAGGAGAATAAGCATTGAGGGTCACGGCGTCGCCGTTGCAAATACTTGTTGGGCTGCTCAGTGAGAACGCAGTGGGGTACACATCGATCTGAGCGGTTGCTGAATTGGTGCAGCCTGTGAGCGTGTTGGTGCCAACAACAGTATAAATAGTAGTGGCCAGAGGAGCAGGGAACGGCACACCATCCAGAATACCACCTGACCAGGTGTACAAATGTGCGCCGTTTCCGTTGAGTGTTACGTTGGTGCCTGGACATACTGTAAATCCGGTGCTGCTGCTGGCCGTTACAATGGGAAGTGGCACTGCAGTGATACTTACTATTGCGTATGGGGGACAAGCCGCCGTTGTGGTGCCGATTACAGAGTAGGTTGTGATGGTGGTAGGAGAAACAACTATGCTGGTACTGGTTGAACCTGTACTCCAGGTATAGGAATTAGAACCACCGGCTGTGAGGGTGAGTGAATTGCCAGCGCAGATATAACCATTCGTACCGGTGATGTTCAAAGAAGGAATACCAAAATTGTAAGATATAATGATCTTGCCATCACCGCTATTGAAGCTGGGCGTGGTTACTGCGTTTAGAAGAGAGCCCAAATATGAAGATCCTCCGCCGCCGCCGCCGCCGCCAACACCACTTCCGCTGCTAGCGCTTCCACCGCCGCCACCGCCGTAGTATCCGCCTCCTCCGCCTCCGCCTGCAACGTCATAAGATCCGGTTCCGCCATTTCCGCCCTGGCCTAATGCTCCGGCTGTACCATTCGGACCACCGCCGTCACCAACGCCTCCTGCACCACCAGTAGCAGCAGTTCCGGGAGAACCCCCGTTTGTGCCGTTACCCGGATAGTTAAAACCACAGTTGTTGGCAGCCTGACCCACGAGCCCGCTGAGGCCGCCCCCGGCGCCACCACTTCCACCACATCCGCATGGCTGGCAAGAACCGTTGCAATAATCACGGCCTGAACCGCCACCGCCACCAGCTATGGCAACCCTGTCAGCCAGCGTAATGCCACCAACCCTGACGTCAGTCGCACCTCCGCCACCTCCCGCGGGTCCGCCTGCACAGCTTGAACCGGCAGTTGAGGCACCGCCATTTCCGCCTCCGTTAAAACCGCCGTTGCCGTTCGTGTTGCCTGAACCTCCGATAAATAAGTTAATAACCTGGCCCGGTGTCACAGTGAGATCACCAACCACTCTTCCACCCAGTCCACCTGTTGAATTTGATGTGAGTTTATCCTGGGCATTTGCACCTTGTCCGCCCCGTATGTCAAAATTGATGAGAGACACGCAGTTGGGAACTGTGAACGTTTGCATTGAGCCTGTGTAATTGAAGGTGTAGGTGATTAGCTGGGCTCTGGTTTTCCCAATAAATAGAAAAATGCATGCCAGTGCGCACAGCATAAAGGCGCGCGATTGATTTGTAAAGTGTGTTGTCATTGGTTTGGGCTTAGGTTTTCAAAGTAATGTTAAGGAATATTATCATCAGGCCAAAAAATTTAACTTGAAAAAAGCCCGTAGAGTCTACGGGCTTTTAGTTGTTTACTGAACCAAAATCTTCTGACTGAATTTTCCCTCGCTTGCCAGGTCCTTAAGGAAATATACACCCGGAGACAAACCAGAAATCTCAATCATGTGGTTGTTTTTCTCCGAGAGTGTTATTCGCTGTATGTGCTGACCTATTTCGTTGATCAAATCGAGTTCAAGATCGGTTTTTGCACTTAGTCTGAACGTGCCATTGTTGGGATTTGGTGACAGGGTAAGTCCAATGCTACCTGAACTTAGATCATCTATGCCCAAACATATGCTCACTTTCACCTGAACAGTGGTGCTTGCAGAACAAGCGCTGCTGATTCCGGTTAAGGTGTACACAGTGGTAACCAATGGGTTCACAGTAGTGGTTTGTCCTGAACCGAGATTGGTCCATGAATATGTACTCGCACCTGTGGCATTGAGTGTTGTGGATTCACCCCGGCAAATGTAGCTGCGTGTTGCTGTGGCACCCACATTGGGTGTGGGCGTAATGGCCACCGAAATGGACCCTGTTACGCTACAGAAATCGGATGTGGTCACGGTTACTACATAAACTGTCGATACGCTCGGGTTCACTGAAATGCTTTGGAACTGAGAACCTGTGCTCCATATAAAACCATTGGCGCCTGGTGATAAGGCAGTGAGGTTGATTGGCGCACCCTGGCAACTTGCGCTTGGTCCTGTAATGGAAAGCGGAGTCGGGTAAACCGGAACAATCGCTGTAGCGGTGTTCGAACAGCCGGTAAGCGTGCTGGTACCAGTCACCGTATAAGTGGTGTTGCCTATGTTGGCAGGGAATGGTACGCCGTTGAGCGCATTGCCTGACCAGGTATAAATATCAGCTCCTCCGCCGGTTAAGGTCACGTTAGTGCCAGGACATACTGTGGCGGTACCCAGACTGGTGCTTGCTGTAACAATTGGCAAAGCAACGGTAGTTGTACTTAACATTGCATAAGGCGGACAAACTGCTGTTGTGGTGCCAACCACAGAATATGTTGTGTTGGCTGTCGGTGAAACTACAATCACCGGTGTAGTGGCTCCGGTATTCCAGGTATAGCTTGTTGAACCACTCGCTGTGAGGGTAACAGTGCTGCCTGAACACACCACGCCATTTGAACCGGTAATTGACAAGGTTGGCACACCGAAATTATACGAGATCATAATTTTACCGTCGCCGACATTCGTCTCAGAAAAAGTAGATGCACCTGTAAGAGGTCCGAGATAACTTGAGCCTCCTGCACCGCCACAGCCTGGCCAGAATGAGGCTACAAAAGTTCCAAGACCGTTATTTCCAACCAGACCTCCGCCTCCACCTCCAGCATATCCAGTATGCTGTGGTGTTCCCTGACCTGATCCCACTTCACCACCACCAACACCGCCAACGCCAAGGGCACCATTGCCTCCGTTGTTGACTACGGCATAGGTAGACGTACCACCAGTACCGCCTGCTGCTTGGGTTCCGCCACTGGCTACTGTACCACCGGCTGTAGAACCAGCCCAGCCTGAACCGCCGCCACCACCGTAGTATCCGCCTCCACCGCCACCACCTGCACCGCGCCCACAAGTGGGTATACGGTCACCGCCTCCGCCTCCGCCACCACCAGCTACCACCACTCGGTTTGCAAGCGTGTTACCATTTAAACGGATATCAGAAGCACCTCCTCCAACTCCTCCACCTGCCTGTGCGCAACCTGAACAAACGCCAGAGGCGCCGCCTCCGTTGTAGCCATTCATTCCGCCGACATAAATATATAGCACGTCACCTGGCGTTACAGTTAACACGCCTGTTACCCGTCCCCCTAAAGCCCCCGTCATAGTACCAACTGCGTTGGTACCGCCCTGAGCGCCTCTCACGTCAACATTGATTGCTGTGACACAATTGGGAATGGTCACGGTTTGTACTGCTCCTGTGAAGTTATAGGTGTAAGAGAGGACCTGGGAAACACCGGCCAGTGCTGGCATTAGCATCAGAACAAGGAGCCGAATCCTGTTCAGATTGATTTTTGTGTAGTTTTTTTTCATAGTGTTGTTCGTTTGGTTAGTATTCAGAACAATTCTGAAAGGTAATAATAGTAAAAAAATGTTAAGATGTCAAGTTTTTGTTTCTGGAATATCCTCTGTTTCAAAAGATAATAAAGTCAGAGTCTGAAGTATCATCCTAAAGTGCATATCTTGCAAGTGATATGAAATTCAGTGAATTAAAGCTCCAAAAAGGACTACTGAACGCTCTTGGTGACTTAGGTTTCGAGATGCAGACGGACATTCAGGAAAGGTCCTTTCCAGTGGTGATGTCAGGCAAAGACATGTTGGGTGTGGCTCAAACTGGTACCGGTAAAACCATTGCCTATCTTTTGCCCGTTCTTCAACAATTAAATTTCAGCCGTGAGCGCCATCCAAGGGTGTTGATTCTGGTACCAACAAGGGAACTGGTTGAACAGGTGGCTGAAATTGCCCGGCAATTATCCAAATACAGCTCAGTCAGAATATTTGGAGTGTACGGCGAGTCGAATATCAACAAACAAAAACAGAGGATATACGAAGGCCTGGATATACTTATAGCTACCCCAGGTCGTCTTATCGACCTTATGCTGAGCCGTTCTGTTCTGCTGAACAATGTAAAAAAACTGGTGGTGGATGAGGTTGACGAGATGTTTAACCTGGGTTTTCGTCCGCAGTTGACCCGCATATTGGACGCTCTTCCTGCAAGGCGTCAGAATATTTCTTTTTCGGCCACATTAAGTGAGGAATCCGAAAAGGAATTGCTCCTGCATTTCAGAGATCCAGAATACGTTGAAACGGTGTCACGAGGTACGGCTTTGGCGAACATTCAGCAATCGGCCATCGTTTTTCCGAATCAGAATACCCGTATCAATTACCTCAAACATCTTCTGTCCAGCCCTGAACAAAAAGGCAGAATGCTTGTGTTTGTGAGAAACAAAACCGTTGCAAACCATCTCGAAACAGAACTTGCCTCTTTTTCAGAACAAATCGGATTTATTCATTCCAATAAGTCTCAGTCAAACCGTTTCCAGACCCTGGCAAATTTTGAAAAGGGAGAGATCACCATGCTGGTTGCTACCGACGTGATTGCCCGCGGACTGGATCTGAAAGACCTCGAAATGGTGATCAATTTTGATTTTCCGACTGATCCTAACACCTATATACACAGAATTGGCAGGACCGGCAGGGCCCGGCAGATGGGCAGAGCCTTAAGTCTGCTGACTCAACAAGATCTTACCGCGGTGAAAGCTGCTGAAAAACTAATGAAACAAAAGATCAGGCTGGAAGAATTACCACCTGACGTGGATGTTTCAAATCTGCTCACAGAAGAGGAAATGCCCAAAACCAGAATAAAGAAGACAGCCCGAAAGCTTAGCACAATATCGGGCGGTGGTGCGTTTCATGAAAAGAAAGCCAAAAATAAAAAAGTGCAGCTGGGCGGTAAACGAAGGCAGGAAAGCCAAAGAAGGGCTCTTGCACTCAGCCGATCAAAACGCAAAAAATAATCCTTTTATTTTTCAGGCATGCCGTTTTTTACCCAGGCATCGATCTTAGAGACATTGCAGTCAGAAAGTTTAGGAGCCGGCGCCTGAGGCATAGCCGTCGCCATTCCGTTTTGAGCGACCGCATTGTATAATTTTCCGCTTTGCCCGGCAGCTTTGGTTCCCGCATAGCTTGAAAGATCAACGCCTTTACTGATGACGCTACCACTGTGGCAGGCCTGACAATTCACCAGCATGTCTTTTATGTCTTTTGTGTAGGTGATTGAATCTGTGTTGCAATTGCTGTTCACACAATAATTGTTCAAGGCCCCTTCCGAAATCCACTTGCTGATCATGTCTTTCTGACTTTGGCTGAGTGGAGGATTCGGTAAAGGTGGCATACTTTTCTCGTTGTTCACCAGATTGATCACTTCCATTATTTTGCTGCCGCCCGGATTGCCCGGTTTTACAATTTCCATTAAGCCTTTGTATGTGCTGAGGTCAAGGCCTTCCTGTTTGGAAGTAGCATCGTGACAGCCTGATTTGGCGCAGCTTGAAGCCATGATCGGAAAGATGTCGTTTGAATAGTACACCTTATTGGGATCGCAGGGCTCGGGTGGTGCGGGGGTTTTATCCTTGGTGCAGGCTGTGATCAGGCCCAGCATCAAAAATCCCATTAGAAAAAGAAATTTAAATTGATTGATGCGTTTCATGTCTACTTATTTGGTAATGTTGAATATTCTTGAAATGTTGAAACCAAAACGGAATTGTCCAACCAGCCAGTTCTCTTTGCATTCTGTGATGTACTGGCTTTCGAGCAGGCCCTTGTTGTTGGCAAAAAGAAGGTGAAACACATGTCCCCCTGTTTCCAGTTCGATGCCAAAACCCAGGGGCGCATAATAACCATTTGCCTTGGTATTGTTCTTGTCAAAATTGTAGTAGTAATCCATGATCACACCAAATCGTTTGGTGAATTTGTAACGCAAGCCAAAACCCAGGGCAAAGCTGGAGTTGTGCTCGTTGTATTTAACCAGATTGCGATGAACAAAAGTTGGGCTCAGTTCCAGTGACAAACGTTCTCCGAACTTTCTGGCCAGGAGCACCTGCGATACGTAATTGAGCCTGTGCCAGGGGCTGTTGCCAAAATACACGGTTGAGTTGGTGTCGCTGGATGAAGCCATGGTACAAAGTTCAGAAGATAGAAATACCGAAACGCTTAAAGGCATGGCATTGTTGTCTGTTTGACGTAGAACTTTCAACTTGGTGTTGAAATCCAGTATCTGTCGCCGCTGATACGCCCCTTTGCTCCGGCCAAATCCAACTGCCCAGCGGTCTGTGATACCGTAATCAAAGCCCAAACGGATGTCGGTCACATTGTCAAAACCATATAAGGTACTGATCCCGCCGGCATCACCAGCAATGTCGTCGAACCGGTGCGAAATCCTGAAATCAAGCTCACCCCGTTTCACCTGCTCTATGGTGACCATATTCACAAGTCTTGTGGTTTTGAAAGTGGCCATTACCGGTCTGGCTTTCTGGGGACCAGAAATTGCGTCCATCAGACTGTCCATATTCTCCTGTGCAAAGCCTGAACGCGTTGTTAGCACAAAAAAGAGTATGGATAAAAACAAGTGTATTCTGAAATTCATAATATGTAGATGGTTAGGTAATTTACAAAATAATTCATTTAGATGTTTTAACATCTAATAACTTTTATTCAAAGTTCAGCAAGCCTTGGAAAAAACGGGATAAATGGGGTATGAGAAGTATCATAGCCTACATTGGATTTGGCCTTAAATATTTGGCGTGTTCACTTTTAAGTTTAAATCCCGTGTAAACTGATAAAAATCATTTAAGACAAGACTGAAATCCCTGAACTTAGAGGTACCGGCTGGAGTCGTGCTATACGCATGAAAGTTCTGAGGATTTTTCTGTTCACAATTGGCCTTATTCTGATTTTGTTTTCCTGTCAGAAAAATAATCAGAGGCAGGATGATAATCCGGCACCACCCGAGAACAGCTACTCCGCCTTGAGTGTAAGTTATCGTGTGGATAATCTGCCTCTGCTTAAGGATAGTCTGATGTATACCAATGCGGCCGGAAATGTGTGGTCACTCCAGAGGTTAAATTATTTTCTTTCACAGATCGCTTTGATCAAAGCAGACAGTTCAACAGAGGGCCTTCTTGGATATTGCTATGTGGATGGATTAGACATTTCCAAAAACACATTTACGCTTGGAAACATCAAACCTGGCGATTACATAGGCTTAAGTTTTAATATTGGTCTGGATTCGCTTTTAAATCGTCCGGATGCACTCCCCTCAGTGACTGAACTGAATAATATGGTATGGCCTGAGCCCATGGGAGGAGGGTATCATGTATTAAAACTGGAGGGGTATTTTCGAAACGCGGGATCTTTGTTTGGCTATGCCTTGCACCTCGGAACCAATGCCTGCAGGATACCGATCCGCTTATTTAAACACATTCAGGTGAAAAGTGGTGAAGCCTTAAAACTGAATTTGAGCATGAATGTGAACGAGTGGTTCATGAATCCATACCAATATGATCTTGACCAGGATGGCAATTATACCATGGGTAATGCTGTTCTGATGATGAAGATTGCCGGTAATGGCAAAGATGTATTCACCCTATACTAAAATATGCGCAGTAAGGCTTTGACATATTTGTTAAAAGGAAGTATGAACATCTGTCTCCTCTTACTCTGCTGGAGCTGCCGAAAGGATAGTGCCGCAGTAATTGGGACCTTCAATGGCTCAGAGGCCTACACGGCAAAGCCTTATGAATTTAATGTGCCGAAGCGTTTTCCCGCTCCTGCATTTCCGGATTTTAACCGCCTCACAGTCGAAGGCGTTTATCTGGGCAGGGCTTTGTATTTTGACCCCATCCTTTCCACCAACGGAAGATCCTGTTCATCCTGTCATAATCCTCAGTTCTCTTTTTCAAGTCCCGTATTTGTGAGCAGTTCAGGTTACCGCATTTCTGTTCCGCCACACATCAATCTGGCCTGGAATCCGGATTTCAACTGGAATGGATCAGTAACAGTGCTCGACCGACTTTGCCTGGGCGATTTTGGCCCCGAATTCTTTAATACCAGCATGCCGGGCTTGGTGAGCAAGCTGATGAAACACGATCGTTATCCGCTTCTGTTCAAAAAAGCTTTTGATGTCAATGATATCTCTGCACTTTCCTATGACGATTTGCAGTTAAAAATTGTGTATGCCATTTCACAATTCATGCGGAGCATGGTTTCCGGAAATTCAAAGTACGACAGGTATCTCCGGCATGAAGTATTTCTGAGTCCCGATGAGAACGAAGGCATGGAAACTTTTTTTACCGAGCGGGGTGATTGTTTTCATTGTCACGCCTACCCCTTGATGAGCAGCAATACATTTCATAACAACGGCCTCGATTCTCTGCTTAGTGGACAGAATCTTGGCCGATATCTGGTCAGCGGAAATATAAACGATGAGGGTAAATTCAGTGCCCCAACACTCCGAAACATAGAATATACGGCGCCTTATATGCATGATGGCAGGTTTCAGACCCTTGAAGAGGTGGTGGAGTTTTACAATTCGGGCGTACACTGGAATTCTCCGAATATTGATCCGCTGATGACTAAGCCAGCCAAGCTCTATGGATTGGGGCTTTCACCTGTGCAGAAATCCAACCTGGTAAAATTTCTGAGGACTCTGAGTGATACAGCTTTCCTGAACAATCCGGCCTATAAAAAACCTTTTTAATCAAAAGCCCAAGGGCCCTGGGCGTCCCAGTTCAAAATGCTAAAAAGCGGTCTGCTGCGCAGCCCTTTTTGTTTTTCCTTCATGCATACAAAAGCAAGCTTTTGACGCATTTGGAGATCAGGTTTTTGGAGACGGGATTATGGGCTTCGCCCATGGGCCCTGGGCGTCCCAGTTCAAAATGCTAAAAAGCGGTCTGCTGCGCAGCCCATTTTGTTTTTCCTTCATGCTTACAAAGGCAAGCTTTTGAGGCATTTGGAGATCAAGTTTTTGGAGACGGGATTATGGGCTTCGCCCATGGGCCCTGGGCGTCCCAGAGTCAAAATGCTAAAAAGCGGTCTGCTGCGCAGCCCTTTTTGTTTTTCCTTCATGCTTGCAAAAGCAAGCTTTTGACGCATTTGGAAAAACAAAAGAGTCACGCCTTGCGTGACTCTTTTTTAGTATTTATTTGCGGACTGGACGGGACTCGAACCCGCGACCTCCGCCGTGACAGGGCGGCATTCTAACCAGCTGAACTACCAATCCGAAACCCAATCTTTTCGATCGGGCTGCAAATTTACAGGTTTTCTTTTATCCGACAAGTTTTTGTCGAAAAATTACCCGTTCATGATTTGTTGGGCATGGGCCGCGGTATCCACATCATAGATCACCCTTTCAATGGTGCCTTGTTCATCTATCACAAAGGTGGTTCGCACAATGCCATCATACACATTTCCCATCATCATTTTAGGTCCCCACACATCGTAATCCATGATGATGGTTTTGCTGGTGTCAGCGATCAGTGGAAAAGGCAGATTGTATTTTCCAGCAAAAGCCGCGTGCGAAGATTGGTCATCCGCGCTCACGCCAACCACATCGTAATTTTTATCTCCGAGTACCCTGTATTCGTCACGCAAATTGCATGCTTCCTTGGTACACCCCTCGGTATCATCTTTGGGATAGAAGTACAATATCACTTTTTTGCCCGCGTAATTATCGAGACTGATGACGTTTCCGTTTTGATCAGTGCCATGAAAATAAGGTGCTTTGTCGCCGGCTTTTAGCGATGTACGGTGTACCTGAAAGGCAGGTGCAGCAGGCGCAGCCGCAGGTTTACTTACTGTTGGCTTTTTAACTTTAGGCTTTGCAGGCGCTTTGCTTACTTTTGCCGGGGCCTTAACGCGTTTTGCTTTAACGGGACTTTTTTTCGCCTTGGCTTTTACCTTGGCAGGACTTTTCTTTTTCGCCGGTTTGGCAGCAGCTTTTTTAGGTGTTTTCTTCGCTTTTGCTGCCGATTTTTTCTTCACCGGTTTTGTACGCTTTAATTTTTTTACCGCTTTTTTTTCGTTTTTTTTAGCGGCCTTCTTTGCCGATTTTCTGGTGGCTTTTCTGGCAGCCTTCCTGGCTGATTTTTTGGCGGATTTTTTAGCTGGTTTTGCCTTTGAACGGGCAGGTTTTTTTTTCTTGGTTTTAGCAGTCATGGTATGGTGTTGTTAGTGGTGAAAAGTATCTTCTTTATTTATAGCTCAGGATTTCTTTCTTACAAAGTAAAGACAATATTCTCTTATTCCGCAAATTTCACAGCGTGGTTTTCGGGCTAGGCAAATATAGCGACCATGAAGGATCAACCAGTGATGGGCTTTGGGAATAAGCTCTGAAGGGATATTTCGAACCAACTCACGCTCCGATTCCAGTGGGTTTTTGGCAGAACGGGTCAATCCAATCCGGTTACTGACCCTAAAAACGTGGGTATCTACCGCCATGGCAGGTTGATTAAAAACCACAGAGGCAATCACGTTCGCGGTTTTTCGGCCCACACCCGGTAGTTTCATAAGGTCCTCAACCGTATCCGGAATATGCCCCTTGTAATTATTCAACAGCATGTTTGCCATCCCGCTCAGGTGTTTAGCCTTGTTGTTTGGATAACTCAGGCTCTTGATGTAGGGGAATATCTGTTCAGGGCCGGCAGCAGCCATTGTTTCTGGGTCAGGAAAGGCCTTAAAAAGGGCCGGTGTAACCATATTGACCCGCTTATCGGTGCATTGGGCACTAAGAATAACAGCCACCAGGAGCTCAAACGAAGAACCGTAATGCAGCTCGGTTTCAGCCGATGGGGCGTGCTCCTTAAAATACCGGAGTACGGCCGAATATCTCTCTTTTTTATTCAGATCATAAAAATAGTTCATTTAGGTTTGTAAGTGCAGGATTAATGTCATGACGAATTATGCCTATTTTTGGAATTGCGCATGAAACTGTTCAGAATCGGGAGTTCTTACCTGGCCTTTGGCCTGATTTTACTGATAGCTTGCAAGCCGGATACCCAAACGGATTCCGGCACCAGCCAGGAAGTCAACTCCAAGGTGGTAAAGGACCAGTTTGTGCATGCCAACCAATTGCTCATGCAAAAAGAATCGGACGAAATGGATGTGTACGAACGTTCTCATCAGTTGCATTTTGTGAGAACAGGAAGCGGTATTCGCTACTTCGTTTACAAAGCTTCAGTGAAGGGCGATAGCATACGCAAAGGCATGCTGGTTAACCTCCGTTACAAGGTTTTTCTTCTCGATGGTACCTTGTGTTACAGCTCTTCGCAAGACGGGATCAGGCAGTTTACCGTGGAACAGGAAAACATTGAGAGCGGGATTCACAAAGGCTTGCAATATCTCAAGCGGGGGGATAAAGCCCTGATTCTTATACCATCTCCACTCGCTCATGGTTTATTGGGTGACTTTAGAAAGATTCCCCCTCAAATGCCCATTGTCTACGATGTGGAGGTATGGTAAATGCATCGGGTATTTGACGCTTTTGGTTCTCTGTGCGTGTCAGACCCGCCCGCCAGAATCCAGGGTTCCTTACAAATCACTTCCTTCCGGAATTCATTACAGACTGCTTGGGTTCGAACCAGGTCATGTTGCAGCAAGGCCTTATGCGGTGAGTCTGAATTCGAGTTTCAGCAACCAATCCGATTCTGTGTTTTGGGATAATCAAAATCAGGCAGCCGCCCGGCATATAGTGCTCCTGCAAAACACCGACAGTTCAGGATGCCTCCAATCCTTTCTGAAGATCTGCGCCCAGGGAGATAGCATGGAGGTTTTGCTGCCTGTTAAGGAGTTTTATAAGGACGTGTTTCATAGCGATCGGGCGCCTTTTTTCAGTGCAGGAGACAGCGTGGTGAAATGGCGATTCAGGGTGAAAGCGCTTTATACCACAAAATCCTATTCCGAATCTCTTTCAGACCTGAGAAAAGCGGAACTTGAACAGATCAGATCTTGTTTCGTTTCTGTGACAGCCTTCAACACTTCGCTTGACAGTTCAGGTTTTTACTGGTTGCAGCGGCCGGCCTCGATCAAACGCCATACATTAAAACCGGGCGATGAAATACAGCTGAGGTATGAAGGCCGTTTTTTGAATGGCCGATATCTGGAATCCTCTCCCGAGCATTTTGTGTATCGGTATGGCGAACCGGATCAGGTGATAAAAGGTCTAAATAATGTTATTCCATATCTTCAGGAAGGAGAGAATGTAAAAATAATCTTACCTTCGCCACTCGCATTCGGGGAGCAGGGAAGCAGCAATGGATTGGTGCCACCTTATACCCCTTTGCAATACAACATAACACTAATTCAAGTCAACACCCCATGAAAAAAACAATTCTGATCGCTGGATCAGTATCAACACTCCTGTTCGCCGCCTGCAACAGTTCTGAGTTCGAAGGTTTCTCAAAGGCAGAGAACGGATTGTATTACCATTTCTTCAGCCATGATGAGAACGGAAGCAAAGTGCAGGAAGGGGATGCCATCATCCTGCGTTATGTGATCAAAAAACAGGAGAATGATTCAATCATTGTGGATTCCAAAAATGTAAGCCGTGACGGAAGCGGATATGCCAATCTCGCACCGGTAACCTCTTCTTTTCCGGGTAGCCTGGAAGATGGTCTTAAAATGATGTCTGTCGGAGACAGTGCCGAATTCATCATTTCAGCCGATTCTTTCTTTTTAAAAACACAAAAAGTGAATGAGCTTCCGGCAGGTTTCAAACCGGGCCAGCATATTCTTGCCGTATTTAAACTCAAAGAAATTACACCTAAGGCTCAGGTTGAAGCCATGCGCAAGAAACAAATGGAAGAACGTGAGGTGATGATGAAGGATTTTCAGGCCAAAGAACAACCCGCTATTGAGAAATACCTGATTGATAATAAAATCACAGTTAAACCCAGTGCTTCGGGTTTGTATTACATGGAAAGCAAAAAAGGCAGTGGTGATTTTCCAAAAGCCAGCGATGTTGTAAAAGTACATTATACAGGGATGCTTTTGGATGGAACTATTTTCGACAGTTCTGTAGAACGGGGTGAACCGGCAGAATTTCCCCTGAACGGAGTCATACCAGGCTGGACGGAAGGATTGCAATTGATGAAAAAGGGTGGAAAAGCCAAGCTGCTTCTGCCTTCTTCAATCGCCTATGGCCCCAACGGTGCAGGTGAAAGAATCCCTCCATACAGTCCTTTGTTGTTTGAGGTGGAACTGCTTGATATCAAGGCAGCACCCGCCGCTCCTCAGGCTCCCCAGGCCCCAGGCAAATAATATGGTACAGTGTTTGTATTCTTAAGACTTTTCAAAACATAATCTTATGACACGCACAATTTATCTTTTCTCAACGCTCGTACTTTTAACGTCTGGATTTTTTGCCCAGACCAAAGACAAACAAAAACCCAGCAAAATGGACAAAGAATTTCTAAGCAAACAAAGCGACGGTATTTACGCCAAATTTGAAACAAAAAAAGGCGACATCTATACAGTTCTGGAATACAAGAAAACGCCCATGACCGTAGCCAATTTTGTAGGACTGGCTGAAGGCGGCATTAAAAACGACTACAAGGCTTCAGGTGTACCATATTACAATGGATTGAAATTTCACCGGGTGATACCTAATTTTATGATACAGGGTGGTTGTCCAAAGGGCGATGGAACCGGAAGCCCCGGATATGCATTTCCTGACGAGATTGACACCAGTTTAAAGCATACCGGGCCTGGTATTCTGAGCATGGCAAACGCCGGACCGGGTACAAATGGTTCGCAGTTTTTTATCACACATGTGGCTACACCCTGGCTTGATGGAAAACACACTGTGTTTGGCCACGTGATACAAGGACAAGATGTTGTGAACAACATAGTGGGTAACGATACTCTGGTTAGACTGGTAATTCTCCGCAAAGGAAAAGAAGCGGAAGCCTTTGATGCCCCTAAAACGTTTGAGAGCGCTAAAGCCGCTATAGCAGAACGCGAAGCCGCCAGAATGAAAGCCCAGCAGGAAGCTGTTGACAGACTTTTTGCCGGCGCAGTTACAACAGCCAGCGGCCTTCGTTACATTGTTGAAAAAGAAGGCACCGGTATCAGTCCTCTTGCTTCCGACAATGTTACCGTGCATTACACCGGTACTTTTCTCGACGGCAAGGTGTTCGACAGCAGTGTGCAACGCGGACAACCCGCTACGTTTGGTTTAAACCAGGTGATCAAAGGCTGGACTGAAGGTTTACAGCTGATGAAGGAAGGTGCCAAGTACAAATTCATCGTTCCGCCCGCACTGGCCTATGGTGAAAACGGTTACCCCGGCGCCATTCCACCCAACAGTACCCTTATTTTTGAGGTTGAGCTAATCAAGGTGAATAAACAATAAAATTGAAATGAAAGGAAACCCCGCAGAACGCGGGGTTTTTTTATGCCTGCTATCGTAGAATCACCAGTTTGCCGAATTCCTTGCTGAAATAAGCGTCAGCTCCGGAACTGTTGTGTTCCATGCTGTTTCCGTTCAGGCTGCAGATCACACGATAGAGATAAACGCCATTGGCTAACTTATCCCCGAAATTATCGCGTCCGTCCCAGGCGTAGCTTGTGATGTTCCGTCCGATGTGTATGTCGCCTAATTCGGCCCGGCTGATCTCTTTCACAAGCTTGCCACTAACGGTCATGATCTGAATGGTGAACACTTCCGGTATTTCACTGCCGGTGAGTGTGAATACAAAGCGGGTGGAGGTACTGAAGGGGTTGGGGTAATTTAAAACCTGTGTTATGCCTGGTTTGTTGTTTACTTCAAAGCTGATTTGGTATTTGCTGCCCGAACTGTTGTTGCTGCGGTCGCTGGCCTGAACACCCAATGAATATGTGCCATCCTGGAGCAGTTCTGGCTTGTAAAGAATGCTGCAGGAGTTTTTTGGAAGCGAGGCTGGCGTAAAGAGCAGATCCCTGGCGAAATACAAACGCTGTTCATTGCTTTTTCCCGGTGCTCTGATGGTGACCACAAAATGACCCGTATCGTTCAGGGCAAGAAATGCGTTTTCATCACGTAAGGATATGAGTATCTCCGGTTTGGCAGATACAATATCGCCGTTCAATATTCTTCTTCCGTCGAATGTCACGTCCAGAAGAGGATTGGTGATATCACCCAGCACTCTGAACGGGAAACGTCCAATGTTGTTGAATTGCTGATATTCGTTCTGGTACTTCGGGTGTCCTACAGGATTTACATGAATCCACAAGGCGTTATCACCTTTGTTTTGCAATGTATTGAATCGAAGCGTATCTAAAATGATCTGACCTGCTTTGAAAGGCGCGCCTTTTAACTTGTAAGGCAATATACTTGTGTTTTTTCCGGCATCTTCAAGCCAGTAGGTGATAAGCAAACTGTCTTTAAAATCTGTGGTCCCTATATTTTCGATCGGTACAACAAATTTAGCCTCGTCGCCTTCCATTAGTGTATCATTCAGTGCCGAGAAACCTTTTAGCGGGTTCAGTGCGCATTCCGGTGCCTCATCGTACAGAACCTGCCAGCGCTTCAATTGTGGCGCTGTACGACGCGACTGGTCACGCATAAAAACAACCAGCTTCAGATGGGGATGTGTTTGCGCGCTGATGTAATAAGCCAGATCCAGAACATCTGAACTATCCTCTACAAAAGTATAGAGGGTGTCTTCCTGCCCATTGCTCCTTATGCCGATGAGTTTCAGCACGGAACTGTCGTGACTCAGAGGCTCAAGACTTTTCATCTTCCAGTGCAGGCTTCTCCAGTTTGAAGAAGGGCCAACCAGGGTTGATGCAATGCTGCCGCTGTACCAGCGTGTACTGATGCTGTCGCTTTGGGTCAGGGCGTTAAATCGATTCTTGCCAAGGTTTTCATGCGCCTGGCCCTGGCTCATACCTTTTCGTCCGAAAATTATTCTGGGCAGACTGTCGGCACCACTTAGAACGAGATCTGCGCCTATACTTTTAAAGGCGTTGAGTAGAGAAGGCGGGTAGCTCGACACCTGGGCAGAATTGCCAAGATAACCTATGCTGTATGCCAGTACATAATTATTTGGAGCTATGGCATTAATGAAGTTCTCCATATCATTTTTCCAGTTATTCAATCCGCAGGGATTGGTGGCGCCAAAACCAAAGTAATACTGGTCCTGGGCAGAGCACATGCAGTTGTTGTATTGGCCGGGACTAGGGGTGGGCAGATTAAGAACTTTCGCGACCTGGGGTTGGGCACTCAGGGAATCAAACACCACAAAATTCCAACCATTGGGTGAACAACTGAATTCACTCATCTTGATGCCATTGAAATAAAAGTTAAGGTTTTCCCAGGCTACTTCCGGTACATTGCCGGTGCGGCAAAATATTGCGTACAGACTTTTCTGGAATTCAAACTGTCTTTTCAATTTGTTCTGAATCAGGTAACGGTAAGTGTCTTCTCTGAACTGATCAAAATGAGCCTGTGCCCAGCCTTGTTTGTTGCCTATGGTTTGAAAGGAACTGGTCTTCCAAAGAAAGGATTTCTCGGGATTCAGGCTGTCGCGGCTTACCCGCCAGAAATACACCGTGCTGTCGGGTAAATTCAGATTTACATTCCATTCCATTACACCGCCCTTGCTTTTGATCCGTGTGCTCTGCAAGGGCTTGGAAAAAGTGGCGTTGGTGTCCAGCTGAAACAGGTAATCGCCTGAAGGCGCAAAGGGATCTGAAGTACTGGCTTTTAGCGTAATGCTGCTGGTAAGCGGCACAATCGCATAATTGTAGGGATACACAGGAATAAGATCATTGCCAGTGATCAGAAAATCAAGCGTACCTGAAATATTATTTGTTTCGTCAGACTCCTGAATTTCATTCAGGGCATCGAGGTTTATCTGAAACGTATTGAGCCCGACCCCACGGTTAAAATCCAGGGCCATAAAAAGACTGAGACTGTCGCGGAAAGCAGCCGCATTGACACGCCGCGTTTTCATCATCGTATCCCCATTAGGGAAACGGCGAATCACGTGAACTGCAAAACTGTCACGAATTGCCTTGCCGCTGTTCAGATAACGAATATAAATGCCAATAGAATCGGCATAGGTTTTTGTGTCGAACCTTACATCCTTGTTGCTGAGCTGATAATCGGGTTGAATGCCGGGGGAGACGCGAATTGACGGATCGCCGTGAAGCACTTCCTGCAGGCCTACCATTCGGGTAAGGGAATCTGGTGAAGTACTGTTGTTCAGAATGGCTTCACGGATCACTTCGCCAATGGGATAATTGTATTTTGTCCGGCAGAAGGCTGTGTAGAATTTGCTGGTGAACTGATGCAGCCTGCTGTCAAAAGATTCTGTTGTTGTGGCAATAAACCCAATGCTGCCCCTCTGTTTGGCAAACACGTAATTCTGACTCACTGAATTCTGTATGCCGTGAATGAATACATTGCCGCTGTAACAAGAGTTTGAAAGAAAGAATGGATATCGTCCGGCGTTGTTGAATTTATAAGGGTCTTCGAGTGCCATGCCCAGATTTTGGGTAGCTCCGTGTCCGAAGAAATTAATCAGTGAGGCACTCCTGCTCATGGCCCCAACAATGCTATCGCTTAAATTGCTCTGTACCGGGGCGGAAGTGTTCTTGCTAAACGTAAGCACCGAAGCGCCAAAGGAGGTGTCGCTTGCAGTTAAGGAATAAGTGTTCATAAAGTAAGAAAAGACACCGAGTTCCGTTTCATCGTTACTGCCGATAAAATGCAAAGCGGTCTTCTTCCATTCCGCAGGTGCTGAATGCTCGTGCTCCTGAACCTTGCTGAGATAGGCGCTCACTTCCAAATTGTCAAGGGCTGCTAAACGACCAATCGGAATTTCAGGAACCAGATTGTTGCCTCCTTGTTGGCCAAGGGATGAGCTGAGCAAGTGATCGCTGCTGGGTATTCCCATGGTTGGAACCAGATTCTCGTTTTGCGCGGCTGGTGTAAGATATTGCTGCTCCATGCCCTTACCGATCAGAAGCACGAAGTTTGGCGGGACACTCAGACTGTCTTTCAGAAAGCGTAGAAAACCCCGGATGGCTGCAGGGTGTTTGTTCACACCATAGGCGAATTGTTCGTACAATTCTTGAATGTCCGCCATGATGACATCGAATGAACCGCCAGAAGGTCCGGAGCGGTAAACCTGGTATGCCTGAGCGGAGGTGAAAAGCGATTTATGGTAAATGATGATGAATGGATTGCTGACAGGTGATGAGTTGAAGCGGGTGAAATAACCATTACCGTTCACAGGTATGAGTTTGTTCACGGCAACAGTGTCTTGCTCAGCTGCTATTACGCAGTATTTTCGTCCGCCGCCGTTCGGTATCACTGCTCTGACGTAGGGCGGATTCAGAACCGTTTTAATCCTTCTGCCATTACTCAGATCAAAGAGCATGACCTGAGAAGAGACACTGAAGTTTAAGGCGTTAAAATTGTAGAAAGACTTGTTTGAGGTGGTATTGTCGTCACAATAAAAACGCGCCGTGGACAGGTTGTTGAAATGCAGGGTCTGAGGGTAAAACAGGCTGAGGTAATGCAACAAACTGGCATTTGCGCTTGTGGTGATGGCGGCTCCAACTGGCGAACTCAGACTAAAATTGCTGCTCGAACCGATGTCGGTTGCATTAAGGGTAAAGGTTTTCCGAACCGGGGCATAGGCATAGAAGAGGGTGTCGAAGATCTGAACCGGATTGCCCAGTGCGTTCTTGTAATGCAGGGTGAGTTCATGATCGTTTCCAACGGCTGTGAAGTTTTTGCTGTTACCCGAGCAGACGAGTTTAACCAGCACAGGATGAGGATTCAGGGTGTAGATCTGAATAGGCGCAAAACCCATTTGTATGTATGAATTTCCCGGGAGGTACATGCCTTTTCCTTCGCATTGTGTGTATCGGGGATCGGTAGGCACATCCTTCACATACTCTTCGGCGTAATTGTAATTTACAGGATTGCTGAACACCTGCTCTGTAAAACAATGGTCTGAAGCTGGATAAAGGGCGGAACTGGTGTCCGTCTCTAACTGAAACCTTTTGTTTGCTGTTGACCCATTCACCGTGATGAAAGCGTAGAGCGTGTCGTTGAATAAAGGGCCGTATGGGTTGGGAAGATAGCTGATGTGGGTGTAAACCATTGAGTCTACAGGCGCTGTGGATTTGTCAGCGTAAAATTCAATGTAATCGCCTGTGTTGATTTTGCCGTCTGACTCGCCTTGAATGTAGAGGAATTGTTCTTTACCTCTTAAGAACACCTGAATGTTTCTGGGATCGAGACTGTTCAGGTCGTAGGCAGATGCCAGCGTTGTGGAGTCAATCCTGTACACGCCATTTTTGTGAATCGGAAATTTAAAGTAAGGCTGTGCCACACGTATCCATTCGTTCCCATATTGTTGGGCGGAGGAGGTGAGACCGAGAACAAGAAAAAGAAGTATCGGGGTAAATCTGTTCACATAGCTTTGCGGTTAATGTCGATCCGAAGGGAAAAAATATTGGAATACAAGGCCACCGAGCGGTCACCGATATCCGTTAAGGCATAATCGAGGCTAAATATTCTATACTTCACGCCAAGTCCGAAATTGGGTTGTACGGTGGTCACAAAATCGTTGCCCTTGGCGTTCAGTTCCTTTTGGATGTTGCCAAGCCCCCCCCTCAGGTACACCATGCCCTTATAGCCGATTTCTGCTCCGAAAGCCGGTTCGAGACTCCAGAGTGAAGTTTTGATGACCGTGTTGCGTTTGCCATCGAAGGTGTTGATCAGGTTAATCTCACCGAGCACAGAGAGTCTGTCTTTCCAGAATTTGATTTCCCGCGAACAGCCGAGGATGAGTTTTGGCACCGTCACTTCAAGGGAGGAAGATGGGATTTCATTGCCGCTTTGAATGAAAGTGTTCTTGTCCTTTTCACTCAGTTGTATGGTCCAGGCATTGAAGGTTCCGCTGATGTCGCGGCCCATGGCTGCCAGATGCCAACCCTTGTAGTTGTATTTCGCCCCAAGGTCGAGTCCGAATCCCCATGCGCCGCCAAATTGTCCCAATGTGCGGCGGATGACTTTGAAATTTCCGCCGAGTTCAACACCCTTTAGTTTAGGCAAACTACGCGCGTAGCTCAGTATGGTTGCAAAATCTATGGCGTTAAAGGTGCTGATCCTGTTGTAGTCCACATTACCATTGGCGTCTACCAGATCAAGTGTATTGGGAATATTATCCACGCCAAAACGCAGCAGGGTAATACCACCCACACTGTTGCTGTCGATGCGCTTTGAGAGGCCGATGTAGTCGTATTTGGCGATACCGGCAAAATATTCAGCGTGCATCAGACCTACCTCGATATCATTTTTCTGGGACAAGAGTCCGGCCGGGTTCCAGTACCCGGCGTTCACGCCTGATTCTGAGCTCACATTGGCATTTCCCATACCCAAAGCCCTGGCGCCGACACCAATGTTCAGAAACTCATTGCTGTATTTACGAACTTGTGCACGGTAAGTCTGGGCGCCAAGAACCAGAGAACACGTGATAACAAAGTAAAATGGTGATCGAATGGCCTTAGAGTGCATAGCTAACCTGTCCAAATTAGCTAAATTAACGCAAAGGCAGTTAGTTTATTATGAAATTAATTAACAAGCCTGGGGTAATTCCGAAGTAAATGATGTCCTGCTAAATGCCAGCGCTGAGCCAGTTTTGGCCTGATGACATTATTCTGTCCAGAGATCCCGTTTTCGCCTGTGCTTTTTTTCCTTGTGCAGGATCTTTTGTTCACGCCTTTTGCGTTTGACGGTTTTGCTTGCTTTTGTGGATACCCGTGTTATTTTTGGTTTCAACAGGTTATTCAGGATGACTGAAAGTTTTTCAACAACGATTTGCCTGTTTTTTGACTGAGACCTGGATTCTTCGCAGGTGAGTCGGATCATGGCATCCCGTATCCTTTTACTGCCTGATGCCAGGATGGTGATTTTTTGCGCCTCCGTGAGGGCCTCTGAATGGAGAATATCAAAAACCAGTTCAACCTTGCTTTCCACCTTATTCACATGCTGGCCGCCTTTACCTCCTGAACGCGATGTGCTGAGTTGTATATCCCGAGCCTTTAAAATGCGAAGCTGATCTGATGTTAACATGGCATGATTGAAAAACCAAATCAAGATACGGATTTCTATGCCAGGCTTGTCCTATTTTTAAACCATGCGAACCTGTGTCCTGATCCTGGTACTGTTCAGAACTTTTTTACCTGCTCAAACCATACAGGATTGCAGGAAACGATTTGAACAAAACCTGAACTTTCATGACGGACTGAGTCAGAGGGTGAGGTTTGAAAATGCAGCTGTGCATATTTGCAGTGCAAATGGAACACCCGAAATTTCCGTTTATGAAAACGAGCTGATGGCTGTTTCGGCCTTTTTAACGCGTAGCAGTTTTGCATCACAATCCATTTTCTGGTCAAAAAAGGGGAGGAAAAAGCTGTCACAGGGCAGCCTGGATTCATTGCTGAAGCTTTCGGCCCGGGATCAGGAACTGCATAAAATAGGAAATGCTTCTTTTCAGGCCTTGCGAGTCGCCATCGATCCCGGACACTTTTCAACCAATATGAAAGACGCCGCTTCAGAGCAGAAATACCTTTGCTTTAAAGTTGAGCAGGAAGGTTTCCCCTATGATAGCGTAAAGCTTTTTGAGAGTGCGCTCACATTCAATACGGCACAACTGCTGAAAAGCATGCTTGAAGAACGCGGAGCCGAGGTGATGCTAAGCCGGGATATGCCCAATCACAGTTCATTTGGTTGCAGTTACGGCAATTGGTTTATGCAACACAAAACGCGGGTATTGGACAGTTTGGTGCATTGCGGTAAACTGAGCGCTTCAAGAGAAAAGGCCTTGCTAAAGCTTAAGCCCTATAATTTTTTCTGGGAGTTCTTCAGAGATTTTGACCTACAGAATCGCGCGTCGAAAATCAATGCATTTAGTCCCGACATCACGCTTATCATACACTACAATGTGGACGAAAAAAATGCGCCATGGACCGGATTCAGCAAAAAGGATTTTACCATGGCCTTTATCGGGGGTGTATTTTTACCCGAACACCTCGGAAAATCAGAAATGCGATTGAATTTTCTGCGCCTCTTATTCAGCAACCAGCTCGATGAATCCGCCCGCCTGAGTGCACATACAGTGAAAGCCTTTCATAAAAACCTTGGAATACCTGTAGCCACACAAGGAGATGCAAAATACCTTCACGAAAACTGTATGCCATTGCCCGGAACCGGCGTGTACTCAAGGAATTTACTGATGTGCAGGCAGGTTAATTCTGTATTGGTTTACGGAGAAGCTCTTTATCAGGACAATCCGCAGGAGGCGGCAGCCTTGATGCGAAGAGACATGATTTACAAGGGTATTGTTACAAATGACCGGCTCATCCGGGTGGCGCGCTCGTATTTCGAAGGCCTGGAAGCTTACCTGAAGGACAAGTGATCCTTAGGGTATGTGCATGTATTTGTGGGCCTGCAGGCTGATCCTCCAGCGGGGATGGTTTTTTACAAAATCTATGATCTCGGGCATGAGCTTTTCATGCCGGCTCCACTCGGGCTGCAGAAAAAGATGACATTCAGTGTTTACAAGCCGCGCCTGTTCTTCAGCCCAGGTAAAATCATGGCGGTTGTACACGATAACTTTAAGTTCGTGAGCTTTTGTGTAAATGGACGGCAGGGGTTTAAGTGTTTTTTTAGGAGAGAGGCATATCCAGTCCCATACACCGCTTAAGGCATAAGAACCAGATGTTTCGAGATGCGTTTGAATATTTTCTGATTGAAGGGCTGAGCAAAGCGCATTCATATTGTAGATAAGGGGTTCTCCTCCGGTGATCACAACAGCAGGTGATCTGCTGGCTTTCACTTTTGTGATCAGTGCTTCCAGGCCGGTAAGCGGGTGCACGTTGGCATCCCAGCTTTCCTTCACATCGCACCAGTGACAACCCACATCACAACCGCCTATTCGAATGAAGTAGGCTGGTTTCCCGGTGTGAAAACCTTCACCCTGCAGAGAATAAAAATCCTCCATCACCGGCAACAAGGTACCGGCGTTCAGTTGATTCTCCTGTTCAGGTTTGAGGCTATGGAGTTTGTAATCCAAGGCTGCAAAGGTAGGCATAGTGTGTTACCACTCCAAGTCGGGAACCATGCTAAAAATAGTCAATAATGCCGTAGGGCCTTGCTGAGCGTGTTGTAAGCCTGAATTAATTTGTACTTTTAATGCAGGCTTTCAAAACAAAAGCAATATGAATATAGGAATGGTTTGTTTTCCCACTTACGGGGGAAGCGGAGTTGTCGCTACAGAACTGGGAATAGCCCTGGCCAATAAGGGGCATAAGGTGCATTTTATGTCTTACAGCCAGCCCTTCCGTTTGAACCTGTTCAATGAGAACCTCTTTTTTCATGAGTTCAGTGTGAACGACTATCCTTTATTTGATTATCAGCCATACGAAAGTGTACTGGCCAGCAAAATTGTAGATGTGGCCATTTACGAGCACCTTGATGTGTTGCATGTGCATTATGCCATACCTCACGCTTCTGTGGCTTATATGGCCCAGCAAATTCTGAAATCCAAAAAAATTGATCTGCCTTATATCACTACGCTGCATGGCACGGATATTACTCTGGTAGGAAGAGACCCGGCATTTGAACCAGTGATACGCTTTTCTCTGAACCATAGCAATGCCATCACCTCTGTTTCGGAAAGCCTGAAAAAGGATACCCTCAAGACCTTCAAGATCGACAACAAGATCACCGTTATCCCCAATTTTATCACCATAAAGGATTACCAGGCCAGTTTCGAGCACTGCATCAAGCGCAAATACGCGCCCAACGGCGAGAAAGTGCTGGTACACATCAGCAACTTCAGAAAGGTAAAACGTGTGCAGGATGTGGTCAGTATTTTTGAAAAGGTTTGCCAGGAAATGCCGGCTAAGCTCATTTTGGTGGGAGACGGCCCTGAAAAGGCCAACATTGAACAACTTTGCAGGCATCTGGATATACACCATCATGTGGTTTCACTTGGTAAGATCACAGATCCCAAAGAGATTTTATGTGTCGGTGATCTTTTTATACTCCCCTCTGAAACAGAGAGTTTTGGTTTGTCGGCTCTGGAAGCTATGGCCATGCATGTACCCGTGATAAGCACCAACAGTGGCGGACTGCCTGAGGTAAATGTGAACGGGGAAACAGGATTTACAAGCAATGTAGGTGATACAGCTGAGATGGCTGCCAACGCGCTGCGTTTGCTCCGCGACGAACAATTGATGACAAGATTCAGGGAAAAGGCTTTTGAACGGGCCACAAGTTTTGATGTGGAAAAAATACTACCTTTATATGAACGCTTGTACCAACGCGTGCTCGTGAAGGAAGTGCTTAACTGAAGCCCATTCTGGAGCAGATTTGAACCAGGGAAGCCATGGTAAAAATTAGCACACATAACATTGATGTTTCGGTTGAGGTGAAATACTGGCCAAACCGGAGCTTGCCCAATGAAAATCACTATTTTTTCGTGTACTTCGTTACCATCGAAAACAACTGCGAGTTCACGGTTCAGCTCACCAAAAGGCATTGGGATATTTTCGACTCTACAGGCGAAACGCGGGTAGTGGACGGTGAAGGGGTAGTGGGTGAAACACCGGTTCTGAAACCCGGAGAAAAGTTTCAATACAACAGCGGCTGCAATCTAAATAGCGACATGGGTTTTATGGAAGGATATTACATTCTTGTCAATCTTCGCGATGGGGTTGAATTCAACGTGTCCATTCCCCGGTTTCACCTGATAGTACCAGCCAAACTCAATTGAACCACTTAACACTACTTACAGTATTTTTCCACAAGTTTCAAGGCTAATTCGTCTCCAAGGCTGTCTGCCTTTTTCAGATCTTCACAGGCACCACGCTTATCTTTCAATGCCATTTTGATAGCAGCTCTATTTACAAAGGCTGCCGCATAGTCAAATTTTAGCCTGATGGCGTAATCAAGGTCTTTGATGGCTTCAGCGTACATTTTGTTTCCGCCCTTTGCCACACCTCTGTAACAGTATGTTACCGGATTCTTGGCGTTGATCTTAACTGCTGCGTCCAGGTCGGCTACCGCTCCGCTGTTGTCGCCGGCATTGATCTTTGCCGCGCCACGACTCACAAGGCTTTCCTCTTCACCCGGCTCCCCGTCAATGTAGATATTCCAGTCCTGTACGGCCCCCTTGTAGTCGCCTATTTCAAAGCGGCTTTTGGCCCTGAGTTTATAAGCCGCATAATCGGGTTTGTCAACAGGCATCAGGTCAATTGCATTGCTGAGTTCCTTGATGGCATGGTTGTAGTTTTTCATGGCAAAACGAATCTCACCTTTCAATACATAAGCCTCAATGTATCGGGGATTCAGTTCGGTTGCTGATTCTAAAGCTTCCAGTGCAGTTTTATAACTTTTTCCTTTGAACATCAGTGACGCCCTGTAATAATGCAGTTCTGCATCATCTATCTTTTCTTCTCTGGAAATATAGAGACTTGTATCGAAGGCCAGTTTAGCCTCATTGAATTTGCCCCAGAAAAAATAGTTCAGGCCGGTGAGTTTGCAGGTTTCATAATTCATGGGCAGGATTTTATCCGATGCCTGCAGGTCTTTTTCAGCGCCTTTAAAGTCTTTTAACTTTATTTTAGCGAAGGCCATTTTGTTGTATGGCTCAATGTTCAAAGGACTTAGTTTTATGGCTTTTTTAAGAAGCGGTATGGCTTCCTTGTACTTTGCCGAGTCAATCAGTTTACAAGCAGCAAGATAGATTTTCTGGTCCTCTGTTACAGAGTCCTTGGCCGCCTCCTGGGCCATGCTGGAGGCCGGTATGAACCAGATCAAAAGGCAAATACACCACTTACAAATGTTAAGAAGGGCAGGGGTGAGAGAATGCCAAAAAATGAGTAAATTCATGCCTTTGTCACAAAGATAAAAACCACGCGCACATGACTCCAATAATTCTGCTTGCACTGCTTGTTCTGGTGATCATCACATCGTTCACCACTGTTCAGCAGGGAACCATTGCCATTACCACAATATTTGGCAAGTTCAACCGGATACTGAGACCCGGTCTGAACTTTAAAATACCGCTTATAGAGCGTGTTTTTCGAAAAATATCCATTCAAAACCGTTCATCTGAGCTTGGATTTCAGGCTGTGACCATAGATCAGGCCAACGTGAACTTTACGGCCATGCTTTTGTATTCCGTGATCAATTCAGATGAAGAAACGGTTAAAAATGTGGCCTTCAAATTTATTGACGACCGAAATTTTATGCAGGCCCTTGTCCGTTCAGTAGAAGGATCTGTGAGGGCCTTTGTAGCGACCAAAAAACAAAGTGAGGTGCTGACCCTGCGCCGCGAGATAGTGGAGGCTGTGAAAGACCAGCTGGACCGCACACTGGAAGAATGGGGTTATCATCTCATTGATCTTCAGCTGAACGACATCACCTTTGATGAAGAAGTTATGCGTTCAATGGCCAAGGTTGTAGCCAGCAACAATCTGAAATCGGCAGCTGAAAACGAAGGTCAGGCCCTGCTGATTACCCGCACAAAAGCAGCCGAAGCAGAGGGTAATTTCATAAAGATCTCGGCCCAGGCTGAAAAGGACGCGTCTCAGCTGAAGGGACAGGGTATAGCCCTGTTTCGTCAGGAAGTTGCCAAGGGTATGGCGGGGGCAGCCCGTGAAATGAAAGAAGCCGACCTCGACGCTTCATTGATCCTGTTCAGTATGTGGACAGAGGCCATTAAGAATTTCGCCCACGATGGCAAGGGCAATGTAATTTTCCTTGACGGAAGCGTAGACGGCATGCAAAAAACCATCAAGGACATGATGGCGCTTAACCAAGTGAATTCGAACAAAAGTTCATCCAAATAACATCCAAACCGCAAATACACAAAACACCAAACAAACAAATGAAAAAAACGTTCTTCATTCTAATCAGTGCAGCTCTGTTAAATTCCATTACATTGCGTTCACAATCACCTGTTATTCAGCCTTGCGACACTTATGCCGCGCTGGAACAGTATTTCACATCAAACCCCGAAGCCAGAGTGTCGTATGAAAAAACACAACAAACACTTCGCGACGAATTACAAGCCTACAAGGCCAGTCAGGCCTCAGCCAAAACTGCCGCTGTAGAGTACACCATACCCGTGGTGTTTCACATCCTGCATCAGGGTGGGGTAGAGAACATCAGCGATGCTACCTGCATTGCAGCACTCAACCAAATCAACAGCGATTACGCCAAAATGGGTTCAGATGTGGGTACCATTGCCCCGCCTTTCGGCAACCTATACATTCCTTCAGATATTAAACTGATGCTGGCGAAAAAGGATCCAAACGGAAACTGCACCAATGGCATTGTGCATCATTACGATTCCCGCACAGTTTGGGACAGGAATGTGCTCAGTGGTTCCTCCGCATGGGCCAACCAGTACAGTGGCATCACCTGGAATCCGACCCGTTACCTGAACATCATCATCGTTAAAACCATTGTGGCCGCTCAGGGTCAGGTTGGCACGGTTGTGGGGTACACATTTCCTCCCGGAAATGCTCCGGCAACCCTTTGCGATGCCGTAGTTTATACCTATTCCTTCCTGTCTGGTCTTCAAGCCCGTTCCCTCAGCCATGAAGTTGGCCACTGGCTGAACCTTGCCCATACATTTGGCCCAACAAACAATCCTGGAATCAACTGTGGTGACGATGGTATTTCAGACACGCCTCCCACCAAGGGATATTTTTCAACCTGCCCCAGCAGCGCATCAGGCAATGTGTGCGCTGTTTCATCCACCACAGCCTATGCTGCAGGCCAGGCAAATGTGGAGAACATTATGGATTACTCTTCCTGCCCAAAAAACTTCACACAGGAGCAAACAGCCGTAATGCGCACCACGCTGATCTCCAGCACAGCCGGTAGGAATAACCTGTCATCGGCTACCAACCTGAGTTCCCTTTACACCGATGTTAACGGAACAGGCGCCTGTGCACCAATTGCCGATTTTTACACCAGTTCATTATCGTTTACTGTTTGTAAAGGTGGATCGCTGACCTTTAAGGATTATTCTTACAACGGCACGATTGGCACCCTGCAATGGGCCGCTGATAACGGCGCTGTTATTGCTTCTCCGAACGCAGCCAACACCTCCATTTCCTTTCCCGCAATTGGTGTTTGCAATGTGTCGCTCACGGCATCCAATGCCAATGGCAGCAACACAGTTGTGAAACAGGTTATGGTTATTGACAATACACCTGGTATGGTAGGCCCTGTAGTTGAAGGATTTGAAGGATCTGGCCTTCCGGCTAACTGGCAGGTGGTGAATCCAAATCCTGGTACTGTAACCTGGGTACAAACCAATCAGTCGGCTTACGAAGGCTCAAATTGTTTCTATATCAACAATCTGGGTAATGTGGCCAACCAGGAAGATATGCTTGTAACACCGGTAATTGATCTACTCAATGCTCCACAAAGTAAACTGTCTTTCTGGTATGCTTATGCCAAATATACCAGCACTACAAACGATGAGTTGAATATTGAAGGCTCAAAAGATTGCGGTGGAAGCTGGCAGAATTTTTATACCATGACAGCGAATAACATGGCCATTGGTTCAGGCGGTACAAGCAACACGCCATTCTTCCCACAGCCCAATGAGTGGAAAATGTATGATATGTCTCTGCACCCAAACTGGAACGGATACCTCAGCTCAAGCAATGTGATGTTCAGGTTCAGATTCAAATCGGCCGGTGTTGGCAATTACATATACCTCGACGCGGTTAACCTCGATGCACCACTTGGCATCAATGAGCTCACACGCAGCACACGTTTTACACTTTATCCCAATCCCAGCAAATCTGAAACCAGTGTAGGTTTCAGCCTCAACGATGCCGCTCAGGTATCGCTACAGGTGAGCGATATTTCAGGACGTGTCCTTTACAGTCAGCCCGCAACACAGTTCACCTCTGGCGAACACCGCATTACAATTAATGCTGATCAATCGCTTCGTTCCGGAATTTACTTTGTGGAGTTATCGGTGAACGGTGCCCGCATGAGTAAAAAACTGGTTATCGAATAAGATTTCCGTTTCCCCATTTAAACCCGTTTGGCTTCTGCTGAACGGGTTTTTTTATCTTTAATCCATGAATTGGTTCCGACAGGTCCCTTTCCTGAGATTGCTTATTCCCCTGCTTTCAGGCATTCTCCTCGCGCTCTTCATTCGGCAAAACCAACCTGAACTGGTCTGGCTCAGCATGGCTGTAACTTTTCTGGTGATCTTGCTATTCCTGATACCGGCATGGAAGAGGTTCAGAAGAACATTTCTTTTCTTGGCCGATGTTTGCCTCTTTCTCTATGGCATGAGTCTGGTTCAGTTAAACACGGTTGAATACCACAAGTTCTATTATGGCAATCTGATCGATACAGGCAAGCCGCTTAATCTGGTCTGCCGGATCAGTGATGTACCATCCGAAAAGACCAAAAGCCTGAAACTTCAACTGGATGTTCTGGCCTGCGGACAAAACGGAAAACACTTTGCTTCCAGCGGAAAACTCATCGCTTACCTGAAAAAACAGAACAGCGCTTTTAACCTCAGGGCCGGGGATGTGCTGCATTTTCAAGTGAAGTTAACAGGACCAGAAGGGCAGATGAATCCCGGTGCGTTTGATTACAAATCGTATCTGCGCAATCGGGGGATCTATCACCTTCTTTTTTCCGACAGCTCAGGCTATTCGCGCTTACCGAACGCAAAGTCGTGGAATTCCATTTCACATTTAGCCTTACAATGTAAACAGTGGATCGTGGAACGCCTGAAAAGTTCTGGCTTAAACCAGGAATCGGCTTCGGTTTGTATGGCCTTACTTTGCGGTTTTGATGAAGAGGTGGATCAGGACATCATTCAGGCATTTGCACATTCAGGAACCCTGCATGTTTTGTCGGTTTCGGGTTTGCACACCGGACTCATCTATGCCTTTCTGTCTTTCTTGTTCGATCTGTTCGACAGATCGCGTCAATATAAACTCACAAAATTCATACTCATCACTTCCATACTTTGGGCCTTCGCTTTATTAATAGGGCTTTCAGCACCCGTACTAAGGGCTGTACTCATGCTCAGCCTGTTTGGCATCGGATCAATTTTCTTTCGCAACGACAGGCGTAATCAGCTGAACCTGCTATTTGTATCGGCATTTATTCTGCTGGTGTTTCAACCGTATTTTATTTCTGAAGTCGGGTTTCAACTCAGTTTCGCGGCCTTATTCGGACTGATTTATTTCGAGCCTCTGATCGCCTCACTTTGGTCGCCTCAGCATACCATCGTTTTGTGGATATGGAAAAGTTGCACTGCATCCTTCTCGGCTACACTGAGTACCTTGCCTTTCACCCTTTTTTATTTTCATCAGTTTCCTGTATGGTTTTTCCTGGCGAATCTGGTGGTGATACCAGGCAGCTTTGTTATCATGCTCTTAGCCCTGCCCGCCTTAATGCACCTTAACTGGTTGAATGTGTTTCTTAACTT
Source organism: Bacteroidia bacterium (assembly GCA_035429925.1). Classification (GTDB taxonomy): domain Bacteria; phylum Bacteroidota; class Bacteroidia; order B-17B0; family Aurantibacillaceae; genus Aurantibacillus. The sequence goes on along the minus strand of DAOMFS010000005.1, from coordinate 24,360 downwards.
ACTCGTTAAATATTTGATCAAGTTTATCAGCCTGTTTAATGCAGAATCGCTTGCCTATATCGACAGAATACGCTTCAGTATGCAGGACGCTGTCTGGATTAGTTTACTCATACTTCTGGTAAGCATGAGTCTCGAAAACCGGAGATTTGTTGCGGTGGTCATGAGCTTACTTGTTTTTACAGCCTGGCAGCTCAGTTCTCTTCGAGACAGGCTGAAGGCCGAGAGCAAAGATCAGATTTGTGTGTATGCCGGCAGGAGGACATCGGCTTTTTCCCTGAAGCAGGGCAGGACATTCTTTTACAGCATATCCGATAGTTCGGATTTTCAGCGTCTGATCAGGCCTCATTTGATTGAACTCGGTGATCCTCTCGCCATGGCTGGTACCTTTAATGCCATGGCGGTCAATGGGCTTCAATGCCTTATTTTGAAAGGATCCGAAATACCCCAAACGACAGAAAGGCAAAATGTGATCATGCTGGTGCTTAGTATGAACGCGAGGCTTTCGGAAGACCTGCTTGCGTCTTATCCCAGGCTTAAAATAATCATCACTGATGCCTCAAACACCTATAGGGCAAGTCGCGCCACAGCGGAATTATGTCGTAAATTTGGCCTTTTACATTATGATACCCGAAACCAGGGAGCCTTTGTATACAGAAAACCATGAAACTGAGAATAGGAGATAAGGTTAGATTTTTGAATGAAGTGGGTGAGGGCCTGGTGTCGCGCATCAAGGATAAGAACACCGTTTTTGTGGAAATGGAAGATGGATTTGAGATACCCTTTCCGGTTAAACAGCTTGTGCCAATCCATACCGAACTCATCCTGGAGAAAGACAGCGAGAATCTGGATCTGGACCCGGAAGCAAAACTCAACGACTCTCTTTTTCTGATGCTGGAGCCCGATCATGAGTTAAGGTCTCTGATGAGCGATTATCGCTTGTATTTGTACAATGCCTCTTCTTATCACCTTTTGTTTACATATTCATTGCGTGAAGGAGCACATTATCAATGTATCAAGCATGGTGAGGCCGGACCATACCAGAAAACCCTGCTCAAAACATTCAAGCCTGATTTTTTAAAAGAATACCCTTACCACCGGCTTGATATTGTGTTTTACAAGAACAGCCATTTCAAGTCACAGTTGCCGGTCTCGGAAACAGTGCTGATCAACGAGCAGGTGCTTCATCAAAATCAGGCCATTCAGCATCCTGAGTTTGAAAAGCCTGTTTACGCCTTTTTATTGAAAGATGATTTTTCAACGGTTCAGACCATTGAACGGGAACTTAAGCCTGAGGATGTGGAGCGCTTGAACAGGTTGAAGGAGCGCGGGTGGAACGCACCTGTTTCGAAATCAAACAAAGCGCACCTGAAAAACCTGGAAAAAGAAGTTGATCTGCACATTGAAGAACTGGTTGACTCGCTTAACGGATTGGGCAAACACGAGATGCTGAAAATACAAATGGACCGCTTTCACAAGGAACTGGACCAGGCTATTGCAAAACACCTGAAAAAAATCGTGTTCATTCATGGCGTGGGAAACGGGAGACTTAAACAGGAGATTTTATCAATACTCAGACATACACCCGGCATAAGCTTTCACGACGCCTCCTACAAAACCTATGGCTTTGGCGCGACCCAGGTCAATATTTTATAAGTAAAACATATGTTACCGTTTTCACCACCCCGAATTGATGACAAGATCTGCGAAGAAGTTGTAAAGGCCCTGAAGAGCGGCTGGATCACCACCGGACCCAGAACCAAACAGTTTGAAAAAAACCTGAGCGCGTATTGCGGGAATCAAAACACCCTGGCGCTGAATTCGGCCACAGCAGGATTAGAGATCATGCTGCGCTGGTTTGGGGTGAAGGAAGGTGACGAAGTGATCTTACCGGCTTATACCTATTCGGCCACGGCAAATGTGATTGTGCATTGTGGTGCAAAACCTGTTTTTGTGGATGTGAATCCTGATGATTTCAACATCAGTGTGAGGGCCATAGAAAAAGCGATCAACGCGTCAACCAAAGTGATTATGCCGGTTGACTTTGCAGGATTGCCCTGCGATTATACGGCGATCAACAAACTCGCCAAAGAAAAGGCTCACCTTTTTAAAGCGCAAGGCAAGGAACAGGAACAACTCGGCCGTATTTTGGTCCTCAGTGATTCAGCCCATTCTTTCGGTGCGTCCTTTCATGGAAAAAAGGCAGGCGTGCTCACGGATGTGAGCGTGTTCTCATTTCATGCGGTGAAGAACCTTACCACGGCTGAAGGCGGTGCGGTTGCGCTGAATCTGCCTGAACCATTTGACAACGAAGCAATTTACAAACTGCTTTGCATTAAAACGCTGCATGGTCAAAACAAGGATGCCCTGGCAAAAACACAGGTTGGTAACTGGAAATACGATATAGTTGAAGCCGGATACAAATGCAACATGACGGACATCGCAGCAGCCATAGGACTTGTTGAACTGGAACGTTATGACAGGGATACATTGCCACGGCGCAGGGAAATCGCTGAACGGTACAATGCCTTGCTGGCAAAAGACGAGCGTTTTCAATTGCCTGTGTTCAAAGATGAAAACCGGGAGAGTTCTTATCACCTTTATCCCTTAAGGATTAAAGGCATCACCGAAGAACAGCGCGATAAGATCATGCAATTCATTTTTGACCAAAGTGTGAGTGTGAATGTGCATTTTCAGCCTGTACCCGGCATGAGTTTTTATAAGGGTTTGGGATACAACATGAAGAACTACCCAGTGACACAGAATTCATATGAACGGGAGATTACACTGCCCCTGTATTATGACCTGAGCGATGAAAACATTCAACTCGTGGTGAAGGCTTTATTGCATGCGGTGAATCAGGTATGCTGAAAAGGGTTCTGGACATAGTGTTTTCATTGGCCGGACTCCTTGTGCTTTTCCCGCTTTTTCTCATCATTTCTCTTTTGATCGTGCTGGATTCCCGTGGAGGAGTTCTTTACAGGCAATTGAGAGTTGGACGCCAGAACAAAGATTTTTACCTCTACAAATTCAGAACCATGAAACCCCTTTCGGATCAAATGGGGTTATTGACTGTTGGCGGTCGTGATCCGCGTGTGACCCGCATTGGCTATTATCTCAGAAAATTTAAACTGGATGAATTGCCCCAGCTCCTGAATGTGCTCAACGGGAGCATGAGCCTGGTGGGTCCGAGACCGGAAGTCCGTAAATATGTGGAAATGTATTCCGATGATCAAAAACGCGTTTTGAATGTGAAGCCCGGCATTACAGATTACGCCTCGCTGGAATACATGCATGAAAACGAATTGCTGGCGGGTTCTGCTGATCCTGAGCAAACCTATATCAATGAAGTGATGCCAGCCAAACTCGAACTGAACAGGAAATACATCATGGAGGCTGGGTTTTTTACTGACCTCAGGATAATTTTCAAAACCCTGATCAGGATAATTTTCTGAATGACAGAGCGGAATCCTATTCTTTAAGCACTCGGATAGCCTGGTGCAAAGCTTCCCCCTCGAGTACAAGTTGGTAAAGCCCGGGTTTAATCCCGGAGAGATCCAAACGCACTGGAGATGACCTGAATTCTGCAACAGCGCTTGAATGCAGAACACAGGAACCAGAGAGTTCGTAAAGCCTGATCTCTGCCTTATTACCAAATTCGTCCGGAAAAACAATATTGAGGAAATCACACACTGGTTGGGGATAAATGGAAAGAGCCGGGGAAGACATGCCGTTTTCTTCCAGAGCGGCGGGGTCTGGAAGTGTGAGTGTTCCGCTAAATCCCAGGTTATCCACCCAGAGGTAATCGTTGTTGGCTGGAACAGCGCCGCTGGCCCTGAGAATGATCATGCAACTGTCAGGCAATACAGAATCGGTATAGTTGAAGTTGATGGAAAAATTAGCCCAGCTCATGGCCATGCCCACCAGGTTAACACTGGCGGTGGCAATAACTTTTCTTTGGCTCAGGTTCTGGTCGTATTTTGTCAAAAGTACCCTTACCGAACCCTGGGTGCTACCATAGATCATGTGTTGCCAGCGGCCGGTGAAAGCCAAAGGCACCTGGTTAAAAGGAAATCCGCATTTGGGTTGGTGGTTGATGCTGTCGAGTTGTCCGCTTATTGCAATGGCCCCAACCACGGTGGTGCCTGTTGTTCTTGAGGTGAGTTTGAGGTAATAATTACCCGGGTTTCCGGGGCTGCCTTTTGTGGCTGTAAATGTTCCGCTCTGAGCTGTGCTGTTGTTCAGGGTAGCCCAGGCATCGGGATTCTCATATGTTCCCATGGAGGTCCAGTTCTCAAAACTGAAATTGGGGATCTGAGCTTCAGAACAAATCAGTAGATTAATAAATAACAGGCTTAGGTATGATCTCATGGTGTATTTACCAAAATTACTGAAGTTTTTCAGTGAAATACACTTTAGTGCATACCTGCAATCAACAACCCCCTGCCGCCATGGCATTGAAGCTGAATTCAAAACGTTCTTTCACCTTGTTGCCTTTGGCGTCCTCGGCGGCTTTCCAGGTGGGCATGGCTTTGATGGTGTCCAAAAACAGCTGATCGATCTTAGCGCTACCCGAAGATTTGATGATACTGCAATCTTCAACCTCGCCTTTTTCGTTGATGTACAATGAGGCTTTAACCTGTTTGAACTTTTCGTGGCTGTATGGATCGGAAAGGGCCCCGTTCATGGCCTTGCTCATCACTTCATTCAGCTTTTCATACCCGCCGGTAAACTCAGCCGGTTTAAAAGGCACCACTTCGGTGTTATATTTCATGGTTTGGGCTTCGGGGTTTCCGTTGACCGGGTTTTTATAAGTGTATTTTACTTTGAGTTTTAATTCGCTGTTAAGGGCTGTGGCCTGCAGCAGCTTTTTCTGTTCAGCGCTTAAAAGTGATCCTGTACCGGTGGCCAATATGCTTTTGCCCTCATACGCGCTTTCCAGTTCTGTCTGCTGTATTTCTGTGATCCACAAGACCGGGAAGTCGGGCATCAGGTCACTCAGGTTCCTGGCCTTGTCCAGCTCCTCATGCTGTATGGTCTTTTGTTTTTTAGCTTCGAAATAAAATTTTGGATTTTGAGCTGATGCAAGCGATACGAGGGCGATCAAACTCAGGAGGGTCAGACTTTTTTTCATGGCTGGCGTTTTGTACGAAAGTAAGGGATACATCAATCCTTTGTTTTACCGTTCATCAAGCAAATTACCTGTTGATCTGATTTTAGCATTTTTTAGATGAGCAATGGGCCTCTGCTTTATGTTCACATTCATCTATTCGTTGGTGTTATTACTCTTGGTTCGGTTACGGCTGCCCAAAACACCCAAATTGTCTGCACAATTTGAATTGACCAATACAAAGTAGATGTAGTTGATCGCATCGGTATTGTTGTAATCCGGATCAGAAGCATGATCCGTTTGAACAGTACATACCGGTATTGTATCCTGAGTATCCGGATTCACTTTTACCAGATTGTAATCAATTCTCAACTCACCCTTATCGCCGGTCTTATAATAATTCCATTCAAAATTTCCGTTTCCGATGTGTTGCAAGAAAATACTGCTGTGGTAAGGACTCAGTTCGCTCATCTCGCCGTTTCTGTTCAGATACGCGATCTTGTAAGAGTTGCTCTCCTGGTTCGGGTCTCCTTTTTTTAAGCCCGGTGTTTTATTGTAATCGTCGGTGAAGTCATCTATTGAAGCATCAAGTCTGGCAACTTCATCATATCCAGAAAAAAAACCAGTTCTCCTGTACACAATAAACTGTTCCGCATCTATGTAATCACGCTTCTTCCAATGAATTGTATTAAATCGGCTTTCAGCATCCACACTGACGAAGCAAATTTCAGGTGCGGGGAGATTATCTTTTGTTCTTAGAAAAAAATACAATCCAAGACCCGATAAGGAGATTAACAAAACTCCAAAAGCTGTAAAATTTCTCATACTGATAATTTGCAGGTTTGTGACATTAGGAATTTCCTGGTTTGGCGCAAAGAAATTAGTGATGCTGATTCAACTCATCTGTTCTCAAGGTCATTTTAGCACGAATGCCTCTTTCTGTCCTTTCCAGTTGAACACATTCCACAGCGGGGTCGTGTTCAAACATAAGGGTCCAGTTTTCTTCAAGGGCCCTGTTCAGAATAAGCTGTTTTTCTTTCAGGGTTTCCAGGGGGCGTGTGTCGTATGCCATCACATAGGGTAAGGGCAGGTGGTGTGAACTCGGAATGAGGTCAGCCATGTACGCCAGTGTGTTTTGGCCCTGTTTCACAAGTGGCAGCATCATGGATTCGGTGTGTCCGTTTACTTCCAGAAAAGAAATGCCAGGGGCGAATTCCTTTGAAGGATCAAGGAATTTCAGTTGTCCGCTCTCCTGAATGGGAAGGATGTTCTCTTTCAGAAAACTGGCTTTCTCGCGTGCATTGGGTTGTACGGCCCAGTTCCAGTGTTTCTCGTTGCTGTAAAAGATGGCGTTCTTAAAAGCAGGTTGTAATTTACTCTTGTCACTGTTGTATTCAATGCTGCCCCCGCAATGGTCGAAATGCAGGTGGGTGAGTATCACGTCGGTGATGTCGTTTGCTGTAAAGCCGTAACGCCGCAATGATTTTTCGAGTGTGTCTTCGCCGTGCAGGTAATAGTATGAAAAGAACTTGTCATCCTGTTTGTTACCCACGCCATTATCCACCAGGATCAGGCGTTTGCCATCCTCGATCAGCAGGCAGCGCATGGCCCAGCTGCACATGTTGTTTGCATCGGCCGGATTGAGTTTGTTCCATATGCTTTTGGGCACCACACCAAACATGGCACCCCCGTCAAGTTTAAAATGACCTGCATTTACAGCGTAGACTTTCATATCGCGTTTATGTGCCTAAGATAAATGAATTGCAGAAAAAAACCCGCCGGAGCGGGTTTTAATTTATTTTATCTCAATGGCTGAGCACCAGTTTTCGTACCAGTCTGTGCTGACCATTGCTGATCTCGGCGAAATAAATGCCATCGCATTCTGTGCTTAGGTCAATATTAAATACATTGTTGTTTACATTGAGCAGGCGCGTTCTTGTGATCTCGCGCCCAAGGGTGTTGTATATCCTGAGATCCAGATCCCCGGCCTGTGGAAGGGTAAGCACCAGGTTAAACTGCCCGTTGCTTGGATTGGGCATAAACTGTACGTAGTTCTCCAGTGAATTGTTTAATTCCGACAAGCCGGAAATGGGACTGCAGGTGATGATGGGGATAATGCCCAACTGAATTTTCGAATTTCTGAAATACCGGAAGGTTTTCCAGTTGTTGCTGAATTGCAAGAACCAGGCGTTGGAGTCGAGACTGGTTTGTGCTTTCTGGCTGCTGTATATTTTGATAGAATCCTGAGGCGAAAAGTAAGGTGCATCAACAGCCGCGAAGAATCCGGTGTTGTTGTTCACAATAACCGGGCTCGCGAAGTCGAACCGGAAGGGAATCATTTTGGTCGGTGTCACGTAGCCGGGTACTCCTGCATATGAGACCGTGTAGGTTTTCGGTTTGTTGATGATCTTGTAGAGGCTGTCGCTTTTCGCGCCAATCTGGGCGCCTGGTCCGGCTGTGATGTTACCGCCGTATATCTTGCAGGTTATTGGTATGGCCTGGTTTCCGCTGCCATTTTTAGTACCCACGCTGTCGAACAGAACGATCACGGCATTTATTTGTGGTGCTGGGGTTGATGTGTAGGAACCGGGCGCAAAGAACTGTGCGAATTCCTTGTCCTTATAACAGTTTGTTCCGGTCAGAAAGCCTGCAAATCCGGTCTGACAGCCTATCACCAGACTATTGTTTGGTGCAGAATATGTTTTCAGGGTATCGGTTGTTTTGATGGGACGAAGCGTATCGATGCAGGCAGAGGAGAAGGGACATGTGGTTACAGAATTGATCACCATGGTAAAGGTGGATGAGGACAAGGAGTTGGTGGCGATCAGTGACAGGGTATACGAACCAGGTGTTGTGATAGAAATAGCGGGATTGGCCACAGAGGGTGCCGGATTGAATACCATGGGTGGGGTTGAGCTCCAGATGTAGGTGGGAGGCGGGTTGCCGTTAGACGTGTTGAAGGGTGTAAACGGTGTACCAATACATGGTGTGGAATTGAGACTGAACCCGGCAGTGGCAGCAACAGCGGCTGAGGTGGAAGCCGGACACAAATTGTGTGTTCCCAGCGCATTTCTGTAATTGCATTGGCTTAGCGCGGTTTGCATGCGGATGTTTTGTCCTGGCGTAAACATATACTTGCAGGCATCGTTGGTCCCGTCCATAAAATTCATGGTCATTTCTCCATAGGGGCTCTGTCCCACACCACAACGGTCTATATAGGCGGGGGAGGCAGGGCAGCCCGTGTTTTCCATTTTAGCCCAGGGGGTGTCATTTACGTAATCTGAATAACAATTACCATCGCCCCATGTGTGGCGTAATCCCAGCCAGTGTCCTACTTCGTGCGTGAGTGTTCGTCCTTTATCCCAGGGTGGTTGCAATGAACCGCCAAGTGTACCAAAAGCCTTTGTCCAGATCCAGATGCCGTCGTTGTTTACGGTGCCGATTTCAGCCGCCGGAACTCCGCCAAGCGTTGTACCGCTCGGATAGGTGGCGTAACCCCGAAGTGGTTCATTGGGCGATTTATCGCTCAGCCATACATTCAGGTAACGAATAGGATCCCACATGGAAGAAGGTTTAATATAACCTTCAATATAAGCTTTGATGCTCACGGTAGGGGTGTTGGGGTTCCCCCAGGGTTGTCCAGAAGCGTCAATTCGCTGAATACCTTTTTCGTTGAGTGCGCCACCCTGAGGATTCTTGGTGGCCAGACAGAAGCGTATACCCGTATTGGCCACAAGTCCGGAAAAGGTAAGGGGCAGATTGCCCACATTCAGGCCTGTGCCGGCAAAATCATTGTTTAATACGGCAATCTGAGATTTCACCTGATTGGAGTCGATGTTGGGAAATGTACCTACTGCCTCGCCAAAATGTACAATGTGAAAGATGACCGGTATTTCGTGGGTAACCAGCTGCGTTTTTCCACTCTGAAGATTCTCAACATATTTTTCAACTGCTGCGTTGAACCACTGGTCCCATGCTGCAGGCGGCGCCCCGCTGCCGCAGCCCGAGGAAGTATTGCTTTGGTTTTGACCGTTCAGGACAAAGGCACTCAAGAGGGTAAGCGCCAGGAGGTGTAGATTTCTGATCATCATAAAGAGAAATTAATGAACTAAATGTATGACAAATTCTTCATATCCATACAAGCTTTGCTCAGGCAAGCTTGTGTTTTACGAACCCAAAAGGGGTTCAGACTTTCCTTAAACGGGCAAATTTCAAAAGCAGGCTTTTGTTTCCCGCGCTTTCAAACTGAATAAGGGCCTTGGTATCGGGCCACTTTCCTTCCAGCATAATAATCCTACCCTTACCGAATTTTTCGTGCAGTACCATGTCGTTGTCTTGTAAACTACGATTCAACTCAATGTCAGCATTCACCTGTGCGCCTCCAGTGCTTGTATTCTGCAGCCGGACTAGCTTTTTGGCCGCGGGTTTGAAAGCGATGTGCCTGTTGCCGGGTTCCTTTTCTGACGGAGCCTGGTTGAACCGGCCCTGTACCCCGTAACTCTTCCTGAAACTTTCGAAAAAGCCTTCGCCGCCCGGTTTTGTGTTTAAATCATAATTGAAATCAAGACAATCGGTTTTGATCTCTGATATGAATCGGCTGGGTTCGCAATAAGTAACATTTCCGAAGCGGTATCGCATGGTGGCAAAACTGAGGGTGGCTTTTTTCTCAGCCCTGGTGATGGCCACATAAAACAGCCTGCGTTCCTCTTCCAGGTCCTGGCGATCGTTGACTGACATTTGAGAAGGGAATAAATTCTCTTCAAGACCCACAATATATACGTAGGGAAACTCCAGTCCCTTGGCGGAATGCACGGTCATCAGGCTCACTTTTTCACGGTCTTCTTCTTTCTCATCTTCAATATCCACATTGGTGAGCAGACTGATATCCTGCATGAATTCATCCAGGGTTTTTAAGGGGTTTTCCTGCACGGTACTTTGTTCTTCAGCGCTACTGATGCTGGCATCACGGATCAGGTTCATCAGTTCGTCTTCCTGGGGGTTGCGGGGTTGCTCTGTGAAGTCCTTGATTCCGTTCAGCAGTTCCTGTACGTTTTCATAACGGCTCACACCTTCAGGACTTTTGTCGTTGTAGAGTTCTTTCACCAAACCGCTGTTCACCGCGATGTGATTGGCCAGTTCGAAGGCATCCTGGCTGTGCAGAAGCAGGGTGTATGAGCGGATTTGGGTTACAAATTCCATTATTTTGGTGCTGATGCCTGAATTGATACCCAGGCCGAAATCGCGCAGATTGCTTAATACGGTCCATAAACTGGTATCGTGTTCAGCGGCGGCAACCGTAATTTTATCCATGGTGCTTTGTCCAATGCCCCTTGCCGGATAATTGATAATACGCTTCAGGCTTTCGTTATCGTGGTTGTTAATGGCTAAACGGAAATAGGACAGGAGATCTTTGATCTCTTTTCGCTGGTAAAAGCTTATGCCACCGTAAATTCTGTAAGGCACATTGAGTTTGCGAAGGGCTTCTTCGAATGAGCGTGACTGGGCATTGGTTCTGTACAGAATGGCGAATTGTCTGAAAGGGGCCTGCTCCTGCATGCGCGTTTCAAAAATATGGGCAGCGATCTTCTGGCCTTCTTCGTTGTCTGAACCCGCGCGAATCACTTCTATGCGATGGCCTTCTTCGTTGTTGGTGAAGACACTCTTGTGAAGCTGGTTCTGATTGTTGGCGATCACCTGGTTTGCCGCATTCACAATGATTTTGGTGCTGCGGTAATTCTCTTCGAGCTTAAATTTTTTGAGGTCTGGATAATCTTTTTCGAAATTGAGGATGTTCTGGATGTTCGCTCCCCGAAAGGCGTATATGCTTTGGGCGTCGTCACCTACCACACAAATGTTCTGGAAGCGTGCGGCCATTTGCCGGATGATCACATATTGAGAGAAGTTTGTATCCTGATACTCGTCCACCAGGATGTAACGGAATTTATCCTGATAACGCAGAAGCACATCCGGAAAATCGCGCAGAAGGACATTGGTTTGAAAAAGCAGATCATCAAAATCCATTGCTCCGGCCCTGAAATTGGCTTTCTGGTATGCGGCGTAAATCTGGCCCAGCATGGGTTTACGGCTGCTCTGATCTTCCTGTTGTGTGAGCGGATTCTTCAAATACTGCTGGGCTGAGATGAGTTTATTTTTGGCGTCGCTAATCCTGTTGAGCACCAGAGAGGGTTTGTAAATTTTTTCGTCGAGATTCATCTGACGAATGATTTCCCTGAGTACACTTTTACTGTCGTCGGTATCGTAGATGGTAAAATTGTGGGGGTAACCCAGCTTATCTGCTTCAATGCGGAGTAATTTGGCGAACACGCTGTGAAATGTGCCCATCCAAAGATTGCGCGCAGTTTTCTCTCCCACTATTCTGGCGATCCTTTCTTTCATTTCGCGGGCTGCCTTGTTGGTGAAGGTGAGGGCGAGAATGTTGAAGGCGTCGGTGCCATTTTCGATGAGGCAGGCGATGCGGTAAGTGAGTACTCTTGTTTTGCCTGATCCAGCGCCGGCGATGATCATTACAGGACCCTGCAATGTGCTGGCGGCGGCCCGCTGAACGGGATTGAGTTCATCCAGAAAGTGATTCATGCTTTAAAAGTCAGAACAAATTTGTTCGGGTTGGGGCCACGATTGTGAGAAGATTTTAACAATTGCTTTACTCAGTAAAAACCTCGCTTTACGAAGTATTTCAGAGGTTTTAATTGATTACCTTCATCCATACGGAGCCAGATCTTAAATTTAAGAAATAATTTCCCCGTGAGGGTCAAGCTGTTTGTAATAGTATTGTGTTTAACAACCATTTCGGGTTTCATACAGGCGCAAATGCCGGTTTGCCCGAGCCCTTATGTTTATATGGATGGACCAGGCGGTATTTACGCCTATGATCCCACACAAGCCCTCTCTGCCAGCAATCCGTTTTCTATAGGGATACCGAACGGCGGCGGCGGATTAACGCTGATGCCCAATATCAATGGCGGAACCCTGAGCCCAACCTTTTATTCCGTGATCGGCGGAAATTACGCCTTCTGGAACGGCACCTCCTGGCAAAACACAGGTCATAGTACAGGCAATGGCGCTGCCGTAAATCTTGGGGGTTGCAACAGTGCCATCTACAATCTTGTCGGGGCCTCAGGCCAGGTGTATGTATACAACGGGACCGGTACCGGCTCACTCCTCACCACTATCAGCGGATTTAGCGGTGGAGGACCCTATGATCTGGTGACAGATTGTTTTTGTAATTTTTATGTCCTCAAAACCACCACGCCCAATCAAAATCTCACGCTTTACAGTCCAGCCGGTGTAGCGCTTTGCACGTATTCTCTCAACAACTTACCCAGCGCTACGGCGGGTGGGGGATTTGCCATCATCAACAACCAGATATTCCTGAAGAACAATCTCACGAATGGTTTTTTTGTGGGAACCATTTCCGGTTCAAGCATAACCTTCACCAATCTGATCGGGTTTAGCCTGAATCCCGGCGATTTCGCTTCCTGCCCGGTTTGCATTCCTTCCGCCACCTTAAACAACGCGTACCTTTCAGGCGGCGCCTTGGGATGCCTGGTTCCCACTATCAACGTGATTGCCAACACCACGGCAACACCGGTTAATTATGTTTGGAGCGGTCCGGGCATAGTTGGACCCAATACCAATTCGGCCATTGTGGTGAACTCAACGGGCATATACACCTGCGTAATTTCGGCCAACGGTTGTCCGGCCAGTCAACTGACCCTCACCACCACCATCATCAGCAGTGTAATTCCGGTTTTCGCCGCCATTACGCCTTCCGGAAACATTTGTCTGAATTCAGGAACACAGTTGCCCCTGATTGTGAGTTCCAGCGCGAATAACAGTACCACAGTCTGGGGTGGCTCCGGACTTCCCGGCCCAGTCCCGGGTCCATCTGTTATGGCGAGTATGCAAGGCGTGTATTCAGTTACAGTAACGGATATGTTCACCGGCTGTGCGGGCGCTGCGTCCGTGAACATCATTACCAATCCGACGGTAAATCTGGCCATCAGCAGTAACAGCATTTGTGCACAATCTATATTGGGTTCACCAGCCACACTCACCTTAACGCCTTCTGGCGCCAATTCCTATACGCTTATTACCTCTCCGCAATTCACAACCTCCTCGCCAAACGGCACACTTATGCCGGCGGCCCCGGTACCGCCTTTTTCCTCGGGAACCGTGATCGCGTCGGCAACACTTGCCGGTGCGAACAGCATTTGTCACGATTCCACATCGCTTAGCTTCCTGATCATGCCGAATCCCACTGTTCTCATCTCGCCACAGAACCCTTCGATCTGTGCAGGGGGAAGTGTGGCCCTGATGGTGAGCGGGGCCTGGCAATATTCCTGGATGCCGGTACCCGGACTGAATTCTTACACCTCGTCTCTGGTGATGGCTTCACCGGCGAACAGCAGCACATATACTGTGGTTGGGAACAATGGTAATTGTTTCGCGAATCCCGTGAGCATTCCGGTAAATGTTCAGGCGCTGCCGGTGTTTTCCGTAAGTCCAAGTAACAGTTTAATTTGTCTGGGCGGACAGGCCAGCTTCAGTACAGTTGGCAATGCTCAGTCCTATTCCTGGTCACCATCCAATGGATTGTCGTCCACCACCTCCAACACTGTGATCGCCTCACCGGCTTCCAATATGGTTTATCAGGTTGTTGGCACACTCAACACCTGCACCAGCACATCAAGCGCCACCTTATTTGTGATGACGCCCCCCACCATGTCTCTCAGCCTGGGCCAAAACAGTATTTGCGCCAGTAATTTCAGCGGATCAACCAATACTGTGCTGGCTGTGCCTGCAGGAGCGATCACATACACCTTGCTAAGCGGCAACAATTACGCCGTGAATACGCCGAACGGACCTGCGATGGTGATCACGACTGCAGGTCCTTCTCCACTTGTTCCAACGGTGATCACGCTAAGCCTTACGGGCAGCAGCGGCGTTTGCCAGATGAGCAGCACACACACCCTGCTGGTTGTGCCGAATCCCACCGTGACCGTAGTGCCAAGCAATACCAATATTTGCCCGGGCAAGAGCCAGATCATCACAGCTCAGGGAGCGGACACCTATACCTGGGGTCCGCTCAGCAACCTGAATACCTATACGGGCAACGTTGTGATTTCCGTTACGCCGAGTGTCACCAGCCTGTATTCGGTGATCGGAAGTAGCATGTCATGTTTGAGTAATCCGAAAAACGCCATGGTCAACATTTTGCCGATTCCCATTGTGAATGTGAATCCGGTTAGCAGCACAGTGTGTATCGGAAACTCAGTTACACTCACGGCCAACGGCAACGCCCAGTTGTATTTCTGGTCACCCGGTACCGGATTGTCTTCCACCACAGGCAGTGTGGTGAGTTCCAGTCCAACCACACTCACCTCTTATACGATCACAGGGTCACTGAATTCATGCACCAATACGGCAGTGGCCACGGTGTCAGCCATTGCGGTGCCCATAGTTAGCGCCAGTGCCAGCGAGTACACCATTTGCGCGGGAGCTCCAACGGAATTGAATGCCAGCGGAGCCATTTCCTACAACTGGTTGCCTGTGGCGGCTGTTACGCCTCCGGTTGGGGCCAGTGTATCTGTGTCGCCACTGGTGAACACCATCTATACAGTGAATGGGTTCAACGGGCAGTGCACCGGGGTGAGCACTGTGCAGATCCACACCATTCCCCGGCCCAACATGACTATAACAGCACCTTACAACCAGGTTTGCATCGGGTATTCGCTACCCATCAGTGTTTCAGGGGCTCAATACTATAACTGGAGCCCTATCGCGGGACTGTCTTCCGCAACAGGTTCTTTGGTTCACGCCTCACCACAGGTGAATACCAATTACACCATCATGGGCATCAATGCCAGTGGCACATTGCTTTGTACACAAGTGATGGCCTACTCTGTGATGGTAACACCCAATGTGGTGGCACAAACTTCAGGGGAAGCGGTGTTGTGCCTGGGCGAAAAAACCACGATTTCAGCCAGCGGAGGCAACACATACCTGTGGGCGCCACCGGAAGGCCTGAGCGCTGTGAATCTTCCCGCCGTTGTGGCCAGCCCGAGTGTAAGCACGGTCTACACGGTGCAAGTCTCTAACAACACCTTCTGCGGCAATTCGGCTACCCTGATGGTTGTTGTGAACCCAAGGCCCAAGGTGTTTGCGGGACGCGATACAGTATACAACCTGGATGAACCCGTGATGCTCAGCGCCAGCGGTACTGGCACAATAAGCTGGATCTCCGGGGAGAATGTTGAGTGCCCTTCCTGCTGGGTGAGCAGGGTGTATCCGGGAGGAAACGAATGTTATGTGGCGCAAACCTTGAATGAATATGGCTGTGCAGCCCAGGATATGGTTTGCATTGAAATCACAAATGAATTTTATGTGTACATCCCGAATACCTTTACTCCCAACAACGACGGTTTAAACGACGTGTTTTATGTTGTGGGCAGTGGCATCAGTGATTTCAGCATGGAGATTTTTAACCGCTGGGGGCAAATGGTGTTTCGAAGTACCGAGCAAGCCAGGGGCTGGGACGGTCACTTCAAAGGCGATTTGGCGGAAAGCGCGATTTATACCTACCGCGTCGCTTACAAAGGTCTCAATGGTAAACGCTATGAGAAGAGTGGTTCAGTTTATCTGAGCCGCTGAGCGTTGCTCATTGTTTCCGGCTTTTTTGCATGGGGTTCTGGCCCTGGCTTTGACCTCTTCCGGCCGCTTGTCTGGCTTTGAACAATTCAAATTTACCGGGTTCCGCGGACATATTCCAGGTGTTGTTTTTTTCGTTGATGTCCGCCGTTTCACGGTAGGGATCCAGTTGCAGGGCAATGACTTTTTTGTCTTTCAGATAGGTTTTCACAACTTCCTTTTCGTTTTTTCTCCAGATGTAAGCGCCCACACGTTCAATGTCTTCGCTGCCGTCTTCGTACATAAACCGGATGATGAGTGGCATCACCAGCCCCCCTCTGTTGCTAAATTTGATCTCGTATATGTATTTTCCCTCATATGCTCTGAAACTTGAATCGGGCATGAGCTCAAGATTTTCATAGCGGTTTTTGCTTTCCTTGATCACGGTTTCAGGTCCCTTGTAATAATAATAGAAATCCCGCAGGCTTGAGTCGCGTTCCACGAGTGGTACGAGGCCTGACTGGCGGTTACGCAGATCGGTGATGTATTCGTTTTCCTTCACGCGCGGGTTGGAGACCACAGTGTCGATTTTCACCGGAAGGTTTTGTCCCTTTTGAATTTTCCATGCTTTAACGGTATCGATTGCGAGGTCCACAGGTTCAATATCAAAGAACCAACCCCTCCAGAACCAGTCGAGGTCAACGGCAGAAGCGTCTTCCATGGTCCTGAAAAAATCGGCAGGTTCTGGATGTTTGAAGGCCCAGCGTTTGCAATACTGTTTAAAGGCGAAGTCGAAAAGTTCCCTTCCCATGATGGTTTCGCGCAGGATGTTGAGGGCGGTAGCCGGTTTGGCGTAAGCGTTGGGGCCAAAACCAATGATGTCCTCGCTGTTGGTCATGATGGGTTCGAGCTGGTTTTTCGGCAGTCGCATGTAATCGGTAATTTTATAAGCAGGACCGCGCTGGGAAGGATAACGGTTATCGAATTCACGCTCGGTGAGATACTGGACAAAGGTGTTCAGACCCTCGTCCATCCAGCTCCATTGCCTTTCGTCGCTGTTGATCATCATGGGAAAGAAATTGTGTCCCACCTCGTGGATGATCACCATGATCATACCGTTTTTTGTGCCTTCGGTATATGTACCATCTTTTTCAGTGCGTCCGAAATTAAAACAAATCATGGGGTACTCCATGCCGCTGGCGGCTTCCACGCTTTGTGCAACCGGGTAGGCGTAGGGTATGCTGTATTTGGAATAAGTTTTGATGGTGTGGGCCACCACTTTGGTTGAATATTTGCGGTACAATCCATAGGCTTCCTTGCCGTAAAAACTCATGCACATCACTTTTTTGCCTTCACAGTTCACAGGCATGGCGTCCCAGATGAATTTGCGCGAGCTTCCCCAGGCAAAATCGCGCACACTGTCGGCAGTGAATATCCAGGTCTTTGTGCCTGGTGTTCTTTTTTTCTCTGCTTCCACAGCATCTTGCAGCAGGGCAATTTCCAGTGGTTCATTTGCGGTTTGAGCTTTTTGCCAGCGGTAGTATTGGGCCGCATTCAACACCTCTTTATAATTGTAGCACTGTCCGGTGGCACATACCAGGTGATCGGATGGCACAGTCATCTTCACACGATAGTTACCGAACACCAGGGCAAATTCGCCACGGCCGGTAAATTGTTTGTTTTGCCAGCCGTGGAAATCGCTGTAAACGCATAAGCGTGGATACCACTGGCTCATGGTAAAGATGTGATTTCCGTCCTCCGGAAAGTACTCGTAACCGCCGCGGCCGCCATATTCAATGCGGTTGATGAGGTTATAGTGCCATTTTACAATAAATCGCAGCCAGGATTTGTTTTTAAGCGGCTCGGGCAGATCGATCCGCATCATGCTGCCATTGATCACATAGTGCAGCTTCTGGCCATTTTCAAATTTCACCTCATCTATTCTGGTGCCAAGGCCCGCCAGGTTCTTGCGTGTTTCCAATGACTTTAATCCTTGCCGGGTGAGTGGTTCCTGAACTTTATTCTCATCAAAGTAATTTACTTCATTATCCGGATCGTGCTGATTTTCATCGAGCTGAAGCCAAAGGTAATTCAATGCATCGGGAGAAGCGTTGTGATACGTTACCGTTTCGCTGCCCCTGGCAGAGAGGTTCTTTTCATCGAGACTCACCTCAATGTCGTAATCGGCCCTTTGCTGCCAGTAACGTGGACCCGGAGCTCCTGAGGCGCTGCGGTATTCATTTGGGGTAGGTAAAATTCCACCCAATTGTTCAAATTTATTGCCGTGATTGGATTGTGGATTATTCTGAATGTTCTGGGCGAACAGACTGCCGGTGCAGATCAGAACACAAGCGGAAAGCGCTCTGAACTTATTTTTAAGGCAAGGAGGGCGATGATGCATAAACAAATTAGTTTGAATGTAGAGCTGTGCTTTTGGGGTAAACGGCTTAAAAATAGAGAAATTACCGCGATCAGCAGCACAATGATAAGCTGCCCGCCTTCAATTCCAAGGTTAAAATACAGGAGCGGTAAAAAAACACTTTTCTCTGCGCCAAGAAGCTGGCCCAGGCTGTATGAAAATCCAATACCGTGTATCAGGCCAAACAGGATGTTCATGGCGTAAAACTGTAAGCGCACCGACTCAGGCTTTTTTTTCCTGGTTTGAATCTCATAAATCGCGGCGATCAGGACCGTAAGCGCAATGAGAAATTCCGTAAAGTCCCTGTGAATCCGTATCTTCAACAAAGTGGTTGCCGCAAGAGACAGGGAATGACCAAGGGTAAAAGCGGTGATCAGCAGGAGCAGGACCTTCCAATAACGGATGGGAAAAGCCAGGCATAGCACAAGCAGGTAAAGGATGTGGTCGTAAGCGCTCACATTCAGGATGTGCTCAAGACCCATCTGAAACCACATTTGAAAAGGACTCATACCTTTATGCTGTTTTAAGTATGGTGCAAATAAAACGAATCTATCGAACTCTGGCGATTTCCGGCCTGCTCATCTTGCTGTCCTTTTCACATCCTTTTTACCTCAGCGTGACCGATCTGAATTACAATATCCAAAGCAAAACCATCAGAGGTACAGTAAAAATGTTCAGTAATGATCTGGAGGATGCGCTCAGGCGACTGGAAAAGAAACATATTGATCTTCTGCACCCTTCAGACGAATCCGCGATTCGGGAAATACTCGGAAAATATTTGAAATCCAGATTGACACTTGAAGTAAATACCGTTAAATTGAATTATGAAGTGCTTGGGTTTGAAACCGAAGAAGAAAACATCCGCATCTATCTGGAATCCACCACTTGTGAGAAGCCCGGTCGGGTTAAAATTGAAGACAGCTTGCTTTATGACTTTTTGAAAGAACAAATGAATATCGTCAACTTTGAAATGGGCGCTCAGATCAAGTCCCTGAAGGTCAATAATCCCGAAAAAAGCATCGAATTTCAGTTTTAGCTTCCATACTGATTATCAAGCGGCTATAAAACTTGCCGGGTCAAAACATCCAAATTTGTCTAAAAACGGACACAAAACAGGGTGTATTTCTTGCCCAAATCCCTAAAAGTTCAATCTTTGCAGAAATTTAGGTGAAAAGGCTAATAATCATACTTTCAGTCACTTGCATTTTTGGACCACTTTCGGCTGGTTTTAAAGTCACTGTGCCCCATGAGGCCGGTAAAGCCGGGGATGGCAAGAAGGATAAAACCAAACGGGAAGACAGCAGCCGTGTGCTGGTAAGTTCAACTTCCTTGCTTGATGATGAGAGCGAACTTCCTGATACACTTGAAATTACATTCCCAAGCCACGATTTGTATGCCAGCTGGGATACAGAAACGGCCCACCCGTACAAGTTTGCTGAGGCTTTTAAAGCCGACAGCGTTGAAATTGAGTTGACTAATCCAGGCGATTGCGGGTTTACCCTGCCTTTTCAGGGGAATCTCACCAGTTTATTCGGCTGGAGAAAATACCGGCCACATTATGGAACGGATATTGATCTTGTAACCGGCCAGGAAGTAGTGGCCTGTTTTGATGGCATGGTAAGGGTGGCCCGGTATTACAAGGGTTATGGCAATTGTGTGATCATCAGACACAACAACGGCCTGGAAACTGTTTACGCACACCTCTCCAAAATACTGGTTGAGTCGGGACAAAAAATTGAATCTGGTACTGTGCTTGGTTTGGGAGGAAATACAGGTCATTCTACCGGAAGTCATCTTCATTTTGAGATCCGCTATCTGGGGCAGGCAATCGATGCCCAGGATGTGATAGATTTTGAAAAAGCCAGTCTCATTAGCAACACTTTTGTGCTCCGCAAACAGGATGTTGAAAACAAGTATGACCTCCGTGCAAGTCAAAGCCGATACCGCCATGACCTTGGGCTGGCCTATGGCAGTTTCAAGGACAAGAATGGATCTTATAAATTGTACCGGGTCCGGAAGGGAGATAATCTGAGCCGGATTGCCAAACGCAACCGCACGTCAGTTAAATCCATCTGCAGGAAAAACGGCATCAAACCGGGCACTATACTGCGCCCGGGCCGTAAGCTCAAAATTTAATCTCGCAACCTGGCAGAAGAGCTCTTAGTTTTTCCACCTCATCCGCTTCAATTGGGTTACCTCTGAGATCGAGTATGCTGAGGTTTTCGAGCTGTGAAATGCTATCAGGAATTTTGCTGATCTTATCAGATCGCAGTGAAATGATGCGAAGCTTTTGTGCCTTATAAATATCAAATGGCAGGCTTGTCAGGGGGTTATTCTCCACAATCAGAACTTCCAGTTCAGGAAGACGTTCAAAGTGTGAACTCAGATATTTTGTACCGGTATTGGAAAGCGAAAGAAACTGTAATCCCTGTATGCGGAACAACTGCTTTGGCATGGAATCGAGAATGCAGTTTTCGAAACTAAGCGATTTAAGTTTTTTAAGGTATTGCAGACTGGATGGCAATTTAAGGCTATCATCGGTATTGCCGAATTTAAAGGTGGTAAGTAATCTCAGGTAGGCAATTGAAGCCGGTATGCTGTCGATCTTGCAATGCTGAAGCTCTATGTAATGCAGGCTTCGGTAGGATTCAGGTTTTGGCAGGAAGCTCGTGAAGGCATTGTTGTAAGATGCGAAATACACGAGATTCTGGAGTTTCTCCATGTTGTCGGGATAACGGTTGATGCCGTTGTTTCTCATTCTGAGGACCTGGAGGTTATTCAGGTTCTGAATTCTGGAAAGGGCTTTGTTATCCAGAACTTTGTAATTGAGGTCGAGTTTGTAAACCTGGTTCTCCAGCCCGCCCACATCCTTCAAGTCGGTGTAGACTGCAGCTCCAAAGGGTCCGTACTGGTCAAATTCATTTTGGGCAAAAGAACGCAGACCGAAAAGCAAAACCAGTATTAGACTTAGTGGACGCATGGGCTCAGTGGTAGGTGTTAAAAATGTTCCAGCTCAGGCTGTAAGCCTTTTGCAATTCGCTGCTGTTCAAACCAAGCTTCAGCTTTTCCTCTTCAGCAAAGGCAAGCAGCTGTTCTGTGGCAATATTACCTGTGAGTTCTTCACTGGCCATGGGACAACCACCGAAACCGTGTATGGCCACGTCAAAATTCCTGCAACCGCTGGCGTATGCAGATTTTATTTTTTCCAGGGCTTTTTCTTTGGTGGAATGCAGGTGGGCACCCAGTTCAACCTGAGGAAGTTCGGGAAGAAGGCGCGAGAACAACAAACTAATGTTAGCGGGTTCAGAACTTCCAATGGTGTCTGCCAAAGCCATGTGTCTGATGCCCAGATTGGCAAGCCTGTGGCACCAATCCATCACCAGATCAGGTCCCCAGGCATCACCGTAAGGGTTGCCGAAAGCCATGGAAATGTATACCAAAAGATTTTTATCGTGTTTGGCGCAAAGGTCCTGGATGGCTTTTACGCGATCAAGTGATTCGGTGATACCAGAATTGGTGTTCCTGCGCTGAAAGGTTTCTGAAATTGAAAAAGGAAAGCCCAGAAAACGGATTTGAGGATAGGTGCAGGCTTCTTCAGCGCCTCTTTGATTGGCGATAATGGCCAATAGGCTAGTGCCAGTGGTTCCCGGATCAAGATTTTCAAGCACCAGTCGCGTGTCCTGCATCTGTGGGATGGCCTTAGGCGAAACAAAACTCCCGAAATCAAGTCGGTGGAGGCCCACTTTGAGCAATTGCCGCAGGTATTCAAGCTTCTTTTCGGTGGGAATCATGTCTTTTATGCCTTGCATGGCATCGCGCGGACATTCGGTGATTTTAAGCATGCTGAGACAGGAGTTTTCTGTTAATATTCCTTATCAATCCGGGCCCTTCGTAAACAAAGCCGGTGTACAATTGTATCAGATCGGCTCCCGCTTCAATTTTTTCAAGGGCGTCTTCGGCACTGTGAATCCCTCCCACGCCTATAACAGGAAATGCGTTGGCCGAGTGTTGTTTCAGGTAGCGAATCACTTCGGTACTCCTGTTCCTCAGGGGTTTGCCGCTGAGACCTCCTTCGCCCAGGCTTTGCAATTCCCGAAGTGGCGTTTTTAAACCACTGCGGCTAATGGTGGTGTTGGTGGCGATCACACCGGCGAGACCTGTGTTCTTTACAATTTCGATGATGTCGTTGAGCTGCTCATTACTGAGGTCGGGCGCAATTTTGAGCAATACTGGCCTGGGCTTTGGTTTGCTGCGGTTCAGGGCCTGAATGGCCATAAGCAATTGACTGAGGGGCTCTTTTTCCTGGAGGGCTCTGAGTCCGGGGGTATTGGGTGAGGATACGTTCACCACAAAGTAATCCACCACATCATAGAGGGCGTTGAAACACTGGAGGTAATCGTCTGTGGCGTTTTCATTGGGCGTCATTTTGTTCTTGCCAATGTTACCCCCAATGATGAGATTTTTGTTTCGGCGCTTCAGGAGCCTGTTGCGGGCGGCCAGCATACCATCGTTGTTGAATCCCATGCGGTTGATTATGGCCTGGTCTTGAAGTAATCTGAACAAGCGGGGTTTGACATTACCTGGCTGGGCCTTCGGGGTGATGGTGCCTATTTCCACAAAGCCAAAACCAAGCTTACCCAGTTCATCAAAGGCCAGGGCATTCTTGTCCATTCCGGCTGCCAGGCCAATGGGATTGGCAAAATCGAGGCCAAACACCTGCCGGTGAAGACTGGGGTGACTGGTATTGTAAAAGAGGCCCAGCAATCTGGCTAAGCCAGGAATCCGGATGAAAAAAAACGTGAGGTGGTGGGCTGTTTCGGGTGGAAACAGGAAGAGGAGGCGTTTAAGGAGAGGGTACATCATAGGTGGCAGCGAACGAAGTTCGAATTTTCGGGTCTATAATCCGGATTCTGTTAAAAAAAATATATGATCCAGCCTAAAAAACCCTTGACATATTGCAAAAAAATGTACTTTTGCCCTGAATTTTTAAAACATTAAACCAATCCAAATGAAAAAAGTATTATCAATCGTTGCTGTTGCTGCATTATCAGCTTCCTTTGTTGCTTGCGGTCCATCCAAAGAAGAAATGGAGAAAATCGAACAAGCTAAACAGGATTCAATTGCTGCCGTAGAAAAAGCTAAACAAGATTCTATCGCTGCCGCTGAAGCTGAAGCCGCTAAGGTTGCTGAAGAAGCTGCCGCCAAAGCCAAAGCTGATTCAGCTCGTGTAGCTGACTCTCTTGCAGCCGCTTCAAAGGGTAAAAAGAAAAAATAATTTCTACCCGGATCAAAATTAAGAACCCTGGCACTTGCCGGGGTTTTTTGTTTCACAGGCTTTTGAAAAATTCCACCAGTTCATAAACAGCCTTACAGTCGTTCATGCAGTACTCAATAAGTTCATCTCTGGCTATTTGCTGTTGTATAGGGTTCTCATCCCTTCTGAAATCTTCATATACTGCCATGGCTTCCAGGCCAGATTGTATTCTCCCATAGGCGTGCGCCGGCAATAAAACCGAAGAAACCGATTTCAGAGAGAGATTGCTGCCGAATCCCGGATGATAATAATGGTGATGAAGTATGAGATCAAAGAGGTCGAGAATTTTGTGCTGTATCTCTTCCAACTCAAAACTAAGTTCAGGGAAACGCAGGCCCAGGGCCTTCAGGATCCCTATTTCCATGGTTTTATCATACACCAGCAGGCTGGAATACTGCTTGCATGCCTCTATAAAGGCTATGGCGAATTCCCGGCGCTCATCCTGCCCGTATGCCATAAATACATTCGCTTCCTGACCCGGCGCATAAAATCCGGCGAGGAAGGGAATCTGTTCAAAAGGACGGCTATGGCGAATCTGAGGAATGGCCGGATTCCACACCTCCATGTCCATGGCCGCATAAGGGCTTTTTAGTTTTTTGATAAAGCCTGAAACAGATTCCTGGTCGGTGAAGGCTTCGTTTCTGACGAGGGCATTCCTCACCCGGCGCGTGTGAGCTTTGCCGATCATATTTTCGTCCAGTTCGTCCAATGTGCGTATACCCTGATTATACCATTCAAACAGTTCCTGTTTGTGTGTGAAAGGTAAATTGAACAGGCTATTCTTACCCTGAAGACCTTTCCAGCAGGTACCGAAAATATCAGAGGTAGAGTGTCGGAAAGAGTGCATGCCTACCGGCATGACAGGTATTTGAT